>CAWJGR010000001.1:0-15244 GCA_963842545.1 Candidatus Bathyarchaeota archaeon
GATCAGCAGCGACATGCAACCTCCTGGAGACTAGACCCGAATCACGCGAAGGCATTCCAGTGCCGGCGACAACCGCTCATCACAGCCGCGACCAGTTACCAGACGACGCCGCCGATGTAGGCGATGCCGATTGCACCAGCCACTATGGCGAACCCGGACCAATCGTGCCCGGTGGCCTCGGCCAGCGCGAAGCCCGCCGAGGGACACCAGGCCCGCGATAACTGCCCGGCCGTCGCGAGAGCGTGGATAATTGATTGCCCGCCCACCGCTCGTCGACGGGGCTGGCCGGCCAGGACGCTGGCCGTCTCGCTCCGCGACCGGGGAACAGGGCCAGGACCAGACGTGTAGCCGCCGACGATCTGCGCCGTCCTGAGCGGCGTCACATTCGCTTCGCTCAGTGCAGGCTTAGACCCTTCGCGGAGCCTGCCCTTGAGCCCCAACTGAGGCCTTCGCTGAGTTTACCCTTGAGCGATCCCGTGGTGATCCTTTGCTTCGCTCAGGATGACAATGGGCGAAGGGCTCAGGGCTTCACAGAGCGAAGGATTGCGCACCGGAACGAAGAGCACTGGAACGAAGAGTAGTAACCGCGAATGCACGCAGACGCCGTCCTGAGCGTCTTTATCTACCCGACGTATTTTTCGCCGGTGGCGCTGTCTGGATTGAATGGAAAGTACGAAGGGCGGCAGTGCGCGCTACATACACCTCCGTGCTGGCCGCGGTCTCCCTGCTTTTTGTGCCGCTTACCGTTCCCGTTCTTCCTGTCACGACTTTCATTCAGTACGCGAGAGCACTGAAACTCTAATCGCCACTGTGAGCGCATCGGAGCGCCTGACGTTGGGCGTGCTGCCGCAGTACTTTGCGGACATGTTCGGCTGGAAGAAATTGGCTGAGAAAGTTGCCGTAGTCTATAAAGCTCTTCCTCCTGAGGAGCAGGCAAAAGCGGTGTTCTTTGGCCGCAACTATGGAGAAGCCGCGGCAATCGACATCTTTCTGGATGCCCCCTTGGCCTTCCGCCCGCAATCAGCGGTCACAACGCAGCGCCGGCTGCTCCTTGTGCTCCTGTTGCGCCCGTGGCTCCTTTTTCTCCTGTAACTCCTGTTGCACCTGCTGTTCCGGTTGCGCCTGTATCTCCTTTATCGCCTTTGGGACCCTGTGGTCCAATCGCCAATTGAGTTGAAACAACTGCTGAGACAAGACCTGAAACTACGATTGCCAAAACTAATACGATAGCTATAATTGCTTTAGATATTGCTACTTTTTGCATTTTTTTCACGACAAATTGAATATTGTTATAGTATCCTTAAATTATTTTGCATTGACCAAGTTTAGATTTGTGTTTGAAAGAAAATTGGGCATTTATAGGAATTCAGAAGTTGTTTTGTATTAGTTTGGAGTTGCTGGATTTGGGTTGTCTTCAATAGAAGAAGAAGGTCTTTTTTGCAGATCTTCTTCTTCTTCCACTAGCTTTGTTATCTAGAACTGCAAAAAAATAAAAAGGGAAGACTTAGCATTTGCTTGGTTTACCCCCAGCGTACTGCAAAATTAGATATGGCACTAACGCTTAGGTAATCAGGAAGGTCATGTGTATGGAAATTGCTGTAAACTTCAAACTCTACGACAATGAGTCAAACATCAAAACTGAAGGGGAAGCAAGAGCAACATTTGACGATCAATATCTGACTTTGGCCGTTATGTTCGGGGACCCCATGTTATTCACATACACAGATATCGTTGGAATATCAGATTACGACTATAAAATTGATCTTTTCTTAACTTCTAAAGAAAAACTAAACCTTTGGGGCTTAGGATACCAATATGAAGACTTCCTCTTCCAACTCTACAAGCTCCGAAATGAACTCATGCTCAAATATTTACTCATTGATGAATCACTTCTCAAAGGCGGCTTTGAAGGAAAATATAGACAGCTTGATCCAAACGGACAAACAAATCAAACTGGAAACTGTGAAATCCGCCTCTATGACACAGCATTAGTAGTTCTGCCGCAAAAAAGCGATCCCATCCGCCTTCCATACTGCTACATAACCAACGTAAACAAACAAGATTACACACTAAGAATAACAAACGAATCCCAAGAAAAAATTGAATTTACCCAGCTTGGACAAAACTTTGATCCACTCGCAAAAGCCCTCTCAGATGCTTTAAACAAAATGAACCTCAGAACACAGGAAAACATTAAAGAATTAATTCCTGAAGCCACGCCCCTCACAATAAACAAACTAGCATCACTGATGAAAGATGGGCGAGCAGCAAAAAGAAAAGAAATCGAATTACAATCGCAGGAATTTTGGCGACGCTTGGAGAAAAAAATTGATGAAGCAGGCATAACCAAAGAATATGGATTTTTAAACTCGTTGGCTGCAAAAGATCAAGTTTGTGTAGGAGTAAAACGTGGATTAATGGGTGATCTAACTGGCACTTACATTTGGATGATGTTCCCCCTACTTAGCCCAGGGGCAAACAGATTGAGCAACACAATTGCTATAGAAGCATTCAACACCGAAAATAACGAAAAACAACAAGGGAGCTCAGAGATTCCAGTCTCCGAAGCAGACGAAGAAATTAGCCAAAACCAAACTGAAGAACAAAAACCAGCGACAACAGGAGCAACCTACTTTTTCAGAATAATGGAAAGAAAAGAATACGCAAAAACTAAAGACGAAGACTTAGCGAGAGAATTAGAGGATTTTATCAAAAACATCAACCGCGCAATGATCGACGTAAACTTCCGAAGAGAACCAATATTCCTCTCAGAAGACCAATTGGAAAGCACAAAATATGTTCAATACAGATTTGCCATTGCAAGAATACCTTCGCTAAGGATGCTAAGAAGTCTATTCATTGGAAGAGTGATACATTCATCACCTGAACAGTGGAAGACCGATGTAGCTAGTTTATTAGCTTTCAACACTAAAAGTTTGGATAATACAGAAAAATGGAAGAAAGGAGAAGAATGATATGCCAGGATACAAACACCCATGCAAGTACTGCGGAAAACTCGTATCCGCAGACGACAATGTATGTCCTTTCTGTGGAAAAGTAAACCCAGTTGGACCTCAACGATGCCCGAAATGCCGAAACCCAATTGAAACCGGACAAATCAAATGCAGCAACTGCGGCTTATCACTTCAAATAAACTGCCCAAATTGTGGAAAACCCACCTTCTTTGGAGACTACTGCCAAAACTGCAACCAAAGACTTACAGTTGTCTGTCCAAAATGCAAAACGGAGCAGGCACCTTTAGGAGAGAAATGCATAAAATGCGGCAAGCCCCTAAACATAATTAAGAGATGAAAAAAATGCCACTTCAACCTTTTACCCGAAACTATGAAGACAACAGCACCGACGCTGGGTTCCAATTCACCTTCATGTGCGACATATGCAATGATGGTTACAAAACAAACTTCATACAAAGTAAAACCTACAAGAAAAAAGGATTATGGAGAGGACTCGGTCAAGTCGCCTCCATCGGATCAGAACTAGCTGGGCGTGGAGGATACACGCTTCAACGTGGCGCAGATGCCATGAGCGAACGATTCCAAGGCATGACACCAGAATGGCATAAAGAACATGAGCAAGCATTCGAACTCGCCCAAAACGAAGCTAAAGGACACTTTCACAGATGCCCCAGATGCCACAAATATGTCTGCGAAAATGACTGGAATGAACAAGAGGGACTATGTACTGACGATGCCCCAAGGGAAAGCACTGAAGTAGCCGCAGCAAGAGCTGAAAAAATGGTTGCAGACATAAAACAAAAAGCCCAAACTACCCAAGTCTACACTGGTGAAATAACACAAAGACAAACAATGTGCCCAGTATGTGGAAAACCAGCCGGTTCAGGAAAATTCTGCAATAACTGCGGAGCACCATTAGGATTAATAGTCTGCCCTAGGTGTGGAGCTAAAAACCCCGCGGGAACCAGCTTCTGCGGCGAATGCGGCAACAAACTTACGTAAACAAACAACAACAGATCACAAACTCTCGACTTCTTTTTTTACATAAGAAAAGGAAATTGCGATTAAGATTTCGGGAAAACTTTGATTTAAAGTTTATGTTATCCGCAGTTCTATCAGTAAATGGAATTCAATACTGCATCTTCAAGTAAATACCATTCATTTACCGCATCGTTGCAGACATTTATACTTTCGAGCCCTTTGCGAAATTCACCACAAAGTGGACATTCGTTTATTTCGTGGACTAAAATCTAATCTTCTCATCTTGACTACGATATAAGGTTGAAGAATTTAGAAATTGGTGGACCAAATTTTAATTTATTCAAGGGCTCTCACAAGGCACTTTCATTGTAAAATCAAAGGTAGAATTTTGGCGCCATTAAAGCTGGTTAAAATCTAAATACTTGAAAAGACAAAATAGAAATTGGCAAGTACAAACGTAGAGAGCATTTGGTGGAGGGAAGTTTTGTATCTCGAAGTTATGAACGTGATGAAGATTGGTTAATAACGTGCCCTGAATGCCATGGTCAAGGCACAATAGGTACTGGGGATAATAGAAAAAGATGCTCCAAATGCGAGGGCTCAGGAAGAATAAAACGGTAACAATGCAGGTAACTTTTTTATTGAAAAGACAAGATTTTAAAGGGTATTTTATAAAATAACGGTTGAAAAGATCCTTTTTTTAAAAAATAGGTGAAAAATGCGCTTTATCTGCATAAATGGGTTTAAGTCTTCGTAATTCCATTGTAGTCGTTATGGAATGAAAGATTTTGAAACAGCTAAAAAATTTTTGTGTCAAATGTACAAATGGTGACATTCATCTTATTTTGAAAAACTTAGAGATTCATGTTTGTGCCACGGTTAGCGAGAACCTTGATGAAGCAAACGCAATCAAGAAAATCATGAAAGAAGAAGCCTTTAAACCACTTTTCCTTATGCGCAACTAATAACAAATGAGAAACTCTAATGAAAATTGCAGCTATAGGAAAGTGCTTGGGAGCAAGCCTTATCAAATATTCATAAATCAAGCACATTTAATGCTCAAATCATTTGACAATCAGCACTGCGCATCTTGCTTGGTGAGCGACTCTTTCGCTTGTGCTACCAAGAAGGAATTCTTTGATTTCGCTTTCCCCCATATGACCTACGACTATTAAATCGAACCCGCCATTTGTAGCAGTTTCAATAATCTGGGACGGCGTGTTCCCTTCTTTGAGTTCAGTGGTGATTTTAAGCATGGGTTTTAGTTTAATTGCTCTTTCAGCGGCTTTGGATAAGACTGATTCATGCACTTTTCGAAGGTCTTTGATAAAGTCAGATATGTTCGTCTGGTCACCGATTGTATCCTGAGGATACCCGGACGCCGAAAACTGCGAAACGAAGTTTGCCTGGTATCCTAATTCTGGAGGAGGCTGAAAGACGTTGAGGATTAGAATTGATGCGGAAAACGCATCAGCGATTTCAAGAGCAGAATCCAAAGCCTTTTCCGAGTTTTTAGAACCGTCTACTCCCACAAGAATTTTTGTTATCAAAAAATAATTCCTCTATATCTAATTTGTAGTGCAAGTTCATAGCTTTTTCGAATCTGTGCACTAATTTGTGATCATATTATTCCGCAAAAATATGCTATTTGACACTTATGCACCTAAACGCCTAAACATTTAAACACTTAAATACATATGCTTATAAGTGTTAATGTGTATATGTATTAATTAAAGAAGTAACCAAACATAAAAGTGACAAAACATTGGGCCGCATAAACGTTGACATCTCAGACGAACTCGAAAAACAACTTAGATTAAAAACCGTAGAAAAATTCGGAGGCAAAAAAGGCGACTTATCCCGAGCAGTCCAAGATGCAGTAAAAACATGGATCGAAAAAATCAATAACAATGAAGCCGCCCCTCCTCAAACCCCAATAACTAAATTATCAAGAATGCCTCGGCAATGGGCGCAGGGAGCCAGTTAGCCTCGAGCACTCTTAAAAAGGAGGAGTTTATGGGCAATCTAGCTGTCTAATCCCTTTTGGAACAGAGTTTAAAATAATTACATAATCTAGATCGTGAGCAATTACATGAAAAATTTAGCTGTTTGCAGAAAATTGATTTTTGATAATTAAGGTGGAAATTATGGTGAATAGAAAAGTGGGAAAATTGGAAATTGTATTCATCGATAAAGAAGGGAAATGGTATCCCATCGATGAAGTTGACCGTGAAGATTTAGCGGAAGGTTTAGAAAAAGTTTCCAAAGAAGTCGCTAAACGATTGCAATTACTAAAAGATCAGCGGTAAACCTGTTTTGAGGTTTCAGTATCCTTGAAACTTAAAATATTGCTTAAGACTACAGATTAATGGAGATCATTTTTATGGGTAGTTATTCTGTTTCGTTACCTTCAAAGTGGGAAGAGTTTTTGAAGGGTTTAGCTGATGACCATGACATTGATGTTAGTAAGGTAATTATTGGGTTGTGTGATTGGGCTTTTTCCAGAGCTGAATTATAAGGTGCAGTTCGAGGTTTGGTTAGACAAGGCTTATCCGCTGAAAGGTCAAGCTGAAGACAAGGCAAGGCTGAGGGCGAAGAAGCAAGCGAGGCTGAAGAAGAAAAGGAAGATGAAGCTGAAGAGGAAGCCCACGAGGATCGAGATTACAGTGAAGACAGAGAACTAAAACCTTGATAGTCATTATCAATAACGAAATTCCTAAAAACGTTCTTTAGAGGTGAAAACAGTATGAGTGAAAAAGAGAGCGATGAAATCTCATGAACAAGGAACACCGCCACAGATAGATCATTTAAAAAAACAACAAGGACGATACACTAGTGAGAAGAACAAAAAAGTAACTGCAAAGCTCAATGAAACAGAGACTGGGCCCCGACAATCCCGCGGAAAAAAACAAAGACGACAATTCAAAATAGCGCCCAATAGAGGATAATTACCTTTTCTGCAAATCCCATTAAAAAATTGCAGTAACTCTACAATTGACAAAACAACATATAGTTATGGTTCTGGTAACAAAATTAATCGAGGTGAAAAAATGAGTAAGGAAGAAAAAAAGGCACCGATACAGGCGAAAGCAAAAACTGACGCCTCAGTAAAACCTGTAAAAATTATTCCTGCCAAAGCACCTTCCAGCCAAACGTGTTCCTGCCAAGCACATTCCTGCAGTTCATGTTTTAACGACTTTTGACAATTTGGTTGATGATTTTAGAAGAAATTTTATCGAAAGTGTAGCTTTTCCATGGGATTGGGTAAGTCTTGAACCTGTTGCTCCGGTTCGTGAGGCTACAGTTGATTTGGTTGATGAAGGAAACAGGTTTGTTGTGCATGCTGAATTGCCTGGTGTAGCAAAAGACAAGATCGACGTTGCCTTGACCAGTGATGGTATCGAAATCTCTGCCGAAACAGACGTTGAGAAGGAAGATAAAGGGAAGAACTTTGTTGTCAGAGAACGCGTTTACTCGCATGTTTATAAACAGCTCTCGTTCCCTGAAGAAGTAGTGCCTGAGAAAGCTGAATCCACATTTAAAGATGGATTACTTGAAGTCTGCGTCCCAAAGAAAACGGTCGTACCTCCACCTACAAAGCACAAAGTCATAGTGAAATAATTGCTTAAGTGAGATTTCTCTCACTCACCATTTTTTAATATTTTGAGAGCAAATTTGATCTTAACTCGTAATATCTTCGAGGAAGTTTATTTGTAGGTTTTTTGCCTGTCAATTGTTTCTTTTGTAGCCCTGATTTTTCCTAAACCACCATTGTGGGCGCTCAACACAAATTGCAATGTGTTTTCCTTGAAGAATTCTCTAAATTGATTTCCACATTTTTTGCATTTATACATCTTGACTCGAAATCGCCCAAAGTTCCATTCCTTATCAGGTCCCTGAGTGTGCGTTGCGCAATTCGGACATTTCGGCAAACTTTTCACCATTAACAACATAGTAAAATCCCCAATAAATACAGTTTTACTTAATGCTTAGCCAATATTTTTCCCGTTTTCTCGAATCTTCCGTTCCTGCTGTGCCTTGACAATGCCATTCTAGACAGGAAAAATAAAAAAAATACAGATTGCAAAGAATATTTCGAAATAACCCAAGTCAAATCTTTTCATTTCTGCTTTTGAATGTCTTAGCTTCAAAAGTTTAATATACTAAATCCATTCAGCTCATTGCTTGAAAGGATGATAATGAAAAAACATAGATGGCTGCTAATCATCCTAATTTCTCTTATTCTGATTTTTTCAGGCACATTTTCAGCAGCCATAGCCGCTAACTCAGATGAATGGACGACTTTTCGTCATGACATAACCAGAAGCGGAGTCACAATAATGGCGACTCAACTAATTCTGTTAGGCAACTGTGGAATTACAGTACTAATGCAGCGGTTTGGTCTTCTCCCGCAGTTTCCGACGGCTTGGTTTTGGTGGGCTGCAAAGACTGCAAAATTTACTGTTTAAATGCATCAGATGGCGCGTTGGTTTGGAATTTTTCAGTGGGAAATGAAGTAAACTCATCGCCTACTATTTCTAATGGCTGTGTTTTTGTGGGTTGTTATGATGGCTGGGTTTACTGTGTGAACATCTCCACTGGTATGCCTGTTTGGATATCTAAAGCTGGAGGGGCAATATTGTCGAGTCCCGCAGTAGTAGATGACCGAGTCTACATTGGTTCTGGAAAACAGGACGTTTTTTGTTTTAATGCATCCAACGGAAAACCAATATGGATTTTCCCCACAAGTTCCCCTGTAGATTCTTCGCCTGCTGTTTCAGATGGTGTTGTGTATGTTGCCTGTGACGATTTTTTTGTTTACGCACTAAACGCATCCTCAGGCAAAGAAATATGGCATCATCACACAGGAAGTAACCTCAACACACCCTGTTTGTACAATGGATGCATCTATATTGGCTCTTACGACGGCTACTTCGTTTGTTTAAATGCCTCCACGGGAGATGAGATTTGGAAGGCTCAAACGCAAGATACAGTCGCGTCTTCTGCAGCTGCCGCTTACGGATGCATTTACATTGGCTCAAACGATAACAGCATCTACTGTTTTAATGCTTCAACGGGAGAAAAAATTTGGCAAACCCCAACTGGCTACTGGGTTTGGTCTTCACCCACAGTTGCAGACGGTAACGTATACGTTGGCTCTCAAGATTGCCACCTTTATTGCCTTGATGCATTCACGGGAGAGATAAGATGGGCATATGCCACTCGGAACAATGTAGATTCATCCCCCACCATTGTGAAAAACAATCTTTATGTTGGCTCAAGCGACTACCACGTTTACGCCTTTACTTTATACAATTCAACTGCTGAAACCTTAACCCCGCTGCCAACAACCCAAACGGCATGGGGTACATTTCTCTTTGACGACATAGCTTTTGCCGTAGGAGTTCTGGTTGCTTTTGGAGTTGCGCGTTTTGTTTATTCAAGTTGGCGAAGCAAGAAAATACAAAATCTCCCAACCGGCTCCAGCAAAAAACAATCATGGTTTACAACGCACACCACTGCACTTTTAGCATTGATAATTATTGTTTTTGCCTTGTCTTTTTTTGTTAGTTTGGGCAGTGGACCGCTTTGGGCTGCAGACGAGAAAACGTATTCTCAGATGGCGTTCCACATGGTTAAGAGTGGAAATTACATGTTACCCTGGTCCCTTGGAGAACCCGCAATATGGGCTGGGAAACCCCCAATGCTCATGTGGCTGATGTCTCTTTCTTACCAAGCGTTCGGCGTTAACAATTTTGCCACAAGGTTTTGGAGCCCCATATTCGGCGCTTTATCTCTAATTTTCATGTTCTATTTGGGAAAAAAGCTCTATAATCCGGCAGGTTGGGTTTTTGTCAACAATAGTTTTAGGCACTTTTACAACGTTTTTTGCGTTTGCAACTCATGCTATGACTGATGGTCCGCTTGTCTTTTTTATTTTGGGTAGTGTTTATTTTGTGCTTTTGAGTGAGGAAGCAAAAAATATTAGTCGGTATGCAATTTTGGGTGGGTTATTTTTTGGGTTGGCTTTAATGACTAAGCAGATTGAAGCTCTTCTGATTCCATTAATAATGGTAATCTATTTGGCATTTGCGAAAAAAACTTTCAGATTTTTGTTTACAAAGCGGTTCGCGCTTTTTTTGGGTATCGCACTAATTGTGTTTGCCCCCTATGTGGTGTACATGAATTTTACGTATCGTGATTTCTGGAACTGTTATTTTTTGTATTCTTCTTTTCTGCGAACAGTTACTCCTCTTGAAGGGCATGCTGGAGGCTTTCTATTCTATTTTAACTATTTGGCAACAAGTGAAAATTTTGTTTGGGTCCTATTGCTTCCGTTTGCAGTTGGTTTATGCGTTTTCAACTCGGTTATTAGACGTCACAAGGCAGATACCTTAATTTTCATTTGGATGGTGGTGGTTTTGGGAGTATTCACTTTTGCCCAAACCAAACTTTACTGGTATATCCTGCCTGCCCTTCCAGCATTCGCCATAGCAATTGGCAATTTGATCTACCAAGTAGCCAATAAATTGCAGCTTCACAACCCAAGGGAACTTAAGCGAATACTTAGAAACGGTTGATATTAATCGGGTAATTACTTCTCGGATTTACTTGTTGCCGAAAATAAAAAGGCAATAAAACTGGAGAAGAAACATCCAATCGGAAGAAGATACAGTGTTGTTAATAATGCGCTTTCATCTAAGAAAACATCCTCTATCCCTAAAACAAGCAAACCTAACAGCATTAACAAAATACCAGCTTTCATATACACTGATAAATTGTTTAAGGATTCCATACATAATAAATGCACACTTCATCCTAAAAATTTTTTGGGCAATAACTAACCCACCCTATTCCCTTTTGAAATCTCATGTTTTTTCTCTAATCTTAAACTTTTGACTAAAGATTAACGAGAAGAACGCCATTTATTGCCGCCGATAACGAAATGGGCTGCACTTAGCAGAATAAAAATACTTGGAACTATAAGCATTATAGCGTTGTCTACTGTTTTATTGAGAACAAAGTCTTCAAGCAACCAGATTATCCCTGCTAAAACTAAAAGAATAGCTCCTGCAGTAAAATAATCCGAAGCTTTTGATTTACTCACAGTTATCGGTTAAAATTTGAGTTGTCTTTGCATAAATAATTTTGGTCTCAAAAAAATATTATTACCAAAAAAGTGTTGAGGACTAATGCCCTAAGACAAAGTATGCGACTTACCAAGTATATTTTACTTGAGCATTACAGATGGGACAATGGGAATAACCAAAAGAATCAAACTTTAACTTGGTTCCACTCTTAAGTTCATGCTGCGGATTACCTAAACAGCGTGCATCATGCTCTATTTTATACTCATGGTCCACATTATTCCCTTTTCAAACGGCACAATTGAACGTTTGCTAGTATTTGATATTTAGCTTAAGTAATTTGTGTCTAAATCTTCTAATTTTGAACTTTGGTATTTCGTTTCGCTTAGGTAAATTGCGATAAGTCTGTTTGGCAGTGGATGTTGATGGAGTTGGGAGATGTTTTTTTGTCTTCAATAGAAGAAGAAGAGTCAAAATGGAATTTTTGATCAGCTTGATTTGGGTTGCTTTAGCCATTCAGGGCTTGGAATCCTTGCTGATTGAGTTGCAAAAAGTCTTAATAAGTTGCTATTTGTCTTGTTGCGTCTTTCGGCGTCTTTCTGCGTCCACTTTGAAGGGATGTTTTAGTGCCGTTAACTAAGCAAGTATTTTTCAAGGCAAGACTGCAAAAGGAAAATCGGCTAAAAATGCCTAAACAGTTTGCAAATTTGTGATGCGATTCTTTAAAATATCAGTTTCAAATACACTAAATTAGGTGCGTTTTTTGAGCCTTAATGTTTTTGAGGATACGTTAAAACCTGTTGCTCCTTTTGATTTCTCCAAATCTTTGGAGTTCCTTTCTGATTTTAGTCCAATGAAAAATGAGCAAGAAGTAAAAAATGGCACTATCACTAAAGCTGTCCAAACAAATGGAAAAACCATTGCGTTTGAAGTATCCGACCAAGGAACCATAGAAAATCCCAAGTTAAAATTCACAGCTTACTCAGAATCAAAGATTACCAACCAAGATAAAACGTCAATTGCTGACCGAATTAGCTTCTTTCTAAGCCTCCAAGACAACCTAAAAGAGTTTTATGAAATAGCGCAAACAAGACAAATGCATACAACCCGCAATCAAACAGTTTTACGGTCACAAACAAGTAAAGTTCTTGACGCCCTTCGAAATTGCATGTTGGGCGATTCTAGCCCAAAGAATACCCCTGACTGTCGCTCATAGAATGAAAGAGACAATTGTCAAAAAAGTCGGCGGTCAAATCCAAATCAAAGGAGTAGAATATCGTTCATTTCCTGAGCCGTCTAATCTGGTGGCTGCATCTGCCCAGTTGCCTGAGTTGGTGCCAAATAAAAGAAAAGCAGAGTACCTATCAGCTGTAGCTGAAGCCTTCTCTAAAGTTGATGAGCAATGGCTCAGAACAGCGCCCTACGATGAGGTTCATGATTGGTTAACGGATATCAAAGGTATTGGAGATTGGTCAGCTAACTTTGTGTTGATACGGGGCCTTGGACGAATGGAGGAGCTGTCAAATATAGAACCGCAGCTTGCTTTAGATGTTGCCAGAATTTATGCGGGAAAAGATGTACCAATGAAAAATGAAGAGGTATGCAAGATAGGCTGAGAAATATGGTAAATGGAAAGGATATTGGGCATATTACCTCAGAATATACTCAGAATTCGCATATGTTTTTGAAAAGGGTAAAGCCCTTTTAATGAAATAAATGGAGTAACCTGATAGGTAATTTCGAGTTGTAATAATTTTAGAACAAAATTCCACAAATTTTTTCTAAGAGTAATTTATTTTTCTGTCAAATTAATTCAAAGATAGGAGCTAAAACATGATGGCTATTACTGATTACATGTCTTGATGGAAACCGCTTCGCTTAAATAGTCTTGTGAAACTGAAAGAGGATAGAATAAGGGTTTGCCGCCGTTGCACAGCCCGGTAGTGCAACTGACTGTTAATCAGTAGGTCAAAGGTTCGAGTCCTTTCGGCGGCGCCACTCCCCATCAACTTTTACACCGTTTTTTCCGTATCCTCTTTTCTTTTTTTGGAGGCTTTTGATGGTTGACGCTGATCGTGTTAAGTGTAAGTTGTCTTCTTTGTTTGCAATTGTAGCTCATTAAATAAGGAGGGTTGGAGAGCTTTTATGCAGGAGCATTACCGTTTTGAAGAATTCAAAAAGCGTAATCCAGAGAAACTTAACATTTTAGTTAACCGAATTATTTTTGATTTATCTGAGTTAGAAAAAGCTGTTTCGCTAAATATGGTTAACCAAGAGGAAGCGCACCTTCGCATATCGGTAAGGTATTTAAACACCGTTAATTACCGATATATCGGTAAATATCCATGAGAAAAATATTTACCGTTACATCAGGGCGAAAAGAATGAAAACCAGAGGCATACTTCGTGAACGCATAATCAGAACTCTACTGGTTGAGCCAAATGGTACGCTCACAAAATACAAACTTGCCAAAACAGCCAAAGCCTCTTTCCCGTGGACACATGAATTCCTCAACAAACTGCAAGCCCTAAAACTGGTGAAAGGCACCCAAGTCACAAATTACGCAGAGCTCATCAACTATTGGTTACCAATAAAAACCAAGCCAGAAAAGAAAGATTACATGCATAAAAATCCCATAAGCCTAATTCAAGAAGCGAATCTTCCATACGCCCTCACAACTTATCAGGCAGAAAACCTTGTCCAACACTACCTCTTCCCTTCACGCACTGATTTATACATAAAAAAAGAAGATACAGACAAATGGCATGAAGAATTGACTGTTGAAGGGTTAGTTGGCAAAGGCAACCTAAGGCTCCTAATCGCAGACGAACATGTCTTCTATAAAGCATTTAAAAGGCAAAACTTAACAGTTGTGAGCATTCCACAGTTAATCCTTGACTTGCTTCAAGAAGGCGGTGTATGCACCGATGCAGCAGAGAAACTTATCAACAAGGTGAAGCAGCATGCTATATCAACAGACTGAAACAAAAACCTCGCAAGAGCAAATGCAGGCAATTTTCACTCAACTCAAAAGCCAAGCTTGCCTTCTTGGCGGATGGGCAGTTTACTACCTGGTTAATCAAAATTTTGAAAAAGCCACGGGAAGAACTTACATTGGCTCACGAGACATTGATCTTGGCTTTCACATAAACATGGAATGGAACAAAGAGCAGTTGAAAAACTCGGAATTTTCCAGTGCAATCAAAACAGCTGAAAACATGGGTTTTAAATCAGTGAGTTTCAGGCTGTTCAAGGACTTTGATATAGACACAGGAAAAGAGCTAACGCTAGAAGAATCAGCCAAACTTCCGATGTATCAAATTTTCCAGTTGTACATAGACCCCATTGTTGACTGCATCCACCTTGAAATAAAAAAAACATGCTCGGTTTTGTGCCGATAGACGAGCCCCTTTTATCGTTGGTTTTTCAAGAAAAAATGTACAGAACCCAACTCTTATTTGGAAAAAACGTCTTAATTCCAGAGCCCTAAGTCATGTTGGCGATGAAAATCAATTCTTCCCCAAGAAGAGACAAAGAACACAAACTAATCAAAGACATAGCTGACATCTACGCCCTTCTATGGCACTCTGACATAAAATTGTCTCAGCTTAAAGAGCAACTTTTTGCCATAACTCCAAAGGAAAAGGTAAGGAAAACAGTGCAGAACTTCTCTATTGAAGACACAAGCAAAGCCGCAGCCACATTAGGAATTGAAAGTCAAGAAATATCACGAGTATTAAAGGATTTAACTTAGACAGGTTTTATTATCGAGTAATTATTTATAATCTATTCAAGGGAGAAGCTAAGCCCTGAAATTCCCAGATTAGCCACGGATAAAGACGATGCCGTTATGGTTTCTGCAAAAACCGATTTATTTCGAGACGAGCTAAAAGACATCTATCGCTGCGTAATCTGCGAATGCCCCCTCATGGACATGGCAGACCACACAATCACTGTACGCACCCAAGAGGATCTGCTTACAGAGGGCGACTTAGAGCGAATACACTTTGACATCTCTGCAACTATCAAACCAGATTATAGTAAAAAACCAGGTCAGAACTGCCGCTAAGCCAAAAAAAATAACTACCTAAAAAACAAAAGATCCCTTGCGCGGTCAAAGAATGTTGTGTGTATTGAGTAAGCTACCACAAACTTTTTAATAATTTTCCACACTTAATGATTAACTGCGGGTAAGGTCTA
>CAWJGR010000002.1:0-90157 GCA_963842545.1 Candidatus Bathyarchaeota archaeon
GCAATTATAGCATAGACTTTCTGTGCTCTCCCTACAATTCCATCATTGACAACACGGAGCGCTCCCCCTGACACGGTTTGTTTCTATTCTTTCTAAGTTTCGATAAGACGATACTTCTACTGGGTCTGATTCAGTTCCGGTGCATTCTACAGGAATTAGACTAAGTGCCTTTCTTAGTTCTTCATCTGGTATGTGATACTGAAATCGCCCCACTGAGCGTTCGTAGAGTCTGAGTTCTTCAATGAAACGTGAGATTTCTTCTTCAGTGGGGTTATACTTTTCCAGGTTTAGTTGCCGCCTTACATAGTCGCCCACAACTAGGGTTAAGGCTTGGTCTGTCCCACCCGCTGAACGGATAGGTCCAGCAAAATAAATCGCTAAATACCGAGTTCTATCGGCGTTTGTTTTTATTTTCACTTTTGCGATTCCTTGAATCGGGGCTGCGGTTAAGCCTTCAGTGAAAATTGCAAGAGCAGTACGAATAGCTTGCTCAGCCGCTCTTTCTGGTTCCATAACACCGAATTTGCCTTGGGTGATTTCTTCAGCGACTTTAAACGCTATTTCTTCCCTTGGCATCTTAGTGCTCCATTCCCTTATGCTAAGGGCAACTCTTTTAGGTCCAACCAAGCCTTCTACTAGGTCAGCAATATCCTGGGCGATGATGCATTCCGTTTTTAGGGCAGGATCTAAACCTTGGGATCGGGCGCTGTCGCTGATGGCATACAGCCGTTTAAGTTCGTTTTCCATTGTTTGAACATAATTTTGGTAACCCTTACTGATTTTCAAGTCGATAGCTCACCGCAAGATATGAGAGGATGGGTTATTTTGGTTTTCTAAAAGGTGCAAGAAAAGGTAATCAAACTCAAGCTCTGATACTTTTTATGGCTTTGATAATTTCTGAAACCCGTTGTGTTGCGTCGCTTGATTCAGTTACATTTCCCGTAACGATTACGTCTGCGCCTGCTTCTGCTGCTGTTAATGCCTGCTCCTTACTCCGTATTCCGCCTCCAACAATAAGAGGAATATCAATCAGATGTTTGACTGCACGAATCATTTCGGGAGGCACAGGGTTTGCTGCTCCTGATCCTCCTTCAAGATATATGAAGCGCATGCCGAGATATTGTCCTGCGAGTGCATGGGCGGCTGCAAGTTCTGGCTTGTTGTATGGTAGAGTTATTGCTTTTCCAACTATGCCTGCTGTTCCGCCGTCGCCGACGATTACGTAACCCATAGAGATAGGTTCTAAGCCATATTTTTTAACAAGAGGAGCACCCAAAATTTGAGCGCCTATGAGGAAGTAGGGGTCGACAGAGTTTAGCAGAGACATGAACCATATTGCGTCTGCGTGGCAACTGATTCCTGTGACATTATTTGGGAAAAGAATCGTTGGAAGGTCCACTTTCGATTTGATTGCTTTTATCACATCGTTTAGATGATTTTCAGAAACAAAGGTTGAGCCCCCTATCATGATGGCGGCTGTTCCGCTATTTTTTGAGCTTTCCGCAATACGTGAGGCATCTGTCAGCCGTGACTTTTTCGGGTCTATAAGAGTTATGTGGATTGAGCCGTCGGTTTTTATTTTTTCGAGCAAGTACCTTTCAATAGGCCCTAGCATAGCAGTATCCTTCAACTACTCTTTTTTAACGCTTGCTACAGGCGTTCTTTTTTGTGTGCCATAAACTCGGTCGGTTAACATGCAGTAAACGTCGACTTCGCCTTGAGCGGATTTAATTGGAAATTCTTCTTTAAGACCACAACTGCTGCACTGGGCAATGGAATGTCCGCCGTCTTCGCGTGATAATTTCTACTCGAACTGTTTCTTTTCCACATATAGGGCAAGAGAAGAACTTTGGTAAACGTTTCTTTGGAATATGAACAACTTTTTTCCTTCTTCGCCCCATACAATAACCTTCTACATCGTCTGGTAATGGTTCATTAATATTTATGCTTGTCCTTAAATAGTTGCCTAGTAACCATGAATATTGAGGCTGCTATAGTAAGTGAAGTTAACGCCTTCTTTGTTAGATGATGGATTTTTCTGAAACTCAAAAAAGAATCTGCCGTTTCATAAAAGAATACGTGGAGAATAGCTGGCGCAAAAGGAATTGTGCTTGGGCTCTCAGGAGGAATCGACAGTGGAACAATTGCTGCGCTTTCAAGCCTTGCCATTGGCGGCGAGAACGTTTTAGGACTTATGCTTCCCGAAAATGAAAATTTTAACCAAAAAGACATTGAAGACGCCAAAGTTGTAGCGGAACAATTTCATTTAGAAACACAGATCTGTGACATGTCAGATGCCCTTAGAAGTCTTTATGGACATTCCGGTGTTTGATCAATCCGACAAGCTCTGCAAGGGAAATGTTAAAGCAAGAACAAGGATGATTCTACCTTTACTATTATGCTAACAAACAAAACAGAATAGTTTGCGGCAGCTCCGATAAGTCAGAAACAATGATGGGTTACTTCACCAAGTGGGGAGACGTCGCAGCAGACATAGCGCCAATAATGGATTTGTACAAGACTCAAGTACGCAAACTTGCGCTTCACTTAGGAATACCAAAAGAACTTGCATTGAAGCCCTCAACACCTGCGCTTTGGCCAAATCAAATGGCGGAGTCTGAGCTTGGTATTAAGTATGAAACGTTGGACCTTATTCTTTATGGACTCGAACGGTTCATGGCACCCGAAGAAATTGCTGATCAATTGGCATTGAGCAGACTCTTGTTGACAAGGTAAAAAGCAGATGGCTTGCAAACGAACACAAGAGAAGAATGCCCATAGCTCCTAAAATTGGGTATCGAACTGTAGGAAATGATTTTAGGCTTCCAAGACACACCTATTAAAAGTGGAACTGGATGAAAGATAAGATCAAGATTGCACTTGCTCAAATAAGCAGCAAAAGAGAAAGTAAAAGCGAGAATTTACGCAAAATTGAAAAGTTAACTTTAAAAGCGAAGGAGCAAGGGGCAGATCTTATTATTTTTCCCGAGATGTCATTGACGGGTTATGTGGTTTTGGATCAAGTCTACGAGTTAGCGGAAACAATACCTGGACCGTCAACAGAGAAAGTTGAGACATTGGCAAAACAGACAGGGATGCACATTATCTTTGGGATGCCTGAGTTAAGCGAGAAAACCCAAGCAACAGTTTTTAACACCGCCGTTCTTGTTGGTCCCCGAGGTTTAATTGGTAAATACCGCAAAATGTACCTGCCAACCCATAGCGTTTTTGAGGAGAAAAGGTACTTCCGACCAGGATACGAGGTGGCAGCTTTCCAAACTGACATTGGAAACATTGGACTATCTATTTGCTACGACATTTTCTTTCCAGAAGTTTATAGGCTGATGCGACTGAAGGGTGCGCAACTCATGGTTTGTATTTCTGCGTCCCCAGCAGTGCGTAGAGGGTACTTTGAAATCTTGACTTCCGCCCGAGCACTTGAAAATACAGCTTTTCTTGCGTACGTTAATCTTGCGGGTGTTGAAGATGGCTTGCAATTTTGGGGTGGAAGCCGGCTTGTGTGCCCAACGGGCGATGTCGTGGCTAAGGCAAAGTACGATGAAGAGGATTTTGTTATCTGCGAAGTTGACTTCAGCGATTTAAGGCGGCTGAAACTTTTATTCCAACACTTCGTGACTTGCGCCCTGAACTCTTTGATAAACTCAAGGAGTATTCAGAGCAGTTTTAGGATGTCACATTAATTGTTGGGTCTTGGAGTTTGGAATCACACGTGAATCACAGACTTGTGACATCAAGCATTTGTATGAATAAATCACCGTGATTTGAGTGATGTCACGACGTTTTTTTATCGAAATCACATGTGAGATCAATGCAAAGAACGAGTTTAATTCATTAGGGAGTAGACTGAAAAACTGTGTTTTGTTCGACATATAGTCCGTTAAATTAAGCCTAAACGGGTTAACGGTGTTTGTAAAAGTGCATTTTTTATGTAAAGTTCAATCTAAAACGTGCATCTGAATATACCGAAGATTTTAGCCTTTAATATGTTAATATGCCATAATTAACCGCATAATAGTCGAAAGCGACTCGTTCTTAGCTTTAATTTACCGATCTGGGCTATATTTTAACGTTTAATTATACGAATACATGGCTTTGAGCGCTCGGACAAAGGTTAAAAAGTTAGAGACAGTATACAAAATCGTATCCATTTACAATATGGAGAGAAGACCTAAGATTGAAGTTAAAAGATGGCGTACAAGCATGGTTAAATGGGGCATTAAATGACCCTATAGTCGAAATATTGGCAAAAAACAGCCAATTAACAAAAACTCAACTTGAAACATACTTAATAGACGTTTTAGCCGAAAATATATCTGGAAAACAGCTAAAGTACGATGAAAAAGCCGCCTTAAGGCTAACTAAGGCTAAAATAAGCCGCGGTTCCTTTAATAGGACATTAAAACAGTCCAAAGAAAACGTCATAAAATCCATATACACAGTCTTGCTTTTAGGGTATTTGGGTGTGTTTGAGAGCACAACTCTTGACCCGTACCTCGAAATAGCCAATAAATTGCACGAATATGTGGAGGCACACCAGGACATGCCGGGCAAGGAAGAGGAACTAAAAGACCATCTAAAAGTCATAGAAATCATCCGAAAAGAGCTCGAAACAAGCCTAAAACGGCTTTCTAGCCCATCAGAAGAGCTTCTGTGACGTCACAAATCACAGAATTTAACTATCAGTTTTAGTCTAAGTTTTCAGGATAGTATATTAGCATCGTATGATTATCTCTAATATTCAAGGCTTAATAAGTAAAATAAGCTCAAATTTAAGGTTATTCATTCCAGGTATAAAGCATTAGCAAAAGACCGGCTTAGCGAGGTGTGATATGTGATGTCATAGATAAACATGTAAAGAAATCACCGTAAACCTTAAATAGCCCATGGAAAATACTGTGATGTGTGATGCAACTGTTGAAATCACGGTTGAGTCACTGCTAAATCACAGGAGGAGAAAATCACGGTCGACCTGACAACGGTAATCTTAGGCATCTTACTCGCTGATACAGTATCAACTGCAATTGAGTATTACAGACAAATTACGCAAAGCGCACAAAGAATATGAAAAAGCCAGAGACTTTGTAGAAGATATCGTATTAAGCTTCGACCGTGAACTTAAGCGTGAATCTGACAGATTTGAGTCGATGACATTTAAAGTTGAAGGAAGCTCGCCACAAGCAGATGCAAGTTTTCGAAAAATGGAGAGCCTCGAGAAAAAAATCGCGCCCTTCGAAGAGAAACTTGGTGCCCTCAACAAATCATATCAAGCTAATGTCACAGTCAATCTCACAAGCCCTCACAGAAAACACTCAAAACAAAACAACAATCCTATCTAGGTTTGTCAGGCTTAGAATCCAAATTAAAAGACATTGAAGCCGTCCAAGAAACTTTAAGAAACAGAATTATAGGGGTCGAAGAGCAAATCCAAAAACTGCCTGTTACGCCATCAGAAGAAGCTAAAAACTGAACTTCTCCTGCCACCTATCCCAATGAAACGCGACAAAGCCCTAGCTGCATTAACAGACACCGAAATTACAGTTCTAGAAATGTTGTCGAAAGAGGGGCCAAAAACAGCTCCTGAAATAAAGGAAAGAGTGAGTCTTAGCAGAGAGCACACGGCTAGATTGATGAAGAGGCTCTACGAAGAAGGTTACTTGGAGAGGGAAGCAGGTAAAATTCCCTTCATGTACAGCATTAAAAAAGAAATGGAGACCCTCATGCAGAAAATTGAAAGCAATTAATCGTAAAGTATGGCTTATTTATTTGTTAATTGGTTTCGGAGAATATTATCTTATGCGTTGTTTTATGGTTGCTTGAGGAAGATTTGGCGCTGTCTTATACTTTAGGTTGTTTGGTCCACCAGTTCTAAGTAGCATACCTTTGGCAGCCATCCTAGAAAGATAGGTTGAAACTGTACTGAGGCCAACTGGTTCTTTGAGTTCTTGCTCATAGATCGATTGGATATCTTTAGATGAGAACCAAATTAAAGGAAAATTCTTCTGGATAACCAACTGAACTTTCTCAAAACGAGACAAAACCTTATTCGGCAAAGCATTTCCTGCACTTATATTAGGGCCTTCTCCAGGTGCACCGCCAAGCAACTCTACCAGATCCAGTAAGACGCAAAGCTTTGTCACGGGTCACTTGACCCTCAAAAGCAATAGTATATCGATTACCATCACTATCGAACAGCTCAACGCGCATTTTACGAGCCGGCATTTACTTTACACCTTAAGGTTGTTCACAACTTTACACTTCACACCTTATAGCTGTTATGGTGAAAGTGATGAGAAAAAAAACCTAATACTGAGCTTATAATTGATAAACGAATGAATATTAGAGGTATTTCATTATTACCAGCTTCACAGTAAAGTGAAATGACTGGAATAATTTAGTTATGACCTGAATTTGCTTTTCCAGTAGAAGCATAGGGGTGCCTTGTTCACTTGTAAAAGGCAGAGAAATGGTAATTTATCAAGAAAGAGACTCATCAAAGCGACAATTACAATGACAATTCACATGTATTCACAGTTTTGTGAACGAAAAATTGTAAAGAATCAGGCTATAAAAATCTTCAAACTGATTTTAGGTAGAAGATAATTGCACCATGATTAAACTAGCATCCTTAATCGCTTTTGTCTTGGCAATTTACCATGGAAAACTTTGATCTCCCACACCCCTATGTTTCCTCTCGAAGTATTTGAGACAAAAGGAAGTCAGGAAGGCTGAAAAAATAATTGCAGAATATTTGTCTAATTTCTTGGATAGCAATTATTAATATATAAAAAACTGGTTTACCTATCAGAGTATATTATTATATATACTTAATATAGTGTTTTTATTTTACTAGCTCATTTTTCTCCAGTAGAAACATTGGGGTGTGTGTGCTCTCGCTTTGTTTGGTTGTTATCGGCTATTTTCCTTGTTTTTTAGGATTGTTGTGTTCTAAAACCAGTTTTTTGTAGTGTATCCTTTATCTGTTCCACACGAAATAACGGTGTTGCTTCTGAAGAATGAGGGATAGTGAATGGGGAATTCAAGCGTACTGGATGATGTATTCGAAAACTTCGTAAACGGAGTTAAATTGTTCAAAGACCGAGAGGTCCTAAGACACGATTATCTTCCAGACAAACTTCCCCACCGTGAAGATCAGATTCGCCTTTAGGGGCAACAGTTGCCCCGGTCTTGAGAGATTCAAGATGCTCCAACATTTTCATCTACGGCAAGACTGGAACAGGAAAAACAGCTGTAACAAAATACGTGTTGAGCCATTTAGAATCCAAAGCAAAAGAGTATGGTGCACAAGTAAAATTCTGCTACATCAACTGTCGTATGACAGGCTCAGAATACCGAGTATTTGCAGCCCTTAGTCAAAGTGTAGGTTTATCCATTCCTTTTACCGGTTTATCGGTAGGAGAAGTTTTCGATAGGTTTCGCGCAGGGTTAGATTCATCACGAATAATTTTCATTATTGTTCTGGATGAAGTTGATGCCTTGATTAAAGAGCACGGCGACGCTTTCATGTATGAGTTAACAAGAATAAATGAAACCTTAACCAAAAGCAAAGTAGCAATAATCGGAATTTCCAACGACTTGCGATTAAAAGAATTCTTAGACCCAAGAGTATTCAGTTCACTGAGCGAAGAAGAATTAGTCTTTAGGCCGTATGATGCAGGAGAACTACGCAATATTTTGCTTGAGCGTTCCAAACTTTCCTTCCAAGATGGTGTTCTATCAGATTCAGCTTTGAGCATCTGTTCAGCTTTGGCTGCTGCAGAACATGGAGACGCTAGGCGCGCTTTAGATTTACTTCGTGTAGCTGGAGAAGTGGCTGAGCGTCTGGGTGCAAAAACAATTACTGAAGAGCATGTGCGCCAAGCCGAGAAACATATCGAGCATAACCGTGTTGTTGAAGCCCTCAACAACTTAACTTTGCATTCAAAGTTAGTACTGTTGAGTGTTTATCACCTAAACAAATCAAGCGCTACTACAGGCGAAATATACGATATCTACAATGAGCTTTGCGGAGAAATGGGTGCAGGCCTTCTCACTCAACGTCGTTTAGGTACGTTGGTTAATGAACTTGATTCGATGGGTCTTGTAAACGCAAAAGTTGTAAGTATGGGGAGATACGGACGAACCAAAAAAATTAGACTAGAAATCTCTCGCAGCTTGATTAGAGACGTCTTTGGTAGCGACAACCGTTTCAGTCGTTTGATTGATTATTTACCACAAGCTGTACACAAAAACCCAAGTAGCAACGCTTAATTTAGATTGAAATCTAAAATGGTCGTGTGCAGTGTCTGCAGATTAACCACTGGCACTTTTCCCGGTGTTGGAACTAACCCTAATTTTTCCATATAATCAGTTTGATCTTGCCATCCGCCTGAATTCACAACTATCACTCCCCGATAATTACAAAGCCCATTAACATGTACATGTCCTGCATGAAAAATGTCTGGGACTTTGTCAATTACGAGGTAATCGCGATTTTCTGGGGAAAGCATGGTTTTTCCCCCATACACGGTGCTAGGTGGCGTCCTTGTAAGAGTAAACGCATGGATTTTTCTGGGTGTTGATGATCCATGCCTGGAATAACAGAGACTATGTCGTCGAGGCTTCTGCCATGGTACATGAGTACTTCTACGCCATGAATGCTAAGATAGCATGGGCTGCCGACTGAGTGGATGTTCTTTTTTCCTTTAATACCTGTTAAGTATCCTTCCGGTATGGCTGGTTGAGGCAAGGATTTGCGTGCGGCATCATGGTTACCTGGGGACAAAACGATTTCAATGTAATCTGGGATTTTTTCGAAGTATTTGATTGCAAAATTATATTGTTTATGTACATCCCGTATGGTTAGCTCGTTTTGTTGACCAGGATAAATTCCTATACCATCAACAATGTCGCCCGCAATGAGTAGATATTTGACGTGGCTGGCTATTTGTCGCATTTCCGGGGTTCCATATTTACCCATTAAGCCAGAGAATGAAGCGTTTGAATGCTTCTTTAGTAAATTTCGTACTGCCAATATGGATATCGGATGTGAGGACAGCGTAAACTGGTTCTTGTGCTCGCTGAGGCGTCTTTTTGCCTACGTCAGGAAAAATTATGTCTTCAGCCATCAATAGCTCGCCTCTTGTTTTAACAACCGCTGCACAGAAAACTTGGTCTGGTAGAAGAGTGAGCGCTTTTTTCTTTACTTCTTCAGGCGCTTTTTGAGAAACAAGAATCGTTGCGCTTCCATTCAAATCCTCAACGGAGAGGATAGTGTTGTTTTTTGAGTCTCTCTTCTCGGTTAGCATACAGATGATTTTGAGTTTGGTTTTTGGTGGCGATTTAAGCGCTTCGATGATTGAGGTTGCAGCTTTAACATCCATCCTTTGCCTTAGCAGTTTTTCAATGCGTTTGAAGCGATCCTGGAAATAAAGTACATACTCGTCCAAGGTACCGTTTGAAGTGAGTTTCCCAGTGGAATCGTCAAGGATATTGAGTTCTGATGGTATATCTCTAGCGTACGGGAAAAACTCGGTTTCATTGATGCTTGTTTGTCCTATAATTGGCATTTCAATATTGCTAGGACTTCCAGAAGTTATTTTTGACCCTTGCAATGGTATATCTTGAAGGATAGATATTGCTTGTATGGGTTTCTGTACCAATGCCTCTAAAAACTCTCTCTCTATAAAGATTGGTTTATCCTTCAATGTATCAATTCTCTGAAGGGCAAGATTCATTATGCTGACTGGATCATTTGTTTCAGCGTTCTGGATTAGAAACTCGAAGGCTTCGCTATTTAGTTGGTATCCTGCAGCGATTATTGCTTGGATTGCTGTTTGTAGTTTTTCTTGTGCGCTCATCGAGTTCTTCCTTGATCCATGTTTAGATGAGAGTTTTTATGTTAGGCACTTATGCTCTTGAGTTATTTACTGTTTTTTGTTGCCGACCCTTTTTTTCAGAATAAACCGTTATGAGTTGGTTTTTGGCTGCTTTTAATCTTTGATTAGATTATTGTATTTAAGTTATTGAAAATCAACTCAATTTATATAAGCAGATTATAGTTTAGATATGTTATATCTTTCGAGGAAGGAAAATTGGGTGAATCACGAAAAATTCAGCAAACACCAACGGGTACTTTCTTTGTTTGTTTACCAAGAGATTGGGCAAACGAATATGGTTTGAAGAAGGGTGTTGAGGTAAATTTGGAGGTTACAAGCGACGGTAAACTTATTGTTGACCCTAAAAATGCGGCTGAACCTGAGCCCAAGGTCGCCACTTTAGGTTTAGGTCCCTTTTTGGGACGTGAAATCGTCGGCAGGTACCTTCTGGGTTATGATACAATTAATATTGAAGCGAAGGATCGCATCGATGCAAGCGCGCGCAAAATAGTTAAGTCAACAGCTAGCTCTCTGGCAGGTTTAGAAATTGTTGAAGAGACAATATGCAAGATTTCACTACAGAGCATTTCGCAACAACCTTTCGGGTTTTTGCCTGAAAAAATTCTTCAGCGTAACCATGGTCTTGTCGCAGGGATGATTAGGGATGTTTCTAACTCTTTTATTAACAGCGATTCAGAATTAGCTAAGAGCGTTGTTTCGCGTGATAACGAAAGTAATCGGCTTTATTTTTTGCTTGTTAGAACTCTTCGAACGATTATTCAAAATCCCAGATTGAGTGACAAGCTTGGGATCACTCCAATCGAATGCTTAGATTATCGTTTAGCTGCAAGTCTAATTGAAGGAATCGGTGATGCATGTGTTCAATTTGCTTCAAACACCTTAGCACTCAACGGAGTTAAACTATCTGAGGAACTGCGAAAATTGCTCTTCGAACTGCAAGCTGCATGTTCTGAGGCTAACGAGCAAGCCATCAAATCCTTTTTAAACAAAGATATTTCACTAGCAGAAAACGTTCGAAATCTTCGTGAGAAAATCGAGTCAATCTACTCAAATATTGAACATGTAGCAAAGGAGTCGTCGGTGGATTTGATGCCGCAAATTTTGGCTGCGGTTGCTTTTCTTAGACAGATTTATGAGCGAAGCGTAGACATGGCTGACTTGGTCGTTTAACTATCTAGTTTTACTTTCTCTACCTGAGTTCTTAGTCGAGGTTCTCGAGTCAAATAGATTGGTAAAGGGTTAAATTTGCAAGTTCGCATTCACATCAGGGAAATTCACATGTCAACTGTTACTGATAGAGTGGCTGATGCTCTTTACTTGTCTGGATGCTTAAAATTTGGTAGCTTCAAAATCAAGTCTGGAGCAACAAGCCCCTACTACATCGACTTAGCACGTGTCCTCTCCGCACCCAAACAACTCTGTACAATAGCTGAAGTTGCGTCAGAAAAAATCAGACAGATAATGGCAACTGACCAAATAGACAAGTTAGCTTCCATCGAGCTAAAGGGTGCATTAATTGTGCCAAGCATCGCCTGCAACCTAAACCTGCCCTGCATCATTGTTCGAAAAGAAGAGAAAGCCTACGGCGTCACAGGCAGAATAGCAGGTGCAGACGTAAACAAAGGCGACAACATTCTCTTCTTCGACGATGTCATAAGCGAAGGCATATCCAAAGTCGAAGGCATAAAACCCCTCCAAGAACTAGGCGCCAATGTTAAGCACCTGCTTGGTCGTGGTAAACCGTGAGCACGGCGGCAAAGAAAAACTGGAAAAACTCGGTTATCAAGTTCATGCTTTAGCAAAAATCACAGACATCGTAGACTCACTATACATGGGAAACCATATTTCTAAGGAGCAGAGCAGACAAAGTCTTGGATTACGTTAAACATTTTCAGCTTCTTTAGAGTAATTTAATAACGATTTTTTCAGCGACATCTATTGGAAATATCCGCTGTTTTAAAAAGTCTTTTTGAAAACCTCTATCTTATTTGTCTCCATTTTTATTCCAAATACTCTTTCACAGGTAGAATATAAAGTTAACCAAGAACTAAAGAATTGCATCATGGATAATTACCCCTATATTTATTGGCTGCAAGTTCACAAGAATATATCCCAAAGGAGAAAACTGCATGGCACCCCAAAAAGCAAGTAGTAGAGCCCTGCTTACACCAGAAGCTTACCCCGAGAGATCCTGGCAAAATAGAACTCATCCAAACCCACATATCTTTTGTTTTCTTAACCAAAAATTATGTTTACAAAGTAAAAAAAGCCGTAAACTTTGGGTTTCTTAGATTTTTCAACCCTTGAAAAAAGACGTGTCTATCTGCGAGAAAGAGTTGGAACTCAACAGACGCCTCTGCCCAGAAATATATCTTGAAGTCGTTCCAATCAACAAATCAAGCAGCATCAAGATAAACGGCAACGGTGAAACCGTCGAATACGCTCTAAAGATGAAGCGGCTGCCTCAAGAAAAAATCATGACAGAGCTACTAAAAGAAAATAAAGTGGACAAAAAAACAATTGATGAGATAGCCAGGATAGTTGCAGAGTTCCACTCAAAAGCTCAGACAAGCCCTGAAATAAGCGAGTTCGGTTCCCTGAAAATAGTTAAGACTAACTGGGACGAAAACTTCGCTCAAACCACAAAATACATCAACCAAACAATTCCCCAAGTCAGAATTCCAATTCATCCAAACCAAAATCAACAATTTCATGAAGAAAAACAAGTCCCTTTTTGAAAGTCGAATAGCTGACAAACGCATCCGAGATTGCCATGGTGACCTTCACTCAGGCAAATATTTCATAACAGATAAAATCTGCATCTTCGATGCTATAGAATTCAACGACCGTTTCCGATATTCCGATGTTGCTGCAGACGTTGCTTTCTTAGCAATGGATTTGGATTTCCAGCAGAGAACTGACCTTGCAGATTACTTCATAGAGCAATACATTGGCATATTCTAAAGACCAGACAGCTAACCCAACTGCTCCCTTTCTACAAGTGCTACCGAGCATATGTGCGCGGCAAAGTAATCAGTTTCAGACTCGACGACCCAAACATCAAGAGCGAAGAAAAAATCAGCTGCAACAAAGAAGCCCAAGCCTACTTCAAACTAGCCACTGAATACGCAAAAAACCTCTAATCTCTTCTTTATTTGAATTGGTCTGGCTACCCAATCTGGGAATCTGGACAGTGCCCATCAGATTGGTTTTTGGTGGCAGTCGCTGCCTCCAGTCATCATTAACCCGTTCTCTTTGCGAAAGCTACGTAGTGATTGGTTGTTTCTGGGGTGCTTCTTGAGTGCCAGCATTCAACGCCATCGATGTAAGGAAGCATTTTTTCTTTAACAATTTCGGTCTGTTCGGCAAGAACTTTAGTCAATGCTGTGAGCGAGGTTCCATGAGGGTCGTTAGGGTGAGCCAAAACCAGTTTTCCTCCTGCATCTCGGATGAGTTTTGAGGCTTCTTCAAGGTAAAGTGGAAACTTTGGAACATCACATTTGACTAGATATTTGTCGAAAGCTTCTTGGCGTGTTTTAACAATTCCTTTCTTAACCAGATAATCTGCTATATGGGGTCTGCCGAGCACGCCATCCACTGACTCTTCAATCTGCTGCAAATCATCCTTAGTTAAAGCTGCAATCTTTTCTTTTTTGAATTCCGCGTTGAGGTTGTCAAGGATTTTAGCTGCCCGTTCCTCTCGGTACTTCGCCATCATCTCCAGCTTGCTTTCTAGCGCCTCGTTGTTAGGGTCGAATTGGTAACCCAAAAAATCCAGCGAAACCGCTTTTCCCTCATGATACTTGGGGTGCGAAAAAGTTACGTTCAACTCTACACCAGTGACGTATTTGATGCCTGCTTTTTCTGCCTGGGCAATAGCTTGGGTTTGGCAACCGATGGAATCATGGTCGGTAATCGCCAGGAAATCGATGTTTCTGGCTTTGGCTTCCTCTATAATTTCTGCAACAGTGAATTTTCCGTCTGAACTTTTCGAGTGAATGTGTAAATCAATTTTCATTGTAGATACTCGTTACTTTTTCTCCATTCCGATTACGAACCATTGGTCGGTTTCGTCGCGGCAAGTATCAACGGTTAGATGGGTGACTTTGAGAGTTGGATATTTTTTCTTTAGGTCATCTATGTCTACGGGTTCAAACTTGTTCTTGTTAGCAAGGTATGCTTCTTCTGTTAAGGCGTTTGACTCGTATTTTTCTTTGGTTCGTTTCTTAATTCTGCGAGAGGGACACTTCTTGAGGACAACTGGTTTGCAGAATAACAAAAGTCATGTTGTTTTTTGCGGCTATCTCAGCTGCTCGTCTGCGAAGTTCTTGTGTAACAAAGGTTGCATCTAAGATTAAGCCGCCTTTATTTTTTGCAGCTAATTCATCAGCGCGTCGGAACACTTCATCGTAGACTGATAATCGCTTGTTCATGTTTCCCGCGACTTTCGCATCAAAAATATCTTCGTTTTTAAGCACTTCTAACCGGATTAAGTCGCTGCGAAGGATAGGGTACCCTTTGATTTTGGCGATTTCCTCTGCGGTTTCTGTTTTGTAACTTGCAGGCAACCCGCATGTTATCAGTAGGGTTCTTGGGTCTAATTCTTTTTTGACAAACGAGGCAAAAGGTTCCTTCATTTGTATCCTCTCACATGTAGGTTTGGATATTGAATAATTAAACTTTTTCGAGTTAAGCAGCCTACATCTTACCCTGTTGCGAAGCAAATTCTAAATAGGTAGAAGTACACACATGTTCCTAAAAAGAAGGAATGTTCATGGAAGAATTCCAAGTTAAAGATAAAAGTTTAGCACCTCAAGGTCACTTACAGATTGAATGGGCAGCAAAACACATGCCCGTACTAAACATCATCAAAACTCGATTTGAAAAAGAAAAACCACTCAAAGGCCAAACAATAGCTGCCTGTCTCCACGTAACCAAAGAAACCGCAGTACTCATCAAAGTACTCATTGCAGGAGGCGCCAAAGTCGCATTATGCGGCTCAAACCCCCTCTCAACCCAAGATGACGTTGCCGCAGCCTTAGCAGATAGCGGCGTGCACGTTTTTGCTTGGAGAGGACAAAATACTGAGGACTACTACAAATGCATAGACAAAGTCCTCGATTTCAAACCAACCATAACAATGGATGACGGCGCAGACGTCGTCGGTATGCTTCACAGCAAACGTCAAAACCAAATTAAAGACATCAAAGGCGGAACCGAAGAAACCTCTACTGGTGTAGTCCGCCTAAAAGCCATGGAACAAGATGGTAGCCTCAAATACCCCATCGTAGCCGTCAACGACGCATACACAAAATATCTCTTTGACAACCGCTATGGAACAGGTCAAAGCACCATCGATGGTATCATGCGGGCAACCTCAGTTCTGCTTGCTGGCAAAAACTTTGTTGTCGGCGGATACGGCTGGTGCAGCAGAGGTATAGCTATGCGTGCACAAGGCTTAGGCGCCAACGTTATAGTGACAGAAGTTCAACCAACCCGCGCCCTAGAAGCAGTCATGGATGGTTATCGCGTCATGCCCATGGCTGAAGCAGCACCCATCGGTGACATATTCGTCACAGCCACAGGTGACATAAGCGTCATACGCAAAGAACACATGCAAAAGATGAAGGATGGCGCTATCATGTGCAACAGTGGGCACTTCAACGTTGAAATCAACATCCCAGACTTGGAAGCGCTCACTAAAGCCAAACGGACGATGCGCCCCAACATGGAAGAATACAGCATTAAAAGACGGCAGAAAACTCTATCTCCTCGCCGAAGGCAGACTAGTTAACCTCGCCGCCGCAGAAGGTCACCCATCAGAAGTCATGGACATGTCTTTTGCAAACCAAGCATTATGTTCAGAGTACATAGCTAAAACAGCTAAACTGCAAACCAAAGTCTATACTGTTCCAAAAGAGATCGATGAAAAAGTCGCCGAACTAAAACTGAAATCAATGGGTGTTAACAATCGATGAACTTACCGCTGAACAGAAAAAGTACCTTTCAACTTGGGAAATGGGCACTACCTAATCAACCGAGCAATTGAAAAACATGACAAACTTTAAATTGATTAAGCGAATACATGGCTATAAAGTGGTGAATCACTAAATGGTTAGCAAAGATCAAGCAATAGGTGGAGCAATACTACTCGTCTGCGTAGTGGTCGCTGTAGTTTACTTAGTTGCATTATTCGGTTACAATGACTTAATCAAGCCATGGCTTAACATAGGTTCAGCAGCAGATGTCAGATTCTGGCTCATTGCTGTTCCAGTATTCGTAGCATTCGTAGCAATCTTGTTCATAGGCGCATGGATAGGCTGGACAATGGCAACAACACCCCCGCCAAAACCAATCGAAGAAATCACAACTGAAATCGAAGAGAAAAAAGAAGAACCAAAAGTTGAAGAACCAGCACCAGCAACGGAAGCAGCAACTCACCGAAGACAAATCAGCAGCAAAGAAAAAGAAGTAAATCTCTTTATTCTTTTCTTATTATTTTCCTTTTCAGTTTTTTTAATTTATCTTTGTCCTAAATGACATCAGGATTTAATCCAAAATAATTTGATTTATTCACGCATTTTTCTTAAGCATGCATTCAACGATGTCTTTGCAGACAAGGCAATCATCTGGAATATTGCTCTTTCGATGTACGCTCACTTAAATAGCCAGGATGAAAGCTGGCATTTGAGGGATTATTGTTATCCTTGTCAGATTTTTCTTTACGCTCACTCTTGGTTTCTTCAGACGGCATTTTTGAAAGTGTTCAAAAGGACTTTTCTAACTGTTTCTTGGGTTATTCTTTCATTTTTGTTAAGCAGATATGGACAGGAGCTATAGCTTTCAGTGGGGTTTTCTTGTAGGTTCAATGTTTTAAGGGGTGTAGTAAAGGTTTTTTTGCAGGAAGAGTTTTGGCATGTGAACGCTTTCTTTTCCCCCATTTCAACTATCCCTTTAGATTTCACTTAGAACAATGTCGTTATCTGCCTTATAGTATTAATGAATCTACACTAAAGATTACTGAATTATTCAACATTGCATGTTTGGGCTGGAGAAGCAAGCTGCTTTAAGGCATCAGCGCCTTCAGCGTATCCTGAAGCAACCAATACATCTCCCGATTCAATCCTTGAATCTCCACGTGGACGCAGCACTTGTCATTTCTCTTTAATTACTAAGAACCCACATCCCAGTTTCCTCATGAACTCTTGCTTCTTTCAAAGATTTTCCAACCAATGGTGAGATTCTGCAGTGACGCAAGCTTGAGCAACGGTCTCTTCTGCTTCTTTAATGGTTAATTTTAAAATTGGGTGCGGTTCAATTCCCCTTAAAACAACTTCAGCCATGTCTGCGGCTGCATCAGCAATTTTTTCTGTGGCAACACCCAAGTCGGATTAACCCCAAGAAAACCTGATGCTTCTTCTTTTTTGAAATCACTGGTTAAAGCAAGCAACTCAAAATCTGTGTGCAACTGATCCATGCGTTCTTCAAGCTGCTCTACTTCTTCAGCTAACTCCTTGCTGTTCAGCATCAAAGAAGAGTATGCTAAATCAATCATCAATTCTGAAGTATCTTTCAACTCTACAAACCTTGAAACAATCTCCTCAAACTTCGCCCGTTTTTCAGTATCTAAGGTTGCTAGTTTGCCTTCTGCTAAGTCTTTGAATTCTTCAATGCCTGACGGCGCTCCACGAGTAATCAGGATGTCGCCTTGAAACACGATTTCTGTTTCTTTAGGGTTTAGAATCCAATCGTGATTTCTGCGGATGGCAATTATGTCAACGCCCATTCTTGCAGCTAAATTAAGTTCATCGATGGTTTTCTTGATGATTTCCGAGTTAGGTTTCACAGTTACTTTCATTAGGCGTTCTTCAACTTTCTGGAAAATCTCTCCGACGATTGGGTGAATGCCGATGTTGCGTGTAACTATGGCTGCTATGTCGGCTGCTGCATCTGAAATTTTATCAGTCGAAGCGGCAACAATTGAGACTCCGATTAGTGCTTCCGCGTCTTTTGCGTCTCTTGCGGCAACCATGATTTCCATATCTAAGAAGGTAAGATAGATGAGTCAACTCTTCTCTCCAAAGCTAGAACATCTTCTGCAAGGTCTTTGTCATTGTATAGCGCAGCAGAATAAGCTAAATCAATCATTAACTCCGAGAGATTCTTCATTTCAAGCAAAAGTTCCCTAACAGGGATGGGTTTATACACTATTTTTTCGAATTTAGGCAAAGTTGAAGAGTGCTCCATCATTAAGATACGTGTTCTAGGATATTTTAATTTGTGCTTACAGCTAAATGATTAAAAGTAGGGCAACAAACAAGGCAATGGTTGTGATGCTGTCAGCTAAGGAGCTTCCCACTGGGATGACAAAGTTATCGGGGTCTAATCCTCTTTTGAAAGTCAATATGGAAATCGCAAACGTTAAGATAGTTATGGCACTGAAAGCAATTAGTTTGAAACTAAAAGTATCAATAATAAACTTGTGATTCCTTGTAAGGAGAAAATTCCGTTTATAGCTAGAGACAAAAGACCCAGAACCGCGAAAAAGACAAGGGATGCGGCCCAAGCACTAAATATGTTTTTAGCATGATTTTTAATCGAAGAAAAAGAGGGCGCAAGAATGCCTAAGGCAAGCTTCGTAGTTGCTGCTGAACCAACAACTAATCCGACGTCGCCCATCATGTCAATGATTGCCGGGTAAACAGTGTAGATTTCCTTCCGACTAGTAGCAAGGTTGCTTATACCCTTAAGAATTGTTCCTGTTATGTTTACCATAAAAGCGACTAAAAGCATAGTTGGCAAAGATTCTTTAATAATTTTTAGGAATTCTTTTTCTCGTATATTGCGCGGAACAATGATTAAGACGAGAAATACGTTGATGAGCCCAAAAATTATTAGAGCCCACTTCCAAGTGTCCCCAGAAAAGTACAGGTGCAGTACTCCGATGTAGAGGAATGTTATTATGATGTCTGCCACGGTCGAGATCGCTGGGTAAACTATAGTGTCTGGGTCTAAGCTGCTTTTGAAGGAAATAAAGGTGAATTTTACTGTAATCAAGGTTATAAGTAACCCCAAAGACAGTGTTGCCACCATAACTGTCAAGATTGCTGGAAAATCACTGATTGTCATACCCCAAAACAAGAGTTCCGAAAACTATTGCTATCGCGCTAATAGTTGCGCTTGTTGCCAAGGTTAAAACAACCATTGCTCCAATCAACTTGTAAAATGTCTTTGTGTTTCCAAAGAACTTGGGATAAACCGTTCCAAGATGCAGTGCAGTGCTTAAGCGGCCTGTAAGCAGACCCAGTGATGACGCCTTTTACGCTGACAACCGCAGGGTAAAGAGCTATTGCCCATGGTGAAAGCTGAAAAACGCCAAGTTGCAGTGCAATCGTGAAGCCAGCAATTAAACCGCCGATGTCAAAAAGACATGCTAGTGTGGTCTCTTTGAACATTCCAAAGAAACTTTTTGAGAGACCAGCATGTGTTATCTTGGCTGCCTCCTAACGACCTGTTTATTTTTTAGGTTAAAAAACTTGTGAATCAGAATTTTTTGATAAAGGTTTGGTTGATTCGTCATGTCAAGTGGAGTTGATGCTGTAACCGCTTTGGTTGAATTCGGGGAGGTGTGGACTCCATTCATATTTTGCGCCTTCCAAGAGTTTGTTTTGGCGGTCCACAGTCACTGAAACGCTGTGTTTGCGGGCTGCCAAAGCCGCTTTAATTGCCTGTTGAAGTTTTTGAAAGACAACTATGACTTAAGAGGTTTTTGGTTGATAGACACACCAAGGGTCTTCAGTTAAATAATCTTTCTTAGTTCTGTTGGTTCATGAAGGTCGCCGCAGTAATCGATGAAGTCGCTTGAAAGTCCATAAGCGCGTGCACGGCAGCCACCGCACAGTGAGCGGTATTCACATGCACCGCATTTTCCTTTGAGCGAGTTGGGTTCGCGTAGTGCCTTGAAGATGGGTGAGTTAAACCAGATTTCTTTGAAGCTTTTTTCTCGGACGTTCCCAAGTTTGACTGGCAGGTAGGGGCAGGGGGTTACGTCTCCGTTGGGGTAAATCCGGCAGTAGTACAAGCCTGCCATGCAACCGCGAACCCACTGCCTCATGTCTAAACCCATGCCTTTGGCGATGCGCATAAACTGAGGTGCGCAGGAAGGTCTTACGTTTAACTTGTGTTTTGCGACTTTTGCGAAGGTATTGGTTATCATGTCTTCGTATTTTTGAGGTGAAATATCAGTTAGTTTGGCGCCCCGACCTGTCGGGACAAGGAAGAAAAGGTGGAAGTTTTCAACTCCGATTTCCTCTGCCAAGACTCATGATGTCGTCGATTTGGTTGTAGTTCTGCTGAGTTAGAGTGGTGTTTACTTGGACAAGTACATTATTTTTTCTTAAAGCCTTGCAGGCGTTGACTGCTTTTTCCCATGAACCCGCAACGCCTCGGAACTCGTCATGTTGTGCTGGAATATGGGAGTCTAAACTGATTGAAACTGTTGCTATTCCCGCTGCTTTGAGTTTAGCTGCCACCGCATCGTCGATGAGACTTCCGTTGCTTCCTAGCCCCATCTTCAAGCCCTTAGATGACGCCATATTGGATTAGTTCATAAATGTCTGAGCGCAAGAGAGGCTCGCCACCGCTGAGTATGAGCAGTGGCTTGCTAACTTGGCATATTTGATCCATGAGGTCTTTGCCTTCTTGAGTGGACAATTCGTTGGATAGTTTCTTTTCTGTCGCGTTGATGTAGCAGTGACTGCATTTCATGTTGCATTCGCGAGTAACGTTCCAAGACATTACTAGAGGAACAAACTGTTCTGCTGTTTTTGCTTCTGGTGAATAGGCGAGTTTTAGGTAGAATTCACAGTTGCCATGGGTTGCTATTAGTTTAGGCTGCCATAGCGTAAATGGGAAAGGTAGAACTGTGTCAAGCATGGCTTTGGCGTGGGCAAAACAGAAATGTGTACAGAACAACCCCGAAACCTTGGCGTCTACGCCATATTTTTCATGGGCGTATTTGTGGCTTCCATAAATTGGGCAGTTCAAAAATTCCATGTTTCCATCGAGGGTTTCGTTGCTCATGGTCATGTTGATGAAGTGATCGCTAACATGACTGATTGCAGTTTTTCTCGGCGCATACCAACCTTAAGTGTTACATCGAGGGCGATGCTGACGGTTTCTTGACCGAACTTTTCCTGCACTGTCTGCCATCGCTTTTTCAAGGGCTGGCAAACCTATGGTTTTTGCCAGTTCAGCTGTAACCAGTAAGCCTTTGATTGTTTCGTACTCTTGGATGAGTCGCATCCGAATAACTTGCTCTGCCCAATTGCTCGAACAATTTCTCTAAGGCTTCGCTGCTTCGGGGTTTTTGTTGTTTAGGAGGGCTTCGACTTTTTTGTTTTCTTGCTTTAGGTTTGTGAATAATTTGATTTTTTCTTCGCTTGTCGGTCTTGGGCTTGTGGCTATTTCTTTAAAACCTAATGGAAGGGAGCTATTTTTTGGAGTAAGTTCTTTGGCGTCAGATTCAAAATCACAATAAATCTTATTTAACTGCGCAGATACGTTTGGTAAGTTCAACATTTAGTGCGTCAAGGAGCACTTGGGTTTCTGACTCCATCTTTGAAACCATAGCCATATGATAAAGAAGTGAACCAGCCATGCCTGGATCAGCTTGTTTGCCCATGAATCCGTTGAAAATTTGGTTAAACAATTTTTTTGCTGAATCAAAATCCTTGGTTTTCAATGGCGACTTGGGCTTCGATGAGTTTCTGTTTTCGGCTAACTAGGAGTTGAGCCCATTTATGGCATTGTCTTACGTCAAAGTTTGTTACTGCTGTCCACACCCTTGGAGCCTAAAGATTCCTGTAGATGGGTAAAAAAAGATAGCGGTACTATCGAACTGCTTTAACTGATACTGTATCTTTCTGCAGTTAAGTGATTTCGATAACCTAATTAACCTCAAAACGGAACATAGCCAAGTTATAACAGGTGATTGGTTTGAGTTACGATTGGATTTACGCTTTAGTCGGCTTTCTGATTATGCTAGGCATACTTGGCGGAATTGGAATCAACAAGCCCAGAGGAATGAGCGTTAAAATGTGGTGTGTAGGCTACTTGGCAGTTGCATTGGGTTTTGATGCTTTGGTTGTTCTTGGGCTTGGTGGGCAATTATTCGTGGCTCACAAACTTGCTTTTGGGGCTTTCCGCAGGCGCAGCAACAGGCTTAGCTATTCATGTAATGCATCATATCAACGAAGAAGATGCACACCCAACTTTCATGAGCTAATCTTATGGTTTTGGCTAATATAGACAGACAGAACAATTTTTTCCAGTTTTACGTTTTTTGCATACTTTTTTTTGAACAAATTTCAAAATTTAACTTAAATTTGTATTAAGTAAATGGGGTATGTAGTCATCCTGTAAATTGACAACGTTTATATGCTGATAAGCAAAACAATCCTTTCCAAGGATGAGATATTTATGGGAAAGTCCCTTACACGGAAGATACTAGAAAAACATTTGGTAGTAGGCGAATACGTACCTGGAAAAGAGATAGGAATAAAGATTGATCAAACCCTGACTCAGGACGCGACAGGAACGATGGCTTACCTGCAGTTTGAGGCAATGGGTCTCAAACAGGTGAAGACCGAGCTTTCCGTTAGCTATGTTGACCACAACACAATCCAAGTGGGTTTTGAGAACGCTGACGACCACAAGTACCTTCAAAGTGTAGCCGCCAAGTACGGTATCATCTACTCAAAGGCAGGAAATGGAATATGCCATCAAGTCCATCTGGAACGGTTTGGCAAGCCTGGCAAGACGCTTCTCGGTTCTGACAGCCACACAACCACTGGAGGCGGCATCGGCATGATAGCCATCGGAGCTGGCGGGCTGGATGTCGCTGTAGCTATGGGCGGAGGCGAATTCTACATAACCTGCCCAAAAGTCTATAAAATAAACCTCAAGGGTGCCCTTCAACCATGGGTCAGCGCTAAAGACGTAGTTCTGAAGATGCTGGAGATATTCACCGTAAAGGGCAATGTAGGAGTAATCATGGAGTATGCTGGGCCAGGTGTGAAGAATCTTACTGTTCCAGAGCGAGCCACAATCACCAATATGGGCGCAGAGATGGGTGTCACAACCTCGATATTCCCATCCGATGAAGAAACCAAAAAATTTCTCAAAGCGCAGGGCAGAGAAGCAGACTGGGTTGAGCTAAAGGCGGACGACGATGCAGAATACGACAAGGTCGTTGAACTAGACCTTAGTGAACTGGAACCTCTTGCAGCTGCACCGCATAGCCCAGGCAACATAGTCAAAGTCAGCGATTTGAAAGACTTAAAAGTGGACCAAGTTATGTTGGGCTCGTGCACCAATTCGTCTTACAAAGAAATAGTAACCGCAGCCAAAATCATGAAAGGCAAAAAAGTTCATCCAGACGTATCATTTGGTGTTGCACCAGGCTCAAGACAGGTGCTTCAGATGGCGACAAAAGATGGTTACATCGGTGACCTGATAGATAGCGGCGCTAGACTGCTTGAAGCAACATGTGGCTTCTGTATCGGTAACAGCCAAAGCCCCAAATCAACAGGCGTTTCTCTTAGGACAAGTAACAGGAATTTTGAGGGACGAAGCGGAACCGCAGATGCGCAAGTTTACCTTGTGAGCCCCGAGGTTGCGGCGGTATCAGCAATCGCTGGGAAGATGACGGACCCTCGAACGACGGGTATAAAGTACCCCCAAGTGGATATGCCAAACAAGTTCCTTGTGGACGATTCCATGTTCATTTTCCCTAAGGACGCTGACAAAAACGTTGAGATTGTAAGGGGACCTAACATCGGTGCGCCGCCAGTTAATGATAAAATGCCTGAAGAAATCAAAGGCGTTATCGGCATAAAAGTGGGCGATAAAATCACAACCGATCATATTATGCCAGCTGGAGCCAGACTTAAATATCGCTCAAATGTGCCTGAATACTCCAAGTATGTGTTCGAACCACTTGACAAAGACTTCCCAAAAAGAGCAATGGATGCCAAAAAGAAAGGATCGGCAACGGTTATTGTTGCTGGTGAATCCTATGGGCAAGGAAGTTCCAGAGAGCATGCTGCACTTTGCCCGATGTATTTGGGTGTTAAGGCAATCATAGCAAAGTCTGTTGAGCGAATCCACGCAGCTAACCTAGTTAACTTTGGTATTATCTCGCTGTCTTTCAAGAACAATGCTGACTACGACAAGATAGATCAGGGTGACGAGATTGAATTCCTGACCTTAAAAAGAAACTTCAGAACAATGAACCAGTTATATTGTTGAACAAGACAAAGAACCTCAAAATAGAGCTTGAATACAGCCTTTCCCAAAGACAAAAAGATATTCTCTATGAAGGCGGTCTACTTCCATACACCGTAAAGGGAAAATAGGAGGAGTCTGATTGAACAAAATTAAAGTGAAGAACACAATTGTTGAGATCGACGGAGACGAAATGACTCGAGTAATGTGGCAGATGGTTAAAGAAACGCTTCTTTTACCATATTTAGACATGAATCTTGCATACTACGATCTACAACTCAAAAAAAGAGACGAGACTGACGACAAAATAACTCTTGAGGCAGCAGAAGCTATCAAAAAATATGGTGTCGGCGTGAAATGTGCCACCATAACCCCAAACAAGGACCGAGTAAAAGAATACAACTTGAAACAGGAATGGGCAAGTCCAAATGGAACCATTAGAGCAGCGTTAGATGGCACAGTCTTCAGAGCGCCCATCCTAGTCAAGAACATTCCGCCCGCAGTTAGCTCATGGAAGAAACCTATCCACATCGGAAGACATGCCTATGGTGATGTGTACAAGAACTGCGAGTACAGAGTTCCTGAAGCCGGAAAAGCCGAGTTAGTCTTCACAAACAGCACTGGTAAGGAACTTTGGCGAGGAACAATCCAAGACTTTAAAGGTCCAGGAATCATCCAAGGCATACACAACACCGACAAATCAATATCCAGCTTCGCTAAAGCATGTTTCACTTATGCATACGACCAGAAACTTCATTTGTGGTTTGGAGCAAAGGATACAATTTCTAAAACCTATGATGCTCAATTCCGCAAGATATTCGAAGAGGAATACAAACAGAATTGGAAGGCAAAATTTGAGGCAGCTGGACTCGATTATTTCTTCACCCTCATTGACGATGCTGTTGCAAGAATAATGAAGACTGAGGGCGGTATGTTATGGGCATGCAAAAACTATGATGGCGACGTAATGAGTGATATGCTGGGGTCAGCTTATGGTAGCTTAGCTATGATGACATCCGTTCTTGTCAGCCCACAGGGGTTCTACGAGTTTGAAGCTTCCCATGGAACGGTCCAGAAGCACTATTACAAATATCTGAAGGGCGAAAAGACCTCAAGCAACTCCATGGCTCTTATATTTGCATGGACAGGCTGCCTCAAAAAGAGAGGAGAGCTGGATCAGACACCAGAAGTCGTGGAGTTTGCCAAGAAGCTCGAGGAAGCGGCTGTTGAAACTGTCGAGGATGGCATAATGACTGGAGATTTAATGGTTGTTGCCACACCAGATCCAAAGAACAAGAAAGTATCTACCGAGGAATTCATTGCCGAAGTGGCAAAAAAACTCAAAAAAAAGCTTGATTAGAGGATAAAAAATGGCGCATAAAGCGATTAGGGAAGCTGACGGCAAACGTATGCTTGCCCGTCTCTTCAAAGACTACTCTGACGGAAAATATGACATCTCAGATAAAATTGTCACCGTTGGACCAAACACCGATATGACAAAGCTGCCTCTTCAACACAAGTGGCTGACTACTGAAAAGTTGGTTGTTAAACCCGATCAACTGATAAAACGGAGGGGAAAAAACAAACTTGTCCTTGTAGACGCAAACTTTGATCAAGCTGAAAAATGGATAAAAGAGAAGTCGAGCAGACCGATAATCATCCATGGCAAGTTCGACGAGAACGGGAAACCTGCGGACAAAGGAACAATTGGGCAACTGACTCACTTTATTATTGAACCAATGATTTCCCACAATGATTCAGATGAATACTACCTTGCAATTATGTCGACCAAAGACGGCGACACCATACTGTTCTACCATGAAGGCGGAGTCAACGTCGGAGATGTAGATGCAAAAGCGACACGTTTGGACAGTACCCATCGGTACATTCCCTACATCAGCGAAAATTGAGAAGAAGCTTCTTGGAAAAGTTACGGCTGAGCGCAAAAAACGACTTGCAGGCTTCATCGAGGCTTTGTTCAAATTCTATGCAGACCTAAACTTCACCTACTTAGAGATAAATCCCATTGTAGTAACAAAGGATTTAATCACTCCACTTGACCTTGCAGCCAAACTGGATAGCACAGCCGAGTTTGAAAGCGGAAGCAAATGGGGCAAAATAGAGTTTCCCGCGCCTTTCGGTCGAGCACTTACTAAAGAAGAAGCTTACATTGAGGAATTGGACTCCCAGACTGGGGCTTCTCTTAAACTTACAATTCTTAACCCTGAAGGAAGAGTCTGGACAATGGTTGCAGGCGGCGGAGCATCAGTCATATATGCGGACACTATCACCGACCTTGGCTACATGCACGAATTGGCTAATTACGGCGAGTACTCAGGAGACCCAAGCGAGGAATTTACATATCTCTATGCAAAAACGATACTTGACGTCATGACTCGGAAAGCGCATCCGAAGGGCAAGTTTCTGCTCATCGGTGGCGGTATAGCAAACTTCACTGATGTAGCTAACACCTTCAAGGGTATAATCAAAGCTCTTCAGGAGTTCCAGAATAAGCTTCAGGAGAACAAAGTCAAAATATTCGTTCGCAGAGGCGGACCAAACTATCGGGAAGGTTTAAGTCAGATGCGGGCGCTTGGCGAGAAGTTGGGCGTGCCGATTGAAGTATATGGACCAGAAACTCACATGACCACAATTGTCTCTATGGCTTTGAAAGGAGGAAAATAAAATGGCAAAGAAGAAGCAAGCTAAGATAACTTCCCACATTGAACTGTTCAATTGCAACACTCAGTCATTCATTTACAATAACCAAGTTAATGCAACGCAAAGGATGCTTGATTTCGACTATGCCGCGGGTCGAAAGACACCGTCCGTTGCAGCAATAATCAACCCTACTGGTGCGGACAGCTTCTCAAAGTTCTTCTTTGGAAAGAGTGAGATTCTGATACCTATGTACAAGACCCTTGAGAAAGCGGCGAAGATGCATCCCAACGTTGATGTTATGATTAATTTCGCATCATTTAGGTCAGCCGCACCCTCTTCTGAGGAAGCATTAGCTATACCTCAAATACGGACCGTTGTAATAATCGCAGAGGGAGTGCCAGAGAGGCGAATGAAATTGGTCACCGCCAAAGCTAAAGCACTTGGAAAAGTTATCATTGGTCCTGCGACTGTTGGAGGAATAAAAGCTGGCTGTTTCAAAATAGGTAACGCTGGCGGCACAATCGAAAACATCATAGAATCAAAGCTTCACAGGCCAGGCTCAGTGGGATTTGTATCCAAATCCGGCGGCTTGAGCAACGAGGCATACAACATCATCGCTCGAAACTCGGACGGTTTGTACGAGGGAATAGCTATTGGAGGAGACACTTACCCCGGCTCCACACTACTTGACCACCTTCTAAGGTTCGAGAAAATTCCTGAGATTAAGATGCTTGTATGTTTGGGGGAAGTCGGAGGAAGTGCCGAATACGAGATTGCTGAGGCGCTTAAGAACAAAAAAATAACAAAGCCGCTTGTAATTTGGGTCACGGGAACGTGCTCCAAAGCATTCAAGACGGAAGTTCAGTTTGGACATGCAGGTGCAAAGGCCAGCTGCGAAGTAGAAACCGCGGATGCAAAGAACGCAACTTTAAGAGCCGCTGGTGCAATAGTCCCAAACTCATATGATGATTACGACCAAAAGATAAAGGAAACATATGAAGACTTGGTAAAGAAAGGCATCATCAAGCCAAAACCAGAACCCCCAGTCCCGAAAATCCCGATGGATTATGCCAAAGCACTCAAAGAAGGACTCATTAGAAAGCCCTCTAACTTCATTTGCACAATATCAGACGACCGAGGAGAAGAACTTCTCTACGGTAAAATGCCAATTTCCGAAGTTTTCAAACAAGACATAGGAATCGGTGGAGTACTTAGCATTCTGTGGTTCAAACGCCAGTTTCCATCGTATGCTTCAAAGTTCATAGAGATGGCAATAATGGTGACCGCTGACCATGGACCTGCAGTCTCAGGTGCTCATAACGCTATTGTTGCAGCTAGGGCAGGAAAAGATCTAATTTCCTCGGTTGCTAGCGGCATGTTAACTATCGGTCCTAGGTTCGGAGGAGCTATTGATGGTGCAGCCCAAATGTTTTCTGATGGCTATGACAGAGGCTTAACCCCCGCCCAGTTCGTCGAAGAGATGAAACAAAAGGGTGAGAACATTCAGGGAATTGGGCACTTGATAAAAAGCGTAAATAACCCTGACAAGCGGGTAACCATCATGAAAGAGTACGCTAAAAAACACTTTAAAGCAACACCACTCTTAAACTACGCTCTCGAAGTGGAGAAGCTAACTACAGCAAAAAAAGACAACCTCATCCTGAACGTGGATGGCTGCATTGGAATCTGCTTTGTTGACATGCTCCGAAACGAGATGCCAAAGACTGAAGCAGATGACTACGTCAAGATGGGTGCCCTAAATGGATTGTTTGTGGTGGGCAGAACCATCGGAATGACGGCGCACTTCCTAGATCAGAAACGTCTCAAACAGGGTCTCTACAGACATCCATGGGACGACATTACCTACATGATAGAATAGTTATTCTCTATGTGATAGCAGCGGGTTTTTTCTTTAACCGCTAATTCTTGTTTTTCCAATTGGCGCTAAGACTTTGAGTGTTCATTTTTGCACTTATGTACCCAGACGTCTAAGCCATTCTAAATGGTCATGCCCGGAAAGCCACTCTACGTGAGGTTTTTCTGAACCTTCGAAAGGCACAATCTGTACAAAATGACGACCATCAGATGTCTTAAATAAAATAGCCTTAAAATCACCAAAGTCACTTATGCCTTCAGCAATCTTTTCCATTCTATTAATCCGCTCATTAAACCAAAATATTCTTCGAACTGCATATAAAATTAACCTAACCCCATGCTCCAAGTCTGTGAATTATTAAGAAAAACATGTTGTTGGCGCCGGGGAAGGGATTCGAACCCCTGCGAGCACGAAGCCCACCAGCTTTCTTGCCATTTCTGGCTTTTGCCCTCTTTTGTTAGATCTCGAGGCTGGCGCGATAACCACTCCGCCACCCCGGCTCCCAGCCTAAACATTTGCAGTAGTGGCTAAAAGGGTTTTCACTGAGACAAGTTAACTTTAAAAGAAGAAGAAGATTCCAAAATTTACTTTTCTTCTTCTATCAGTTCAGTTTTCTTGGAGGTGCTTAAAAAAAAGTTAATCTCCAAAACCTGATCGGTTAGCCAAAATCTGCTCTCTTCACAGAGCGCATCTACAATAGTCCAAGGCAAAGCATAGCCGGAGATGATTGATGATAATGATGATGAGACACGCATTTTGCACAATAGTGTTATCTTTCAGAAGTAAATACAAAGTACACGTGGAAGTTTAACCCATATCAACTGAAATCTCAAAATAAACTCAAAAATGATCAAAGCAAGAACCTGTTCAAGCCGAAAAACAATATTTTTAGGAGCAGAAATCTTTATCCATTTCAAACAATAGGTAACAATTGAAATAATCTTACAACTCAAGCAACCCAGAGTCGTTAAATTTCTTTTTCAGAGGTTGCGCTTACTTTTGCGTTTTTGATGGCAACGTTTATAACTTAACCTACTATATTTGTAAAGGCGCGAAGCGGAAGTACTATGGGACATCGAAAAACTCATGCTCCAAAACATGGTTCATTAGCCTATTTGCCAAGGCATCGTGCAAAGAAACCTACAGCACGCATTAGATACTGGCCAGAAATTAAGTCAGAATCTCCTAAATTACTTGGTTATTCAGCAGCCTACAAGGCAGGCATGACTTATGTATTCACTATCGAGGACCGTAAACGTTCTCCTCATTTTGGAAAAGAAGTTGCTCGAGCAGCAACCATCCTAGAAACGCCACCTATCCTTGTATGTGGCATTAGAACTTACACTAAAACACCATACGGGCTCCAGAACATTTCTGAAGCTTGGATGAAAGACCCACCAGCAATACTAGACCGAAAACTGGTTTTGCCAGACAACTTCAACACTGAAGCAATGCTTGAGAAACTCTCGCAAAACCTCGAACAAACAAACATAGTTCGAGTCATCGCTGCCACACAACCATCACAAACCAGTCTCTCAAAGAAGAAACCTGAAACAAGCGAAATCCAAATCGGCGGCGGAACAATCGCCCAACAATTCGAATATGCTAAACAACTCTTAGGCAAAACCGTAACACCTGAAGAAGTCTTCAAAGATGGACAATACATAGACGTTGGCGGAATTACCGTCGGCAAAGGTTTCCAAGGTCCAGTTAAACGTTGGGGAGTAACTTGCCTGCAGCATAAAGGCAGAAAAACCAAACGAGGCATCGCCACACTCGGTCCATGGAATCCCCACCACTTAATGTACTCTATTCCAAGAGCAGGACAAATGGGTTATCACCAACGCATCGAATTCAACAAACGCATACTAAAAATCGGCAAAAACGGCAAAGAAGTCACCGTAAAAGGCGGCTTCATCCGATACGGCGAAGTAAACGGACCCTACATCTTAATCGCAGGGCAGCATACCCGGAACAGAAAAACGCCAAATTCGCCTAAGAGTTCCTGCACGTCCACCCACAGAAACACCCGAAGCAGCACCACAAGTAACATATATCTCACTGGAGTCCCCACAAGGAAAATAAGGTGAAATAAGCCATGGCACAAAAAACAGCAGAAATCTTTGACTTACAAGGCAAAGCAACAGGCAAAATTGCACTTCCAAGCGTTTTCTCTACACCCCTAAGACCAGACGTAATTAAACGCGCAGTCTTAGCAATTCAATCTAACAGAAGACAGAAACAGGGCAGAGACCCAATGGCTGGAAAGAAAACCACCGCAGAATCACGCGGAACAGGCAGCGCAACCGCAAGAGTTCCACGCATGAAAAGCGGCGCAGGCAGAGCAGCTTTTGCTCCAAGCACTGTTAAAGGTAGACAGCCTCATCCGCCAAGAGCAGAAAAAAGAATACTGCGAGCGATTCCAAAGAAAGAAGCCAAATTAGCTTTAACTTCCGCTATCGCAGCAACTGCACAGAAAGAAACCGTAACTTCACGAGGACACAAAATCGGGAGTGTTCCACAGTTTCCATTAGTTGTTGAAGATGCATTTGAAGGGTTAACGAAGGCAAAAGAAGTCGAAGAAGCATTCACAAGCCTCGGCATTGCTGAAGATTTAACCCGCGTACGCGACAGCCGCAGCATCACGCGCAGGCAAAGGCAAGCATAGAGGCAGAAAAATGAAGCAAGCCGTTGGACCACTCATCGTAGTTGTTGACGGAAAAAGCTTAGTTAACGCAGCGAGCAACCTTCCAGGCGTAGAAGTCACAACCGTAGCTAACCTTAACACTGAAATGCTTGCACCAGGAACCCATCCAGGACGATTAACTGTTTGGACTAATGGCGCAATCGAAAAATTAAACACCCTTTATGGAGAATAAATAAAATGGACATTAATGAAATAATCACTTTTCCGTTAATGACAGAATCCGCCAGCGTAATGGTTGAGCGAGACAACAAACTAATCTTCATAGTTAACCTCAAAGCAGGCAAAAACGACGTAAAACGCGCTGTCGAAACTCTCTACGAAGTTAAAGTAAGCAAAATAAACATGCTCATTACTCCTCAAGGCGTAAAGAAAGCATTCGTGAAGCTAAAACCAGAATTCAAAGCTTCAGACGTTGCAATTAAACTCGGAATACTCTAAACATTTAGAAGGCATGACTTATGGGAAAACGAATTCGTGTTCAAAGAAGGGGTCGCGGTGGAAGAAACTTCCGCGCCAATACTCACAAACGTGTTGCTCCAGCAAAGTATCCTGCAATAGCACCCAAACAATCTTTTGAAGCTTCAATAATGGGCACCATAACAGACCTTGTACATGACCCAGGCCGCGGCGCACCACTATCACTAGTCAAATTCGAGAACGGATTATCCATTTACACAGTTGTTCCTGAAGGAGTTTTCACTGGACAACAAATCTGCTATGGCGGAAAAGCTCCAGCTGAAATAGGCAACATTATTCCACTGGGAAAAGTTCCTGAAGGAACAATCGTTTGCGATCTTGAACTTCGTCCAGGTGACGGAGGAAAAATGGCAAAGTCTTCAGGCGCATACGCAACCGTCGTTGGTCACACTCCACAAGGAACACTGATTCGGTTGCCTTCAGGACAGAACACGCTACGTTGATGATTACTGCTTATCAACTGTCGGTGTAATTTCTGCTTCTGGACGAATTGAGAAGCCATTCCTGAAAGCAGGCGCAAAATTCCACTTAATGAAAGCAAAAGGACACACATACCCAAGAACTAGCGGTCGTAAAATGGTTCCAGCTTGCCACCCATACGGAAGCAGCAAACGCAGTTCTCGCAGATGCACAACCACTTCGCACGGTGCTCCACCAGGACAGAAAGTCGGATTCATCGCTGCCAGAGGTCCAGGACAAAAGAAGAAACGGGCGATACGCTAAGGAAACTATAATAGAGGACAAAAACAAGTTTAGGAAAGATGAAAAATGCCGAAAGAATTTAGCTACCGTGGACACAGCCTTAACAGTTTAACAGGCATGTCTATGGATGAATTCATCAATTTGCTTCCCTCACGCCAACGCAGAAGCCTACAACGCGGATTAACACCGGAACAACGCATACTGCTCGAAAAACTACGCGAAGCCAAAGAAGCCCAAAAAGAAGGCAAAGACGTCAGCTTGAAAACACACGTCCGAGACCTAATCATTCTGCCAGAAATGGTTGGCGCAAAAATCGCCGTTCACAACGGCAAAGAATTCGTCGCCATGGAAATCAGAGCCCGAAATGATTGGTCACTACCTTGGGGAATTTGCCATAACTAACAAGCCTGTTAGGCATGGAACTCCAGGTATCGGTGCGTCACGTTCATCAATGTACGTGCCGCTAAAATAAACCCTTTCTTTTTTCTATTTTCTTTTGATTATTATACTTCTTTATTTCATTTTTTTACTAACTATTTCAAATAGATTCTCTCAAAGAGTTTAATTTTTATCTGATTTAGTAAAGTGTTAATAGTTCCTTCTTAATTATTTTTATTAGAGGCATTTTCTTTTGGTTAGCTTCCCAGTCATGTGCATCACATTTCTGTAATCTTTATTCAGGAAAAATCAAAAGGATATTGTACTTGTTTTTCCTGGAAAACTTAAAGCTCCTGACCCGCAGGTTCCTCTATCTCTTTTACATATAGCCTCCTCTCTTAAACAAGAAGGCTTTAAGGTGCGCATTCTCGACATGCGCCTTGAAGACTACCACCATTTTCAAATAGGTAACCCAGTTTTTGTCGGAATCAGCTGCATGAGCGGCTTACAGATCAAGTACGCCCTAGAATTTGCCCGTTATGTACGAATGCAAAATCCATCTTGCCCGCTTGTTTGGGGCGGTGTTCACCCAACCCTCCTCCCTGAACAGACCGCAATCAACGATTACGTTGATATTGTAGTTCGAGGAGAAGGCGAATTAATCATAAAAGACCTGGCAAATGCCCTTGCTCTAAACCGACCAATCGACGGTGTCGCAGGCATAACATACGCCATAAACGGAACAATCAAAAGTAACCCTGATGGAAAGATAATCAATTTAGACGATATTCCTATAGCGTTACCCTATGAACTTCTCCAAATGGACAAATATCCCGCTTTTAGATCAGGCCGTTTTCACATCCAAACTAGCCGAGGATGCCCACATCGATGTGGCTTCTGTTACAACTCAATCTTTAACAAAAACCTATGGCGAGGCAAATCTGCAAAACGGGTGCTCGACGAAATTGAATACATAATAACAAAATATCCCCATATCAAAATTATTGACCCAATAGATGACAACGTTTTCGTCGATGAAATTCGGGTAAGAAAAATTTGCCAGGGACTTATAAACAGAAACTTAGGGGTTCAATGGAGAGCGAACTGCCGATTTGATTACCTCTCAAATTACGATAAAGATTTTCTCCAACTTTTAGAGAAGGCTGGGTGTGTTGAACTGGATTTTGGCGGTGAGTCGGGTTCAGACCGTATCCAACAGCTCATCTGCAAGGATGTTACGGCTAATGAAATGTTACAATCAGTTGCAAACCTGCAGCGTTGGGCGCCATCCATCGAGCCCTATGTTTCTTGGATGAGCGGTTTGCCGGGAGAAACAGATGAGGATTTAAGGGAAACATTTGATTTAATGGATAGAATGCGGGAAGTAAACCCTAAAACCCAACATTACGGCATTTTCGTCTACACACCTTTCCCAAGTACCGTAATGCAATATTTGCCCTCTGAATTTATACCGCCACAAACGCTTGAAGAATGGGGCAGCGTACAAGTTTTCCATTTTGACCCTCCATGGCATAGCAAAGCACAAATCGAAAAACTCCACACAATTTCTGCCGTCACTCGTCTAGCTTTCTATCCCGAATCAAGAATCAAAGAACGCGACTTAGCATACAAATTTGTTATGGTGTAATGAATAGGATTGAAAAATACCGTTGGAGCCACAGAAACTTTGGTTTCCCCATCGAATTAAAAGTTGCAGATGCATTGGCTAGGAAATTTAAGGGATTTCTTTAAGCGCTGTAGTCTCGTCCTTCAGGTTTTGTGCTTACGGGTTTTCCAGCTTCAGGAATCTGCGGCAGCGGAATCGGCGGCGGAATGTTTAATGTTCTCGAAATGAGAACTGATTCGATGAAGACAACATTTGAAATTGATTGAATTATTATTTGTGCTGGCGGCTTTTTCTGTTCATAATCTTTGAGAACTTTGTCAACTTCGCCTTTTTCGCCGTTCACATAAGCGATTCCCTTCAGGCTCATCTGAGCGATTGAAGGATTATAAACAATCGATAGAACAAACGGTACTTCCAAAGATTCGTCCTGTTTCTTTTCCATACCCACAACGTTAATGTTAGTGCTAATTTGAATGGGCGGGATTGGTTTTCGAATATCCCAGAAGCGTTCTGCCGAAACACTTGTTATAACTACGTTTACTCTAAGCATTATAGGTCAAAAAGAATAATTGCTGTTGGAAGATTTAAAACTGCTTAGTTTACTTCGGCTTGTAGCGTGTAAAGCCGCAGTGTCCGCAAGTGTACCTGTCATGGTGATCTCCCATGAAGTATCCTGGTCCACACCGTTCGCAAGTTGGACGTGCCCTAGAAACTTTGTCGCCTTCAGCTTTGTACATTGCATGGACGCCTTTTTCTTCTTTGTGTTTTTTCTCGCGTTTCTTTTCTGGCTTTTTGCAGCTTTTGCTGCTGCGTGCTGCTTCTGCTGCGGCTGCTGGTTTTGCTTCTTCTTTCTTTGCTGGTTCTTCTTTCTTTGGTGCTGGTTTATGCTGGCATTATGCTGTCGCCTCTTCTTTGGGCTTTTCAGGTGGACTGTTACGTTTCCTGATGTATTCTGGTTCAACGATTTTTGCTTGATTAGCGGATTGGTAAACGTTAGCAACTCCAACGTGTTATGCTTGTTCCTGTTTTAGTGTGCATTCTTTTAATGAAAACTACATCGTCGCCTACTTGCATTTCAATGGCAACGGCTTTCTTTACATCTAGCCTTTGTGGAGTTTTCTCTTTTGGACCTGAAACAATAGTGAAACCTACTTCTTTCCGTTTCAGAAGCGGGTTATTCTTGGTTGAATCTATTTTGACTTGCATTAATGTTCACTTAAGGCGTAAATTCATACAGTTATTCTTCTTATTTAGCTTTTCGAAGCTTTCATGGCGTTTAGGAACTCTTCAGCCTGAGCTTTTTTCTCAGAAGTAACTTTAACGACCACAATTCCCGAATGTGGCTGCCCATAAACGACAAAAGCGTTTTCAGGCGCATACAAAACCGCTATAAGCGTAAGCAAATCTTCCTCGCCCTCAACAACGATGTGAGTGTGCTCATTGCTTTCTAAGGCTTCTTTGATAGCGTGATTGCTTCTTGTGTTATTGTTCCCTGAGGATTATTTACATGAACCGTTTTTTCAACGGCTGCTTCTTGAGGCATTGACTTGAGTTTCTTAGAGAAATATTATCAATGATTGTTAATTGCGGATGAATATTGTGCTAATGAAGATTGCTGTGAAACAACATCTCCAACAGAAATTATCATAGGCGGTTTTTCTTATTCAACCATCTCTTTCATTTTAGCCATTGTTTCTTCAGGTGTGCCTTGAATTAGATTGCCAAAGGGTTCTTTGAGTCTTATGCGCAGCTCAGGTGTAAGAACGTATGCTAAGGTCATCTCTTGAACCTTCAGAATAGGAAATGCTCGGTAGGTTATGAAGCTACCGCGCCGCCAAAAAAGACTTAGCGCACTTTTAGGGCGTATCGGCCTTTTTCTTTAATATTCATCGCTTTTGCAATGGCTGAGGTTTCAGGGTCAAACATAACCACTAAGCCACTGAAATCTTCACTAAAATTGGTTGATTTGCACCTTGAGCAAACATTATCCTTAGTTATAAAATGACAGTTTGTGCATGCTTTTTCACTCATTCAACTCAATCCTCTTTACGCTGCTTTCTCTGGGCTTTCAGCTGGCTTCTTTTCAGTTCCTTTGGCTTGATCCATCTTTAGCCAGTCTAATTTGCCAAGGAATGGTTGTCTTGCGGTAACACCGATTTTGCCTGAGCTTCCTATTCTGCCCAAGAGACACTGCAGTTATTCTAACGCGGACTTGGTCGCCTGTGGTTAGTTTACGTTTACTTTCTTTTCCTAAAAGAACGCCTTGTTTTTCATCATAAGAGATGTAGTCGTCCATAAGTTGTGAAACATGAAGCAATGCGTCGACGGGTCCGATGCGAACGAAAGCGCCGAAATCAGCGATTTCAACAACATCTCCCTCAACGACTTCCTGAATAATTGGGTAGAATGCTAACAGGGAAAAGGTTACTTTATGGAATGTTGCGCCGTCGCCAGGTATAATTTTGCCAATGGGGCTAACTTCAATACCTGTAACTGCAATAACGTATCCTAATTCTTCATCCACGATTCCTTCGTATTTTTGTTTAACTTGTTCACGGCCAACTTTTTCAAGTGGCTTGCCGAAGGTTTCGGGCGGAATGCGAATAGTATCTTGAAGAGTAATCAGTTTAAACATTTAAGATATCATCCCGTCAATGTCTAGACGCGATTTTTGTCTCACATAAATCACTGGCACACTTATATCTCTTAGCTTCTTCTTTAGTTGTCTATCGTTTGTAAACACAGGCGAATTCCAGTTTTTAGCCACCCTAACAATAGCATCATCAGTAGTTAATTTTTCATCATTTTCAACTGGTACATACTTGCATTTTTCAGCAAGCTTCAACGCAAAAAAGGCTTCTCGCCGAATCTTGGGCGAATCCTTAGCTGCAAGCAATTCAAGCTCACGTTTAACAGTTGAGAGCAAAATAAACTCTACATTCCTATTCAACAACCGCTTTAATTCTTCAAAAATATCAATCTTAAACTCAAGCGGAACAAACAAAGCGTTGGAATCTAAAATTACTTTTAGGGGTTGGTTTTTTTTAGGGTTGAAAGCCGACACTTGGCATGGCTCCTTGTTTTGGTAAGGTTAATTTTGCTGGCTTAAAAAATTTTGTTTTATCGGCTTTAGACTTAAAGTTGCTATTACTTTAAATAACCGAATAAATGAATTGAACACAGTCAGGTGAATGTAGTGATTCGCGAGAAATCATGCGGCGCCGTCATATTCCTAAACAAAGAAGAACAAACAAAGTATCTTCTTCTCAACTATGCAGCCGGTCACTGGGATTTCGTCAAAGGCAACGTTGAACCCAACGAAAACGAAAAAGAAACCGTTCTTCGCGAACTCAAAGAAGAAACAGCCATAACTGACGCCCAATTCATCGAAGGCTTCAAAGAAACAATAGCTTACTTCTACCGAAGACAAGGCTTAACGGTTCATAAAGAAGTAGTATTCTTCGTGATGGAATCACACACGGAAAAAGTCGAGTTATCCTTCGAACATATAGGCTACATTTGGCTGGATTATAAGCATGCCATGGAAAAATTAACCTTCAAAAACGCTAAAGACGTACTGCAAAAAGCACATGATTTCTTAAAGAAACAAGAAATAGTAAAAGATTAAGCGTCTTATTTTACAAGTCCGTATCCGATGAGTCTCCATCGGGCAGTGATTTTTCTGCTGATGGCAACTCTTGAACCTGGCAATGCACAGATTGGCCTTGTCAACTTTACTTTAATTATGTTCTGCTTGATTGAAATGACTTTGCCAACGTTCACAGCTGAACCAACGTGAAGCAAAAGGGCTTCGTCTGGGTTGATTTTTTCAACCTTCAGAAGTTCTTTGGTTCCGACAGCACGTTCCAAAACGTGAGTTTCCAAGTGTGAGTTCTGTTAAGGTTGGGGGAAGTTGGCCTGTTTTTCCAGCGATGCTGCCAGTTAAGCCCGTCGGCTTTTGAGTACGAGGGATCAAGAGAGGTTCCTACTCCGACTAGTCCGCCGCATGTTGCTTCTTTTACGTCTTCGTTCCCAGCTTGAAGGCTGACTATTTCACTGATTAAGGGATCATAAACTGTTTTGCCTTCCCGCTCAGTCATTATGCCTGGACGGATTTCTATTTCTTCGCCAACAGCAAACTTGCCCTGCGCTATTGTTCCTCCGATGATACCACCTTCTAACCCCTCGATTGTTGTTCCAGGCTTATTGATGTCGAAGGAGCGTATGATAAACATCATTGGCGGTTTGGTTTCATCTCTTTTCGGCGTGGGAATGATGGTTTGTATCGCATTGAGAAGTACATCTATGTTTATTCCTCGTTGCGCAGATATTGGGATGATCGGTGCGTTTTCAGCTACTGTGCCTTTGATGAAGGCTTTGATTTCTTTATAGCTTTCCAAGGCTCTTTTTTCATCCACGATGTCGATTTTATTTTGGACAATGATTAGGTTTTTTATACCGCTGACTTCGGCCGCTGCAAGATGCTCTCGTGTCTGTGGTTGAGGACACGGTTCGTCGGCTGCAATGACCAAGATTGCGCCGTCCATGATTGCTGCACCAGAAAGCATTGTAGCCATCAAAGCTTCGTGTCCAGGTGCATCGACAAAGCTTATGGCGCGGACAAATTCTGCTTCAGAATTGCAGTTTTCACAAAAAGGTTTAATGGTAAAGTTTTTTGGAGGTTCACACTTTGGGCATTTGTAGATCGGCATGTCAGCGTAGCCTAGTTTTATGGTAATGCCCCGTTTGAGTTCTTCACTGTGACGTGATGCCCAAGTTCCAGTTAACGATTGAACCAAAGTTGTTTTTCCATGGTCGACGTGTCCGATTGTGCCAATGTTGACTTCTGGCTGCTTAGGCAAGACTTTGATAGTGTCACTCATACGATTCTTCTTCTTTCCAATAAATACTGATGAATAAAGGATGAATTAATTATGGACGTTTATAAGGTTTAAGCAATGAACTAATCAAAAAGGTGATTATTTTGCTGCTTGTTCTGGCTTGGCTTCTGAAGGCTTTGTGGGTCTTTCAACAATTTTCATGTTGATTTGTACTATTTCGTCGGTGATGATGTTTCCGCGAACGGTTTTTCGTCTTCTTTCACCGTTCTTCTTGGCGCTAAAACCTGTTCCATTGGTTAAGACTACTTTTCGTCGAACACCGCCATGGACATTTCCTATCATTGGGACACCGTCTTTGTCGGATCCCCCTAGGATTTGTACAGTGTGTGCGGGTAAATCTACTGCTGAACCATCTAATGTTTCTCCCAGTCTTCTGCCTATAAATGGAGCTGCGCGTGCTTCTTCGAGCTCAACTACTTTGGATGTTCCTGCTTGGGGATCGGAAACTATTACTTTAAACTTCGCCATGATATTTTCTCCAGCGGAGTATGAAATTGGGTGCTCTCTCTATTAAGTATTTATGCAGACTTTTCATTTCAGGACTATTTTTAATCAACTTTGATTTTTTGAGGTAAAAGTTTTAATTTAGCAGTGAAGTGCTTTGTGGCTATGTGGCGGCTAGGTTTCTTCTTTCACGAAATCGCGTTTGGATTGCTAAGCGTTTTCATACCGCTTTACTTAGTTGCCTTCAAAAACACCAGCATTCTGGGGGGTCCACTTGTTGCGTTAGGTGTGATGACGTCTATTGCTATTTTCTGTTCCATTCCCGCTTCTTTTCTTTGGGGGTACTTGTGTGATAAAACTCGACATTACAAGGCGTTTATTCTTCTGTCGTTTTTTTCGTCAGCTATTATTCTCTTTTTGATGGCGTTGCCGTTTGCCCAAAACATCATCCTTTTCGTAATTTTATATGTGGTCATGCAGGTTCTTCATGTCTCCCATGAAGCACCAAAAAACGTTCTCATCGCTGAAAACTACAGCCGCCAAGACTGGGAAAAATCCTACGGCTTTTACGAAGCTCTTACAGAAATTGGCTTCATTATTGGGTTAGCAATTGGTTTGATACTGAGCATTGGATTATTTGCATTTACAGCTACTCTTAGCTCTGCTGTTTTGGCAACTTACACATTGTACCTATGTAGCATTTTAAGCTTAGTTGCGTTCGTATTGTCTATCTTTTTGATTGCAGATCCATTGATGATTTTTGAGCGACGCCTAGTAAACATAGAGCGAAAAATAGAGTTCACTGCTCGCGGCTTAGAAACCTCATCTAGACTCATGGATGGACTGCGATTGAAGGGTTCGCTTAAACAAGAAAGTTTCCTCGGATTCGCATTTGCCATCGTCATGTTTTCGTTGGCAACAAGCCTCTTCTTTACACCCCTGCCAATTTACCTAAAACAGATTTTTAACGGACAAACAAGCATGGTTTATGTTTCTTACATCCTGAATTCGATAGGAGCCACAGCAGGCTACTTCTTGATTCGTAACCGAGCAAGATCGATGGATTTAAGAAAACAAATGCCACGGTTCGTGCTCATCCGTTGTCTTCTCATATTCACGTTTGTAGGAGTTATCCAGTTTGCTCTCTCACCCACAATCTTAACTGGGGTCCTTCTTGTTTTTCTAGGATTCTCTTACGCTATGTATTATGTCATGATGATTTCCCTTTCAATGGAACTCATTCCTCAGGGAAAATCAGGCTTTTTCGATGGACTAGTCGGTTTTGGCGCAGCTGTCGGCTCCTTCGTTGGGCCATTCCTATGCAACCTTTTCTTAAACATGGGCGTAACCCAAAATTTTCTACCTACTTTTATAATTGCAGGGGTGCTCTTTTTCTTAGCATTCTTGATTCTAAAGATTTTTGCGATTAAAAAATAACAAAAAAAGTGAATTGCCCTTTCGCTCGGGTTTTAGTTTTATTCTGAGTGGACTCTGCAAAAGTCTACGTCTTAGAGCATACTTGGTGTTAATTCAAGGAAGTCTCGAACTGAACGTTCGATGTCTTTGGATTGTGTCACGTATCTGCCGACGATGAGTAAGTCTGCACCCTGATCTAGTGCTTCATTGGCTATTCCTAGGACGATTCCGCCTGGGGCTGAGATTAGTAAGTTTTATTAAAAAATGTTGAAGTGGCATGAAAATTATATGTGTTCCAGTCCGCTGGTTCTGCTGATTTCTTGGTCGATGCCTCTGTGTCGAATAATCAATAATAATTTCCGATAGCGATAAAGTTCGATTTTAAAATTTGGCTTTGTCAGTAAATTTTTATATCTGATACTCTTTATTGAATGCCTAATTCGACGAGGAAATTCGATGTCTTGGACTGACTGGACATTACTGGGTTTATTCATACTCGGTTTTTTACTATTCCTGTATGGTGCAAATACATATAACGCAATCGTCGGATACAGCGGCATCTATCTTTTCATAGGATCAATTGGAGCCTACCTTGTGATCTACATCTTCAAGGAATTAACCAAGAAACCTAAGAATTATAACCCATAGAGTTCGCCATATTTCTTGTTTAAGTATTGTATGTAAGGCTTTGAATCCAGCCTCGTCCCAGTTGCCAGCTTAATTAGTTCTTCAGGGTCATAGAGATTACTTTCCTGGTGGATGTTCTTTTTTAGCCAAGAATTAATCTTCTCGAGTTTTAATTTGCCTAATTCGCAGCGCCAATTTGGTAGGTCTTTGGATATGGCTGCGGTTATTTGCCCAGTATAGATGTTGCCCAATGCGTAGCTTGGGAAGTAACCGTAAAGTCCGCTTGCCCAATGTGTATCCTGCATAACACCTTCCGTGTCATTCTCGATTTTCATGCCAAGGTATTCATTGTATTTCTGGTTCCAAACTTCAGGCAGTTCATCGACAGTAATTTTGCTCGCAAATAAGTCTCTTTCAAGTTCAAATCGTATAATGATGTGAAGGTTGTAGGTTACTTCGTCGGCTTCAATTCTGATTTTTGATCTTTCAACTCTGTTTATAGCATGGATAAATGGATCCAACTGGAGATTGCTAAGGCTTGGTGCAAATTGCTTGATTTTTGGCAGAAAACCAGTCCAGAACTCTTTAGACCGTCCAATGACGTTTTCGTAGAATCGAGATTGGGATTCATGTATACCATATGAGCATGTGGAACCAACAGGTTGGTATTGCCATTTTGAATTGAGGTTCTGCTCGTAAAGTGCGTGTCCACTTTCGTGCAGTACTGAGAATATTGAGCTAGCAAAATTCTTAGGGTAATAATGCGTGGTTATCCGTACGTCATCATAGTAGCCCGTTGTAAATGGATGTTCTGTTTCATCTACTCTTCCGCCCGCCGCAGATGAAGCAGTGTCATAGCCAAGAGTTTTGGTTATGAGTTGTGTGATTTTGCGTTGATCCTCAATTGGCACGGATTGATTGAGGATTTGCGTAGACGGTTTTGATTGGCTAGCTTCAATCTTTGCGATTAACGGTTTTAATCCTACCAATAATTGGTTAAAAGTTGATGCGATGGTCTCAATTGGCATTTTTGGTTCAAAATTATCAAGCAACGCTTCATAAGACGACTTGGTATGTTTAACTTTCATCAGAATTTCTGCAGCTTGTATATTGAGGTCCAACAGTTTTTGTAAGTCTGCTTTGTAGAGACTGAAGTCTTTTTTTGCTTTGGCTTTTTTCCAGATGTTAACTGTTATTGCTTCTTGCATTGCGAGGTCTGCGACGAGTTTTTCTGGCAGAGCGGTCTGTTCTTGATAGCTTTTATTGATGAGGTAGAGGTTGCGTTTTTCGACTTGCCCTAGCCTTTGATAATTGGGGTGGTTTTGGATGTCTTTGAGGAGTTTTCCTATTTCGGGGGTTGTTCCCATTTTATGCTGAATTCGACTTAACAGTGCAAGTTGTTGGCTACGTTGGTCCACCGCCTTTGGCGGCATGTATATTTCCATGTCCCAGTGGATGATGCCTGCAGCCGTAGAAAGGACAACTAAATCTTTAGTTTTGGATAAAAGTTCTCTATAAGCTGTTTTTATGTCACTTGTCAAGTTGTTCTACCTCAAGGTTTGTTTGGTTGCCATGTTTATTTACTGTTAGGTTAACTCTTGTATAATGCTTTATGAACGCCAGACTGCCTTGAAAGTATACGATAAGTAACTTTTAATTTCAGTCAATGAAAGCTTAGATTTTCCACGCTTGCGATTCACAAATACTATCGGTGCCTCTTTGACATTGAATTTTCTTAAAAATGCTTGCCTCACAGTTTCTATTTGAATTTCATAGGTATGACTGTGCAAGTCGCCGACGGTTTCTTTAAGGAATTTTGTGGAATAACATCGGAATCCGCTAGTGCAGTCATGCAGCTTTAAACCTAATAATGCTCGGGCGATGAAGTTGGCTGTCTTGCTAATCATTTGTCGTGTAAAGGGCCATCCGATGATTTTGCCACCTTTGACGTATCTACTGCCGATAACTATTCCGCAATCGCATTCTCGCATGGTTGCTAAGAGTTTGGGAATATCTTGTGGGTTATGGGAGTAGTCAGCATCCATTGTGAAAATGTACTTTGGAGGGTTTTGGGTTGACAAAAATATTTTGAAACCGTCTGTTATGGCTGTGCCTAACCCTGTTTTCTTGGGTCTAACATATAGCAAGAGGTTAGTGTAATTGCGCTTTTTCTCTCTGACGATTTTTGCGGTTCCATCAGGGCTTGAATCATCAATAACCAGTATGGAAGCATCCAGATTCAGGTTTTCGATATCTTCGATTAGATTTGATATGTTGGCTGCTTCTCCATAAGTGGGAAGAATGAAGCCGACCTCAGAATTCACCCTTGAGTTACCAATTAATTCGTAGCTCATAAAAATTTGGCACACCTCTAAAGCAGATAAATAAACTAATAAATCTTAACATCCAATTCAACCTGGAATCATTGAACGCTGCTTTTTCTTGTAGTAGCTAAGTGGATGATAGATGCGATGGCACAAATCATCTCGGTTCTTGCATACGCCGTGAGTCTGCAAAACTGAGCATTGAGGGCATGTGTATTTGGTTCCCGACCCGCGTTCTCCTGCGATATGCTCGATTTGGTAGCGAGTTAAGCGTTCGTTGTAGTCTGAGAAGGTTTTGAACATTTCGTTAAGTCCCTCAGGAGTCATTCCAATGTTCACCAGGAATGAGGTTAAGGTGAATCGCCCGATGTGGCTGAGGTGATGAGCTTGAGCTGCATCTGCGTAAAGCGCGTTTATGCATGGTGGGAAAGCAGATTGAATCACCATTTTGGGCATTTCCTCTATTTCCTGCCCCATTATTTCCTGTGCCAACTTCTTTAGTTCTTCACTGATTGAGTTGATTTCTTCGGGAAGATTTTTGATCTCTGAAACATCTATCCTTTTTTCTACCCTTTGTTTGACTTCTTCCTGAAGCAAACGGACCACTTTGTCTTTGTTTAGGTAAACCATGCCTTTATCCATGATTTGGTTAATTAGCTTCCATTCAGATCCATGCATGTGGGCAGCATTTTTCAAGTAGAAACTAAACCTAATACGAAAATCTTTGCCAAAGGCTCCTTCCTCAATATCCCACTCAAAGTCTTTGGCAATAGAGACAATTTTTCCTTTAGGTTCTTCACGCATTTGAGCATATGCTGTTTTTGCTACGGCTAGGGCATACCTTTTTTTTATCCATGAATTTTTGGTAGCGATAACCAATATAAGTGCTGCGGCAAAAGAGGAAATTTCAGCTCTTTTATCTCTCACTGTTTCTCCAGTGTTTACTTCCAAGATTGCTTTTTCTACTCGGTTTTGGGCGCGGTCAAAAACGGGTTTCTCTGAAGATAAGGTTCCGATTGTGAACTGGAGTCCTTCAATTTGTTTGGAGGCTTGTTTTAAAAATGGATATTTGGCAAAATCTTCAGAAGATAGTGCCGATTCCATTTGCAACCGGCGTTTTACTCTGTTTCGATTCTTGGCGCCAAGAAGAAGGTCAACTTTCCCTCTTTTGTTTGTTGGAAATCAATTCGCACAGGCATGTCGCTTGAGAATTCAAGAGTTGCAATATCCGATGTTGCAGAAGCTGCTTTTATGATTTCTGAGAGGTAACTTAGGCTGAAGGTTGCTTTGGCGTTTTCTTTAACTTCCAAGTCAAGGAGTGCATCATTGCCTTTTTGGAGGGTGATTGTTGCTCCCATTAAGTCGCCTGAGGCGCTCAATGTTAATTTTTCTGGTTCGGCTTCAATTTTTACGTGGTCACTGACGAGTTGGGCATCTTCGATTGCTTGGCTTAAACCCTGAGTTGTGGTTTTAGCTTTTACATTGAAGCTGATTTTTGGCGTTGGGACTTCTTCTTCTGAGGCTTCAAGTGTGGGCATAGTAAAGTTTCTGCTGTACTTGCCAGTTATCGTAACCAGTAACCGACCAGTTTTATCATCCAAGGATAGCTCGACTGCCTCTTCTTTTCCTGCCCGTTTGAGAAGTTTTAGCAGTTCACTTATGTTTAAGCAGATTTTTGTTGGTTCAGTGCATAAATACTCTTGGAAAAGTGATTTGGGCCATTCAAAATCAATCATGGCTACGCGTGATGGATCCATGGCGCGAAGTTTTAAGCCTTCAGCGTCAATTTTGAAGGTTGCTTCATCAACAAGAATAGAGATGGCAGTAGCCATATCCCTTAAGAGTTTAGCATCAGACACTTTAAGCTTGAACATGTTACCCTCTTCCTTGCTTAATCATGTATTGTAAATTTATATAGCTATTGATTACGCTTTTAGTTAATAAATTTGTTCTACGCAAACCCAAAAACATGCGTTTGAAGATTTAAAACCGTTTGTTGGTTGCTTTATGTTAGAACAGCATTTTTTTTGAGCGCTATTGTTCGTTGGTCTTTGGTTTTTGCTTGATAAGTGAAAAAGTATAAGAATGCGTATGTTTCTTTTATGCAAAGCTGGTCGATACCGTGAACGTTCCTAAAGAAGTAAAGACTTACTGTCCAAAATGTAAGGTTCATCAGATTCACAGTGTAACTCTCTACAAGCCTGGAAAGCGCCGAGCCTTAGCAAGAGGCGAACGCCACCACGAGCGTGAAAAGGAGGGTTACGGTGGACAAAAATATCCACTTCAAAGAGAATTCGCAAAAACAACTAAAAAACAAACCTTGCGATTGAAATGTAAAGTTTGTAATTATATGCGTCATAAAGATGGCATTCGACTGCGAAAATTAGTTATACAATAGAATTAACGGAGTAGAAAAATTATGTCTGAATGGAACAAACTTATCCCGAAACCGAGAAGCGTCTTCTTACGGGTTAAATGCCCAAAATGCGGCAACGAACAACTCCTCTTCAGCAACGCAGTCAACAAAATAACTTGCAATGTCTGCGGAGAATTGTTAGCTGAACCCTCTGGCGGAAGAGCAAAAATCAACGGTGACGTTCAAGCAGTTCTTGAGTAAGAGATGAGCATCCACATGGCTGAGCGTAAGCTAAATGGCTGGCAGCTTGGCTTTTCTAGAAGGGATCTTTAGTTGGTTTGGCAACTGCGCAAGTGCGTAAAATGCGAAAAATACACCCTAAACAAAACTAGTTGCCCCTACTGTGGTGGTGCAGTTCGAATTCCACATCCGCCCAAATTTTCCCCAGATGATAAATACTTAAAGTACCGAATGGCTATGAAAAGGAGCGCTACAACAGAATGAAAGAAACCTACATCAAAGAATTCAGTGAAATCCATCCAAACAACCCAATCTTAATCGAAGGGCTTCCAGGCTTAGGTTTAGTGGGCAAAATTGCGCTCCGCTACCTGATTAAACAGTTAAAAGCCAAAAAAGTCGCTTATCTATATTCCCCGCATTTTCCATATTTCGTTCTTGTTAATAAAAAGGGTAACGTGCGACTTCTAAGAGGTTCATTCTACTACTACCCAAATCCCAAGGGAAACGACATTATCCTCTTTACTGGAGACAGCCAATCACAGACTATTGAAGGTCAATACGAAATCGCCGACCGAATGCTTGATTTCTCTGAAAAACACGGCGTAAAAACCATCGCAACTATCGGCGGCTACCGCATGGAACCCAAAGAAAAACCCAGAGTTTTCATTGCTGCTACTTCACACGATATTCTGAACAAAGCACTTGAATCAGGCGCGACACTAAGCACCTCAGGGAGCCCAATCGTTGGCACAGCCGGATTGATACTCGGATTGGCGAAATTCAAGAAAATCGATGCACTTTGCCTTCTGGGTGAAACACGCGGTTATTTGCCTGATCCCCTCGCAGCTAAAAGCGTTCTTGAAGTGCTAAAATCAACTTTCAACTTTGACCTGGACCTTAGCTGGCTTAGACGATGAGATTGCAAAAGCAGAAACAATGGTTACACGCCTACAGCAGATTGAAGAGAAACGCGCGATGCAAGCTGAAGAGTCCAAAAAACAAGACGACAAGAAAACAACATATATTTCTTAAGCAAAATCATTTCTTATTTAAACCATTTATTCGGTTGCTGTGATTTGTCACAATCTCACTACTAATAACTATGGATAATATCGAAGGTAATTTGGCTTTGTTTGGAGATCGAATTAAAGGGACAATCTTGATTATTTCAGGTCTTGTTCCGCTACAACGACTGTTAGCATTATGACTTCAATTTTAGCCTACGTCTTCTTTAGACATCCTTCCCGCGGCTCATAAATTGTTCCTTCTCGAAGTAGTTGCCCTAACATACGTTCGATTTCGCCTCTTGGAATCTTGTGTTTAGTTTCCAGTTCATTGACTAATGCATCTTTCTCCACGATTCCTGTTACTTTCTCCATATCCATTAGAGTTGAAAGCACAACAGATAATCTGTCTCGTATGCTCTTGGACCTGCCAGTCATAATTAAATCAATGTCAACTTTGTACGACGACAGGTCGATTCCTACTTCTTCAAGGGACCGTTTCATAATTGCTATAGCGGCATCTGCATCGGCAGCAGTGACTTCTTTGCGTAAGGCGACACGTGCTCTGGCTTCGGCAACTCGAACAAGGGATTCCAATTGACGCGCCGTTATTGCCACGGGTGAGCCCTCTGTTTCGCTTGCTGAACGCATAGCTAAGTAAAAGTCGCTAAGGCGATTCAATGCATCCATGCTGAGTTCCGGTTTTATGCTCTTGGCGAAACTGACATATTTCCGTAAGAGCTCAGCATCAACTTGGGCTTCTACCGGGCTTACTCCTCTTCTGTGAATTTCCAAAATGTGCCGTGACATTTTGGTATCCGATTCTTTGTTTGGGACATCTCGAAGTACGAAGATTAAGTCAAAACGAGAAAGAATAGTTACTGGCAGGGAAATGTTTTCTGCGACAGTTCGGTTGGGTTCATATCTGCCCAATGATGGGTTGGCGGCTGCAAGGACTGCGGTTCGAGCATTTAATGTTGCAACGATTCCGCCTTTTGCAACTGAAACAGTATGTTGTTCCATGGCTTCGTGGATAGCGACACGGTCTTCAGGGCGCATTTTGTCCATTTCGTCAATGCAAGCTATTCCTTTGTCGGCGAGGACTAGTGCGCCTGCTTCGAGACTCATACTTCCGCCTTTCTCTCGCACTACTGCTGCGGTTAAACCTGCCGCGGTTGTGCCTCTGCCTGAAGTGTACAAGCCTCTTGGAGCTATTCTTGCGACATATTGGAGCAACTGCGATTTAGCGGTTCCTGGGTCACCAATGAGTAGCGCGTTCATTTCACCTCTCACGTTCACATCTGGCAGGCTTTTTGAAACTCCGCCGAAGAGCAGGTACATGATTGCTTCTTTGATGTGTTCTAAGCCGAAGATTGAAGGTGCAATGGAGGTCATGATTTTGCGGTGTACCAATGGATCCTTAGATAACTCTATCATTTTGGCTTCTTCTTCAGGTGTGGGTGGTGAAGTTTCTGGTTCTTTGCCCAAAACCTCTATCGAATTAGCGTCAAGTTGAAGTATAAATGTGCGCAGTTTCCCCATTCCCATCAGTGATGGAGCAAAAGCACGCACTGTACCGACAATGGAAACATGGTCTCCTGGTCTTGCTACATCGACTATTTCGTCTCCAACAAGTTTCACAGCTAATACCCGTGGAAGTTGTCCTGGTGGAAGATCCTCGGGTTTTTCTTGTAACCTTAGATCCTGTGAATCTATGAATGTTGAATCTTCTTGACTAAACTCAAACGGTCCATCTCGACCACAATCTGGGGCAACACAGACAGATGGCGCCTTCAAAAATTGTCCTGTTTGCTCAACTTGATTCACGGTTCCGCAACGTTTGCATTTGAAAGCTCCAAGTTGAACCATTGGTCTCACAGGAGTGGCTCGTACAACGATTCCTTCAATCATAACCAGTTTGCTCATTTGTCGTGAGCCTAGCTTTCGAAGTACTTCTTTGCCCAGAAGCTTTATGATCCTAACGATGACTTTCTCTATTTTTTCAGCGTATTCTGCATCTTCAATGCGGAGTTGTTCATAGGCTCCTTTACCGGCATGTTGCAGGTACTCTTCAGGTTTATTGAGTAGTAGTTCTGACAGTGCCTGGTCAAAACCATAAAGCTCTTCAAAATCGATTGTTAATGAGCCTTTTCCGGAGATGGCTAATTGGGCGATTCGTTGGCGGTACTTTTCTTTCTTGAAGAATTCTTGAAAACGTTGTTGCGGATCTATGGTTTCAAGTTTAGCCATCTTACTTTTCTCCAGCGTTTTCTAAGATTTTGGTTTTCCACTCGGAAATTATTTTGACAAGTTGCTCGTAGACGAGTCTTTCTTCGTTTGTGAATTTTTTAAGTACCTGGTCGCTTTGGGCTGGAGCAGCTGATATTGCGACTATTTTTTTTAGTCGTGAGTTTACGATGTCGCGTGCTAATTGTCTTGCGCGGTCGTATTCTTGGTATTTTTCGGATTGTTTTTGGGCTTGCTCTTTTAGGTCAGCGATGAACCTGCGGAGTTTGGGATAGAAATCGCCTGCCAACTCGGATATTTGTCCTGGAATCTGCACGCCTTCTTTCCATTGTACTTTGAAGAGTTTGGTAGCGTCAAGGATGTCGTCTTCCCTAAAATGAACCATGCCGGCGGCGGCGAGTTCTTTTGCTACCCAGAAATAAACTTCGTATTCGTTTCCTTCGTCGAAGGGACCGACAGTTAAGCCTGCAAGCTTAATTTCTGGGCAATTGCGGTTCGCCACGATTTTTACTAGCGAGTTCTCATAGCAAAAATCCAAAGTGAATATTTTCGCTGCCAATCCCTATTCCCTCTCAACTCATTTTGCTTCTTTGCGGGATTCAACAGATATGCTTAGATTGCCTTTAAGCGTTTGCATTAGAAATTTAGAGTTACTGAAATGTCTGGAAATGAAGTTGACAGCTTTTTTTGCCTTTGAGTGACTGTTTTATTTTGGTAGTGTTGTTGAATGGTCTTATAGAATTAGTTTCAAACAGGCTGGCATCATTTATTGCTTTTTGTTATCTACATCTGGTCTGTTTGTATTCTAATTGTAGTTATTGACCAAGACTGATAGCTCAGTTTTATGGCCACAGTCCCAGCACTTTGATTGCGTTCGCCACTCGCCCTACGCCTAACATTAATGCTCCTGTGCGCATGTCACTCTCTTCCTTTGCCACAATTGCTTCCACATCGTTAAAGGCTTTAGTCATTTTTTCTTCAAGCTTCTGATTAACTGTATCCAGTGACCACTGTTCGCGGGTTAGGTTTTGTACCCATTCAAAGTAGCTAACGGTTACACCGCCGCTGTTGGCGAGGATGTCTGGGATAAGGCAGATTTCTTTTTCATAGAGTATCTTGTCAGCATCTGGCGTTGTTGGTCCGTTTGCTGCTTCTGCAACCATCTTTGTTTTGATTTTATCGGCATTTTTTCGTGTGATTTGGTTTTCCAGCGCTGCGGGAATGAGTACGTCGCATTTGAGCTCGAGGAGTTCTTGATTGGATATGTTATTGCATCCCTTATAATTTTGGACCGAGCCTGTTTTTTCTTTGTGAGCTAAAACGTCTGGGGGGTTTAAGCCTTCTGAACAAAGGATTCCGCCTGAGGAGTCGCTTACCGCTATTACTTTGCAGCCGATTTCCTGTGCAGCCACAGCAGCGTGGTAGCCCACGTTTCCAAAGCCCTGAATGACTACTTGGGCGCCTTTGAGTTTTAAGCCGTTGTTTTCTGAAGCCTGCTTTACACAGTGCATTACGCCTCTTCCTGTGGCTTCAGTTCTGCCCCATGAACCTCCAATTTCGACAGGTTTGCCAGTGGCGCTTTCGGGTATTCGGTAGCCTTTAAGTTGACTGTAAGTGTCCATTATCCATGCCATTGTCTGCGAATCAGTGTACATGTCTGGTGCTGGAATATCCATGTGTGGACCGAGGTACTCAGAGATTAAGCTGACGTACCTTCGAGTTAACCGTTCCAGCTCGTGCTGGCTGAGTTTTTTGGTGTCAACGCATATTCCGCCTTTGGCTCCCCCGAAGGGTATATTGGCAATGGCACATTTCCAAGTCATAAGCATCGCTAGAGCGGTAACTTCATCAAGGGTAATGTTTGGATAGTAGCGGATTCCACCCTTGAATGGGCCTCTCGCATCCCAATGCTGAACTCGCATACCATTGAAAACGTTAACAGCCCCATTATCCATGCGGACATCGATGCTTACTGCGATTGAGCGTTTAGGTTGACTAAGCATCTTGTGCATACCAGAATCAAGCCCCAACTTTTTAGATGCTAACTTGAGTTGAGAAAGTGCAACGCTTAACGGTGTGTGTTCTTCAGCCATAACTAAGCCTTCTGCTATATTTGTTAAACCGAACATGGTTAGATAAGACTTATCCTTGGGCTGTTTTTGTAGGTTTGGTTGATGCTTTTGTATACGGAGATAACAGTTTCTATCATGCCTCTGCCTCATATCTTCATCTACGCAAGCAAACTCGAAATTTGAAAGACCTATTTTGAATTAAAAGTTTAATTTTAACCTAAAAATTTAGCGCTATGTACGCTATATTCGCCAACTTATAATAATGACAAAAAAATTCAATTTTCCTTAAAACTTTTCAAGATACTGCTCAAAATGCTTCCTATCCCTTAAACACTGAGGACAAACGCAGCCAAACGGCAAATTCTTGGTAGTGCACAACTCATCATATTTGCAATCGCCGCAAGCAAAATCTTTGCCACAACGAGTGCAACTTTGAAGAAAAATTACTTCAGTGCCAAGGATGCCGCTGATAGTGTCCATGAGTTTCTCGATGTTATTGTAACTTTTGATCGAAAAGACGCATTGCTCTCGATTATAATCACAGCCCAAATGCATTAAAAGAACGAACTTTTCTTTTTCAACTCTTGGAAGCTTGAAGGCTTTCTTATTCAAAACCACCATGTTCCTCAGAACCTGTTCATTTTAATTAGGAAATCAACTTCTTCAGGAGTAAACTTGAACCAAGCTATCAGGGGACTGGCTTTTTGTTTCTGCAAAATCATTTTCACAAAGGGAACAAAATCGTGCTTAGCTATGCTGTGGGAAACATGGCATTGGGCACCGATTTTTCCGCATATGCCGTCAAGCATGGTTCTTTTGCCTTTGGTCCAGAACAAAGTGATGATGCGAATTGGCGGCGAAATAAACTCAAAGGGTTTGTAAGATTGAGGGTTTACTGCGGCTGCCTGTGATAATGAGTTGAAGAAGTACTTGAGCAGATGCCAGTATTCGGTTCCAATCCTGCCCCTGAAACATGTCCGCTTGGGAAACAAAGTCGTATGCGGCCGCAAGCTCGGCTGGGTCGGTGTAGCGTCTTGGCAGGTTGTCGCTTATTGAAAGCAGGAAATCGTCGTAGTCAACGTTTGAATAACTCAGTAATGAGGATACTTGGGCGATTGATTTAGCAGTAAAAAACCCTCTAAGGGTGTCATCCATGCTGATGTCTTTGTTTCTTGAACTTAACATCACAGTGTCTTGAAGGGTTAACGTATGGTTTTCTTCGCTGAGGCTCTGCAGATCGTTTATAGCTGAGCGCACGTCCCCTCGACTGTTCTGGGCAATTCTCTCAAGCGCCTCAAACTCTGCATTAACATGTTCAAGCATACAGATTTTCTGTAATAACGCAATTACAAGAGGAATTCGGATTTGATGAAAACGAACAAGCAGGCAAACTTTCTTTAACGGTCGTAGTTTTTCTACGTCGGGGTCATTGGCCGCCATTATTACTGGTGTTCGTGCTTCTTCAACGATTTTAATAATTGCCCCTACGCCGCCTCGGTCTTCGTTGCCTGCGATGCCGTCGACTTCGTCGAGGAAAAGAATGTTCCCTTTACCTTGGGTTTGACTTGATTGAAAAGTTATCCAAGGCAACGTAGGAAGTGGCTGGTTTAGCAACAGCATTAATTGCTTTTTCTGAGCGTGTATCACTGGCGTTCATCTCGATAATGGTGAAGCCAAACTCTCTTGCAGGCGGCATTAACCAACGCCGTTTTTCCCACACCCGGCGGACCATAGAGCAAAACTGCTTTCTTGTTTCGACGTTTAGCTCTTGAGCCATTCAACAAAGGTAGCTTTAGCCTCTTCATTGCCAATTATATCTTCTATCTTTTTTGGGCGGTACTTTTCAACCCATAAAAGGTCATTTCGCAGCATAAGTTTCCTCTACATTCTTCCCAAACTTTCCAAACTGCGCCAAAAGCGCGCTGAGTTGAATGTCACTATTTGCGCCTTGCGTTAAGCGGTAATCATAGTCGCCGATAATGTTTGATAGGTCAGCTTTTTGTTCGGGCGTTAAATCGGACATTTTAAAGATTTCGCGTTGAATCTTGGCGGATGATTTCTGAGCCTGAAAACCCAAACGACCCCATTATTTCATACATTGTTTTTCTGGCTTCAATAAAGTCGCCATAGAGCGCTTTTCTAATCATTTTTTGAACTTGCATAGGGCTGGCTTCGCCGATAACTAATGAAACGGTTTTTTCGTCTACACAGCCTTCTTTGTAGGCTGAAGCAGTTTGCAATGCGTTTATGGCGTGTCTTAGGTCGCCTTCTGAGTAATCCACGATTCGTCTCTGCGGCTTCAGGCTGAAAGGTTAATGTTTTCTTTTTTGGCGATGCATTGCAGTTGTTCTTTCATGGCTTGTTTGTCCAGTCGTGAGAAGCGGAAGATGGCGCAGCGGCTTTGGATTGGCTCAATGATTTTGCTTGATTGGTTGCAGATTAGGATGAATCTGGATGTGCGGGAGCTGGTTTCCATTATGCGTCTGAGCGCTGTTTGGGCGGGACCTGTCATCTGGTCGCATTCGTCAAGAATAATGAGCGCAAATGGGATGTCGCCAAAACCTGAGCGGCTGTAACGTGAGAAATCTTTGATTCGGTCGCGTACGGTGTCGATGCCTCTTTCGTCCGAGGCGTTGAGTTCAAGAGTGAAGTTTCTCCAGTTTGCCCCATACAATTCGTGGGCGATGCAGAGGGCGATGGTTGTTTTTCCCGTGCCCGGAATCCCTGCCAGCATCAAATGCGGCATGGTCTTTGGGTTTTTCATGAATGCTTTCAGGCTCTCAACGATGTCTTTTAAGCCCACGACGTCGTCGAGGGTTTTGGGGCGGTACTTCTCAACCCACATAAGTGCTTCTTCATTAACAGCCATAAGTTAACCTTCCAAATAAATTACAGATAGCTTGTTCTAATTACTCTTTTATCTTTCCATACCAATAAAAAGGGAATCGGCGAGATTAACCTATTTTGCTTCCTTCAACAATGTCTTTTTCAGGCTGCAAAACCACAACGTTGCCTGCTTCGTCTTCAGCAGCTAAAACCATGCATTGCGATTCTATTCCGGCTAGCATGCGTCTTTGTAGGTTTAGGAGGAAAACGCATTTTTTGCCCACCAAATCTTCAGGCTTATAGTATTTGAGTAAGCCTGCAACTGCCTGACGTTTTTCCGAGCCAAAATCAACTATGATTTTGATTAGTTTCTTCGATTCTGGAACTTGGTGTTGCTTCAACGATTTTTCCTACGCGCAAGATCTAATTTTTGGAATTCAGCGAATGTTATTTCTTCAGCCATGCAATTCACACTAAAGTAAGTTACGTTGTGTTTAGTTATTTACTTTGCTTTTGCTTGTAAGTTGATTTCGCTTTTTCGTGTCTAAATTGTGGGCTTTTTTTTACTGAAAATTTTTGGTAAGTTTGGCAATTTTAAGGTTTAACCTTTCGGGACTTACGTTTTGCTGTACTTTTTTGTGGGTGGAACCGTTTTAGCTGGTCCTCTAATGATTTTCTGCGGACTTCCAGCGTGATGTCGCCGCGTGTGGATTCGATTATTCTTCTGGCAATGTCTGATTTGTGCCTGAGTCCTGGAACAAGCATGTATGCTTCGTCAAGTGCTAATAGCTGAATGAAGATATCATCCATGATTTCGAGGCATTTTTCCCCTTTCTCAATTTCACCTTCACGCAAATTGTCCAGTGCTAAACGTCTGTATTCTCCTATGACATCGGCTAAGCCCAGCACATAATCGACTGATGGCACATTAATCTCGACTGGAGTCACAAATCGATCTTCTTTAACTAGAACTAAGAAAATGTTTGCTTCCGAGTACTCTTGGAATGCCGCGCTGAGCATACCGCCATAGATAATTTCTGGGTACAGTTTGGCTTGTTCTTGTAGACTTACAATTTTTTCTTTTGCGCTTGCAACCATTTCTGTTGCGTCAACAATTTTTTTTTGGTGAATGAGAAGAATCGCCTGTTTGGAGAGGCTTGTGGCTTTGCGCATGCTTTCATGCGTATCCTCACGAATCTGGTTTTTCTGCATAAGCTCATTTTTTATGGTTTGAATAACTGTTTCTAAGGGAGGACAAAACTGCACCCACTAGGAGTGATTGGTTTGGTTGTTTATTTCAATTTCTTAAAATAAGGTATTAGGCCAGCGTGGTATCTTCCCATTTCTCAACCAGCAACTTCCTGTTGCCCAAAGCGAAATTTATCTTAACCAAAATCGAGTCTTGATCCTTAAACGGGAATACGGGATGTCTTCAGCAAAATCCTTGGTAAGTAAACTAGGCATTTGCGTCTTTTCGCCGAAATAATTCCTTTGCCTTCACTTACCATGCTTATGCAACAACTTGATTGATCAAATTAAAGCATGAGGAAAAGAATTGAGTTTAAGTTATCCAACCAGCAATACCTGAAACAAGCTTTAATTAGCTGAAATCTGAATTGCCTTTTTCAATCGACTAAGCAATACCACGCGGCTCTCGGGTGCTTCATTAATAATTTTGTACCCTGTTCTCTCAGCCAATCGAGCAGAAAAATCTTGGATTTCTTCATGCATGTGGCATACGGTCAAAGTCTAAGCGCAAATTGGAAAAACCAATGTGCATGTAAGCTTTGACTTCAATGTAAGTAGGATTTGCTTTCTCAATAAGTTTAGCGTATTCATTTGCATCGGTCATGTTGTGGTTTTTCACCATTGTCATTCGAATCACTGTAGGGCAACTGAAACTCCTTAGTAAGCCTAGTGTTTCGTTCACTTTTAACCATGCACCCGGGAAAAGCGGGCGGCATACTCGCCTGTAAACTTCTTCGTTTGGTGCGCATAATGAAATGTAGAGTTGGGTGGGTTCGTGACTTAGTTTTGAAAGCTTCGAGGGCAAAGTGCCGTTTGAGACAAGAAAAGTGGTTAACCCTTTCTGGTGAAATGTGCAAATAAGCTCGCCTAGTGGTTCGTAGAGAGTTGGTTCACCTGTTAAGCTGATGGCAACTTGTTTGGGTCTTTGCGCCTCTTGTAGTTTACGCCAATCCGCTTTTTCGTTGCCTTTGTACCCAGTCAAAATCTTTTCCTGCGCCTTAAAACATCCTTCAACAATTTCTTCAGGTGTATCTTTGCAGGGATTTTTCATTTCATCCCAGGTAACCCCTAAATCCCCACTCTGCGCCCTCCAGCAAAACAAGCATTGCTGCGTACAAGAATAGAGTGAGGGTGACATCTGTATGCAACGATGCGATTGGATGCCATAAAACTTCTGTTTGTAACATTCTCTGCCATTGATTATGGATTCGTAAAGCCACTTGCACCTTTTAACCGCTGAGTGACTTCCGATTAAATGATACTTTTGTTTCTTAAGAGCGGCCAGAAGTGGCGAGGCAGACTTATTCTCCAAATGTTACACCGAGTTCTGTAACATAGAAAGAGCGTCTTTTAAAAATCCCTATGTCAACAAACAGTTTTCAGAATGAACGCCCTGTTCAAGCTGTTTTTTTAGTTAACCTTTGTGTTTTGTCTTTGAAAGGTAAAGTTTAAAATCAACTCTATGTTAAATCATGAGCATCAAGCAAAGTTGGCTACCTATTTAGGAGACCGAGAGGTTTGAACAAGAAAATTATCACAGTCACCATCTTATTCCTCATAACGTTTGTTGCGATTGTTATGCCCATTGAAGTTTATGCACAGAACACAAACCTTGGCGTAAACCTACTTCAAATTACACCTAGTGAAGCAACTGGTCCGGTAGGGTCAAGCGTTAACATTATAGGAACTCTCTACACTTCAAACGGCTCATACGAGCTTTTTGTGGGCAGAACTCTTGTCGCAAGCGGAAAGTCTCAAGGTTATTACGTAGAAACAAACTTTATTGTTCCCCAACTTCTGAGTGGGCCTTACGCACTAATTCTTCGAGATGTCGCCATTAACATTAACTCAACTAAACAGTTCACTGTTACAACAAACTATGCGATTAATGCGGTTCCATCGTCATTACAGGAAGGGGGTAATGTAGTGTTGAACGTCACTGTTTCAGGCGGTAAATTGGGTACTTCATACAGCGCAAATGTTGGTGTTGCTCTTCCAAGTCCACTAAGCACAGTTTACACAAAGTCAGTTACTTTAGGAAATCCAAACGAAGTGGGAACCGCGAGTGCACAAATTACTTTTCCTGATAGCAGTTTCCTACCAAGTGGTTCACTCACCGATTACTCAGGAACTTATACTGTTTACTTTAACCAATCTCAGACATTAGCTCAGAACACATTTGCAGTAAACTTCATTGATTCAACAACCCCTCATAGAGGTCAAACATTAAACGTTCGAGCAACAGCTTACCAAGCTAACGAGCCAGCAACAATTACTGTAACGAACGTTAAATCAGGAACGGCTATCTACACCACTCCTGTTTCGGCTACTTCGGATGGAATAATCAGTACAAGCTGGGTGGTTTCAACCAACGCCGATGTCGGCGACTACGCTATCAAAATAGTACCTCAAAACACCCAAAAATCAATACCTGATACTCAAACTTTCACAATTCCTGGGTACTCCATCAATGTTCAAACCAACAATTTGGCGGGTCAACCCGTTGGCGGGATAGCAATTTCGGCTACAGATGCATCTACCAAAACCGCGTACAATTCTACGAGCGATTCAAACGGAGTAGCAAACTTTAATCTCGAATCAGGCACAATCGTACTTACAGCATTCTGGAATGCGGTTAATGTTGGAGAAGAAAACGTTACCGTTAGTGGAGATGCAACTTTTACCTTAAGCTGCCAGCTAACTAACATCAAGATAACCGTTAAAAACACTAATGGAATCGCTATGCCATTTGTCAGCCTAAACATAGCTTATCATTACCAAAGCAATGCTGGAACAAAGACTGGGAGCGATTCAGGTCAAACAGATTCTTCAGGAAGTTATACATTAACCTCAGGTTTTGCTGGAGCAACTTACACAATAGATGCCTCGATTTACAATCAGATTTTTAATTCAGGCAACAATACTGTAAGCAACCTGCCAACTCAAGCAACTGCTCAAGTTTTCATAATTTGCCCAAGCGAAACCGTATCTATAAATATTCTGGGTTCTAACCAAGAGCCAATTCCAAATGCGCGTATAGAATTAGTAGAGTTATCAAACGGTCTGTTTTATTCGGCTTCAACCGACAGTAATGGTGCTGCGACAATCCAAGGTACATTTGGAATTTACCGTGCAAGAGTTTACAAAGATACAACCCTTATCAACGAAACAGATGTTAATCTTTTTACCAGCAGTCAACAGCAAATCCACTGCACCTTGTATGGTATTCAACTTTCAGTGGATGTTGTTGACTTCTTTGGGGCTCCAATCTCAAATGCTAATGTAACGTTAAATGGGCCAGTACATATCTCATCTGTCACTCAAAGCGATGGAAAAGCTACCTTTAACAACATTATCGGCGGTAACATGCAAATAATCGCTCAAGTTACTGGAACTCAAGATGTTTCTCAGGCAATAACAGTGACAGTTAACCAACCAACCACTGTTCAAATAAAAATAGACAAATATGTAACCCTTGGGTCGATTCTGATTCCGACAAGCTCCCTTTTAACAATTCTCGTAATTCTAATAATTATAATCCTATTTGCCATCGTTGAAGTCTATAGACGAAGTAGAGTTAAACATGCATCTGCAACCTCAATTTAGCCCTTTTAAAGAAAAAAGTTTATATGGCTTCCAAATCAATAATGGAAAACTAAAGGTCAGTAAAAAACACAATATTTTGATTTGACAATTGAGGTGTATCTGTTGGCTCAATCAAAAGCTTGTTCTCCCGCATGTCAATCTTTTAAATGTGTAAAAAACTCCATTTTATACAGACGAGATTCTGTTTGGTGTAGGGAAACCGAAGAACAATGCAACGTCGCAAAATGTACATATTCAATGTGCATGAAAAGACGCATGTTGCCAGGCGGAATTTGCGGTGAAACCATCAAACGCAAGACCGTTGAGAAAGATGTCGACGACTTCTTCGATGATTCAGTGAAACTTAAAGGAAAAGCGTTGCGCAAACTGGGAGACCAAGACTTCTTTTAAAATGAAGACTGAAACAAAAATTGCTCGTGTAAAAACACGAGTTTCCATTTTCTATTTTGATTTAACCCGTTTCACTACTGGCGGTTTGATCTTCTTTAGAATCCTGTATCCGCAGATGATGCATTTGGTTTCTCCACCACGTAACTCTAGCTCTTCAGAAGGTACTCTTGAACCGCATCTCATGCATTCATAAACAATTCCTGATTTTTCCATAAAGAACGCCTGTCTACAAAGAAAAGCATTTTACTTTTAAACATTTCCAATACTTGCTGATAATGAGGATGAATATTTGAGGAAACGGCTTAGAGAAAAGCTTTCAGAAACTCTTGCTGCAGAGACTTTGAGTGAGGTTTACAATTCTTTTGATATAATAGGTGACATTGCGATAATCAAAATACATCCAAGCAACCTTTCCAACGCAGAGGAGATTGCAAAAAAAATAATGGCTGTTCACCGAAACATAAAAACTGTCCTCACACCCCTGACCCGCATCACTGGAGATTTTCGGGTTAGAGAATTACGTCTGTTGGCGGGTGAAAACAAAACAAACACAATCCATAAGGAAGTCGGGATGCACTTTTACGGTTGATGTTGAAAAAATGCTATTTTTCACCCAGACTTTCCTATGAACATCAGCGCATAGCCCGCCTTGTTACAAGCGGCGAAACAGTGGTTAACATGTTTGCGGGCGTGGGCTGCTTTAGCATAATCATCGCAAAAACCGTAAGTCCACGTCAAGGTTTATTCAATTGATGTTAACCCAACCGCAGTGGAATGCATGGAGGAAAATGTTAAAATCAACAAAGTTGCAGTGTAGCGTCTTTCCAATATTGGGCGACTCAAAAGACATTATTTCAACTCGATTACAAGGCGTTGCTGACCGCGTTTTGATGCCCCTCCCTGAAAAAGCCCTCGAATACCTGCCTTACGCTCTGTCGGCGCTCAAACCAGCAGGCGGCATAGATTCACTACTACGATTTCCAGCACGCACCCGGAAAAGAAAATCCTGTTGAGAAAACAAAGTTGAAGGTTTCCCAAAAACTTGACATTTTAGGTGTAGGTTACATGTTTATTAATTCACGTGTGATGCGTCCTACTGGTCCAAACTGGTACCAAACAGTGCTTGATATACAGTGTAGCGGCGTTGCCAAACAAGTTTTAATAACTCAACCGGTAACTATCTATTTCGTGGAATCCGATGAAACGCAAATTAATGGAAATCCTCGCTTGCCCAATCGATAAGTATCATCCTTTGGAACTTCATGTCTTCGAAGAAAAAGACGAAATAGTGGAAGGCTTAATCGTTTGCCCCAAATGCCTACGATGGTACCCTATCCGCGATGAAATCCCCGAAATGCTGCCCGACGAACTGCGCAAAGCAGATGATGATTTGCCGTTTCTTAAGAAATGGAAAGAAAAAACTCCTCAGAAAATTGTTTCTGAAGGCAAGCCATTCAACCTAAAATAAACTTTCAATTCTTTAGTTCTATAGCTTTGTTTTTCGCCGAAGACTCTAGCGCTGCGGTAGCAACTTTTAAGGCTCTTACTCCATCTTCGCCTGTTACGATAGGTTTTTTCTTGTCTACTATACAATCTATAAAGTGCTGTAACTCAGCTTTGAGGGGTTCTTGGAATGGATAACGCGGCTGAACCGATTGAGTTTGCTGTTCTATCCAAAGGTCTTGAGTAATATAGTCTAAACGCATAATTGCATCGCTTCCAGTCACAGTTAAGGTGCGAGTCTTGTAAGGGGTTAGCCAGTTAGTTTCGATGAAAGCGCTTTTACCATCCGCATAAGTGAGCATAATGTGGGCGTAGTCTTCAAACTTCTTGATTTTCATACTGCCCATCTTTGCGTAGACAGAAATTGGGTCTTCGCCAGAAATAAACCGCATCACATCGATGTCATGTATAGCAGTGTCTTTGACTACGCCGACGTCGCCGATGCGTTCGGGCCACTGTGAGACTCGTTTGGCGGTTGCACAGACTAATTCTCCGATTTTTTTGTTCTCAACTGACTCACGAATCACCTGCAATCCAGGAATAAACCGCATCAGAAAACCCACTGTTAAGTGCAATCCATTGTCTTTGGCAGTTTGCACCAACTCCTCTGCTTGCTGGGAAGTTGTTGCCATGGGCTTTTCCACTAAAACATGTTTTCCAGCATTTAGTGCATTCATCGCTTCTTGAGCCAGGATCGTTGACCAAGTACAGACATTTACGGCTTCAATAGATTTGTCCTTTAACATTTGGGCGCTATCAGAGTAGGCTTTTACGCCGTACTGAGCTGCCATAGCTTTGGCTCTTTCAGCGTTAACATCACATACTGCAATTAGTTCAGTTGAAGGAAGTTCTTTGTAGACTCTTGCATGGTTTTTTCCCCATTGCCCAGTTCCAATTACTGCAACGCCAAGTTTCTTCAATTCTTATCAGTTCCTCTACCTAACCCACAGTATATGAAGCCTTCTGCTTCGACCTTTTTAGGATCAAAAATACCTATCAAATCCACAATTACTGAAGGATTCTTCATGAGGGCTTTTAGCTTTTTGATGTTTAAGTTCTTGAATTGATCTTGCCCAGTCAAGATTACAATGCAGTCTGTGCCTTCGACTGCTTCGTTTATGTTGGTTTTAACGATTCGCCATTCCTGAGGACCCATCTTTGATACTGGGTCGTAGAGGCTGGCTTTGGCGCCTTTCAACTCAATCATCTTAACAAAAATGCCCGTAGCTGTCGTCGGGTTAGCGGTTCCCAAAACGGCAACCCTGGCTCTTCTCAGAGGTTTGCCGCATTTTCGGAGAGCTTCCTGCGTGAAATTGACTGCGTGTTTAACCATGTCCTCGTTTATCTGTCTAGCCAATGTAGGTAGTCTAAGTTTGGCATTGAAGTTTTCAGCGCTATCAAGTAGCAGATATGCTTCATGCTTGCTTTCTTCATCGACTATGGTAGGGTAAAAGTTTGGGTCGTTGAGTTCAAGTAGTTTTAGGACTTTGAAAGTAGTCGATGTTAGCGTTTTCACAGAAAACCGCCAATTCATTAGCTAAAGCTCTGTTGGAGTCTTGTTTTGCCACAGTAAAGAGTGTGGCGATTTCCGCCGTTTTTAGGTCGGCTACCTCTTTAATCTCTTTTGTTATCGTTTTGAGGATGGTCGAGGCTGATTTTAGGCTTGTTGGGTCGGTAGCTGCAACCTTCAACTCCAAATTAGCCATCAAAGCGTCTGCCGTGAGAATTGGATTATAGGCTAAACCAAAATCCGTTCCTACTTTAAAACCCGAAGTATTTTCCAAAGTTTCCTTCATTGTGTCCCTCAATAAAACCAAAACCCGCAATGCCGCCATAAATAACCAGTGTGCCTTGGTGAAGTGCAGCTCCAACTTGCTTTGCAGCGCTAACTATTTGTGAGTAATCCGTTTTTTTCTGTTCGTCAACTTTTGCTCCGACAGCTATGACAATGACGTCGCTTTTGGAAACAGCATCTTTGCGTTCGGAGCTGACGCTTATTTGTCCTTTGTTGATGTAATTTTTAAGTTTAGCTTCCACTTGTGATTGAGCACTGGCTGTTTTTCCCTTCGCCACTTTTTTTACAACACTTGCATCAGCATCAGTGCAGATTACCGTAAACCCTGCTTCCGCAAAAGCGTTAGCATAGAGAATTCCTTTTTGCCCGCATCCAACAACACTTACAGTGTATTTTGAGCGTTTCTCGTTGGAATCGACTTCTTCGGGTTTTAGGTTTAGGACTGCGGGCATCGCGGTTCTCTTCCCAACAGATTTGGGGGTTGTTATATGGTTTCGAGGATTTTCTTAAGCCTTGCGCTGTAGTCTTCAACTAGTTGTAATGCTTTCTGTTGATTTTTTGCCTCGGCGTACAATCGGAAAACTGGTTCAGTTCCGCTTGGACGAATCAGGATGGCGCTAGCGTCGCTGAACCAGATTTTGACGCCGTCGATCGTGCTAACGTTTTCGCCCTTAACCTGCTCGAAGATTTTCTGCTGCAAAATAGCTTTCTTATCGTCTGGGCACTCGATTTTTCCCTTCTCAATGAAGTACTGTGGTTGCTCAGCAACGAGTTGAGCAAGTGACTTACCAGTTTCAGCCATGATATTAAGCAGCAAAACAGTCGTCATTGCGCCGTCACGGACCGCTTGGTGGGGACCATAGAATACTCCCCCGTTCTCTTCTCCGCCCAAATTGGCGTTTTCTTCCTTCATTTTTTGAGAAACTGTTACGCTTCCGACTTTGGTCCATATCAATTGACCATTGTAGGATTCCACTGTGTCCTTGATTAGGGTGGATGAGCTTACTGGAGTGATTATTTTTGCGCCTGGGTTTTTTTGTAGGTATTGTTTTATGATGACTGCGAAGGTTTTGTCTCCCCAGTAAATTACGCCATTTCCGTCAACAAATATAGAGCGATCAGCATCGCCGTCAAAGGCTACTCCCATGTCGGCTTTAATTGCCTTCACAGTTGAAGATAAATCACCCAAGCTTTCTGGGCGTGGTTCGGGCATTCTGCCTGGGAATGTGCCGTCGATGTTTGCGTTTATGCTGGTGATTTTGCAGCCAAGTTCCCTTAGCAATGATGGCGCTGTCAATCCGCCTACGCTGTTTGCTGCGTCGACGACGACGTGGAAATGTGCGTTGGCGATTTTTGTTTTGTTTACATGTTTTTTTATTGCTTGAATATATTCATCGTTGATTCCAGCTAACTCTCGTTTTGCGCCCAGTTTATCCCATGAGGCATAGACGATTTTGTTGTCAAAGTAAATGTTTTCTATCTCAACTTCTTGTTCATGTGAGGTTTCGATGCCGTCGCTCCAAATCACTTTAATGCCGTTGTATTCTGGCGGGTTATGGGATGCGGTGATTATTACTCCGCCGTCCATCTTATGATTTTTCACGGCAAACTGCAAGGATGGTGTTGGCGCCATTCCAGCGAAGAACACATTACATCCGGTTGCTGTCAAACCCGAAATCACAGCTTTAGCGAACATCGGACCGCTGGTTCTAGCATCATATCCTAAAAGTAAATTCTTTTCTTTTCCAAAAAAAGTTCCGATTGAAGATCCAATTTTAATGGCCATTTCAGGAGTCAACTCAATGTTGACAAGGCCTCGTATTCCATTTGTTCCGAAAAGTTTTCTTGAACTCATGTAAATTCAACTCTTTAGCTAACTAACAGTCAAGTTTAGGTTTTAAAATGTTTCAGTTACTTCTTTTGCAGGACAGACTACTTGACCATCGTGCATGTGAACGGTGTCTTTAACCTTTGCGAGGTCGCCAACGACACAACCCTTTGGAAGCCTAACGCATTTGCCTATTTTTGCGCCTTCACCAACGATTGCTCCGTTGAGGATAGCTCCGTCAGCTATTTGCGCTTCTGCAAAAATAACTGAATTCGAGATTTGAACGTTTGCGCCGACAATGACGTTTTTGCCCAAGACTGCATATGGGCCGATGACTGATTTATTGCCAACTAAAACTCCAGTGTCCAAGGCAACGGGGTTTTTCACAAATGGTTCATTGTTCTCATTTGTTTGGCTTTTTTTGCAAGTGAATCGAGGACTATCTTGTTTGCCTCTAAGTACTCATGCGGCTTGCCAATGTCAATCCATAACCCATCGATACAGTGACCGCATAACTTGCCTTCCTCAGCCAACTTTGGAAAGACTTCTCGCTCGATAGAAACTGCTCTACCTTCAGGAATGTAAGCAAATACCTCTGGACTTAGAACGTAGGCACCAGCGTTTATGAGGTTGCTGGGTGCTTGACCTCTATGTGGTTTCTCCACGAACCTTGTTATTGAATTACCTTTTAGGTCTGCAACACCAAAACTGCATGGATCATCGACTTTGCAAAGCGCGATTGTAGCTAATGCGCCAGATTTCCTGTGTGCCTCAAGCAGTTCGCGGTAGTTTATGTCGGCATATATGTCCCCGTTCAACATAATAAAAGGCTCATTGTGCCCAATCAACTTCTCCGCCTTCTTTAGTGGTCCTCCAGTTCCAAGCGGCGTCTTGGGTGGGTCAACAGAAAACCGAACCCTTAAGCCGCATTTTAAGGGTTTATGTTGTCGGATATAGAATTTGGTAAGTGCATTTACGGCGAGAATGACTTCATCTACTCCGCCGTCGGCTAGCCGTTCAAAAATCCATTGTAGCAGTGGTTTGTTGACTATTGGAAACAGGGTTTTGGGTCTGGAACAACTTAGGGGTCTTAGCCTTGTGGCAAAGCCGCCTGCTAAAATCAACGCTTTCAGAGGTGTCACCTTGGATATGCAGTAGACTATTGACTGTTTTTTATATAAACAATTATGAACTTGAAATTTGAATTGCTCCTCCAAGGCTTCTGGTAGTGGTTCATTGCAGAAACCTAAAGGGGTAAGTTTTTGCTAAGGTATAAGGTCGGATTTGCATTTTACGTTGCCATTAGAATTGTGAAAACAAATAATTATTCCCACTCTATAGTTGCAGGCGGTTTATGAGTAACATCATAGACCACACGAGTAACTTGAGGTATCTCGTTTGTTATTCGAGTGGAAATCTTTTCTAGAACCTGATATGGTATTCTTGCGAAACTTGCGGTCATGGCTTCACGGCTCTCCATAGCTCGCACAGCTACTACGTAACCGTACGCGCGAGCATCACCTTTAACACCAGTTGCTTTAGTATCTGTTAGCACCGCAAAGTATTGCCAAAGGTTATCGGCTAAATTGTTCTTCTCTATTTCTTCGCGGACGATTTTGTCAGCTTTCTTGGCAATTGTTACTTTTTCCTCATTCAAGTCACTTATTATTCTAACTGCCAAGCCTGGTCCAGGAAAAGGTTGGCGATTAACAATTTCTTTTGGTAAATCAAGCATCCTTGCGACTTTACGTACTTCATCTTTGTATAGGTCTCGGAGAGGTTCGAGGATTTTTTTGAATTTAATTTTCTCTGGCAATCCAGCTACGTTGTGATGTGATTTGATTTTATCAGAGTTTTTCCTGAAACCAGACTCAATCCTGTCTGGGTATATGGTTCCTTGGATTAAGTATTCGGCGCCTGATTCATTGGCAATTTCCTCAAAAACCCTGATGAACTCTTCTCCGATTATTTTGCGTTTGGTTTCAGGTTCAACTATGCCTTTAAGTTTCGCCATGAAGCGGTCTTGTACGTTTGCAACTATGAATTTAATTGGGTATTTTTGAAATGTTTCGCGTATTTGTTCAGGTTCGCCTTCTCGCATAAACCCATGGTCAACGAAAACTGCCGTTAACTTTTCTCCTAAAGCTTGAGCAGCAAGAGCGGTAGCGACGCTTGAATCTATGCCTCCGCTTAACCCGATTATTGCAGTGCCTCTGCCTGTTTCAGTTTGCAATTCTTTAATCATTTTGGGTATGAGATCTTCCATTTGCCAGTTGGCTTGGGACTTGCAGACTTGGAATATGAAGTTTTGAAGCATCCGCATGCCGTTCTCGGTATGGATGACTTCGGGATGCCATTGGAGTCCGTAGATTGGTTTGGTCTTGTGCCTAAATGCGGCGACTGGGCAGTTGTCTGTGTGTGCTAATGCTTCAAATTCAGCAGGGGGAGAAAAAACGGTGTCGCCATGGCTCATCCAAACCTGTTCGGTTTCATTTAACCCCTCAAGCACGCCTACTGGCTTGTCAATTGCGACTTGCGCGATGCCATATTCTTTGCAGGCTGCAGGTTCAACTTTGCTTCCTGTTATTTGTGCTAAAAGTTGGTGCCCATAACATAACCCCAAAATCGGTAAGTTTACCTCTAAGATTCGTGGGTGGAGTTTTGGAGCGTTTAATTCATAGACGCTTGAGGGTCCACCAGAAAATATTAGACCTTTAACGTTGAATTTTTCATTCAGAGCCATCACTTCTTCGGGTGAGATGTCGTGTGGGACGATTTCCGAATAGACGCCATGTTCTCTGATTCTTCTGCCAATTAGATGGCAGTATTGCCCACCAAAATCAAGAACAAGTATGGTGTCGTATTTTGTTTGCATTCTTTTTGGCTCAGAACTATTGGGGTTTAGGGTATAATTTAAGATTACTATCCATTTCCAAATAAACTATACCCTTCATAGGGTTGCTGTTAAATTGAGCGTTCCAACGTTTAATTGGAAATAACTAAACTTTTATTAACTTAATCATACGATTATCAAAAGGATGTTCCATAAAATAGGGTTTAATTGAAAGAATGTGCAGGAGAGATAGTTATGGAATTAAATGAAACTGACATAAAAATACTTAAAGGTCTTTTAGAGGATGCAAGGTTCTCAAGCAGACAAATCGCCAAGAACGTTGGCGTTTCAGTAGGCACTGTCTTGTCAAGAATCAAAAAGATGGAAGATGATGGATTAATTAAAGGATACTCTGTTATTTTGGACCATGAAAAGCTGGGTTACCAACTAACTGTAGTTACCGAAATCACAGTTTCAAAAGGCAGGCTTGTCGAAACAGAGAATGAAATAGCTAAAATTCAAAATGTCTGCGGGGTCTATGATGTTACAGGATTAACTGACGCAATAATAATTGCCAAGTTTAAAAGTCGCGAAGACCTCGGGGTCTTTACCAAAAAGACTGCTCTCTTTGCCCTACATTGAACGAACAAACACTCATGTAGTCTTAACTACCGTGAAAGAAAACTTCCGTCTGCTTTGAAGAAACCGTAAAATTAAGGGTTAGATTTTCGGAGAATGGTTCTCCATTTTGTATTTTAATTCTGGAGCTGCGATGGTAATTTTTGTTCCCGAAGGCACGGCTGATGTTATCCACACGTTTCCGCCTATTACTACATTGTCTCCTATGACTGTCTCGGCGCCAAGTAAAGTTGCGCCTGAGTAGATGATGACATTATTTCCTACGGTTGGATGTCGTTTGCGTCCTTTGATAATGTTTCCTTTCTCATCTTTAGGGAAACTCAAGCGCTCCAAGGGTTACGCCTTGATAGAGTTTTACATTGTCGCCGATTTCTGCAGTTTCGCCAATGACGACGCCTGTTCCATGGTCTATGAAGAAGTTTTTGCCTATTTTTGCACCTGGATGGATATCTATACCTGTTTGGGAGTGGATGTGTTCGCTCATTATTCTTGGGATTAATGGTACGCCGCTCAGATAAAGTTCATGTGCAATACGGTAAGTTGTTATTGCCAGTACGCATGGGTAGCTTAAGATTACTTCTTCTTGGCTCACAGCTGCGGGGTCTCCGCTGTATGCTGCTTGGATGTCGCCGCTTAGCATCGCTCGAATTTCAGGTAGCTTTTCCAGAAGCTCCTTGACTACTACGTGAGCTCGTTTTTGGCATACGTCTTGTGGACACTCAATGATTTTTCTGCAAATGTACTTGAGGCTTCGTTCTACTTCACTTGTGAGCCGCGTATAAACCGATGTTAGAGTGCTTCCCAAATGATATTTTATGTTGGCTTTGGTGATTTCTGAGTCACCCAAATATCCCGGGAAAAGAACAGTGACTAAATCTTCTAAAACTTCGATGACGACTTTTTTTGATGGAAGGTCTCTACCTTCAAGGTGGTCCATGCCACCGTACTTTTGATAGCTAGTCATAATTTCGTCGACTAGTTTAGGCAAGCCTTTCTCAACCCAATCCTGCTCCACTTTATCATGGTTGCACATAAGCTTCGCTAACATCCTATCGGGATTCCAGCAATCAACATCCAAGTTTTTATCTTTGCATTCTTGGCATTCTTTTGGAATCGGCTGGTTTGGGTTCGTGGACATTTTGTTTCCCTTTATTTAGACTATGTTAGATGGGAGAATATAAGAAAAGCGTCTTTAAACGGCAACGCGATGATGGAAGCCACTATTGTGGCTCTTGAAAGAGGACAGTGCTTAGATAGCGTTCACCCGTGTCCGGGAGAATCACGACTATTAGTTTACCTTCGTTTTCAGGTCGCTTCGCGATTTCTATCGCTGCATAGGCTGCAGCCCCGGATGAAATGCCAACAAGCAAGCCTTCTTTTTGTGCAAGTTGCCTTGCCGTTTGCAGTGCTTGGTCATCTGTGACTTTGAATATTTCATCCACCAAATCAAGTTTTAGCACGTCAGGTTTGAAGCCTGCGCCTATTCCTTGGATTTTGTGCGGTCCTCTTGCTCCGCCGCTCAAGACTGGTGAACCTGCTGGTTCAACGGCTACTGCTTTGAAATCTGGTTTTTGAGTTTTGATGTATTGGGCTATTCCAGTTATGGTTCCGCCTGTACCCACGCCGGCAACTACTATATCCACTTTGCCGTCCGTATCTTCCCAGATTTCTGGCCCCGTGGTTTCTCGGTGAACTTTGGGGTTGGCTAGATTTTTGAATTGTTGAGGCATGAAGCTATTCGGTGTGTTTGCGGTGAGTTCTTCGGCTTTTTTTATAGCTCCGCCCATCCCATCTGGTCCTGGGGTGAGAACAAGTTGAGATCCATAAGCTTTTAGGAGATTTCGTCGTTCCACACTCATGGTTTCGGGCATGGTTAAGATTAGTTTGTAGCCTTTTACGGCTGCTACCATAGCTAAGCCGATGCCAGTGTTGCCGCTTGTCGGTTCAATAAGTGTTGCACCGGGTTTTATTATTCCTTGTTTTTCTGCTTCATCTATCATGCTTAGGCAAATGCGGTCTTTGACGCTGCCGCCTGGGTTTCTGGCTTCTAGTTTAGCAGCAACTGTAGCGTATGCTCCTTGGGTTAGTTTGTTTATTTGGATTAAGGGTGTTTTTCCAATTGTTTCTAAAACATTTTTGTAGGTTTTCATTATTCAACACCAAACTTCTATAACGGTGTTATGGAATGGAAGTTATAAAACTTTGCCAAACCTAACACCAATCAAACAACTAATAACAAACTTAACCTAAAACAATTGCGTTAAACTATAAAGTAAAGCCTTTAAATGTGCCCTGTTTCTATATTTCCGCAATACAACGCGGAGGTCGCCCAGCATGGCCAAAGGCGTAGGACTGAGGCTCCTATCCCGCAGGGGTTCGTGGGTTCAAATCCCACCCTCCGCACCATAAATTCAGGATTACCATGAGGTTAATTTGATGACTAGGGTAGAATTTATGGCGATAAAGAATTGGCAATTCAGAGGTTAAAACGCAAGCGTGAATTTACCGATAAGAATGCGGACAAGAGTTTTCAGTTCGAGAAGCCAAGAGCCCAAAGAGGATCAACTAATTTTTCAATCTTGAGGTTTTATGCAGAGATCCAATTTTCGTCCCTTACCGAACAGCGCTTGGTACTTCATGAAGTTTAAGCAGCACTATTTTTTGAGTGGCGTTTTGCAGTTAAAACAAACTCGGCTACGGGTGATGATGTTTCGAATGTTGAGGAAGCTTCAGCCAAAGCTCCGTAAGACGAGTCTTCACTATCTTAAGCAACTCTTTCCGCAAATCCTCAACCGGAAGCTCTAACTTAATCTGGCTTACCCTTTTAGCTAACTCGGCATCTCCTAATGTGTCTGCGATCCATTTTTGGAAGTCGCGTCGTTGGAAGTGGTAGCTTACGGATTCAGAAGGTACAATTTGGAGTTTCCTTTCGAAGTCATCCAAGCTTGCCGCTGTTTCTCCAGTGAAGCTTCCTGACGCTTTGTCGAAACGGAATTCTTTTTCGTGTGGCACTGTTCTTAAAATTTCAACGATTTTCCCGCTCAATTCAAGTCTTTCACTTTCTGACATTCTGTGTGACTGTGTTGACATAACAAAACTTCAAATTAATTATTCACATCGTTTGATATATTGTTGTTTGCCTGAGAACTTCTGTGTCTTGGAAATATTTTTTAGATGTACTGTTTTTACTCCAGTGGCTTTATTTTTTTTCTGTTTAAATGCATGAATATTAGTGTAAGAATTTGTTGAATTATTTTATAAAATAGCTTACTTTCACTAGAGTAATGTGTATTTTTTTCGGATTTTTGGTGAGATTGTGGAGTAACTTGTGATCGATGCTGAGTATTTTTTTATGGGTAAAAATTGGGTTGTATCCCACCCCCAACGCTCTTATTGTAATTTTGCTGCATGGCTTTTCCATAGAAAGAAATTTTTTTATAAGTAACGGTTAAAAGCCAATGATGCACAGTGATACTTTATCACCAAAAAGGTTTGGTATCAATGTCTGCTCAAACTCAACAAAGGAAATTTATTTCAGTTGACCCAGGCAAATGCATTGGATGCGGAATCTGCGAGTATGCTTGCACCGTAGAAAAAGGTGAAAACACTTGGAATCCAATCCGCTCCAGAATTAGAGTAGTTCGCATGGCACCAGTACTGAACTTTGCATTATCTTGCCGAGGATGCAAAGATGCAAAATGTGTAAAAGCGTGTCCTGAACAGGCGCTTTCCCAAGCAGAAGATACAGGCCTATTAATAGTTGACGAAAAAAAATGTAAAGGTTGCGACTGGTGTGTTCAAGCCTGTGATCACGGTGGAATAACTATACATGCCGATACAGGAAAAGCAATCGCATGTGACCTTTGTAAAGGAGATCCACAATGCGTTCAGTCTTGTCCCGAAGAAGCATTGGCAATAGTGGATTCAGATGAAGAAGCGGAAAAACGTTTTAACGACGCATTAAGCGTACTTTCAACACAAATTGAAAAAATAACGACTAGCATCAAAAATAAAGAGTGGAAACCGTTTCTGTCTATTGCGGAAAAACGTTCAGGAGTTATAACAGAAAAACTAGAAGCGTTAAACAAGAAAGCAAAAGCAAAAAAATAGACACAATATCTTTCTATGTTTTCCTGTTTTCCTCAAAACCCCTCAAGAAACTATCAATGTCCAACCCAATATTTTCACCTGAATAACCACCTTCCAGCACAAAGAATGTGGGTTTTTTAAGTTGGCCAACTCTTTTGCCTATCTTAAAGTAATCATCCCTAACCAAACCCAAAGTTGCTAAATCACCCTGATGCGTGTCAAAGCCTGCGGAAACTGCAACTGCCTCGAACTTTGTTGAATCAACCATACCCAACGCTTTATCAAGCGTTTCAAGATATTGTTTTCCGCCTAAATCGCCTTGCAAAGCAAAGTTTATGCAGTTGCTCTCCGTGAAGTTGCCTGTTCCCGGATAATTGGGGGATTGGTGAAGCGACAAATAAATGACTTTGTCATCGCCCTGAAAAATCTCTTGAGTGCCATTACCATGATGTCCATCTATGTCTAAGATTAATGTGCGTTTTCTTTGATTCTTTAACAGCTATTGCGATATTGTTTAAATAGCAGAATCCACGGGTGTACACTCCCAATGCTGCGCCGAACCTTCCGACGTGGTGCCCAGGGGGTCGCATGAGCGAAAAACCATTAATTTTGCTCGCTAAGAGTGCTCCGCCGACAGAAAGTTGGGCAAACTCGTAGATGTCTTTGTAAGCAGGGGTGTCAGAATCTTCAACCAAACCCTTTTTTACATTGAACAGGTAATCGGCATCATGAACACTTAAAACTTCATAATCGCTTGCGGGTTTTGGCTCCACAAATTCGTAGCCCTTAGCCATCAAGATTTCATGTGCAACCTTAATTCTCTGTGGACCTTCAATGTGCCATGTGCCATAGCCTAAACATTTTTCTGAGTAGACTATTTTTGTTTTCATCGCTTTCAGCATCCATTAGACACATAAGTGCGCTTTCACATTTAAAAAACATAACTAATCAAATTGCAATTAATGTGAATATAATCGGAGAAAGAGTTCATGGTTTCACAGAATCCACTAGATCTGTTTCGCCAAGAATGCCAAACTGCACTAGCAACTGCACTAAAGAAAACCTTGCCAGAAATCAAACAACCCGCTTTCACCTTAAACAGAACACCAAATATCGAATATGGCCAATTAGCTTCATCACTTTGCTTTGAGTTGGCAAAGAAACTCAACCAGAAACCGCTCGCTTTGGCTCAGCAACTTGTTGGGAACATAGACAAGTCTAGCTTTGTCCTAATTGATAAGGTTGTGACGGCAGGTGCGGGTTACATAAACTTCCATGTTATCTTTGCCAAATTCTCCGAATTAACCTTAGAATCGGTTAAAAAGTTAGGGCTCGAATATGGCTTTGTCAAAACCTCAGAACCCAAAAAAATCATCGTTGAACATACCAGTGTCAATCCACTACATCCAATCCACATTGGTCAGGCTAGGAACCCTATGTTGGGTGATGCTTTAGCGCGGATTCTCCAGTATAGAGGACATGAAGTTTTGCGTCATTACTACATTGATGATGTAGGTCGGCAATCGTCGGTTTTGGCATACGGTTACGCAAAATTGGGAAAACCGAAACCAACCGAGAAAGCTGACCTTTTCGTTGGAAAAATCTACACTGTAACCAGCTGTATAGTTGAGATTAATCGCCTAAAAAGAGCCCGAGAAACCGCTATAGCTGCTCAATCAACTGATGACTTAGTCAAGGCGAACAAAGAAATTGACGAATGGATGTCTATCGCTGCTGAACTCAAAGAAAAATATCCTGTACTCTTTGAAGCTTTGACTGCACAAATTAGCCAAGACCAAAATCCTGAAGAAGAAATCAACCGCCTAAATTGTGCCTACGAGAATGGGGAACCCAACGCAAAACAACTCATTCGGGAAGTTAGCGATTTATGCCTTGAGGGTTTCAGGGAAACCATGAGAAGAGTCGGCGTTACCTATGATTCGTGGGATTGGGAAAGCGATTTTGTCTGGAGCATACAAGTTAATGATGTCATGGCCAAGCTTAAGGCTACACCGTTTGTTTACAGTGAAAAAGGTGTTTTGGAGTTTGATGCTGAAAAGGTTGTTCAAACCCTTGGTTTGAAAGTGAAGTTGGGTTTAAGCCAGAACAATGAAGTTCCGCCCTTGACCCTTGGGCGAGCTGATGGCACAACATTGTACACCACTCGCGATATCGCATACACACTATGGAAATTCAAGCAAGCTCAAAAAGTCATTAACGTAATAGGCATGGAACAATCGCTAGCACAATTACAGCTAAAAATTGCACTCTATGCAATGGGCTACACCAAATCCGCAGAAAACTTGGTTCATTTCGCCTACAACTTGGTTACATTGCCAGGTTACAAAATGAGCAGCAGAAGAGGACACTACATCACATTCGATGAAGTTTTATCTGAAGCAGTCCAACGAGCTTACGAAGAAGTCTCGAAGCGCTCCCCCTTACTTTCGGAGGAAGAAAAACATAAAATCGCCGACTTTGTAGGTTTAGGTGCTGTGCGATATGCTCTCGTTGATGTTGACCCGTCAAAGCCAGTGGTATTCACTTGGGAGCGAGTACTCAACTTTGAAACTAATAGCGCACCCTACGTTCAATATACTCATGCAAGAGCATGTAGCATACTGCGAAAAGCCGCACGTGAGCCCGAAAAACCAGTCTATGAAGTGCTAACTGAAAAACTCGAGCGCGAACTTGTCTTAAATCTTGCAGGGTTTCCAGATACGTTTGTCGAGGCCACTGAATACTATAAACCAAATATGATAGCAGATTATTCGAATGTGTTAGCGGATAAATTCAACACTTTCTACAATGCGTTACCCGTTATCAAAGCAGATTCTCAGGAGCTTAGTGACGCTCGCCTAACTCTGACCCAAGCAATAAAGATTGTACTTCACAACGCCCTTAACTTAATAGGTGTGGTTGCTCCAGAAAAAATGTAACCCAAAGAAGTCAAAGTTAAGTCTTTTCTAAATTTCTAAGTTTTTCTAGGTTTTAATGTCCTTAAAGTCTGTACCCCTTAAAACTGGAGCGCTCAGGATTGCATCTTGTGTAGAATAACTTTAAGGTTAAAAAGAAAAAATGATTATGGATTTGCCGTTTCTGGCTGGGGTTGGCTTAATATTTCTTTTTCAGCGGTTTCTGTTTTAGAATTACCTGCGACGACTGCAATCACTGTGGAAAGTATTGCTATGAATAGGTATGACAAAATAGATGACAGGATAGCGAATACGACGTATTCGGTTGGGGCTGAGGGACTGCCAATCTGAAGGAGGTAGAATGTTATTATGGCTGAGACAATGACAAATACAAACGATACAATTGCGAAAAAACGGGCTACCTTGCTTATGATTTTAGAGTTTTTCAAGATGCGACACCAGTCTGATTTGTACAATGAGCTACTCTTTAATCTATGCTTTTCATATTTTCCTTCTAAATGCTCACTCGAAGATTTATTTATCTCCCAATGAGAAAACTTGAACTACCCTAAACCTGTATTGCCGATTGTTTTTTCACTTTTTTGCCGTAACCTTCAAAAACAACTTGGTCTAATTTAATTCTAATTTCTTGATTACAAAGGAATAATTTCGATGACGAGTCCAAAAATTGTACACTGCTGGGTTATTTGTAAAAAAATATTCAGCGTTTCATTAATCTTCAATGCGCTCGTATCGATTGGTTGTGCTGCTGGAATCCTGTCAGGGTTCTACTGGCGTTATCAAAATTGGCATCCGTTTTCGCCCTACCTTAGTTAGCGCCAGTTTTTTTTGGGTGCTAATCGTTGCGGCTATGATTAACATTTTTCCAAGCGCTGGACTCGGACGCTCCCTTCATACAGGAAGGCTGTTCTTTCATCATTATTTTTACGGTTTCCTAGTTTTGATTTTCTCATCAATCTACATTATATTCTTTACACCTGTTTCTTTCTTTAACATCTTTTTCGCAAATAGCACACGGTTGGATGTTAATGCTGGTAGAGTTTTCTTGTTAGGAGGTTTAGCTCTGGTTTTAGATGACTTGCCGGATGTTCATGGAAGAATTGAATCTTTCTTAAACTGGCTAAAAGGAAAGGCTGGGCAGGGCGGCAAACTTGTCTCTGTGGTGCATATAATAACAGGGGCAATTACATTCTATATTTTTGTGGCAATGACTTTAGCTTTGGTTTATGACCCAACAGCTGTTACGCTGGCAAATTCTATTGTTCTTGTCTCAGCTTTTATTACTGGCGTTACCTCATTTATTTTTGTTAAAAGAAGCGTTTGGCTAAAACTGAGTGCAACGACCTAATCATCCCATAAATGTTAGGTTCTCTCGCAATAACAAATTTCATATACAAGCCCAATAATCTAAAAGCGAGGCGTGCATCCTAATGAGTAATGATTCATATTTCAGTAAGAAACTTGAACCAATCAAAGTTACTAAACAAAAACCAATCTCACAACTTCTAAAAGAAATGGGTAAAACCGCATACCAAGGACGTAAACTCGGCGAAGCTGTTGATGTTTGGGAAAACATGATTAATTCAAAAGACACCGTCATTGCTATGGGCTTTGCAGGCTCCATGAGTACGGCGGGGCAATGGACAATTGTTAATTGGCTTATGGAAAATCGTTTCATAGACGTGCTGGTTTCCACTGGTGCAAACGTTAGCGAAGACATAGTTGACGCCATGGGCTTAGGTTACTACCAAGGTAGCCACATGGTGAACGACGAGCAATTACTCCACGACGATGTCAACCGATATTACGATGTCTACGGCAAAGAAACCGACTACCGCGAAATGGAAACCTTGTCACAGACTTCGTTATGACCTGCAAACAAGATTACAATTACACTTCAGCAGAATTCCTCATACTTACTCGGCAAATACTTGGGCAAGAAAAAAATACCTGCAATCTCTGCGGTTGCAGCCGCCAACGGCGTACCAATTTTCAGCCCAGCCATGGTTGACAGCGCATATGGCGAAACCTTCCTCTTAGCCAAAGAACCAGGGGCACAATGTTCACATAGACAGCGTGAAAGAGTTTGACCAATTCGTCAGCATCGGAACAAAAACCAAAGAAGTTGGCGTCGTCTACATCGGCGGCGGAGTTCCCAAAGACCTAACCCAACTCATCGCAATCTCTGTTTCACCCATGACCTGCGACCAAGGCGTCAAAGGCGAAAAGGCGGCTTACGCAAAAGCCTACAAGAATACTATTACCCCCACAAATACGCCATACAAATCACCACCGACTCTCCACAATGGGGTGGATTAAGCGGTTGCACACTTGAAGAGGCGATCAGCTGGGGCAAAATAAACAGCCAAACAGGAACCAGAGCGGTCTGCTACTGCGATGCAACGATCGCATTGCCACTCATTTGCCATGCACTTGCTGAGCGCGTTCCAGAAAAACGGAAAGGGCCAGACATGAGCTGGCTATTCAAAGGCGTACAATAAACGCCAAACTTTTAATTTTTATTTTTTCTTTTTGTTTAACCGAGTTAAAAGTGAGCTTGTCATTATCGGCATTATCAAGGTGGCGTCGCCTTCAATCATTATGCGTTTTGCTTTTTCGTTGATTTTTCCCCAAGAAACAGCTTCGCGGGGGCGTGCGCCGCTGAGGCTTCCATCCCATTCGTCTGCTGTGGTAATGTAGATGACGTAGTCTAAGCCGTCTTTGAATTGGTTCCACCAAATCGTGTGGTGTTTGCTGATGCCTCCGCCAACGATGAGAGCGCCGCTTTTTTTGGCGTCAAAGACGATGTTGTTTAGGTCGCCTTCATCTTTAAGCAGGTTAATGCGGAAGTCTTTGTGGTCTTGGCTGAAGAACCAGAGTTGGTAGCCGACTGAGCCGTCTGTTATGCCGGGCACGAAGATTGGGATGTTGTTTTTGGCTGCCCAATAAAGAATTGAGGTCTCGTCGCAGCATCGTAAGCCGATTTCGCGGCAGAGCTCGCTGGTTGAGAATTCTTTTTTGCCTTCTTTGTAGAGTTCTTCAAGCAGCCCTATGATTTTTTTTTCTATAACTGTGCCGTAGCTGTCGTTTGGCACCAGCACGTTGCCGAGGCGGTTTACTCCTTCTTGGTGGAGTTTAGAGTCGTTCATGACGAAGCTGCCTTTGTAGTAGTCTTTGGCTGCAGCGTGCGACATCGTGGTCCAATGTTCCGCAGGTTGTGATTATGACGTCGACGAGTTTGCGTTTAACAAGTTCTCTGATTACGCCTCGTGTGCCCGTGGCGACGATGTCGGCTGTGAATGAAAGGAACTTTACGCATTTTTTGTCGTCAATCATTGATTCCATGATGTTGACGCCTGTGGCAAGTTTGCCCGCAGTGAAACCCCACGCCGCCTCCATCTGCAAAACAAGCTCGTCAACAGACATTTCTTTTGTAAAATCGTAATCTTTCACTGGTACTTTATGTGTTTGCTTCTTTGTGCATGCCTAATTGCTCCTCCATGCACCTGTTAAACAAATATGAAAATAAATAGGATGTCGAAAAACGCGGTGGTTATTCTGAGAGGTAGTTGATTATGCGTTGGTAGATGTCTTTGTCCATAGAGTCTTCGTAGCCTGCGTAGATGCTTGGGTTATCGTTGATTTCCACGACGACATAGTCGCCGTTGACTTCTTTGATGTCTACCCCATAGAGTCCTTTGCCAACAACGCTGCAAGCTTTAAGAGCTACTTCCCGAAGCCTGGCAGGCATATCCCGCTTCTTCAGAGCTAACGGTTCTGCCCCAAATCACTGTTGGTTTACCGCGGAGTTTGGCGCCATGTTTCCATTTGCCTTTCGGAATCATATACTTGCAGACGTATAAGACATCGTTGTTTAGTACGCCGACTCTCCAATCAAAGGCTGTGGGAGTGAATTTTTGGATTGCTAAGACATCGGATTTTTTGAAGAAGCGTTTGGCGACGTCGCGGAAGCTGGTTTCACACGCGGCTTTCTCAACATAGCGGCTGAAAAGCTTGTGTAGGGCGCTTTGATGACGACTGGTTTGCCGAGTTCATCAAAGATTTCGGTGATTTTTTTGTGATGCAACTCATCTTTGTTTAGAAATATGGTTGGGATGCGTGGGACATCGTATTTTTCGAAGAGGGCGTATTGGTGGATTTTATTTCCGCAGATTTTGATGGATTCGGGGTCGTCGATGACTTTTAAGCCTAGTTCCCAGGCGGTTTTAGAGACTATATAGGATGTGAATAGGGGATCGGTTGTTGCTCTTATGAATACTGCGTCGTAGTTTGGTATGTCCTCGATGTTTTCGCGGAAAAGAAAACTGAATTTGTGCCCTGACTGCTTCGGCTGCAGGTTTAAAGTTTTGAAGGGCACCTTCCTCGCGGGGATCAGTAAAATTATATTTTTCAACAAAGCAAGCGATCTTAGACACTGATGTGTTCACCCTGCTGAGAAATCAGCATAATCTCCTTCGAGATTAACTCTTTATCAGTCTTTGACAGTTCTTTTTCTTTCAAGGGTTCAAGACCACACAGGAAAGCTTTTTCCTCTGCTTTTTGAACGTGTACTTTGCAGATTGGAATCTTGAAGAGTTCATAAACCTTTTCCGTGATAGCGCTAATTTGTTCATCTTGCTAGTTGGCTTTTTCCCAAAAACGATTTAACCGTGAACATTTCGCCTTTGAGGGGTTGTGCGCAAACAGTGAATTTGTAGTTCATTCCCAAGCTTTTCATTGCCCGGTACAATGCGCTTTTGTTTTTGGCGATTTGATAGCCTTCATAGATGAATGGGTTAACAGCGAAAACCACAACGGGCAGATTGAGTTCATCCATGATTTTCTTAACTGAATCCGTAACCAGAAACGGCATGGTTGGGATATTGGCTCTTGTGGCGCGCTAACAACAAAATTGGTGTTCTGCTGGAGTCAATGATGTTCTCGCATGAAGGAATAACATTGTTTCCCAAAACTTCTGCGTGCAAGGAGACGTAGTAGCCTGTTTTTAGATATCGGTAATCATAATTGATGTTGATGGTGGTGTCTTTAATTGATGATTCAAGAAACTGTGACGGTTTTAGCGTCTGTAAATCATCTGTTAGGTCGATGTTAGAGACGACCAACACTTCATAGTGACACCAGGTAATTGAGAAGGCGTTATTCGTGCAGTTATATTTAAAATTAACTACACGTATAACAGCAATCCAAGTTAAAGCTAAACAAAAAAGAGGCAAAAACAACGTACAAACCGCTTAGAAGTTCTGGGTCCTGAACACGAATATTCGCTTGTGGGCAAAGATCTGAAAGTATTGCCAATTAGCGACAAAATCATCAAAGATTACTGTGGAAAAATCATAAACTTCATCGAATTGCCGAAATTTACGTTTGGCAAAGAACTGCAACTGCATGTTATGGAAATCAAGGCTAACCAGCCCTTCAAAACGCCATCTGAATTCGAAGAAACCATGCAAAACGCCGTCACTACACTAAGCCAAATCGTGCAAAAACATGGCGCCAGGTTACTTGGAACAGGTATGCATCCTCTGCTTAAATTGCAGGATACAGCCGTTTGGCCGCATTACCATAAAAAAATCTACCAGCAGTACGGCAAAATATTCAACCTAAACCAGCATGGATGGCTAAACATACAAAGCTTTCACCTGAATTTGCCTTATCAAAAAGAAATCGACGCCATCCAAATCCACAATCAACTATGCAATCTCTGTGCGTACTTGCCCGCAATAGCTGCTTCTTCACCCATTTTTGAAGGCAAAGAAGGTGAAGACATCGACAATCGGCTTAAATTCTACAAAATTAACCAAAAAGAAGTGCCCTCAGTAACGGGGGATGTTATCCCAGAATATGTAACCTCACTTAACAAGTACAAACATGAAGTTATTGGAGGGTACTCCGAGGAATTACAAACCGCGGGGGCAAATAAGACCTTGTTGAATAGGGAATGGGTTAATTCAAGGGGAATAATTTTCCGCTTTGACCGTTGAGCTCTTGAAGTACGCGTTATGGATGAGCAAGAATGCGTAAAATCGGATGTGGCATTGGCTTGTTTTATACGTGCTTCGCTTCGGGGCTTGATTGCTTCTAACGCTGAACTTTCGCCCCATGGCATTTTGGTCAAAGATTTCAATGCTGTCATTAAGGATGGATTGAACGCGACCGTCTTAGGTTATCATGGCAGAACAGCAAGGGACGTATGCAAATACTTCTTTGATTTGGCCCAGAAACATGCGAATGATGATGAGAAAAAGTACCTATGGTTAGTGGCAAAGCGCATTGAAGAAGGCTGCCTCTCGGAACTTATCACAGCCAACATTTTAAGACTCACCCAGAAGACAGATTTTCATGCAGGCAATCTTTGATGTATATTCAACGCTTATTAAGTGCCTAGTCGATAATCAACCATACCTCTAAAAAAGTTGAAACCCAATGCCTGAAGAAAATAAAGGAACCACTTACTCGTATGACGTATGCAGTAAATGCACGATTATTTGTTGCCAAGACGCTAAACCGCCACTAAGCGAAAACCGAAAAAAAATAATAAAAGAATACTTAAACAAACAAAAGATCAAAATCGAAAAACCCTTCACAAAAGAAAGTTACTCCTTTCCCACAGTTGATGAAACCGTTTTCTGCGTGTTCAACAACAAAGAAACCAACCGATGCATCGTTCACTCCGTTAAACCTGAAACATGCATTGCAGGTCCCATTACATTTGACATCAACTTCAAAACTAAAAAAGTCGAATATTTCCTTAAGAAATCAGAAATTTGCGCCTACGCAGGTGAATTATACAAGAATAAAGCCGCTTTCAAGGGGCATTACGACGTATCAAAAAAAGAAATAATGACGCCTTATTGAGGATCTCTCTGCCGACGAGTTGCGAGAACTAATGAAAATCGATGAACCGCAAACTTTCAAGGTCGGCGAAGATGACTTGCCTTTAGAAGTGGTCAAAAAACTCGGTTTATAAAAAGCCCGCATCTCTTAGCTTAAGTGCTATGCCGATGTCGCCCTTAAAATGTACTCTACCCGTGAAGAAGGCTTTTTCCGCACTCAATTTTCCGTTAACTAAGTCCAAGAAATCGTTTTCATTCATCTTCAAAGTTAAAGTCGGCGATGGATGGGTTCCTTCGGCTATCTGAAGTTTCTGGTCTTTTATAGTGACTGTCCAATTACCTCCTTCAATTCCAGTTATGTTTATCTGTGCAATGACGTCGACGCCTTTCGCTTTTTCAGGCTTAAACCTTAAGGGTAGGGTTGTGTCGAAGAAGTTCTTGGGTGTGTTTGTCTCCATCGTTTCAGCCAGCTTTTTCAGCTATTTTACGCGGTTGAGTTATTGAAGGTTTGGTAATTATCTACCTGAAGAGGTCTCTTTCTTTGGCTCTGGTTAATGATGTTTCGGATGCTTTTTCGTCGGTTTGGTAGGGATATCCTCGAATAATGGCTGCGGGGATGCCCTCGTTGGCTTGGCCAATCACAAGTTCAGCTGCTGAAGAAAGCTCATCTGCAATGGCGGTTTGTTTTATTCTAAGTACGTAACCAAAAAGGTCTTTTTCACCCCGCCTATCCCTTATAGGTTTGAATCCTGCAACGCCGACTGCGATGTTAATTTCGCCAAGCCTAAACGGTCTGCCATGTGTGTCAGAAACAATAACTGCAACATCTACGCCTGTTAATTTTCTTAATTTCTTTTCTAATACCTTCTGCTGAGGCGTTGGGGTTTTTGGGTAGAGGAACAACATTTCTGTCGCCTGAAACGTTGGAGCGGTCAACTCCCGCGTTTGCACAAATTATTCCGCTGACGGTTTCAGTTATGATGCTGTTCTGTCCGATTCGCACGATGTCTTTGGTTTCCTGCAAGATAACTTCAACTAGGGCAGGGTCTTTGTTGGTTTTTTGAGCTATTTCTTTTGCTTTTTCTGAGGGTTTAACTTGGTCTAGGTTGATTACGTTTCCTTCAGCTTTCGAAACAACCACATGCGTAACCACGACGACGTCGTTTTGTTGGATTGGGTTGTTCTGGTTTTTTGCTGCTTCAACAATAAGCTTGCCTAAGTTGTCTCCCTTTTTTATTAGCGGTAAATTTTCTATTGCGAATACTTGCACAGGGTTCATGCTATTTGCCTCATCCAAAGTTGCTTATTAAGCAGATAGAACTTAAGTTTATATCGGAAATATTTAGAAACAAAAAATGAAAAAAGAGATTAGATTGAAGCATTTGAGAGACCCATCAAGGGTCTAATGATTTGCAGTTTAGCTTCTGAATTTCTGCAGTTTCTGCAAGCATCAGTTTGTCGCCTTCAGCGTCACCTGCGCATGTTGCGATGATGCCGTCGACTAATCCGACAAGTTGTGATGCTTTCTCTTCAACTGTTTCCATAGTTGCGGCAGTTGGCCATCCGATCATTTTGACGGTTTCAACGTTTTTGGCAGTTCCAACTAGGAAGTATGCGAAGAGTGGCTTGTTGAGTTTTTTGCATTCTGCTGATACTGCTTTGAGTGCTTCGAATGATGAGTCCTGTAATCGCATGAAGTACACGAAGTCCCATGGTTCTCGTACACGTTCAAGTGTTTCTTCTATGGAGCGTCTTGCTGTTAGTAGGCAGCCGAGTTTTAGGTTTTTGGTTTTAACTGTATTGCGTATGAAGTCGCTTGCAGCCTCAGATGAAGGTAGCATTGTTATGGGTTCGCCGAACTTGGGTTTGTCTCCCATTGTGACTGCTAAGCCGTCGAGTCCGATTATGTCGGATGCTAAGGCTAAGCCTCCTACTTCAACTGGGCCTTTATAGTGTAGAATGAAGATTGGGCAGACATATTTTTCTGGGTATTTGTTTTTGAGTAAGCAGCTTACTACTACGCCGCTTGCGAGCTGGGAAACCTGCTGCGCTGTCAGTTACGTTCCATCCATCGACTAAGTCTTTGAGTTCATCTGCAAGCTTTAAGAATTTACGTGTTGGCACAAATTCATTTAGTATTTTCATGGAGATTTCATCTCAGGTTAAAGGGGTGAGATGTTTGGGTTAAAAAGGCTTTTGCATACGCGAAGCTGGACTTTTCAGTTTAAAGTTTTCTGGTATAGTTACTTCAAAACAAATACTATTTCGCTTTGTTTAAGGTCGGCTAAGCTTTTTTCGGCGCGTTCCCGCTTAAATTTGGATAATCTGGCGATTTCTTCTTTATCAGCAACTTCTTTGGTAGCATCTAGAGTTTTTTATCAGTTTTTCACCCAGCCTTTGACCTTACAATAACGGTTGAGTACCCTTTCTTGCTGCCAACTGAGCCAACTGAGACATCAGCAAGTTGCGACGTGAAGTCACCACAGAAACTGCACACTTTTTCCGACGCAGCATCAAGGTCTTTTACTTTGCAACTGTACTCTTTTCCATCAACAAAAGCGGTGAATTTTCCTTGTCTAACCTGAGTTTTTTGGGCTTTATCCAAATCAACCCCAAGGCGTGATTTCACTTCTTCTTTTATTTTCGCGCTGTTAAAGGCTTCAAAGCAGAACAACCCGATAATCGTGATTTCGCAATCATTTTTGAGGGTTTGCTGAATTTTTCTTGCCGCTTTAGCTTCGCAGGGGGTGCAAACGATGGCTATTCGTTTTTTACCTTGGCTGATTAGTTCTCGCAGTTTTTTTGTAACATTAACTTTGAGATATTTGGTTCCTTTCGCCGCCAAAACGTCATCTGGATTCGTCGGCAATGACGGCTTCCGCGCTATATCCATCTCCACGGCGAACAACAACAGCTGCATCAAACAATCCTTCCTCAAAACCCTTAACCAAAAGCGTTGAAACTACTCCGCCATCCTGCCCCTCGATGGAGGTTTTCGCAGAAAATATGTTGCAGTAAACGCCTAAGTCTTCGTCTTTTATGCCTCTAGAAATTGCTCTGCGATTTTTGCTTCATCTTGAGTTTGAGTTTTTTTCTGCTTGATTATTCGGCATTTTAAAAGTTCAACCGAGTTTTTCCTAAGTTTAGGTGATGGTTTTCGGGCAAATAAAGCTTTAAGCTTCCTAAGTGAGAGATTTGTAGTCTAAATAGGTAAGGTTATTTGGTGAAAAAACAAAAAATCAAGTACGTTGATGGCGACGAAGCTTTGCTTGACCAAATCAAGGTTTTATGGGAAGCCCTAAACTAGTCACCATTTGGGTTTATCGACGAATTTTAAGCAGCATTATCAGGACATGACTTTTGAGAAGAGAAAAGCTGATTTGTTGAAAAAAGCTGCTTCGGGAAAAATGAGAGTTGACTTAGCTTTCGATGAAGTGTCCGGGCGAAACGTTGGATACTGCGTAAGCAGCATTAACCAAGAAAAGACAGGTGAAATCGAATCAATTTTTGTCGATGCCGCTTACAGGGGTATGGGACATTGGAGATTCACTGATGAAGAAAGCGCTACATTGGATGGAAAAGACAGATGTCGGTTGAAAAAATCGTTGAAGTCGCTATTGGCAACGAACAAGCATTGGGCTTCTATGCACGTTATGGTTTTTTACCAAGAAAAGCGGTCCTAAAACAAGTAAAGAAAAATGATCAATAACGAATTTATACACTCTGTTATTGTTATCCCTGTCTTGTTTCAAACTTTAGTGTATGTGGGTAATTATATGCTAACAAGGAATTATTTCTAAAGTAAGGAAACGTAAATTAATTCGATGGGAAATTATTTTTAGTTTTGTGATTATTATGAAAATTGCTGTTGCTGGTAAAGGAGGCGTTGGCAAAACCCTAATTGCAGGCGGTTTAGCTCGCGGTTTTGTTGAACGCGGATTAAAAACCATAGCGATTGATGCTGATTCCTCACCAAACCTTGGTTTAACATTGGGTTTATCGGCTGAGGAAACCCGTAAAATAGTACCCATTACAGAGAATAAGCCGCTGGTCGAGTCTAAAACCAGCACTGGCTACAATAGCATTTACAATTTGAATTTCACTGTAGACGACATTGTCAGAGACTATTCTATACCCACTCCGCTAGGTGCAAACTTGATTGTTATGGGCACGGTGCAAGCGATGGAGGCAGGTTGCATGTGTGCACCAAACGCTGTCATCCGTGCTTTGCTAAGACACCTAGTTGTTGATAGAAATGAAGCTGTGGTTTTAGACCTTGAAGCAGGAGTAGAGCACATCGGTAGAGGCACAGCGCGACAAGTCGACGCATTACTGATCGTGGCCGACTCAAACCTAAAGTCGCTGGAAATTGCTAAACACATCCACGATTTAGCGTCAAAAGCAGGAATGAAACAACTCTATCTTATTGGAAATCAGAGTAATGAACGATGCTCAAAAGCAGGCTATTCAAAGATTCGCAGATAAAAATGGGCTTTAATCTGCTTGCTTTTGTGCCATTCGACCAGAAGGTAATCGAGGCAGATATGCTTGGCGAAACCCCGCTGAAAAACAAAGAAATCGCCGCGGTAAAAAGCATTGATGACATTTGTGAGCTTTTGATGAAGAAGACAAATTAAAGCTTTAATCTATTATTTACTTTAGCCAGTTAATGACCGGTGAAAATATGACTGAAGAAAAACTGATTCCGCAAAAACCAGTTCTGGAAGTTCTCTGTTCAATTCAAGGTGCCCTAGGAGAAGATAACCAGAAGGTGTTCGCCAAGGCAAGTATGGCACAAGGAAGAAACTGGGGTGAATCCATCCCTCCAGCTCAAATACCTGAAGACCTGATGGAAAAAGTCGCTGCATACTTTCAAGATAACCTCAAAATAGCTAAAAACGTCAAATTAGAGAAGAAAAACCAAGAATTTATCCTTCAATTTAGAGGATGCTACATTTGCCATGGTAAACTTGTAAAGGAACGATACGGCATTGTACCTGCTTGTGCGGTTTGGATGTTTCCAAGTAGGTGCCCTCTCAGCAAACCTAAAGCTTAGAAACGTTCGTCTAAAAGAAATTCGCAAACCCGGTCCAGTCGGCGACTGCGATATAGTGTATGAAATAAAATCTTAAAATTCATGGTCGTACATTAACTCGCATTGTGTGCTCAAGGCTTCGTGGTAAAAAAATGGTCAAAGTCAAATTAGGCGACAGAGCACCAGACTTTACCCTTCAATCAAACACTGGTGAGAATATTAGTTTGTCAAATTTTTTCGGAAAAAAGAACGTTGTTCTTTTCTTTTACCCGCGGGATGAAGGACCTACTTGTTGCAGAGAAGCTGAGGCGTTCAGGGATAACTATGAAGCTCTCAAAGAAAGCGATGCAGAAGTAATCGGCATAAGTGCCCAAAGTGTAGCATCGCATAAGAGCTTTGCCAGTCACCATAATTTACAATATTTCTTGTTGAGCGATGCTGATAACAAAGTTAGGAAACTTTATGGAGTTTCAATCTACTCTTGGGGTACCAGGAAGGGTTACATTCGTTATAGATAGAAAAGGAATAGTTCAGAATGTTTTCTCTTCACAACTTGATTTTAATAAGCATGCAAAAGAAGCCTTGCAAGCATTAAAAATTCTGTGAGATTTAAGGATTATTTAGAAAAAGAAAATGTGAACCGTTAAGCCAAAAAATAAAATATCATAGTTCTGATGGCCTAAAAAATGAAGAAACAAAAAAGAACTTTAAGGAAAAATAATATAAGTTTATCACATTTCGTGACCGCAACTGCAACTATGTCCTGATGGGGTTCCGCCGATATATTTTTGGGGGTTTGCTTCGAAGGATTTTTTGCATCCTGGAGCGCAGAAATAATAGTATTTGCCTTGATAGATTGTTTTGTACTTTGCGGTTTTCTCGTCAACTTCCATGTTGCATACTAAATCTTTAGCCATACTTTTTTCACCTCCAACTTTGCGTGTGTCTTATGATTAGATTTTTGGTTTAAATCTTTTGAGGAGTGAAGCGTTGGTAACTACCGTTACTGAGCTGCTTGCCATGGCTGCTGCCGCATACACTGGGTTAAAGAGAACATGTAAGATGGGGTAGAATGCACCTGCCGCCAAAGGAATGAGGACAATGTTGTAGAAGAATGCCCAGAACAGGTTTTGCTTGATTTTCTTCATAGTGGCGCGGCTTAACTGAATAGCTACGACGACATCTCTCAAATCATTCTTGATTAGCACAATGTCTCCTGTTTCAATAGCTACATCTGTTCCGCTGCCAACAGCAATTCCAATGTTTGCTTGCGCCAAAGCAGGAGCATCGTTTATTCCATCCCCAACCATGGCAACAACTTTGCCTTCGGACTGCAGTCGCTTTATCTCTGTGGCTTTTTCGCTTGGAAGAACCTCTGCAAAGACGCGGTTAACTCCTACCTGCTCTGCGATGGCTTTGGCTGTTCTCTGATTGTCGCCTGTAATCATGATGACTTCCAATCCCATCTGTTGAAGAGCCGTCACTGCATCAGCGGAATGCTCTTTTAAGGTGTCAGCCACCACTATCAAACCAGCAAGACTGGTTATCAACCGCGATAAGCATGGCGGTTTTGCCTTCTTCCTCAAACGCCGACATTTTCCCCTCAAGCATGCTGATGTCTAAGTTGTTTGCTTCCATCAGTTTTCGGTTGCCCAACAAAATTTTGACTCCGTTATGTTCCACTTCTACTCCATATCCGGGGAGAGCGTTGAATAATTCCGGCTCATCAACTTGAATCCCTTTTCATTTGCTCTTTTAACTATGGCTGCTCCCAGCGGATGCTCAGAGTTTTTCTCTGCGATGGCGGCGAACTGCAAAAGCTGGGTCTTCTCTAAACGGTTCGGTGGGGATGATGTTGGTGACTTCGGGTTCGCCCTTGGTTAGTGTTCCGGTTTTGTCAAATACGATTGTTTCAAGCTTTGTGTTGCTTCCAGTGCTTCGCCGCTTTTGATTAGGATGCCGTTTTCTGCTCCTTTTCCAACACCAACCATTATCGCTGTTGGAGTTGCTAGTCCAAGAGCGCATGGGCAAGCGACAATTAGCACTGCAATGAAGACTGTAAGTGAGAAGATAAAGGTCGCTCCGACAAAAAAGTACCATGCCAATGCTGAGAGAGTCGCTGTAATTATGATGGCTGGAACAAAATATCCTGAAGCGATATCGGCTAATCTTTGAATAGGCGCTTTCGAAGTTAACGCATCTTCAACCATGCTTATGATTTGGCTAGACTGTGTCTTTTCCGACTTTAGTTGCTTTGAACTTTAGCATACCCGTCTTGTTCATGGTGGCTCCTACAACTTGGTCGCCGCTTCT
>CAWJGR010000003.1:0-78468 GCA_963842545.1 Candidatus Bathyarchaeota archaeon
TAAAGCGGATCAACAAATTTCTCAAGTTCTGACTCAGGGACACCATCAACTTCTCGTAGGACACGAATGTATTCTTGGTCGCCTCTAGCTACACGTTGACTGGCTCCAAGCAAAGGCTGACCCGTCCAGTGCCAACCCCAAGGCCAGAGAACATTGTAACCCTGCATACGCTTAAACCGAGCATAAGCATCCACACGCGAAGCTGTAAAAGCGTGACCAACATGCAATGGACCATTCATGTATGGATACGGAAAAGTAACCATTATCTTCTGCCGTTTTGGATCAGGATTAGCTTCGAAAACGTGTGCAGCATCCCATTTGGCTTGCCATTTCTGCTCGAAATGCTTGGTTTGGCTCATGAAACCTTTTCATTAAAGCCTTAGCTATTAAGAGTTACGCTTCCTTTAACAAATGAGTACCTAAAACCACAAATATTCAGACGACTGAAAAGTTATACAGCATAAAAGATAGCGGAAGAAAAATTAATGGAACAAGTACAAAACCTCCTTTTTGAACGTTCAAAAAAAGCGATAGAATTAGCAAAACAAGCTGTCGTCCAAGAGCAATTAAAGTTTGAACCACTTGCCGATGCCTTACGCTATTTCATGGAGGAAATATGGTATAATGCCGCCCATCCAGCGCTTCTTTCACTAATATGCGAAGCTGTCGGGGGAGACCCAGAGGCAACAACAAACATTGGCGCAGCGTTGGTAGTGCTGACAGGGGCAGCCGATATCCATGACGATATAATAGATCAATCGGTAACAAAAGATGGTAAACTTACTGTCTTTGGAAAATTTGGTAAAGACATATCAATTATAGCTGGGGATGTCTTGTGGTTCAAGGGCATGCTAATGCTAAACGAGGCATGTGATTTATTCTCAAAAGATAAGAAACAAGCAATCATAGAATTGGCAAAACGAGCTTTTTTTGACATCGGCAGCGTTGAAGCCAAAGAAGCAAATCTTAGAAGAAACTTAGATTTGAAGCCTGAAGAGTATCTTGAAATAATTGGAATGAAGGTTTCTGTAGCAGAGGTAGTAGCAAAAATAGGTGTTATCGTCGGAAATGGAACTCCTCAACAAATTGAGAGTTTAGGAAATTTTGGAAAAACCTTAGGAACGCTAATGACTATACGCGACGAGTTTATAGACATTTTCGAAAGTGATGAGTTAAAAAATAGATTTGAAAATGAATGCTTACCGCTGCCGATTTTATGTGCGTTTCAAAATGACCTGACAAAGAGCGAAATATTGAGCTTACTTGATAGGAATGAGTTGACTGAGACTGAATTGAAAAAAATACTTGCATTGGCAGTTAATTCTCCTGAAGTTCACAAACTCTGGAGTTATATGAGAACATTAGTAAAGGAAACGACACAAACATTATTTGGACTAAGAAAGAACACTGAAGTTATGATTCAACTACTAAACTCAACTCTAGAAGATATACCATTTAACTCTTAACAAAGAAGAGTTGAATTTACCACCATGCTCGTCTAATTGGTCTTATTGGTTTTTGCATTCTCCTTCCTCACCTGTATTTATGTACAACACATAATCTTTAAAAGGTTTGCGCTTGCTTACCCGCAATATGGTTTCTGTATACTCAAGGCTTATCTTAAACTAAATGTAAAATACATGAATACGGAATTGCTACGAGAAGATATAGGTGTTTAACATGAGTGTAACAGAAGAAACTTCAAACAGTCGACGACTTTTAAGGAAGCGTATTCTTGATTGCTAATGCACTCATTTGGTATTTCTCAGCAGCTAAAGTTTTGGAGACGGCAATAAATAATGCAGCCACAAACAATTTACAAAGTTCGTTAATGTGGACCCTCCATTTCGGTACCATAATAATTTCGCTTTTAGTTGGAACTATTTTAGTAAAAAAGATTCAGAGAAAAACTTTTCTTATATTTTGGACCATAATCGGTGTAATTTCCCCAATTTCATTATTGGCAATCCAATTTGTTGTGTTTCAGTCACATTTCTAATTTCATTTCTTTTTCAAATTCTTTGGGATTAGGCATACCATCGTGCATGGAGATATTCACTAATTTAATAGAAATTAAGCGGAGAGGTCGCTATGGGGTTTAATAATGTTACTAAGTGGTTCAGGAGTAGTTATGATTGCTTTATTCGATGTTGGAACATCGAATTAATTGCTTTTGTTTTAGTAATTTGGCGTTTGTTAGGGCATAATCGCTCTTATTTACCAAAAGTTACCGGAGGAAAACATTCTTATAAAAAATGATACTTCCTTCAGAAATATTGTGAAACAAAGATCTTTCATCTTATATTTAGTTCCATGGCTGATGTTTGCACTTATTAATTATTTGAGTATTGCAATACAAAACAGCGTTCTCCCCGAATTGACTCTAAATTTTTGACAATTGTTGAAAGCGCCGTCACAGGTCATATCTGGATTAAGCGGCTTTCTATTAGACACCTTTGCCCGAAAGTATTAGCAATGGTAGGTTTTATTTTATTAGGAATAGGATATGCAGTTTTAGGCGTATCACCGAACGAAATGGCAAGTTGGTTCCTTTGGACAGCACTTGACGGCTGCATGGTGAATCTTTTACGTCATTTTTGTAATCACTATATGGGGAGATCTTGCAATAGTGAAAAAAGCAGAAAATACTATGCCATTGGAATAATACCTTTTTTCATATCAAAATACTTAGAACTCGTAATTGGAAATTACGTCGCCATTGGGATATCTTCTTATGCTCTTTTTTCGTTCATAGTTTTCTTCTTGTTTTTGGCCGTTTTGCCTTTGTTTTATGCTCCTGAAACTCTTCCTGAAAAAGTCATGAAAGACAGAGATCTTAAAAGCTACGTTGAGAATGCCAAAAAGAAAGCGCAAAAAGAGAGCGAACAATCAAGCAAAAAGGAAAAAACAGCCAACACAGCAGAGGAACGACGACGCAGAATCTAAAGAATATGAAAAAGCAAGGAAGTTGGCGGAAAAATACTATTAAGCCGGACATTCGTTGATTAGGCTCATGTTCTTCCATGTGATCTTAACCAGTGAATGCAACCTGCAATGCAAGTACTGCTTTGGCGAGAGCCTAGATGATTTCGACGAAGAATTCGGAGATGACATAGAAGTTGACTACGAATTGCCACGCAGACTCAACTATGAGGTCTGAGTTGCTAGAGCAAGTTCTGTCGCCAAGACCCTGAATGTGTCTTAACTTTCTATGGTGGAGAACCACTGCTTCAAACAGACAGACTAAGGGAAATCATGGATAAAGTGGAGCCAAAACATTTTATGATTCAGACAAACGGTTTACTCCTCGACAAATTGGAGCCAAAATACATCAACCGTTTCCACACCATTCTCGTATCGATAGATGGAGAAGAAGCCTTAACAGATTATTACCGTGGAAAAGGCACTTTCCGAAAAGTCATAGACAACCTAAAACTCATCAAGAAAAACGGTTTTAGTGGAGAATTAATTGCTCGCATGACAATAATGGAGCAAACCGATCTAAACAAACAAGTTCAATGGCTCTTGAATAATGATGAGTTATCTTTTTCATCGATCCATTGGCAGCTTAACGCGGGATTCTGGGGAAACGATTACCAAAGACGCAACTTTGAGGAATGGACAAAAACCAGCTACATTCCTGGTGTTCAGGAACTTGCGCGTTTTTGGGTTGACCAGATGCAGGAGAAAGGCATCGTATTGAAACTTTATCCCTTGCTGGGCATTGCTGAGTCGCTTTTGCATGAGGAAAAGAATTGTCTTATGCGATGTGGTGGAGGCTGGATAAACTATGCAATCCAAACTGACGGCTACATAATTCCTTGCCCAACTATGTGGGGAATGAAAAAATACTATTTAGGCCACATTAAAGACGCAGATCCTCTTAAGTTGAAGACAATTGTTTGTTGAGGAAAAACCATGCAGCAAATGCTCAATTCTTGGTCTATGCGGAGGCAGATGCCTCTACACCAACATTACAAAACGCTGGAATGATGAGGCTTATAGCAAAGTCTGCTATACTGTTGAGCAACTCATTGAAACAGTTAAAGGAGAAATTCCAAGAATACAGCAACTTATCCAAAGCGGCAAGATTTCGCTTCAGGACTTCAATTATTTGAAGTATAATGGATGCGAAATTATACCATAGCGAGACCTTTTTACAAAATGTATAAGGAGTACACGCAAATAATTAATACGAACCAAATGGTGACTCAGCCTGGCATCTTTAACCCGTAGTGTAAAAGTCCTTTTAGTCGCAAGCTTACTCTCGTTAATGGTGTATGTGGCCTACATTCTGATTGGCAGCTTTACGATTCTCTTCGGCTACTTTGCCAATATATATCAAGATGTTAGCTACATTAGAATGACGGGGCTTGTCTTCTGGTTGGGTTTCGTCCAGTTGGGAGGACGGTTTATTGCGGGCATTCTTGGTTTAGGAGCGGCGTATCTTCTCTGGGTTAAAAGAAAACCTTTTTTTAGAGCAAAAAATCTTATTGCGCTATCACTTTTTTTGGAAGGTCTGTATTTTCTTCTTTGGATTCCGTCAGTTTGGTTCCTATTAAAACCTGGCTTTGTTACTAATTTGCCTCTTGCTATTAATTATATCCTGCAGATTTTGTTTACAGTGCCGTTTCTCTGGATGCTGGTTTTCAAAGTGGCAATGTACCGAGAAAGTAACCAAAAACCCGTTTTATTAAAATTCGTTGCAGTTGCGTTTGTTGGTTATGTAGCAGCGTTAGCAGTGAATGAGGTTTCCAGATGGACTAGCATGATTTCCGCTGAAACGTTAAAGTTTCTTTTTGAAGGGATGAATGCAGTTGGATTTTTGAACGCTATATCGCTTATGCCTCTTGCGGTGGTTTTGGCGATTGGGGGGGCTGTTAGGCTTTTTCAACAAAAGGAATGTTCTGCTACGATGTGGTTGGGAGCATCTTTAGCGGTAGTGGGGCTGAATTATGTGATTTACGTTATCTATTCGTACTTCGCAAATTCACTTAACAGTTTGCCATTGGTTGATGTTTGGACAATACCCCTCTTAGGTTTAGGCATCGCTTTAATGGTTAGCTCTAGAAAAAGCTAACTCTAATCACGTTTCACAGGGTTAAAGTTTCTTGTAAACTACTTCTTTTTCTTTTACGGATTGAGTTTGCTTTTAAGCCCAAGCTTTGTCTCCCTTCGGATTTTTGGATGTTTTTCGGTCGATCTGAATGAATCAACAGTTTGTTCAAATCAGTTAACGATCCTTTTATCCAGATTCGACCACTGATATGACTAGGCAGCCCTTAGTTCTATTATGTCAACTTTAATTTTTTTGTGGGTATTTGGATTTTTGACTGATCGGGGTGAGTAAAGGAAAGGCCAAGAACACCTTGGAGAAACCTCTAATGAAATTGTCTGTTGGATTAATTTTTCTTTAATTACAAATCCCACATATTGACTGCAAACGTTTCAACTCGATTGACAATTGATCTTTTTACCTTACCGTTCATAACATAAATTATAAAAGCTGTAAAATTGAATAAAGAGCATGAAGAAACTGCTCGTCGCCGCCTTTTGTATTATCGTAATCTGCAGCCTCTTCACAATTCCGCTGCTGCTAAAACCCTCGGCACCTTCTAATGGAGATCTACAGGCAACTGTCAAACCAACATCTCAAACCCCCACTGGACAAACCCCGCAACCTACTCCCATAAGTACAATGCAACCAGTAGACCCTTCGTTGCAACAAGCAATTAAAAAAGCAACAGCCTACCTAAAGCAGACCAAGGACCCAATGGGTTTGTTAATGATTAACGTACTTTACCGACAGTTCAACATAACAGAATTCAGCGATTCACTACAACGCTACGACCAAGTACTCGCCGCCAACCCAGAGCCAATAAATCGAATATTCCGACGCATAGCCGACTACAACACCTCCGCCATCTTGCATGAGGATTTCAATTCAGTGACAGACCAGCTCGACCGTATTACAGTGCCTGCTCTCTACTCCGACCGAATGACTCTACCAGACAATTACCTGTTCCAGCTCACAGACGCAATGGATAGCGGCGTGATCTACGCTCAAAACCGCGTAAACAGCGGATGCTACTTGCTGACACATGTTTTGCTGGCGACCATTTGGATGCAGAACAATCACTGTAGCCTCCAATTACCAGAAGACTTCAAAAGTGCCCTCTACCAATACAACGCCGCATTAATCGGCGACGGCTCACATGTCGACGACATTGAACTCGAAGCCGCCGCCTTCCTCTACCAGGCAGGGCAAGGCAACATGGTTAGTGATGCCTTTGTGCAAAACGTAATCGCAGCCCAGTTTACTGACGGCGGATGGGCTATTTCACAAGATACGCCCGGCAACACAAACTGGCACCCTTCAGTTTTAGCACTCATGATATTGCTGCATGTAGAATATCCTGCTGCATCGTACCCGCCCATGCTAGCTCCTGCACCAAGCTAATGCCAATCAGCGCTGTTCAAGCGTCTTCTTCATGTTCTCAAGCATGTTGCTCATGCCCCGCTCCATGTCCTTCTTGACAATCAACCGGTTGATTAATCTGCTCAACACTGTAAAGAAGGCAAAAAATTACAAAGCCCTAAGGCAGTATAGTAGAAAAAGCGATAGTGCAAGATGCTTAAACTATCAATGAGCACTTTCAAGAAGATTTCAAAGGTAACAATTATAAAAGCACCCAATGCCCTGCATCGCTAATGGCTGCAGAAAACGCCAATAGCAACTTATCCTTCTTAGTTTTTAAGCCCATGGTCATGAGTATACTGCTGGCACAGCAAAAGAGAATCAGAGAGCTTGAAAAGATGTAAAGATTAAAAAAATAAAAAAGGGAAGATTTTGTTTTTTTGTTTGGTTGGCTTATGAACGCTTCCTAAGCATCATCAGTACTATTAGAACGAGTACTATGATGATTAAGACGAATAGTCCAGCGATTGCGGGAACAAAGTAGGTGTCAGCGACAGATTCCGTAGTGGATGTTGTTGTAGGAGGAGTAGTTGCTGCCGGTGCGTCTACTGATAGGTAGGTTGTGTCGGATGATGGCCCGTAGGATTTAGAGCCTGCGAATGATGCGATGATTTGATAGTTGCCTGGAACGTCTGGCTTGAACGGAATTGCATATTTGCCATTGAGGTCAGTGGTGACAGTGCCTATGTTGAAGAAGTTGCCGTTGGGGTCAATAATGTCTAAGGATACTGGAACGCCTGTTGCATTGGTTGGATATATTTGCTGCTGGAACTTGTAATCCATCCATGCAGTCATGCTGTCATCAGATACGGCTGGTGTACCTTGAAGTGTCCAAACAACTTTGTCATTAGTGTCACGCCTGCCTGTAGGAGTCTGATCCGTAACCGTACCCGTGAGCATTACGCTTTGTCCAAGCGTTGGAATGATTTGCGGCGCAGAAACTGTAGTTCCGCTGGGTCCTCTGCCGTAAGCGTATATCTCGTTATCCATGGCATTGTTGGCTACTAGGATACCATCTGCAATTCCTATACCAGGGCCGAAGCTTAAGTCATCCCATACTATCGTTCCGTCTGTGGCGTTAATGCAGCTTAAGTTTGGACCACGGTACAGAGGAATAGTGAACGAGTGCTCCCATGTCTGCACGTAGATCTTATCGCCAGAGACAGCGCCTATCTCGATTGGGTAATTGCCGTATGGTGATTCGGTGCCGACGCTTATGAAGTTGTGAATCCAGTCGAGGTGCCCTGTCTTAACATTAAAGGCTGTCATTGTCCCAGAGTAGCCACCGTATAAGATGAGTTCATTACCAATGACGAGTTGGCTTTGACCGTAGTAGTTGTATTGGTTCTGACCTGCATAAGTAGAATTTGTTTCCCATAGCTCTGAGCCTGAATTCAAGTCGAAGACCCATGCTTTCAGCTGCTTTACTTCTCCGAACGTGAATACGCCTTGTTCCGGATACACGCCTGTCAAGCTAAAGCCGCCTGTGAACATTGCTGCTTGTGTAACGTTTTTGTCTAAGTCAACGAATGGTGGTGTAAAGGTGGTTTTCCAAAGCTGTGTGCCTAGGTTTCCTGGTTTCAGACTGATACCCAACAGCCATCCTTGAGTAACTCCGTTTTTAGTGTTTGATCCTGCACTGCCAACGATCATGGTGTCATCTTGGCGAATAGTTTGGATTGTGCCGCCAGTTACGTCTGGTATCGAGAAGTTCGCCGAGTAGAAGAGGTTACCGTCATGCACGATGTTATAAACCGTTCCTATAGGGTTCATGAAGTCACCGCTTCCAAAGTATGGGTTAGCTGCTCCGAAATCGCCGCCTGCAGGTCTCCATTGCCAGTAGCCTGTTCCCGCTTGGCTTGCGACCATAGTTCCAGCTGAAGAGTTCCACACTGTAACACGGAATGGAGCTGTTGCTGGCGCGAACGGGTTACCAGGGACCGGTGTTCCGACGATGTTATAGTAGAGGTAGCTTCCATCTTTGCCGTAGACTTGTGTACCGGCTGAAGACACGTTAGCAATGTAGGTTATCGTGTTTAATGTGTATGCATCAATCATTTTCCAAACGGTACCAGTAGTAATCGGGGTTTTAGATGTATTCACTGTGTAGGGGGCTCCGAGCCAGATTGGAGCACCAAAAATATTCCCACTTGGGTTTGGTTTTGCTCTAGATAAGATGACAATCTGTGGCAGTTGGACCGGTGTGCTTGCTCCGAAGAAGCCTCCGCTTCCGCCAGTTTCCCACAGATATGCGAATTCTCCGTGTTGGTTAGGCGACTCGTATTGATAGATTGAACCCATATTCGGACAGTTTTGAGACATATTAGTGTATAGTGTTTCGCCTGTGTATAGATCAATTACTTGCCAGCCTTTGGTGCCAGCGTGTGAATAGTATGGAGACCAGCTGATTTTGCCGTCAAGAATTACGTTTGGACTAAACTGAACGCCTTGATAGTGTTCTGTAGCGAAAGCGCTGTCGTTGAACCGTTCATCCGCTAAGCCCCCAATATAGAATGGTTTTGTCCATAGTACGTGGGCGCTCGTTGGTGCATCGCCGTAAGCGTAGCCGGAAATGCCGCCGCCTGCACCGCCTATTGGCCAATTGTTTCCGGAAGTTGCAGTGAACTGCCCGGCGGGGCCAAGCCAATTACCTGAAAGTGAGGACCATTGTCTTGATGCGCCGCTAATTGGTCGTGTCCAGTAGTCGGTTGAAATGGGCGATTCAACCCATTCCGATGGAGCGTTTTCGACAACCACGAATGTCGCTATTGGGCTAATGGCTGCGCTGTAGATGTAATGATCTCCTGCGAATGTGTTACCAAACTGTCCGAGTGCTGTCACTGTTTGTACTTTATCTGTAAGGGGGAAGATGGCTTGAACTTGATATGTGCCGACTTTAGTGGGAGTGTAGTTGATGTAGTTGGCGCCGACTGGGTCGCTGTAGGGCATGTCTAAGATCGTTGATATACCGTCAGGGTCTGTAACGTTTATTTTCATACCAATCCATCCAGCTCTGCCGGTTGGTGCGCTAACCGTATTTTCTTGTTCACCAATATCTGGGGGCATGTCTGCAGTCCAAGCAACGATCAGCATAATTTTACCGACGCCGACGGGTTGGGCTTGAGCGCTAGTAGCAACGTAAAGCCAGGTATGATAAGTGGTTGTAGTCGCATGAGCACTTGGTAAAATAGCGAAAGCAGATGCGATCATAAGTACTGCTGAAAATAATGCAATCAAAATATTCATGTTCTTTTTATTTACGAATGTCATTTTTGTTCTTTCCTAAATTTCAGTAAGTGCCAATATGCTTGCTATAGGTATTTATCATTTTCCATTTTCCATTTTTCTGCTCAACAAACAATAAAAGTAGAAAATTACTATAATAAAAGTATACAACATAAGTCATATTGCTCCAATATACTAATACGTATCTCTTCAGATATGCTAATTAAGGAGAATCAGAAAAAAAGGTAAGATTTAATGATTCAAACACTTGATCCATTAAACACAAAAATTCTAAAAGATTTGCTTAAAGACGGACGAAAGACCTTCACACAAATAGCGAAAGATTGCAACACATCAAAAGATGTTATCACAAAACGCTATAAACAAATGAAAAATGCAGGAATCATCGTTGGAGCAACCATACAAAATAGCCCAGCTTGCTACGGAGCCAACTTCATCGCAGGCATCCACCTTAAAATCAAACCTAACAAAGAAAAGAAAGTTCTTGAACTTGTCCATAAAATTCCGCAATTTCTCTATGTTTACATTATTCCTATTCACCCAGGCTTATCGGCGTTACTAATTTTGAAAAATATAGAGGAATTAGAAGAAATCAAAGAATTAATTAAGAAACTGCCGTACGTTTTAGGATTCGAAATAACAGTTTTGTTAGGTACAAGAAACACTCCAGAAAATTTATCAATACTATCCAGCCAAGATATCCCTTTCAGAAAAAGAGAATATAATAATTAGAAACAGAAAATCTAAAATCGACAATATAGACTCCGAAATTATCGAAAAACTATCAATAAATGGCCGAACAACTTTTAAACAAATCGCCAATGAACTAAAAGTATCAACCGACACGATTTCAAAAAGATATGCAAAACTTAAACAAAATGGGGACCTCAAAGTCGTAATTCAAATTGACCCAACAAAAATAGGATACAACGCTTTTGGAATTTTTAATTTAACTTTTTCAGAAGAAAATTCACCCAACCATATATTGAACCTTACCAAAATTCCAGATGTCAACTCTGTAATAAAAACCAGCGGCAATTTTGATTGTATGTTAAGTTTGATGATATCCAATATACAACAGTTGATAGCTGTCCAAGAACAAATCGCCAGCATGCCTGGTCTAATAGAAATGCAAATAACCTTAGGAAGATTGTTTAACGTTTGGCCTCTTCCAAGAGAGTTCACATCAACATTCTAGCAAGGGCATTTTCCGCAGTTGCCATTTTTGTTTTAGTTAACTGTTATCAGATTATTTTGAGTTCACTTATATTAGCATATATGATTAACGCATAATATTGTTCAATCCATAGGTCTTGGGCATGCTCTACAATAAAGGTAAGACCAAAGTATTGGTTTTACCACCCAGAAGTTGCATCGTCCCCTGTTTGCTCTAAAGCCTTCTTTTCTTCGTCCAAGACGTCTGATGGAATATCAACTTGATGTTTGCCCTCTTCAATTATCTCTCTTTTCTTTTTCTTCTGTTGAATTGCAAATTCGCCTTTCTTATTTTTTTCTTGAAAAATCTTCACCTCCACAAATCAACGCTAAAACAACATTTGTTGTTTAAATTTCCTCAACTAAAATAATAGTCGAAAATTCCTGTATTAACGTACGTGACTGTACAAAAGCAACAACAAAAAAGAGTTAGCAGTGTATCTCAAACCAATCCAAGATCCGAGTGCAAAATTCTGAGTTTTAATGTCTTATTTCAGTGGATTCTTCTCGGTTTTTGAGTTTTTCTTCTAAAAGAACCAGCAATTCCTGAGGTTTCACAGGTTTCACCAAATATGCATCTGCGCCTTCATCGAGTGCTTTAACTCCGGTTTCAAGAGATGGAAAACCCGTAATCATGATTTTAACTGTGTGTTGAAGTTGTTTTTTGAGTTTTGCAAGCAAATCAGTGCCATCCATGTCTGGAAGCCTAATATCTACTAGCGCTAAGTCGTAATGGTGGTTTTCAGCTTTTTCCATTGCTTCTTTGCCGGTTTCCGCTGTTTCAATGTCATAACCACTTTTTTGTAGGATTCGCGTGAAAGTTCGAAGTATCGATTTATCATCATCGACAACAAGTATAGTTTTTTTAGGTTCTGCCACTTCAAACATTTCCTTCTTTATTCATAATCTCGCCTTTCTTAAACTTTCTGAAGCCAGCATAAGCCGACACAAGTCTCTGCAAAGCCAAACCCATTTGATAATAGGTTTGAATTCAACAAAGACTTTTGACCCTTGGCTTGGGCATTTCTATCAATGTTTTTCGCGACTAATAAACGCTATCCCGTTTGTTAGAGCGGAATTTTCTCAAAGCAACCTTGTTAACAATAAAGTTATAACTAAGAAAAACCATTTGAATTAGAGAAATAACAGGTTTTGAATCGCAATGGTATCTGCCCCAGTTTTGTACTCAATTGACACTGAAGTACCATCAATGTACTTTGAGAAGCTATTTGACTTCATTTATACGCAGTACCTTGTTCCGCAAAAACAGCGATTTACAAGCTTATCCAAAGAAACAACTCAGACAAGCAACAGAATCTCATACATGGTTCTTGACACGCAAGGAAGACAAATCATCAAAGTTGAAGTAACAGGCACAGACAAATTAAACGCTACCATAACACCCTTAGAATCGGATGTTACAGACGCAATTGTCACTGAAGCAAGACAAGATGTACTAATCGCTACGGAATTGTTTGAGGAAAAAGCCCGAAAATTAACATGGTATTTTGCTTGGCGAGAAGGAGAAGAAATTGTTCCTGAAAAAGTGAAGCTCCACGAAAAAAGCTTCAACCGCCTTTTCTTGGAAACCCAAGTTCTGTTAACTTTCGTATTTATAGGACTTGGATTGGGGTTGTTTGTTGTTGTTTTAACTTTTTATCCAGCCTACTTCTGGATTGTCCCAATAATCCTGATTGCTTCACAATTCGTATTCGTTTTCTACTCAAACAAAATAATTGCTCGGTCAGGCGACTGGACAATAACCAAAGACAACCCCACTATACACTTTCTTAGAATATCAGCCTCCAATTGGCTCTTTGGGCACCCTTGACGACTACAAACAAATTCCGCCCGAGCAACTGGTGGCATTAAAGAAAGAAGTTTACGAAGAAATAATAGCTAAACATGGGGCAATCGATTGCCAAGAAGCAGAAAAAATCTTCGCCAAATACAACGTATCTTGCAGACTTGGCAGTTTGTCCACAAAAAAAATCGATGTCTACGAACTCGTGAAGAAAGTTGCGGACCGCTTCGGGTACAAAGTGCCTAAAATCGTGATTTCAAACACTATGGTTCCCAACGCTGCAGCTTCCGGTCCCAGCCCTAGCAGAGGCATCGTTCTGATAACTACTGGGTTGCTTGTTCAGTTGGAAGAGCCTGAAGTCGTAAGCGTTTTGGGGCATGAATTTGGTCATCTTAAAGGCAGAGACCCCTTAATCCTATTTGGACTATTAAGCGCAGAGTTCCTATTCAGGTTCTACGTGCTACTTGCTTTGTTCCCATTCATATTCTCGTCTTTCTTGTTCTTCGTCTACTTCTTCGCAGTAATGACTCTCATATTCTTCATAGCGAAATTCTTTGAAGCCCGGGCAGACTTAACTTCAGCCATAATGATGGGACAGCCAAAAGTCATGGCGAAGGTCGCTGGAAAAAATAGGGTTCCACAGACTCCTATTCGAGCGAACGCCAAGTTTCCGCCTTCAAGAATGGGTAGGTTTGGATTCGCATCCCCCGATTTACTTTAGAGTAGATCGACTTGAAAATCTCTCGACTGAAAAAATACAACATCCACTTGTTCAATCAATCAAAGACGTCGTAAAGGGATTTGCTTCAACATTAAAAGGCTAAATTCCTTTCATCGATTTACTTTGAATTGTGACGTCTTTTTTAGAGTAAAATATTTTTTAACTGTTTTCGTTATCGCATTCTCATTTTCAGGGTTTCTTTCGACGCTCAAAACAACAACCCAAAAGTAGAAGACTCAGAAGCTTGAACGAAACAGCAGCAATCTAAAAGAAATGAAAATAAATGGTGGGGCTGATCGGATTTGAACCGATGACCAACGGGTTTCCCCAAAGTAGACCGCTCCAGAATTTCGTCATCCCCATCGGGTCAAGCAATCAATGCTTTCTGGAGCCCGCCGTACTACCTGGCTATACTACAACCCCAAACATTTACTTTTTAAAACATACAATACAGAATTATAAAAAGACATTGGATTTAAAAAGCAACCTCTTCAAGTTTACCCTAAAGTTTTCGCCTCCACTCCAACAACATAACCGGAAAAAACATGTACATGCGTCGCTTCGTTGTTTAAAACATGAAGTAGACAAATAACCAAGCGTTGTGTTAAAGAAGTCTATTTTAGGAAAAGTCGTAGGCTCAAATCCGGCCGGTTCACCAAATTAAAAAACCATCTTTGCCACATTTAGAGCATTTACTGAATATAGGCTATTTCCACTTTTTCTTATTTGATTTTACAACAATTCTTACTATGTGGAACAATTATCACTTGAACACTAATTGGGATGAGTTCGGTAAAGACCAAACTTATTGACCCTGATTCCCAAAGATTTCTCAGGTTTTCTCGGGGCTTCCTTCGGTTTGTTATTACGAACAGATAGATCGCACAAAGTGTGATGAAAACACTGTTTTCTCTTTTTTCAGAATAAAAAAAGGTTGAAGGCTCGAACTGACGATTAATCCTTAAATCTTCTTTAGTTGAATTCTTTTCTCTCGAACAATACCAAGCCTAAGATTGCGGTAACGGCGAAGTAGATGCCCATAATTGCGAGTCCTTCAGGGATTGTTGCGTTGTATGTTGTAAGAGTGGGTCCGCCTCCGCCAGGACGTAAACTAGTAATGCTAATGTTTGGTGGATATGGCGACGTTAATACATTGCCTATGATTTGTGAGCCATATGTTAGAATGAACCATGGCTCAATTTGTACAAGCCCTGCAACAAGTTGTTGGATCAGTGTGAAAACGAAAAGGAACAGTATAGCAGTAAGTAGTATGGACATGGAGCTGCTTTTGAATAAAGAGCTGAAAAAAAACGTAAAACCTAAAACTGCAACTAAGTAAATTACTGCAAAAAATAATGATTCAGCAAATTGAGAGGGTACACCTGAGAAATAGTATAAGCCATTACCTAATGTGATTGCAGTGAAAACACTTAATATGACGCCAGACGCTATGAAGGCAGCCAGCCATTTTCCTATGTAAATAGATGAACGTCTGATTGGGTTTGGAACTCCGAAATAGCCTGTTTTGTTTTGGAATTCTCCGGAAATTGCGTCTCCGCCGAAGAAAATTCCAGAAAGTATTATTACAAACGTGACCGATGTTCCCCACCAACTACTGTAGAATCCTAACTCAGAAGTGAGAAAACCAGCTGGACGGTAATATCCCACTAGAACGGTGAGGAGTACACTTATCAGCGCTGTTATAATCAGCATGATAAAGAACCGACGGGATCTCACATAGTCAAGAAGAGTATACTTGGTAATTATGCCCACTTGGGCAATGCTACTTGGGACAACGTTTTTTGATTCAAAGTTTGTTTGGGTCATTATTATCACAATGTAGAGGTTATGAGTTTTAGGTAAACGTCTTCGAGTTCAGATGACGCAGTTTTGTAGCTGACGACTCCAATATTGAGTTTGACTATATCATTCAGGAGACGTTCCTGCACATCTAAACCTCCTTTGAAACTTATCTTGAGATCTTTGTCGTCTATTTTTTCTGCAACAACTACATCAGGAAGCGCGGCGATGGTTTGGGTTACAATATGGGTGTCAATTGGACGCACCAACCCGACTTCGACGACGTTGTTTCCACCTGAGAACTTTGCTGTCACATGCGGCAGAGTGTCATAAATGATTAATTTGCCATGGTTTATCATAGCGACTTCATCGCAGACATCAGAAACCTCACTAAGAATGTGGGAGCTCATGAAGATGAGTCGTTTCTTGCCTTTTAGCCCTTTGATGATATCCCTGACTTCACTCATGCCTCTCGGGTCAAGTCCCGTGGTGGGTTCATCCAAAAGAACCACTTCTGGATCACTTAACAATGCCGATGCAATGCAGATTCGCTGCTTCATGCCCTTGGAGAATTTACCCACACGCTTGTCAATCCATTCTTCCATTCGCAATTCAGCTGTAACTTCTTCAACACGTTTCTTTTGCTCAGCTTGCGGTATTCCACGTATCTCTGCAATCATAGTCAAGGCTTCCCTTGGTGTGAGTGACGAATAAATTTCTGGGGTTTCTATAAGAGTACCAACAGATTCTAGTGCTTTTTTCTTGTGGGTATGCACATTTATGCCGTTTATGAGGGCTTGTCCTTTGGTGGGTTTGATGAGATCAGTGAACATTTTTAGCGCGGTTGTTTTTCCAGCTCCATTTGGTCCTAGAAAACCGACGCATTTTGTACCCTCAATCTTTAAGTTAAGATCTGAAAGGGCACAGAATGAGCCGTACTGTTTGGTTAAATTAATTGCTTCTATTGAGGGCATCTAGATCTCTTCATCGCAAACGATATGATATGGTTGCTTAAAAGGCAAACTCATTTCAGAGGAGTTTTAAAGATGTTGGGTTGCAATCGCAACCTTGGAACCACTTAGTGGTAAGATTTAGTGTAAGTTTAAACTTAGCTAGCATCACCACGAAGCTTAACAGAATTTCTGTAAAAAACAGGTTTCTATAAGTCCAAATCCATGTTCCTGGTTAGCCGTTCCAAAGCTTGAGTGCTCATCATTTCAGTTTGTAGGTACACCCGAATTTCCTCTGCGCTTAAACCAATGCGTTTGGCTTCCTGTACAGAATAGCGGTATGCTTCGATTTCTGTTGGCCTATCCACATAGTCGAAACGTGGATCAAAGAGTTCTTTGCCTTGCATATGCTGTTTTACATGGCAGAGTTCATGGATAACGTCGAGATAGATGTCTTGTTTACGCCCGGTGCTCAAGTAACGTTTGTTAACCATTAAGTGACCGTCAGAGTCGCTGACTCCCATATATCCAAACCATATAAAATCTATCTTTAGGTTCCTGAGAATTTCCTCAGTTTTCTCCCCAAATATCCCTTGGACGGCACGGTTTTTCTCGAAGCCCTTAAAATAATCAGTAAAATTAGCTTTGCGCGAAACTAAATGGACCAACCCCCTCAAAGGCAGATTAGTGAAGAAGCGAAAAAGACGCATAATGACATATTCTGTTGCGCTTTGGAAAGGCAAAACAAGCAGCCTACCTTAACTTTATGCTTTCGTCGAGTTTTAGCTGATTCAAGTCTTTGCACCGTCAGATGTTTCTTGTACCAAGAGTTGATTTAAAATACTTTTCCCAAAATAAGAAACGCCTCATGAGCGGAAAGTTAAAATCAGAAAATTAGGCTTATGACTTTACAGTTTTTAGCCATGCCATAAAGCCCTCGTGCAACTTTTGCGGGTTCTCAAAAACACGTACATCCTCCATCGTCTCTAATTTCCGCACTTGCTCAGCTTCTTCTTTGCGTACCCGCAGTTTCATTTCTTTGCCGTTGGGTAATTTGGTGTAGATGATGGCTTCTTTGTAGTCTACGGGCATGATCCAAACTGGCACGAACGCTTTGAGGCTCATAAGTGCTGCGTTTGTAAGGAGGGTGTCGCTGATGCTGTTTACGATTTTTGCTACTGTATTTGAGGATGCTGGCATTATTAGGAGGAATTCGTATTTGTGACTCTGTACCATGCCGGCGAGGAATGGTGAGTTTGCGTTGGATTCAACTGCGACTTTGGCAAAGTTCTTATTTATCTCCTCGTCGAGGCGGTAGAATTTAAGCATCGTTTCCGCGGCTTTAGAGAGAAAAACATCAATTTCAATGATGTCTTCAGACTGTTTTTTAAGGTCTTTCATGACTTCTATGATTTCTGCGATTTTGTCGCCTGCTCCCGTGATGCCCCAAGCAACTTTCGGTTTCTTAATTTTAACTTCAGCCACAAATATTCACCTTATTTTTTAGCATAAAGCTCCAAGTATTCAGCAAATCGTTTAGTTGTCTTCTTGAGGCTTCGGAACCCTTCTTCATCCAATTTCACACCGTCCAATGTATCTTTAGTCCAGAATGTCGCGCCTAAATTTGCCCCAAAAAAACCTCCGCTGACAGGAATTATACCATTTAAGATGTAAAAGTTATGAATTTGCTGTAGAGCTCCTTCTTGTCCGCCGACACGATCGCCGCCCAATGCGATACCCATGCCAATTTTGCCTCGGAAAAAGTTTTTGTCACCCGCTACTGCAGCTCGGCACCGGTCCATTACTGTTTTGGTTTGGGCACTGACGCCACCATTGTAGACTGGCGTCGCAAAGATAATGCCTTCAGCACCCCTTAACAGAACATAGAGTTCTTGCATATCATCTTTGAAGGCACATTCTTTGTTTTTGAGGCAAAAATCGCAATGCATACAAAATCCTAAGTGTTTGGCACGCACAGTCCAAAAACGGGTTTCAAACCCTTTTGCGCCAAGCGTTTTTAGGGCTTCTTTTAGAACAAAGTCCGTTGCTTGCTCTCTAGGGCTACCGCAGATTCCAACAATCATAAACGGTCACTAAAGGTTAACTTAGAATTGGCTTTAAAGCATTCCTCTTCGCTAAAATTAGAAAATGAATTGAAAAACGAAAATGGAAAATTGCAGAAGATTATTTCAAAGAACAAGAGATAATAAGAAAAAACAAAAAAGGAAGAAATTATTCTTTCTCGAAGTATTCTTCTGGCTTTGGCGGAACTGGTGGTAAGCCTCTGCGTTCACGTATCTTCTTTATAGTTTCTGCCTGCATCTGCTCTGGAACAAATGCCCAACGGGCGAACTGTGTAGCCCAAAATGCTCTTCCTGAAGTTGAACCACGCAATTCATCAGCTATACCAAAGCTTTCCGAAACTGGCATTTCTGCTTTAACTGTAATTATGTCATCTTCTGAGGGCATATCGAGGATTTTGCCACGGCGTTTGTTTAGCATTGTGATGACGGCGCTGACATATTCGCTTGGAACTTTGCATTCGAAGCTCATCAATGGCTCAAGCAGTTTTGGATCGCTCAAGAGAATAGCGCAGTAGATTGGTCTCCAAGTCATTGGGATAGCTTGTGCTGGTCCACGGTGGACTGGGTCTTCATGTAAGACAATGTCTTCTAGGTTAATTTTTAAGCCGTATGCTGGCTCTTTAGCGAGTGGTGAAGTGTGGACGGCTTCGCGGAACCCAGTTTTAATGTGGTCGAGGATTTCTTCTACATATTGGCGTCCGCGGATGCGGTTAACAAGTATGCAGTTTTCTTCGACTGCAACTGCACCTTTGGCTTCTTCTGGTGACCACCCGAGTGCTCGTAAGGTTTTGGTGCGTTCATCTCTGCTTTGCATGTCAGTGATTTTTTCAGACTTGATGGCTTCGATGACTTCGTCAGATAATCTGTCGATGGTTACCCATAGTTTGTTGTGTTTGTTTGGGCTTTTACCCATGATTGCTGGTCCTTGGTAGTCATGGCTTATTGTTTCTCTGTAGATGACAATTGGCTTGCTAAGTTTCACTTTTAAGCCTGCTTCCTGCATTCGGTAAGCGGTAATTTCAAGGTGAAGTTCACCCATACCTGATAAGAGGAATTCGCCGCTTTCTTTGTTCATGACGAAATGCAAGTTGGGGTCTTCGGTAGTGAGTTTATGCATAACTTTGTCGAAGAGCGGTAAGTCTTTGACGTCTTCTGGTTCAACTGCAACGGTTACGACTGGGTCGGAAACGTAATTTAAGCCTTCGAAAGAGTGGACTTCTTGGCCTACTTCAGCGATGGTTTCGCCGACATGAATGGATGGAAGACCGGAAATGGCTCCGATGTTGCCTGCAGGAACACGGTCAATAAGAACACGGTCAGTTGCCATACTCATGAAAACTTGTTGAATAGTGCCTTTTTGGTTGCTGCTTAGAAGCTGTACGGTTTTGCCTCTTTCGATTGAACCGCTGAAAATTCTGCCGATTGCCACTGTTCCGCTGTGTGGGTCAACTTCAATGGTTGAAATACACATGAGCAACGGCGCTTTAGGATCAACTGTTGCCATTCCCCGACCTGTTGGACTATCTACGTCGCCTGGCCAAATTTGAGGCTGCCTGTAGGGCTGAGCATCATAGGGGTTTGGAAGATGTTTAACGAACATGTCCAAGATTGGTTCTGGCAAAGGAGCTCGTTTACTGAGTTCATCGACTTTTCTGCCGACTTCAATTGGGTCACCTGAGTAAGCATCGATGATGTCTTGGAAGGTGACTTTCTTCATTTTCATATGATCAAGGTTTAAGCCCCATTTGTGAAGGGCTGAGCCAAATGCTACACGACTATCTTCAATTTGTTACTTGCCAGTCTTTCTTATGTTCGGCAGGAGCATATTTCTCGATTAAAGAGTTAACTCTTAGGAGAATCTTTGCAAATTTCTTCTGAATTTCTTGGGGGGAAAGTTTAATTTCTTTAATCAAACGGTCAACTTTGTTGATAAATAGAATTGGCTTTACACGTTCTCTTAGGGCTTGCATTAGAACGGTTTCGGTCTGGGTCATTGGTCCCTCAACTGCATCTACGACTACTAGTGCCCCATCAACTGCTCTCAAACTTCTCGTCACAGCTCCTGAAAAATCGATGTGACCAGGTGTGTCAATTAGGTTGATTAGGTAATCTTTTTCTTGATAAGTGTGGACTAAGCTGACGTTTGAAGCAAAGACAGTCATTTGACGTTTCTGCTCAAGGTCCCATGAGTCAAGGAACAATTTCTGTCCTGCTGTTTGAGTACTGATGATGCCTGCTGCTGCTAGGAGACTGTCGGCCAAGGTTGTTTTTCCATGGTCAACGTGGGCGATGATGCTTGTGTTGCGAACGAAAATGGGAGTTTCCATCAGTTTTACAATTTCTTCTGTTTGCCTATAACGCGCCATAATTAATCAATCTCCAATTTAGTTGAATTTATTACTTGAAAGACTTGTTTTTTAATTATTTGAAGCATTATTTAATCTCTCATGAAATTGGTAAACTACATGGAAGTTGAGTTTGTAGCCTATTAACTTTATGGCATGATTTTTTCAAAATAGTTGGGGTAAAAAACAGATGGCCAATCACCCTTAGCTGGGTTTCTGCATAAAATCGTCCATTTATTTTGTTAATTTGATTAGATGCGAGCATAAATTGGATTTTACAAGTTGGTTAACGCTAATTCGCAAAAAAGATTAAATCTGCTTTAATTTCTATTAACTAAAAGAATTCGATTTCCAAGGAGTAAAAAAGTTAAATGAATAAGGATGTGCTTGCATATAATTCATTGTTCTGCTCCATTTCTTTCGGGTTAAAGAAGGCTTTACGTGCGATTAGTTTAAATGCAACAATCGACAATAACCAAAAATTAAATCCCTCAAAATTGACGACGTAGATTAAACGCTGAGGATATGAATGTACCTTCAAACTGTTCCAGCAAATCGAAATAATGCATTGTTTCACGTGTCCTTAGCACCTATAATCTTCACTTTCAGTCGGGGTTGTTACTAACTAACTATATTGAGGTTTTGGCGGAATAAGATTGGAAAAAGCTGCTTCTATGCCTATTGATAAGGTTTTCGATGAGCTAAACACATCAGCAAATGGATTAACAAGCTGAAGAAGCTAAACTGCCGCCTCAAAAAGTACGGTTACAACAAGCTTTCTGAGAAAAGACAGATTCCTTTCATACACAAATTTATCACGTCATCTCAAAGATTTATTCGGCATTTTGTTGCTTAGTGGCAGCCATCTTATCTTATATTAGTGGAAGCCCCGAACTTGCCCTAATCATCCTTGCAGTAGTTTTCGTAAACATTTTTGTCAGCATCTTCCAAGAATCGCGTGCAGAAAAAGCCATGGAAACCCTCAAAAGCTGGATGCCTGAATACGCCAAAGTTATTCGAGATGGCGAACTCAAGAAAATCTCAGTTAGAGAAATTGTTCCTGGCGACATTATCTTCCTTGAAGAAGGCGACCGTGTTCCAGCAGATGCCCGATTGATGGAAGCTTTTGATTTATGGACAAACAATGTTCCCTTAACAGGGGAATCTGAGCCACAACCACGCGTTGCTGAAGCAACCAAAGTGGTTGAAAAAGCATACTTGTATTCACCTAACCTTGTTTTCATGAGCACCAGTGTTGCCAAAGGTCAAGGAAAGCTGTTGTTTACTCCACGGGTATGGATACTCAGTTTGGCAAAATCGCAAGTTTAACCCAAACTATTAAGGAAGAAGAAAGCCCGCTTCAAAAAGAAATCGCATTAACAGCAAAGTATGATTTCATCATTGCAGTGGTTGTAGGTACAGTTTTCTTTATCGCTAGTTTTCTTTTTCTGCAATGTTCCTCTAGCAACAAGCATTCTTTTTCATGATTGGTGTTATGGTTGTTGTGTTCCTGAAGGTTTGCAGGTTACAGTTTCCAGCGCCTTAGCCATCAACGTTCTAAAGATGGTAAAGCAGAATGTTGTAGTTAAACGGTTATCTGCCGTGCAAACTTTGGGCAGCGTAACCGTAATTTGCACGGACAAAACAGGCACAATCACCAAAGGCGAAATGACCGTTAACAAACTCTGGGTCTACGATTACGTTAGTGGACGTTTCAGGTTTAGGCTACATGCCCGAGGGCGATTTCACTGTAAACGGTCAACCACTGCAAGAAGGAGCAAACAGCTTCTTTGGAGAAACTTCTTGAGATCGCTGCGCTCTGCAACGGAGCAAAAGTTGATCCGCCTTCAGATAGAAATCGAAAGTTGGAGTGTCATCGGCGACCCAACAGACGGCGCATTGCTTGTTGCCGCACTTAAATCAAGCGTGAACATTCAAGATGCTTTAGCTGCAGAAACCGATCATTGATATTTTGCCATTCAGTTTTGAACGAAAACGCATGACACCATTCACAAACTAAACGGTAACGTCTTAATTTACACTAAAGGTGCTCCAAGAAATATTCTTGATGTCTGCACCAAAGTCTTGATCGACGGCAAAATTGAAGAGTTAAACAAGAAAACATGGGTTGGATTGAATCAAGAATTCATGAATTCGCCAATGCAAGGATTACGAGTTATTGCTGTTGCTTACAAGAAAATACCCAAAGCCGAATACAAAAAAGGCAAGAAGTCGAAAACGACCTCATTTTTGTCGGTTTAGCTGGCAATGCGTGATCCACCAAGAACAGAAGTTAAAGATGCAGTTGTAAAAGCAAAACAAGCAGGAATAAAAACTGTAATTATTACAGGCGATTATGGTCCAACCGCCCAAGCTATAGCTCAAGAAGTCGGCATAGTGGAGAAAGATTGCTGCCCAAGTTATCCGCGGCGTTGACCTTGAAGACTTAAGCGACCAAGCCATCGTGGACGAAGTCAAAAAGGGCAACGTGATTTTCGCCCGGGTTTCCCCTGAACAGAAACTCCGCATAGTTAAGGTTCTAAAGAAAAGTGGCGAAGTTGTTGCGGTTACAGGTGATGGAGCAAACGATGCGCCATCGCTTAAAGAAGCAGACATCGGCGTGGCCATGGGTGCTTCTGGAACAGATGTTGCCCGTGAAGCTGCAGACATCGTTTTGCTCAACGACAGCTTTGCATCAATAGTTAAAGCGGTTGAATCAGGCAGAGCAATCTACGAGAACATCCGCAAATTCATCGTTTACGTGTTTTCGCACAACTGGGCAGAACTTATTCCCTTCGTCCTCTATGCGGTCTTGGCAATTCCTTTGCCGCTGCTTGTAGTCCAAGTTTTAGCTATTGACTTAGCCATAGACGTCATTCCCAGTTTAGCACTTAGCCGTGAACCACCAGAAGCAGGAATAATGGAGGAACCACCAAGAAGCATCAAAGAAAGACTATTCACAGGCAGAGTCTTTGGACGTTCACTCTACATCGGAGTAATCATCGCAGTTGGCGCAATGATCGGATGCTTAAGCGCTTGGATGGCTGGCGGCTGGCACTATGGAATGGCTTTGACTGCTGACAGCTCCATTCTACACTCAGTGGCGTTTACACTAAAGGAGTAACGATGACGTTTGCAGGCATCGTTGTTGCTCAAGCAGGAAACGTACTTGCATGCAGAACCAGCAAACAATCAATCTTCAAAACAAGCCTCAAAACCAACAAGTGGATAATCGCAGGCATAATATCGCAGCTTTCAATCTTAGCTTTCCTAGTTTATGTGCCGTTGATGCAGAAGTTCTTTGGAACATCAGCATTGGGCTTAACAGACTGGGTATTCTTAATTTCGCTTGCGCTGATAGTTGTATTTGCTGAAGAAATCCGCAAGTTCTTCATCAGACGATTTGGCAAAACAACCGAGGACCTAAATAAACACGACCACACATAATCACAATAAACTGCAGACTAATTCACTTTGGAGCTTTGCGCTAATAATTTGAAGCATTTTTAAATCAGTAGCATATCTTTTTTTTACCATGAAGCCTAACGTTACCCTGTTGCTTATTATCGCTTTGTTATCATCCAGCCTGATTTTGATTGAACCAGCAATCACCCAAACTAGCCCAGATATTCCAGAATTTACCTTAAAACTTGAAGATCGATCCCACGATGTAGTAAATGCCTCTGGTACCTATCATATAGAAATAGAATTCATCGATGTTGTCATTAAAAATACGGCACCTTACTCATTCTATTCCGTAGTAAACGACAGCATCGTAAAACTGTACTATAACGTTCACATCAAAGGACACGCTCAAACCTGGGCAGATGCAACCATCTCCGGAAACATTGCACCACAAGACAATAACACAACTGTAAAATTTGGGTTCGGAAGCACTAACCCAGACCCCGGCGGCTATAGTATCTGGCTTGGTGACATTACTAATGAAACCCAAATAGACTTTCAAGTAAGAGGCGTCGATGGGTTCTACACAAAAGTAACTGATGAATGGCCTCACTGTTGGAGAAACCCAAACTTCAGCATCTTTAATGAAACAGGTAGAAGCGCTTGGAGTGACACACAAACGATAAAGCTGCCGACCGGTTCAACCCCTGAGTCTGCAACTTCAACTCCTAGTGGGATATTTTCAATAGCAAATTTGTTTCTGCCAATTGGCATAATTGTTGCTGCCGCAATAATAGCCATCCTTGCAACTGCATTATCTTATCTTATGAAACATGGAAAACAAAAGAAGCCTAATACAATAATTTGAGGCAATGAAATTAATTTGTTTTAACAAAAATATTATTTGGATGAGCAGCTTTCATTCGGATATTTCTTTGAATGTTACTGTGGTTTCTGTAGGTATAGTTTTTTGTGTTATCGTGTATTTTTTCTTCTTTTTGTTTGTCATGAGCAACCTTAAGACTGGATTAAAGCTTTATGGGTTGTGTTTAGCTTACTCTTGCACTACCATTGCTCTACTAATTGAATCAGACCTAAAGCGGAAACAACAGGTTTTTTGTTAGGATTTGTAGAGTTTGGGGTCTAGGAGTGCAAAGTTGTTTCCGCCTGCGTGGTAGAGCACTCGGGCTTTTTTAAGGTCATAGCCGCTTTCTGAAAAAACGCCCAGATCGGCGTAGGCTTCGAGGATTTTGCCGACGAATATTGTGTGGTCGCCTGTTGTTAGTTGTCCGTCAACTTCACATTCGAGGTGTGCTATGCATTCGCGGATTGCGGGGGCTTTAACTTTTTTGCCTGGCATTTGTGTGAGGTTGGCTTTTTTGAATTTGTCAAAGCTTCTGCCGGTTAGGGAGCCGCATGAGTAGACTGCTTTTAGGATTTCCATCGTTGGAATATTTACGGTGAATTCACCTGATTCTTCGATTAGGGTGTGGGTGTGGCGGGTGGGAGCGAGGCTGATGGCTAATAGGGGCGGGTTGATTGAGGTTGGCATTGCCCATGCAACTGTAGTTACGTTAGGTTTGTTGGCTTTTCCAATACATGAAACTAGAACGGTGTGCATGGGATGAAGAAGTCGATAAGCTGAGGTTATGTTAACATTTGTTTTAACAGACGTAATAATCACCTATCAAATGAATTGCGAGTGTTTCGTGCTTATTTTCCTTTTGCATCTGCAGGAATAGTGAATCGTAATATAATGTTTTAAGTAAAATCTGCACATTGCAATTTGACCTTTTGCTGTTTTAATTTAATGTTTAATGTTTTGGTCAGCGTGTTTCGTAGCTGTTTTAGTATTTGGCGATATACCAGCATGTTAACAAGGGTTATGTCGTAACACTCAATACATAGCATTATTGAGGAATAAATATGTCCCACCCAGTAGAAGTATTCGAAAACGAAGAAGCATCCAAACTGCTAGACTATTTTGTGGCTTACAAAAAACTGATGAGCAAAGTTGAGTACATAAAATGTATCTCAGCCCTTAACAACGAAGTGCATTTCAATGAAACTCAAATTCCAGCAGAAGACAAATCCCCGCCAAACATCAACGATGAACCATTAAAAATAGGTTTACTAACAGATTTAGCTGGTAAACCATAATTTTTTCCCCTTTCTTTTTAGTTAATTATTGAACCACAAAGATTTAAAAAAATGCGAAGCGGTTGCCCTATTCAACTAAAAGCGGACGAAGAATACTCAAAGTCCCGGTACGCCCCAAACTCAATAGTCTTTCACCCTTGAAAGTTTTTACTGACGCACCCTTAATTTGCAGTATTTCACCTACGACAGGCAGAGTCGCTCGTTCACCCCAAAAACAAAGTTTGATTTTTCCAGTTTCATCTGTCAACCAGATACCAGTAACTTTAACTCTGCTTCCAAACTGTGTATTAACTAATTGCGGCTCTTGAATCTCTAAAACTTCTGCATTCAAATTTACCTTTTTCATTCCAACTCGTAAGTTTTGAATTGAAGTCAAATTGATTGCTATGTTTTGTTTAGATATTTGTCTGCGCACTTTGTCAGTATCTAACCAACTCTCAAAACTTATATTCTTTCTAAGTAAAAATTCTTCAGAGACTTTGAACTGAACAACCACGACCTGATCTTTTGTAATCAGAAAGACAGCGTGGTCATTTTTGGTTCCGCGATAGTCAATTTTTAGTTCTTCACATATGGATTTTCCAGTCACTCTTGCTGCAACTAGAGCTTGATAAAGCTCAGATAAGTAGATGTTGTATTTCACCGAAAGAAATGCAAGATGCTCGACTATTATTGGTTCTTTATAGTTCAAAGTTGTTTTCTCCAAATTTTTTGCCAGAACTGTTTTGAAAAAGTGGCGTAAATGCAGAGTATCCCAGAGTTCTTTTTCTTTAAAAATTTCCGACAAGTCCACTATACTGTCTTGTGGAGTATATAGGGATAATAAAATATAGAAGGGTTTTTTCCATCTTACCCATTAGAATATTTAATAAAAAATCGGCTCAGCTAACTAGAGGTTCTTTCGAATCTACTGCTGGATGAAGATGGGAACGCAAATCAATGACTGTTGTTCCTGCGAACTTGTCAAAGTATCTCATGAAAGCGGTATTCTTTATTCGCCATCCAATAAGCAAATCAAATGGAAGCAAAGGTAAGACTTTTCCAAAGTTCCTGACAGCTGCGTGATCATAGGACATTTTCTTGCCATCAGTTCGAACGACCTTCAAACCAACAACGCGTTTGCCTATGCTTTGACCATTGAATCCTTCAAGTAAAGTGGAGTAGAGCCAAAGAAGCCCAATAGTTATGAAAAGTAATGCGCTTATTCTGTTGCTTAGGAAACCCACTGTGGAAAGCGAGAGGATGTCGGGTAGAAATGTTATTGCTGCCGTGATTGCTAAAATTAAGGCAAAATCAAACATGAAAGCAAAAGCCCTGTTTTTAAAAGAAGCAAGCGGAAGTGTGCTCGCTTTCCCCTGCACATCAGCAACTTCTGCCCAACCCTCAACATCATGAATAACCCTAACCGCGCTTTCTCCAGCCCTGCTCAATTTGTATTTTCCACTTGCCGTTTGTTCTATGAATGGTGAAAGCGAGCGAAGGTGAAAACTAAGCTTACCAGTATCAACCTTCAGCAGATTTAGCAAGTCAGTAAAAGATGACTCACCATTATTGCTAAGGTCTAATAGTATTTCCCGTCGCAACGGATGCGAAAGGACCGAAAGTATCTTCGAAACGTTTCCTTGATCTACTGCCATATTTCAAAACCATGAGTTTACTAATTATCGATTTCTGATAGGTGAGCGGTTTTGGTATAGCCATTAAATCCACTTCTCACATATAAGTCCCACTCAAATAACCAGTTAATATTCCTTAATAAAACTAGTTTTAATACCCAAAAACAACATATTAGGCAATTGTATGTCAAGCGCCGAAGTAGCCGTCCACATATTTAAAGAACTTGAAAGTGAAGACTTCCGAATTCTCAACATAATAGAAGCGGGCATGAGCAAACACGAATTTGTTCCCAAAGAACAAATCCAAAGATACTCTAAACTTCCAATGGACCGTATAGACTTCACATTAGGCAAACTAAACAAGCTGGGTTTAACGTACCGAACAAAAGAAACATACAACGGACACACCCTAAACTATGCGGGTTACGATTGCCTCGCCATAAATGCGCTTGTCAAAGCATGTGTAATTGAATCGTTTGGGCATTCTTTGGGTGTGGGAAAAGAAGCCGATGTCTATGATGCCCTAAACGCAGACGGCAAACGTATAGCAGTCAAGTTTCATCGACTTGGTCGGATAAGTTTTAGACAAACGAGACGCAAAAGAGGGTATACCCGCGAACATTCAACCTGGCTTTTCCAATCCCATCTAGCGGCAGAACGCGAGTTCCAAGCCATGAAAATAGCTTATGAAAACGGCGTAGCAGTACCTGAACCTATTATCTCAAAACCGACATGTGGTAGCCATGGGGATGATTGAAGGCGCCCAACTTTCAAAATACAAAGACATAGGTAAACCAGAAAAAGTTCTAAAAGAAATCCTCCGTAACCTTAGAAAGGCATATCTCAAAGCACATCTTATTCACGCTGACATCAGTGAATACAATATCATTTTGCAATCGGATGGGCACATTCTAATAATTGATTGGCCGCAAGCAGTAAAAACCGATCATACCAATGCAACGGAACTACTCGAGCGAGATATTAGGAATTTGCTGACTTATTTCAGCCGCAAATTTAATCTAGAATTAACAGAAGAAGAAGTCTGCGAATATGTGACTGGAAAAGCTAGAAGTTTAGCTTTTTAGTGTTTGTTGGGATCCATAACTATGTAGAGAATGTTGTTTCCGCGAAGCAAAACGTTACCATAGTTAGTCATCAATTGATCTTCTCTGAATTCTGTTGCACCTTCCAATAATATGTTCATGTGGCCATCGCACTTTATCATTTTTCCTTTGTATTCATAGCCGTTTTTTAGAACAACTTCAATGTTTCCATGCAACTGTTTAATGAGAACGTTTAGAGGTTTTTTACTTGGTTCCATCATCGTCATTTTAGGGTCCCTGTCCATTCCTTTTAATATGCAAGAACGCCATACCAAATATAAAAGTCTTATGAAAGAGCTTCAAAACTAAATAAACAGAAATTTGTTAAATGTTGAAAGAAGAATTTATTTGGGAAAAATAAACCTGAAACCTGGTTTTTTATGAACTTATTTGAGTGTATGTGCGGTTTGAATTCACCCGGTTTTTGACCACAGATTAAACCTGATTCGCTTCTCTGCTTTATTATGGGTTAGCTTTGATTTCTTCGGATTTCTTGTTACGGTTAACAACGCGAAAGTACGGTTGTATTGACAAGAGGTTATGGGTTGGAATAAATAAAACTAAAGCTTAGCCAGTATTGAAAGCGCTGCTACGACTAGGAAAGCAATGCCCGTCCAGAACAAATCTCCAGTTAAGAAATAAACTACAACAGCAGCGAGAATTGCAGGGATTAGCACAAGGAATAGTTTTATGAGAATTATGATTACCAAGCCAATGATGACAAGTACAATAAGAAAACCGATGTCAAATCCGCCAAGACCCAAACTGCTCAGTACAGAATAAATAAGAGTCATCAACAATACAAAATTCATCAAAAGTCCTCAATAAAAAATTGTTGCAGTAAGTAATAAGGCTTATCTAAGCAATTTACTGCTAAAAGCTCAGGCCAAAATCTTGGATTTGATTTTTAAAAGGACATCTTTTTGAAGCTGAAGGACACCAAGCGTTGTTATTCTAAACTTTTCATCAATCGTCTTCATTGCAAAACCGTTTTTTACTAGCTCTCCAAGTCGTGTACTGGTTATTTTCCCACTTTTACCCAACATAGCCTGCAATTCATCTTTTGAAAGAGAATCACGATTAACTAAACCCAACTTGGTCCCCAAATAATAAGCAGCAAGCCAAACCAACAATGCTTCGTAATCAGTCAACTTTTTTTTGGGCACCAGCAAACTTGGGCCTTCCCTTGAAAAAGCTATTATTCCATTCAGGTCTTTAGTTAGCTGCGCAATATCTATGTTGAGCCAGAGTTTTTGGGCAATCTCAAAAGAAGGAATCATATCTTTGAAGAACTGATTTAGAAATAACCAAGTTTCTTGTGGGTCAGCGGAAAATTGCTGCTCGATGCCTTTATATTTTATTTGCACGAAAATTTTTTCGGAATTACCGCTCACTCATTTTTCCTCGAAGTTTCGAGAGAACATCATCCTCTACCCATTTCTCACCTTGGATGGTAAGTTTGAACTCGGGTTTGCTAGGGTCAGGCTTGAAGACTTGGCCGCGTTTGGTCATCTCATTGAGTCTTGCAGGCACCATGCTTTTTATACCGCTGGACTCCAAAAGCTTCTGAATTTGGGCTGCGGTGTTTTTTCTCTCTTCTGAAGCATATAGTACTAAGCCAACTGCTTCGTAGTGGGTGAGGTTTTCGCGTGTCACTACAACTGGACCTTCTGTTGTCGGTTCGATTATCCCTTTAAGTTGGGCTCCTGAAGGTGTTAAGCGATTGGAGACAAAATCTGAGAGTTTCTCAACAAAATTCTCTGGAATGCTTTCAAGCATGTCCATTATGTCTTGCGGGCTATCGCCTTCAATTACGACTTCGCCAAAACCAGTCTTAATGTGTGCTTCTATATGTTTCATCAACCTTAGCCTCGTTACATGTTATATTCTGAGAAACCATTTAGGATTTGTGGCTAATAGCTAATTTTGACAGGGAAAAGGCTATTTTAGGTGTTCACGTAAAAGTCTGCTTACAATTTCAGGATTAGCTTTCCCACGCACTTCCTTCATTACAGCGCCCATAAGCATACCCTGAGCGTTCTGTCCAAGTTTTTCGATTTGTTGCTTGTTGGCTAAAATTATTCGATCTATGATTTGCCCTAAATCTGCTTCAGTAAACATTTTCAAACCCAAAGCCGCAATTGCATCCTGCACCATCTTGTTCTCATTCTTTGAAAGCCAAGTAAATACATCTGATAAGGCTTCTTTTGCAAGTTCTCCTGAGCCAACAGCTTTGAAGATGGCTCTGATTTGATCGTCTGTTACATTTTCCGTTTGTATGTTTTCACGTTTGAGTGCTTTGACTGTTTCTGTTAGAAACGCTGCAATTGTGGAAGCTGCGACGCCGCTGGTTTTGGCTGTTTCCTCAAAAAGCAAGATATATTCGGAATCTATCAGTTGTTTGGCTAATTTTTCGTTTAATCCAAACTGTTTTATGAGACGTGCAAGCTTCTTGTCAGCTGGTTCTGGCAGAGCACGAACGCACTTTCTTGACGAATTGTTCTGTTATGGGTTGGGCTGGTATGTCGGTTTCAGGATACATTCTCGCTGCTCCTGGGCGTGGTCGCATGTACCGAGTGGTTCCATCGTCTTTGGCTGTTCGTGTTTCTGCTGGAACACAGGTCATAGCTTCTTGTGCTCGTTCCACAACGGCTTTCAGCGCATCCAAAACGTTCTCTGCCGTATCAGCAACGAAAACCACAGCATCCCCTTTATCAGCACCAACCATTTTGCGTAAGGCTTCAACTTCTTCTGAAGTGATTCCGTAGTTTGGCATTTCGTCTGTGTGAAAGATTCCGCCGACTCTGCCCCAGAACTTAGCTCGGTCAGACAATTCAGTTCCTAAGCGGAAGTTAGGCATCAATTCAAGCCCAAGCAACCCAGCGAAGCCTGGAAGTTTAACAGCCATGACTTTCTGATTTCTATCTATCGCTTTCCGGATTACCTTGCAGTTGGTGTTTTTGAAAACGGTGGCAACATTAACGAAATCCTGTTTTAAAGCATCTACATTCATACCTTTTTTGGCAAGGTCTTCTTTAATTCCGATTAAGCCAAGTTGCCGCTGAACCTCATACTCCACAACCGTGGAAATTAGCTCTAGTTCTTGGACACCTTTAATTTCAATCAAGGCACCGTTAGGCAGAGAAACGTTAAGGTCCTGGCGTATTGTGCCTAAACCCCGCATAACTTTGCCGGTGTCGCGTAGGATTCTGCCGATAGCGAATGCGACTTCCTGTGCTTCCTTAGGCGAATATATGACTGGGGCTGTGGCGACTTCGATAAGTGGGATTCCTAAGCGATCGATGCGGTAGCGGATGGTTTTGCCTTCATCTTGCGTTCCTGTTTTGCGTGCAGCATCTTCCTCCAGACTTGCTGCTTGCATGGGAATGATTTTTTCCCCGACCTTTATCCATCCATCCAAAGCGATAATGCATGTACGCTGGAAGCCAGTAGTATTTGAGCCATCGATGACAGTTTTGCGCATCACGTGAACTTCGTCGACTGGCTGCATATTCATCATTAATGAAGCGGTCAAAACTACTTCGACTGCATCCAGATTGATGGGGTGCGGTGGTTCTTCATCCATTTCTACGAGACATGAGCTTTTGTGGTTTGCTTCGTAAAGGATTCTGACTCCTTTCTGGAACTCAAAGAATGCTGCTGGGTCGATTTGCCCTAGTTCGCTTTGGGTTGGTCTCAGCCTTCGCAGAAAGGTGATTTCTGGTTCTTCTTTGAAGAGCTCTGGCGGGCAACTGCAGAAGAGTTTGCTGTTGACATTTAGTTGTTGGTGAATTTCTAACCCTACTTTTAAGCCCACTTTAGCATAGTCCATTGCCATTATTGTTGTCCTCCCTCAACGATCTTGTCTTGCGGAAGCGTTCTGGGTGAAAACTCGCCTGCAATGTTAGTTTTCAAGAGTTTCTTTGCTTCTTCAGTATCATCGGTTTGTCCAAGAACCCACATGAGTTTAACAAGCCCTGTTTCAGGGAACATGTCATCAAGCGGCACAACGCCAAATGATAGCAAATCGCGTCCAGTGTCATAGACATTCATGTTTACGCGTCCCCAAATGCACTGAGAAGCTAACGCAACCACCACGCCCTTCGCCACTGCATTCTTGATAGCGTCAAAGCAGAATTTGCTGACATGACCTAAACCTGAACCTTCAAGCAAAATCCCCTTGAATCCTTTTTCGACGTAAAAGTTGATGATTGAAGGGTCAAGTCCAGGATAGAACTTGACGAGTGCTACTTTTTCGCTAAAGTTGGGCTTGAGAACCAGCTTTTTCTTGGGGTCTCGGCGCTGATATTGGTCAGTTTGCATAGTAACTTGTAGGTTCTTAACTTTGGCGATGGGAAACCCATTTATGGATTTGAAGGTGTCTCTTCGGCTTGTGTGGCACTTGCGAACTTTTGTGCCTCTGTGAATAATTATTGCTGTATCAGCGATGGTTTCATGCATGGCTAAGCCAACTTCGGCGAATGGTGCTTCGCCAGCGGCTTTCACAGCACCGATGAGGTTTGTGGCTGCGTCGCTGCTGGGTCGGTCAGAAGAACGTTGAGCACCAACAAGGATAACGGGTACGGGCAGATTCTGCAAGGCAAAGCTCAACGCGGCTGAAGTGTAAGCCATTGTATCAGTACCATGGGCAATCACAACTCCGTTAACGCCCTTTTCAATGCGTTTAGCAACGGTTTGAGCAAGTTCGCTCCAATTTTTCTGGGTAATGTTTTCGCTGTAAATACTATAAACAATTTCTGTGTCAACTCTTGCCACGTCTGCGAGTTCTGGGACAACGCCGTATAGGTCGCTGGCTGAAATCGCTGAACGCACGGCTCCAGTGCGGTAGTCAACTCGACTGGCGATTGTGCCGCCTGTACTCATTATGATGACGTGTGGAAGGACTGGGTTCTGTTTGGGAATTGGAGGCGAAGCGAATGTAGGTTTAGTGCCTTTGCCAATTTTCTCTACTTTAACCTCGGCGTTGGCTTGGATGCCGATGTTGTAGCCGCTCTTCATCTTGATTATGATGGCTGTGCCTTCTCCTGAACGTGGAATCAATATCCCCTCGTAGGTTTTGCCTTTACTTGTGATTTTGAGGATGTCTCCAACGTTACAGTCGATTTGTTTAAGCAGGCGCAGTGCCTCATCTTTGTAACCTGAATCTGCAAGTTCACTCATTTAGTTTAGCCTCTTTGAAACGTAAACTCCGTCGCGCTCGTACCCGAAACGCATGTAATATCTTCTTGTTCCTAACGCACTGATAACTAAAAGCTTTTTCAACCCAAGTTCCTCGCCAGCTAAACGTTCGGCTTCTTTTAAGAGGATTTGTCCATAGCCCTTATGTTGCCACGCTCCTTCGGTGTGTTTTCCAACGGGTACGAGCTGCCCATAAACGTGGAGTTCCCGCACAATTGCGGAAGGCACGGCTGTAACTTCTGATCTGTGAGCTTTAGTAGAAGGAACCCGCATACGCAGGTAACCCAACAAAACGTTGTTTTCAGGATCTTCAGCGGAAATAAAAAATTCTTGACCTTCTGAAGCCTCGTAGCATTGGGTTTGAATTGTGATTTTTTCCAAATCAGGCTTCACATGATCAACCGCCAAACGATGCCCAACTTCTCTGCAGCGGATACATTGGCATTGGCAGCCTTGCGCCTTGAGTTTAGATTGAACAAGCTCGCGCACGTCGCTCTTCTTTACTCCTGCCAAAATGAGACGTGCTGGAATGTCCCTTTGAACACGCATCACCCGCACCCATTTAGGAACGGTTTTCTTGATTTCGGCAATTACATTTGCTGCTTGCTCAGTAGTATAAGGCTCAAACGTGCCCTTCTGATACCATTCAAATGCTTTGGTCCCAGCGATAGCTAAGCAAGGATAGATTTTTATCATATCAGGTTTGAAATCTGGATCTGAGAAAACTCGTTTGAAAGCCACAATGTCCTTCTCAGGATTTGAGCCAGGCATTCCTGGCATCAAGTGATAAACAATTTTTAATCCAGCATCTTTTGAAATGCGAGTTGCTTCAATCACGTCTGCGACGGTGTGTGTTCTGCCAACTAAACGGTAGATTTCGTCATCGGGATTCTGCACCCCAAGCTCAATTCGTGTTACACCCATGCCAAGCATTGAATCGATGTGGGGTACTTTTGCCCAGTCAGGGCGAGTTTCAACGGTTATGCCAACATTGCGAGTTTTGCTGACTTCCGCGTTTGCCTTTGCCTCCTCCAAGTTCGCCGAATTCTTGCCTGTTATGGCATCAAGGCAGCGTTGTATAAACCAAGTCTGGTACTCTATTGGGGTTGCTGGGAAAGTGCCGCCCATGATGATTAATTCGACTTTGTCAACTTTGTGCCCAATAGCGGTAAGCTGGCGAATGCGACTCTTTACCTGATCGTAAGGATCGAAGCTGTTTTGGCTTCCTCGTAATGCGGCTGGTTCATACCCAGTGTAGCTTTGTGGACTTCCCTGGGTTGGTCCACCTGGGCAGTAAGCGCAGGGTTCAGGCTGTGGGCAAGGATAAGGTTTAGTCATAACAGCGATCACTGTTACGCCGCTGATCGCACGAGTATTTTTTCTTCTAATAATAGGTAGGAGCTTCTTTTCTTCCAAAGGCGTTAATGCAGTTATTAAATCAGCGTTGGCTGGGACCGCTTCTAAATGGTACTTTGCGGCTACCTTGATTTTCAATCTGTTAACATCCTCATGCGTAGGAGAAGACATAGAAAGTAATGTCGTAATTATTTCTCTTAAGGCAACTTCTGTTTTCAAGTGGAAAGTACCAGAATAAGGTTCAGGCTACAAATAAATAAACTAAACTAGCACAAAAGAAGAATTAAGATTTTAGAAAATAGAGCTTAGACCCAGTTTTGACCGGCTTTGCGCTGAAGAATCACACGTTTCTCGTATGTGCGTCGAGTTCGAGTTTTTGGACTCGGTTTTGTTCTCTCTTGAGCAGTGATTTTTGGCGTTTGAGAGCGGACTTTTCCAGCTTTCGAAAGTGAACCGTGAGTTGGCATATTTTACACCTTTGGCAGAATAAGCATGAATGTTGCACTTAAACCTTTACCTATACATCAATCAAGGTGAATCTGCACAAAAACAATTAGAACCAGCAACTCAATAATTAAGCAGTCAAAACGAAAAGTGATCATATTGACCGAGGGAAATGTTCACATACGAAGCTGGCAAGAATTCAAAGCCTTAGTTAACGAAAAAAAACCAAGCTCCATCGTCTTTATCCTAGAACAGAATGGCTTCTCAAAAAACAAGGAACTTTCGACCCTAAAAATTATAATGCTTCATGACAAACGCTACTTCATCTTCTACGACTTTCCCAAAGGCGACGTACTTAGAGAAACAGGTATCCCATTACACAAAGACAAAAATGGCATTCTAAACTTAGATGAAACAGAGGTTAAAGCTTACCTTATAGGTCAATTTGAAAACTTAGAGGTATATTCGTTTTGGACGACGTAAAAGAGGAATTATCAATGTCTGAAGAAACATACGAAGGAATTCCAAGAAACAAAATAGTTTGGCACCCTATAATAAACTACGAAAAATGCACAACCTGTGGAAAATGCGTTGATTTTTGCCACGTAAAAGCTTTCGGTTTTGAGGGAAAGGGTAAAGAAAAGAAAACTGTTGTAACCAACTTGGATGCGTGTGTGGTTATGTGTAGAGGTTGTGAGGATATTTGTCCGTCTGGAGCAATATCTCATCCATCCGAAGAGGAAACCGAAAAGTCGATTAGAAAACTTCAGGAAGCAGCATTAACCTAAACTGAGACGGCTTAATATGAAAAAAGTTTTGTTTGTCTGTGTCGAAAACGCTGGCAGGAGCCAGATGGCGGAAGCATTTGCCAAGAAATATGGAGAAAACAAATTTATTATTTCCAGCGCAGGCAACAAACCAGCCGAAAAAGTGAACCCAGTAGTAGTCGAAGTTATGAAAGAAAAAGGCATCGACCTCTCCTTGAACAAACCAAAACTAATAACGGCAAAAATGGCGCAGGAAGTAGACCTAATCGTAACTATGGGCTGCGCCGACCAAGGAATATGTCCTGGACCATTCTTTAAGCCAACAATCGACTGGGCACTGGAAGACCCAAAAGGTAAACCCATCGAAAAAGTCAGGGAAATACGCGACGAGATTGAACTAAGAATAAAAGAACTAATAGCTCAGCAAACGGTTGCTGGATCGTAGGTTTAATTTTAAAAGCCTTAAAGATTGAATCTCTAAGCAAATAAACATGTATCGAAAGTTGCGGTAATGTATTTATCACTAAAGGCAATTTGATAACGAGAAGCCACTTTTGCGCAGGGGTCGCCGAGCATGGTCAAAGGCGTAGGCTTCAGGAGCCTATCCTTCAGAGGTTCGTGGGTTCAAATCCCACCCCCTGCACCATGACACGAAATATGATTTTTGCCTATATCTTTCAAAGAAGATTATTAAATTCCTCAACTGAGAGGTCTATTTCCCTGAGAATGGTGCGCAACATTCCTTTTCCAAGCGGTTTATGGGCAGGGACAACCACCATGGCTTCGTTTTTTCTACAGCCGAATAAAGAGAAGTACTTCTGTTTATTAACAAACCGCAGGACAATGTGGCTACCTTTTTGATTGTTGACAGCATAGCCGATGTTTACGAGAACCTTTAACACGATGTCATAATCAAGAGACTTTAATTTTAGACACTGACTTGCACCGTTTCAATAGGAACTGGCTCGCCGTGTTCCTTTAGTGCATCAAGGTATGCTTGTATCGCTTCCTTGACATTTTTCATCAGTTCCGCCCTTGTTTTTCCCTCGGTAGCACAGCCAGGCAGATCAGGAACTTTAGCGACAAGGATGCCATCTTCATCCTTTTCTATTATCACTCTATATTTGAGCATATGTTTGCATAAGCGTTTTTGAAATTCTTAAGCTTTCCCCTTTTACTCAATAGACGGAAATTCTCGTGCTTCAGGAGCCTATCCTTCCGAGGTTCGTGGGTAGGTCATAGCGCATCCCGATATCTGTCTGAATTTGCCAGGTTATTGGCTACGCAGTCGAGATTGATATGCCATTGCACACTTATTCGAAGTTTCTCTGCCATTGCTTCTTTCTTTACTCGGTAAAGGATTTCAGTGTTAGAGAATGAATTCCTACTTCTATTTTTAGTATGCAACGAGCACAGGCGACCCATACTTCATCTGCTGCTTTTATTTCTGATACCATAGTATTCTCAACCTATGTTCTTAAATCCAGAATCACAGCAAGATTCCTAGCAAAGAGACTCGTCATAAGCCTTCTTGCATACTTCCAAAGCTGATTCAGCTTCCGAAATGTTTCTAACTGTGAAGTGACCCCACTTCTGATCTGAGGAGAAACACTCCTAATTTGCTTTTTGGAGTTAAGCGCCTCTTTTTTTGGGCAATAGCTTTTTTAATTTACGTTTCACCCTTATTTTGCGGTGCACAACTACGGAAGAAGATCCTCAGATTTGGACTCCTATGGATGGAGATACATTTGTCACAAAAGACGGTTTCATTATGAACACTTTTGGGTACGAACACCCAGATGACCGCGTTTTCGCGTTCCTCAAATACATCCCAGCTCAATACAAGCAGCTATTCAACGTGGAAATGCTTACACGAACATGGAAATTCGGCTCAAGTGAACTTACACAGCAACTTTTCCGAGCTGAAAAACTCTACACAGCCAAAAACTACCAAACCTTCATCGAAGCCTTCCGCAAAACTTTCCCAAACTACCTTTACTTTGACCAGACACGGGGCAAAGAACTCATAACTGCACCGCTTGACACCATTGAGCAGGTTTTTGTTCCAAAAGACCGCCTCGTTTGGCTGCAAAACCTAAAGCACCCCGACAAACTCCAAACCATGTCACTTCAATTAATCGATTTAATCTCCAAAGAATCAGGTGTAGCCTGCAGCGATTTGGGCATTCATGGCTCCATCGCGTTGGAAATGCATGCTCCAGAATCAGACATCGACTTTGTCGTGTACGGATCAAACAACTTCCGCGTAGTAGAAGATGCCATACAAAGACTTGTAAACGAAAACAAGCTCACCTACATCGCAGGCAACCGCATTGAAGCAGCCCGAAAATTCGTGGGCAAATACCAAGGAAAAATCTGGATGTACAACGCAACAAAAAAACCGGAAGAAATCAAAACCCAATTCGGCGACTACACCTACACGCCCTTAGCACCACTTCGCTTTGCTGCAACCGTCTGCGATGACACAGAAACCATGTATCGCCCAGCAATCTACAAAATCAGCAACTATCAACCCCAAGACGACCAATCAGAACTTGACCTCGAGAAAATTCCCATTCAAGTGGTCTCAAACATTGGCTGCTACCGAAACGTCGCAAGAGTAGGACAACAAGTTAAAGTTGCAGGAACCCTTGAAAAAGTCCAGTCAACACGTGACAGCAGCGTCTTCTATCAGGTTGTCGTTGGTACAGCTACTTCGGAAGAAGAGTACATATGGCCACTGTAAAACTGCGTGACCGCGACGCCATCCAAACCGCGGAAGGCATAATTTTCCGCGTCTTCGGCTACAGCCACCCCAAAGACGCTTACATCTGCGATGCCGAATACGCCAGCTCAAAAATTTTCCAATCAACCGACCCACGGGCACCCCGAGAAGGCAGAAGCGAACTCTTCTACAAATTCTACAATGACGAGGGCATGAAGCTTGTTGCCAAAAAGTACCCGCAATACCTAATCAACCATGAGATGCTTGGGTTAAAAATCGTTGGTGTACCCCAAAACCTAATTGCTGAAGCAAGACAACCGCAACCACGTCTCCAAGAACTACTCAAGGCAGGACCAACCGATCCACTGCTTGCAGCGATGGAACGAGTCTTGGACATTGCAACAGAAAAATCGGGTGTTCCAGCTGAAAGTTTTGGGGTTTTCGGTTCTATGCTGCATGGTTTTCATCACCCAAAGTTTTCTGATATAGATTTTACAATTTATGGCAAAGCAGAAAACGCTAAAATGTGCGAAACAATGGCGCAACTCTATGCCGATAGCAGTTCAGGTTTGCGTAACGAGTTTGAATCCGAAGATGCCATGAAGGGTAAAGATTGGCGTTTCAAGAACTTCACTGTGAAAGATTTTGTTTGGCATCAACGCCGAAAAATGATTTACGGCTTATACGACGACACCAAATCAAGCGGCAGAGTCATCAAAGCCGAATTCGAGCCAGTTAAGGCTTGGAGCGAAATCAAATCCGAATATGACCCAAAGGCTCGCATTGTGCAGAAGGGGTGGGCAAAAATCAAAGCCAAAGTCACCGCAGACGACGAAGCACCTTTCATTCCATCAATCTACAGTATTGAGCCATTGGAAGTCTTCAGCGGACCCAAAGAAGCAGTTGTAGCAACTCGGGTTTTCAGTTACATGGAAGAGTTTCGACAGCAAGCCCAAAAAGATGAGACAGTAATTGTTGAAGGCAACCTCGAAGAAGTCGAATCTTCAAAGGGAAGTTTCCATCAAGTTACGTTGACTTATTGTCCACGCTACTACGAGCAGGTCCTAAAAGTTTTGCACTAATGGCGGAGCACCATGTAATCAGATGGTTTGTTGCCAATAATTAGTCGATAATGTTCACTGACGTTTTTCTTATCAGTTACAAGCTCCACTTTTCCTTGGGCTTCGATTGCTTCACCTTCAATTGCTTGCTCACAGAACCTGCCGCGGAAAGAAACAACCTCGGTAATTGGAGAGAGTTTGGGTCCTTCAACAATCGCAACATCGCTGAGCTTGTAGCTGCATGGAGTAAATAGTGCATCGGAGCTGTCAGTTATATTGGCTGCTATTTTTGCGTAGCCACTGTTCTTGAAGCACACCTCGCCATAATGTTCGCTGGTTTCGTTCCAGTCTTTCACGAAGCGGATGAAGTAGTCGGTTCCCATGAACATGCCTTGGAATGCTTTGCGGTTTTCAACTGTTTCGAAGTCTTCGAAGCTCATTTGGGTGTCCTTCGAACGGAAATCGAAGAGCGTTTGGAGCTCCGTTCGGTTGTAAGGTTTGAAGCCTGAACCATCGGTTTGAAGCAGCTCCTTTAGGGCTTCGTAGGCTTTGCGGCTATTTTCTACTCCATAAACTAGCGGGTCGATGTCTGATTTTTCGTTCGTTAACCCTGCCATTATTGAGCCTGAGATGCCGATGGCGCTCCATGGAATTCCGGCTTTTTCTTTTAGTGTTGTTGCCAGACGCAGCGCTTTGCTCTCTAAAACACTGAGGTTTTTGGATGCACGCAATGATGCGAGTTTTTCTGAGGGCTGATAGTGCTCAGCGATTTGGTCCATAGGCACTTCACACATTGTCTCGCCGAAAACTGGGTCAAAAACGATTAGGTCAGGATGATTCTCCTGTAGATACTTGAAGCGGTCACCAAGACTGTAGACTTTGCCATATAATGCATCTTTGCCTTGCCTTGTTCCCTGGGGCGAAGGAATGAAACGGGGAAAAGCAATAACTTTGTTTGGTGGATGAACTAAGCCTTTAACGTCAAAAACCACTTGGCTTTTGGTTTTAATTAAGTCGCCCTCGCGTGCTTTCATTTTAAATCAATGGCTTGTAGTTTTCAAAAGTTTAATAAACCTTTTTTAAACCACTTAACCTCGGAGCACCCCAATGAGTAACTGTGAAAAAGCAAAACACATATCCAAATGCTTGCAACTGGCGATCATGCTAGAAGTTAGCGCCCAAAAACCAGGAAATGTTAGCTTCACCTCTAGCTTTGAGAAGACAAGAGTTGAGCATTTTTTGGCTTCAGCCATAGCTGCTTCGTCAACTTTTCAGGAGGCTGCTTACCTTGGAACATCGGTGGCGGAAAAAAGGCTTGAAGTCAGTAAGGTTGGGTTAGGTGAGCTCATAAAGGATTGTGCTTTGGATGTTAATGCTTGGCAGAAGGGCGGAAACACTATACTTGGCACTGTAATGCTGTTTGTCCCCATTGCAGTTGCAGCAGGCATGACACCAGCAAAGAAAGGCTATGTTTTTGATTTCAAAAAAATGCGACAAAACATTGATTTGGTCGTCAAATCCAGCTCTGCATGGGATTCTGTTCACCTCTACGAAGCAGTAGGAATTGCCAACCCCAGCGGACTTGGTAATGCACCAGACCTCGACGTCACCGATCCAGCATCCAAAGAGCGACTACTAAAAGAAAACGTGGGACTGTTTGAAGTTTTCAAGCTCGCCTCAGCGTACGACGACATATGCTACGAATGGGTAAATAATTATCCAATAACCTTCGATTCAGCATACCCATTCCTAATGGCACAACTTGAAAGCAAATCCCTGAACACAGCAGTCGTTCACACCTTCCTAAAAATCCTTTCCGAACGCCCAGACACCTTCATCGCCCGAAAAGTAAGCAAAGAAAAAGCCCAAGAAGTCTCCAATGACGCGAAAGAAATTCTTGAGCTTGGCGGTTTAGAAACCGCTAAAGGAAAAAAGAGCCTCACCGAATTGGACAAAAAACTTCGCTCAAAAGGCAACTCCTGCAACCCTGGAACCACTGCTGACTTAACCGCAGCCGCATTAGCACTCTGTACCCTTAGCGGATACAGACCCTAAACCTTTTCCATTCTTCAAAAGGATTTTATCCTAAATGTGAAAAAAAGGTCGGCAGGTCAATATAAGAAAACAGAGAAGTCTCGAATTTTCCTAACGTTTAGACTTTTTCTCATGCGCCACTATGTTCCCATTTTCCGGGGTTTGAAAGAAGAAGAAGATTGCGAAAATCACTCTTCTTCTTCTATTGAAGATACTTCACTCCAGCGTAACAAATAGATTCCAGAGAAACAATATATTATTGGGAAAAAAGATGAGCGCATCGAAGAAAAAAATTAAAACAATAGATGAGTACATCGCCACTTCTGTGTTTCGTATTGACTTTTAGTAACTCTGATGATTGTGGTTTCATGTTGAGACAACATCATTTTATATCATTTTGAATCTTAACTTGTATTTAGAAAGAGTAAAAGCTAATACCCCCAGTTAGGCGGGTCTGGCTGCTAAAAAAAGATAAGGTGTCCCCCCTCGAACTTCTATACTTTATCTGACGTTAGCGCATGGCTTGGTCCGCCGAACACTCCATTTTTACCCATTAAACAAATAGAATTTTTAGGAAGACTTTTAAAAAACTGATCGGCTAGTTAGAGCTATGTATCTAAATGCCATCTCATTAACTCTTCGAAGTAGACGATTTTGGGTTTGGCAGTTAGGCGGCGTCTTTATCTATGCTATTCCTGCCACGATTCGGATTGTAACAGGAAGCATTCACTTGCCAATCTTAAGCATGTTTATGCCTTGGTGGGTAACTCCCTTTGTACCTGGCAACATTGTAGAGAAAATCTTGGTTAACGCTTTTTTCCCTGGAGCTGCGGGTGCAGTGGCAGGAGAAATCTTCTACACTAACATTCGTAGTGAGGTTTTAAGTCGAAAGCAGAAGTATCTGGCTCGTCTCGGCGGCGCCTTATTATATGTTGCAGGGTGGTCGCTATTTCAATTTGTGGGGTACATCCAAAACATCAATGGTTCCTATGGCGACAACCTCTTCGAGTCCCCGTATGTGTTTCCATTGAATTTTGCATTGGCGTCGCTCTCAATTTTTACCCCCACGGTGGTTGGTTTTCTAAAGAACAAAATATCGAAACCACAGATTAAAAGCGAAAAAACTTAATTGCTCCGCCACTTAAAGTCAAAGTATGTCTTTTCATGTCAGGCGTAGGGACAGAGAAATCACCGACTTTGAAGAAATGCAGATGGTTCTCAAAAATACGAAGTATGTAACGATTGCCCTCTGCATGAACAATGAGCCATATTTGGTTGCCCTAAACCATGGATACGACCAAAACCAAAACTGCCTTTACTTCCACTGCGCACCCGAAGGCAAAAAACTCATTTACACAGCAGCTAACCCAAACGTATGGGGACAAGCAATCTTAGACTTCGGAGTAACCGAAGAATGCGACTATGCTTACACGTCGGTTCAATTCAGTGGCAAACTCACTTTAATCACCGACCTAGCTGAGAAACGTCACGCTATGGAAATCCTGGTTAGACAGGTCTCGTTGAATCCTGAAGAAAAACTAGCCAAAATTAAACCCGAAAAACTCGCATCCACAACGATGGGAAAAATAGAAATAAGTTACATGTCTGGAAAAAAGCATCAGGCACCAAAAAACCCAAAATAAGAAATCCCAAAGAATAGCTACGGAATAGGGGCTATCTTATTCATTTTGCTCCAGTCAAAATACGATAATGTTATGAGTATTATACTCCAAACTGCCCAAAACACGAACGCGGGACTTATCAAGTAGAGGACCAATGCAAGTGCACGATTGACTACGGATAAGGCTATAATTAGTTTAGGCGCCCACATGAATCGTTTTAACAATCCGAACAAAGCTACAAAGAACATGGCTGAAACGACTAACAAGATTAGGGTTCCCGCAGTTAACGCGCTACTGATGCCTGCGTTGACGCCAATAAAGCCCTGGTTAAGTGATGCGGAACGTGAAGCCGGGTAAGTCCACCAGAATACCACGTTGCCGATGTCTCCGATGATGTTGATTGCCACGAATGCCATGAGTATTTTGTGAATTAGGCCTATCCTAGCGGGTTTTGTTGTCATAGTTTGGTTCATATTTGTTTCTATATTTAAAACTTATCAGGTTTAACCTGTCCATCTGAGCCAATTCCACCTGGTAAATCCGCAAGCCAACATCCTCGTAAACCTGATTCAGCCAGAGAATTCCACCAAAATGCGCAATGCAATCTGGATAATTACTTAATTCTTCAGCACCAACGTAAACGTAGGTAACGTTGTATTCTCTAATTGCACTTACTAGCTGAGATTCGGTGCCATTGTAGGCCATGTCGATTTCGTGTTCCCGCTGATTTACCTGATCAAGCGGTTCCCCGTGTCCATACGGCCAATACACATAAGAAGACACCCGCAAGCGACCTCCAATCATGCTGGTTGGTTCATGTATACCATAGTAGGTTAAGAATACTGCGTTCTGCGGCGTATTGTCTCTAACCCATAGCCCTAGTTTGTATTCACTCCAACTAGCTCCAGGATACTGTGTTTGAGTGTTGTAGATTATGACGCTGGCTGTGGTGATTATGGAAAGCAAAACCAAAGTCACTATCAAAATCCTCGGTGTCTTAGCCAAGACTATGCCAGCCAAAATCACGATTGGAATCCAAGCGAACATGAAGAACTTGTACATGTCCCAGTCCCAAGGCGTTAACAATAGAATGTTGGGAATCATGAATAGTAAAAGGAAAGTTATCTTCAGGTATTCGTGTCCAGGTTTGATAAACGAAATAATTGCAAGAATAAATGGGATGCCGAGGTTGAGGAAGTAGTAGATAAATGGATTCTGAGCAAAATCTGCTAAAAAGGCAGTGCTAAAGGCAAAGGTCAATGGTGGTCCGCCTGAAAATATGAATGGCAAAGCAAACACGCTGGGCAAAAAAAAGTACAGATAGCTGAATTTGAAGTGTTTGAGGTTCAGAAGAAGGCAAACTGCAAAAGCAACGTAGCAGCAGAAAAATGCTACATTATGGAATTGATAAACCAACCCTGTGATTATACCCGCTAAAATCAATCTGTTCCTATCACTCATATCACGAAGCAGAGCCAAAACAAAAGCGAATGCAGGTAAACCAACCAACAATGGACGTTGCTGGAGCAAATTATCAAACATTGACGGCAACCCAAACAACTGCCTAAACTGGTAGATATAATTCTGGTTAGGATCAAACTGCCCGTTAAACAGTGCCCCAAACAAGCCAAAATAACTAAGTCCCCAACCGAAAACCGCTAGAACAGTTGCAGATAATCGCGGCTCTTCTGCCGTAAGGTCGCGCCAACGCATAGATCGCAAATGCAAAAACTAGGATGAACAGTGCGTTTAAGACTGGCATAAGGGTGGGCAGGTAACCATACATTTTCTCGATTATGGCGGTGTGAAAATCCACAAAATAATGATAGGTCAACGGTGTGCCGATGTAGTTTGGGGTTTGGGGTGGGAAGTTGCCTTGGTTGAGGGATTCGATTATTTCGTAGTGGAAGGGTGTGTCCTGCCAGTTCGAGCCTGTTAATACTATGCCGTATTGGTCGCCCCGCCAAACGCTCTGGTAGAGAACAGCAAAACTGATGAAGAATATTACGGCAAAAACCAGCAGGCTTGTCTTCTTGATCTGGTTTAGTTTGAGAAATTTCTTGGGGTTTATTGGTTCCCCTTTTTTGTAAACAACCAATGCATAGATTGCGGTTAAGGCGAGAAAACTAACGAGGATAGTATGCTGGGAGTAACCTACTGCAAACGACAAATAATAAATTAGTTGGACGGAAACCAAAACGCTGAATATGGGTACAAAAGCCCAAATCTCGTGGGACTTTAAGTTGAAAAACCTGTATGCAATTAAACCTGGGACCAAAAAAGTGAAAACCATCGCAGTGAAAACAGCAAAATAGCCCGAAACAAACGAAACGGCTGTCATAAGCAAGAATGTCGCGGCCAACCAGTATCTCTGTAAAACTGCCGTCCCGACCTTATCAGTTTTAACTATTTTCGCCCACCCTCAAACATGGATAACCCAAATAATATTTTGAGGGATATAATAATTATCGCCAAACCAACCCTTCAACTTAGCATATGAAATGCTCAATTATGAAAGAGCCACTTTACAAAAATATGCATTTCAAATCCGAGAAAGGTTAATTAGCTAAAGTTAGCAGTATTGTTGCGGCGCTTATGCCCAGGTAGTATAGTTCGGTCCAGTATATGCGGCTGTCGCCCGCAGGACCCGGGTCCGAATCCCGGCCTGGGCGCCAATTTACTTATTATTCTGAATGCCCTATTTTTTATAGGATTTTTGAGTGTTTAACTTTGAAGTACAAAACACTTCACCATAACGCCAGACAAATTGATCATTCAATAGACTATTATATGGACTTAACCGGAACCTCGATTATCCGATTAGAACAACTGAAAAGCCTAATTTTAAAAAATTTTCCAGACTTATATGTCAAAGACATTGGTTGGCACAAAATTATCTTTGGAATCCACTCAATCGATAAAAAAATCGTGCTCAAAATCGGCCCAAAAACCAGCATAGAGAACGACCACCGCGCTTACAAGAGAGTCCCCGAAAACATGCGCCACAAGCTGTTCGCCAAGATTTTTTGGCATACAAAATATTGCCTGCTGCAGGAGTATGGGTTTCCAGCCCACGTTACCCAAGAGGACTTAACTCGGCTAAGACGGATTGTTTACAGGTATGGCATTTTTGATGTTAAAGCGGAAAATTTGAAGATGATTGGTGGTGAATTGAAAATTATCGATGCTAACGTCACGAGTTTACCAATTCCCTTTGTTTTTAGAAAGATTGATGAAGTGAAGCCTAAGCTTCCAAAAAAACTGACTTTTTTCTTTAAGACAATATCTAAGATGCTTTTTGAAAAATAGATATGAAGATGCCCAAAAAATGGGGGGTAAACAAGGGCGTTTTAAGCATTTTCATGCAGAAAAAACATATGAGACCACATACGAATAACTAAAGTATACATGACGGTAATCGAAAAAACCCAATCTGCCTCAAAACCCAATAACTGGCTAATGGACATCATACAAAAAGTCAATTCCAACGCGATAGAACAGCAACAAATCACAACACGCGCCAGAAACGACAGCCTCTGTATCCTCTGCAAAGGAGCCCGAGCTCTCTGCGGCAAAACACGTTGCCCAATAATGGTTAAAGTCAACTATTTCCTTAAAAGCGTGCCATTAATGGCAACTGAAGATATCGATGGAATGTCCCCGCCTAGCGTATTCATCGGAAGAATTGGTTACCCTAACGTTTACGCTGGTCCGCTTGTACCGCCGGTCCACGAAGATACAGGCATTTATGATTTGCCTGAGCGGTGGTTTGGGAAGTCGATGGATGAGATCGTGGGTTTTCGCAGTTTGCTTGTGCGTGGAAAGCATAGGGTTAATGTTCAAAAGTTCATGGATGGGGGTAAGATTCTGGACCAGACTCGTGAGTTAGCCCTCGCCGACAGCTGTGTTAACATTGAACTTAACCTTACAAAGAAACCCCGAGGGTCCATCTACCTTGATGATAATGTTCAACCGTTTGGTCCTTCAGCGCCCATACGCGACCTCCATGTTGGCAACTCACGCTATGACGACAAAATCGAGAAAGCATACTACGACACAGATCTAAGGGCAACTCAGGCAGTTGTGGATCTCTACAATCGAGGCGTCATGGTTAGCAAAATCCAAAAAGCTTTCAGCGTCGGCGCTTTTGGAGTGGAAAAGAAACGGCGCCTTGTTCCAACCCGCTGGAGCATAACAGCCGTCGACGACATCATCTCCAAGAACCTAAGAGAAAAAGTCAAAACCTTCCCCGAAATCAACGAATACCGAGTCTATGAATCAATCTACATGGATAATGTATTTGAGATTTTAATGATTCCTGCACATTGGAGTTACGAATCGATGGAAGCGTGGTATCCAGGCACTGTTTGGAATCCGGCTGGAACCAACATCGCAATATTTTCGGATTGGGAGGGCAATAGCGGGCGCACAACCTACGCCCAAATCGGTGGTTGCTACTACTCGGCACGCTTAGCCGTCTGTGAGCAACTCACAAGAGAACGACGCCAAGCTACTGCTATAGTTCTTCGGGAAGCACGACCAGGCTACATAATGCCAATCGGAGTTTGGCAAGTCCGCGAAAACGTACGAAACGCTATGCACCAAAAGCCTCACATATTCAAGAATCTGGCTGAGTCTTTGCAGTTCATTAGTGGCAGATTTGAGATTCCGATGCAACGATGGATACTGCAAAGTGAATTGTTAAAACGGGCACTTTTTCAAAAAAGGATTACTGACTTCTTTAAAAGCTAAGTTAATGACAAGTTTTAAAAAAGCCTCCCCTCTATACCTTGACTGACACCTATGTTAACCTCTCCAACTAAACGGTTCATTCTACCCTTTTTGCCCCAGAAAGGCAGCACAGTTGAGGTTGAAGCAGCAGCTGTTTTTGCCGCTGCAGAGTTTGAGCGAAGCAAGGGTGGCGGGTTAATCACAAGGCAACCTGAAGAAAAACTAGTGGTTTTATCCAAAATAGGTTATCCGCTTTGGTTGTTTCCCAAAAACGACTTAACTTTCGTTTTCGATGGACTTTGGGGACTCATAGCTACAGCTTGCCTTACATTGAGGTGCCTTCTGCTAAAGGCTTCTTAGAAAGCTTAGAGGCAAATTCAAGGCCTCAGAGAAAAGTACACAGCCTTCCTATCAGACCACAGCAACTATTTTCAACAATCCACGAGAGAAAAACTATTCATGCTCAGAGGCTTAATTGTCGACGCGGATTTTGAGAACGAAATAAACGTTTACCGCAAAGAATCCACAGAGGCACAAGCACAGGCAAGTGGAGCCTTGTTTTCACCAAACATCGAAGAAACTTCAATTTCTTCTCAGCTAACTGAGCTGGATCAACTAAAGACGCTCCTAAGAGAAGAAGCAGAAAAACTCAAAGAATGTATAAGACAAGTAAACATCACAACAAGCCAGTACCTAACGGAGCTTGATTATGAAGCAGAAGCAATTAAAGAAGAAGCAGACGCTAAAATAAGGGCTCAAGAGGAATTTGTAAACCCCAAAATAGCAAAACTAACAAAGGACTACAGGACGAAAATTAAGGATTTGACAGAAAGCTTTGAGCAAGAAATCGAAAGCTTGCAAAAACTAAAGACGAAAACACAAAAAAACATCGAAGCAAACGAGGAAAAAATCAGGCTTTATCTACGCGAAGTAAAAGCTCATACAGAAAAAAACCATGCCTTTTATGAAAAACATTGGAATGAAAAAATCAAGCATACCAAAAAAGAGCAGAACGAGCTTAAAAAAGAACTTAAGAACAACGAAAACAACATCAAAAAATTGAGCAAACAAAAAGTGCAGGAAACGTCCAATTTAAATTTTAGTCTTGACGCAGAAATAAAGTTCGCACGCCAACCCTTGCTAGAAATTGAAGTAACCCGCGACGCCAAAATACTCACATTGAAGCAGGAAACCGACAAGTTACTTAAGCAAGAAAAACCAGTAATCGAAAGCTTAAACAAAGCCATCAAGTTAAGAGATGCAACTAACGCAAGTTTTGAAAGATTGGGGATTCAGAGCCAAGGTTTGAAGAATCCAGGTCTTTTTCAAGTTCCTTTTTATGCGGCTTGCTTTGAAATAGGTTCAACAAGACGTTTCCACATAATTCCGCCTTCAACGATTACAGAGCTTGATTTTTCAGTTAAAATAAGAGGTGCTTTTGGAATGCCAAAAATCAAAGACTTGCTAACTCCACGCTTCAAAACAATAACTACCCTAATTGACAAGGTTCAGGTGTTAACAAAACAAAATGCCATGTTTGAAAACCAACTCAACAATTTAGCCCAAAGAAACAATCTTTTAAATAATGGTTTATTTATGGAAAATGTTGCGAGGGGCTTAGTCTACTTAAGACACGAAGGCTGGCTCTCAGATAAAGAGCAGCAAGTTTTAAGCAACCAATTAACACGATAGCGTTTGGTTGTTTCAAAAAACTTATTGCACTCTTCAAACAGATACTAAAGCGCAAAAGGCTGAAGTGGTTAATTGTGGCAGAAGACAACGGATACATACTAAAGGTTTCAAATCTTAGCGTAAAACTCCAAAACCAAAGCTTACTAGACCACATTAGCTTCAACGCTAAGAAAGGAACCACCTTAGCTATCCTTGGACCAAACGGTGCAGGAAAAACAATTTTACTTAAAACACTTCTGAACCTCGTACCGCACACCGGTTCAATCGAGTGGACTGAGAAAGTAAAAATCGGCTATGTTCCCCAATACGTCTCGGTTTCCGACATTCCTATGTCCGTTAGAGAATTCCTGTCGATTGGGAACGGTGTTGACGTAGAAAAATCATTAAGAAAAGTAAGATTAAACGATAACAGTATATTAGACAAACGATTGGGCGTTCTCTCGGGCGGGCAGTTGAGGCGTGTTTTGATTGCTTGGGCACTAAACGACAACCCCAATGTTCTGCTTTTAGATGAGCCCACAACTGGCGTTGACATGGATAGTGAAGAACCGATTTATCTAATGCTTAACGAAATCAAGAAAACACAGAAAATTACGATTTTCCTAATAACCCACAACATACATATCGTCCAAGAATACGCGGACGCTTTACTTGCTATAAACAAATGCGTTACTTTCTGTGGACCTGCAGAAGAAATAGCTCAACCAAATATACAGAGACAAATCTACGGTGAAACAGTCTGCGTTGAAACCGAAAGAGGAGAAAAATAAAAAGAATGCTCGACACTACGCTTTACAGTCTATTTTTGTCAATCTTTGTTGGGGTAGCCACAGGTTATCTGGGTTCATTAATGGTATTGGAGAAAATGGCTCTAGTCGGCGACGCACTATCCCACGTTGCGCTACCTGGTTTGGCAATTGGAATTACTTTTCATTTTAACCCATTTCTAGGTGCCTTTGCATTTTTGTTTGTGTCAGCAGCCATAATTTGGCAAATTCAAAGAACAACAAAAATCTCTTTCGAAGCGCTCGTTGGAGCCATGTTTACTCTGGCTTTAGCAATAGGAATCTTGATTTATGGGACCCGTTTGGAGGACCTTGAAGCTGCGCTTTTTGGAGATATTTCCCAAGTAACACTACTTAGCACACTGATAGCAGCAATAGTCTGCATTGTAGCTATAATCCTCACAAAATTAATTTATGACAAATTAGTTTTGGCGATGATTTCCGAAGACCTTGCCATCTCAAAAGGCATAAAAGTTGCAAGAGTTAACCTGCTCTACCTCTTTCTTGTTTCAGTTGTCGTCGCCATCGGAATCCAAATAGTCGGAACATTACTGGTGGGCTTCCTTGTAATTGTGCCTGCGATAGCAGCAAAAAACTTGAGCTCACACATGCGAAGATACTCGTGGCTTAGTGCTGTTTTCGGTGCAGCCGCAGGGTTCTCAGGGGTCCTTGTATGGAGCATTTTCAATTTTGGCATTAATTTTCCAGGGCCATTTGTAGTTTTCGCAGGCATCATAATCTTCGCCGCAACCATAATCATTAACTGGAGACTAAAAATAACAACATAGGTTTGACTACAATGAAGAAGTATACAGGTAAAACCTCAACTGCCATAATCCCTTTTCCAAACAACCAGATTTTACTTATAAAACGAAACACTCGCCCCTTCATAGGGTACTGGGCGTTGCCTGGCGGCAGAATGGACCCTGGCGAAACCATTGAACAAACAATTGTTAGGGAAGTTAAAGAAGAAACAGGACTTGAAGTCGCGATTATAGACAGAATTGGCGATTACGTTGAAAAAGGCATCAAAGACGACATCGAATACGAATATTTCCCAACCTGTTTTATAGTCAAACCTGTCGGCGGAGAAATCAAAAAACAAGACAGCGAAATCCAAGAAATTCAACTTTTCAGCCTAAACAATCTGCCAGAGCAGTTGGCTTTTGAACATAATCTAATGATAAAAGATTACTGTAGAAAACTAAAAATGTGAAGGCTTAAAAAAAGCCGTTTTTACATTTGTTTACTGGTTTTCTGTGTTGACGCTGGTGTGATGGGAATTATGGTTGCTTTTGACAGGTTTTCTTGCTCATTGAGTATTAACGAAATGGCTTTGCCTTCGGGAACAATTATCTTGGTGTTGTTCATCAAAGACGCTGAAATCGTATCCAGTTGCTTAAATGTGATGGCGCTGTCTTTGAAGTACGTTGTCAAAGCCTCGTTTCTCAACTTGGTTGCTTGTGCGTCTCCTTCCGCAATTTGGATTGTTGCAATTTTCTGGCCTTCAGATGAAAGAATTGCCGCTTGCTTTTGTCCTTCTGCAACCTGAATTGCAGCGTTTTTCTGTCCACTTGCTAGGGTTGCTTGGGCGATAGCGGTTTTCTCTGCTGCTTGGCGTTCGTTGTCAGCTTTAAGCACAGACTCCATGGATACGATGAGTTCTCTTGGCGGCTCTAAGTCTTTGATTTCTGCCCGCACAATTTCTATTCCCCACTTCTCTGTCTGTTCATCTAGCGCGTTTTTGAGGCTGGCATTGATTATGGGTCTGGATGTATTTGCGATTGCCATATCCATTCCTCCGATGATGTCTCTTAACACTGTTCGGGCTAAGGTGTCAATTTGAGCTGCAAAACTAGCTACTGCATACTGCGATGCCTTAACTGACTGTTCGTCTTGTTTGATTCGGTAAAAAACTACGGCGTCGACGCCCATGAAAACTTTGTCTTTGGTGATTACGTCTTGTCGCTGAACAGGTGTCATGCGTTCGGTGACGTTGACTTTGATGATTCGGTCCACGAAAGGCACTAACAAAGTTATTCCGCCTTCAACAAACCTATGGTATTTGCCAAATCGTTCAACTAATCCTTTCTCTGTGGGCCTAACAATTCTCAGGGACGAAATTAATGCGTACAAGATTACAATTAAGGGAATTACTATTGCTAAGACTAAGAGTATATCTACCATTGTATCGTTTCCTTCTCGCTTTTCTTATGCAATGGAAGTCAGATTTAAGATTTGTCTCCAAAAACTAAATATTACATAATATCAAAAATCCATTTGAAAATTGGTATTCTAGTTATTGGCTATGGCATTGACATTTGTTGCTTTCAAAATCAAAAGCAGAAAACGCCATTTTGTAAAATAAGCGGGTCCGGTGGGATTTGAACCCACGATCTCCGGCTCCGAAGGCCGACACCTTAATCCGTGCTAGGCTACGAACCCAAACTAAACTAACCTAACAACTCAATAATGGAGTTGCATTAAAAGATTTACGGCAATTCTTATAAACCCACATAATATTAAACTTCTGTCGCCTCAAAAATGGGGGCCGGTAGCTCAGCTTGGCTGGAGCGTTCGACTGATAATCGAAAGGTCGGCAGTTCAAATCCGCCTCGGCCCACCATCAACACCCCTTCTTGAAGCCGAAAAAATGTGTTATCTTTTTTGATGGTATAAGTATGATAATTAGCAACATTTAATTGAAAAAAACCCTCAAAGTAACTAATGAACAATCAAATTTTCTTAGGAAGTAGTTTTGCAAAAGTTTATTTCAAAGAAAAATAATTATCCTAATGTGTTTTAATGAGTAAAACCAGTTTGACTAAAGAAAAGGTTATCGGAACCAACTGTTTTAACTGCAAATTCATAGCAAACAACAGTGAACCTGTATTTTTGCAGGAACTAAACAACCAAGGTGGAATTGACCCAAAAAACCAAGAAGAAATGAGCCGAGCTGAAATGGCTGACTTAATAACACTTCCAGGAGGCTCTAAAGGAGACGCAGCCACCAAGAAATTTTGTTACAACAAAAAAATAGAAATGTACGTTACTGTACGCATGTGCTGCGCTTACTGGGATAATGACGGAGTTAAAAGGCCGTGGAAAAAACAATAATAAAAAATTTATGAGGATTGTGTGTGTTGGAGAAAAAAAATAAATCTCAAGAAAACCACGACTCCTGCGTTATGGCAGTTGCCGAGGAATTGAAACGCGATAATTGGACTGTTAAAGCGAACTTAGAGGGCTACGAGAAACCATCAATGATCGGTGAAAATTATGTTCCAGATGTTCAAGCAGAAAAGAAAGGTTGTTTAACTCGTATTTGTGAGATTGCGACTCCTGAGATGTTTGAAGGTAATAAAGAGAGATATATTGATTTCAAGAATTACTGTGACGAATACGAATTTCAAATGTACATAGTTGATAAGGATGGTAAACGTCAGCAGATTGATCCTCGAACTTTTGGGAAAAAATAATAGTTTTTCTTAAGCCCAATCAAAATTATCTTATTTACTAATTCACAGTCCTTAATTCATTCTGTAAATACCAAGCTACTGACCTGCTAAACTCGGAGGAGCTGTCTCAGAATTCTTGAAGCAACATGAAATTCCAGTTTTAATAATAATTGAATATTCTGTTTACTGCTTTCTCTCTCGTGAGAACAGTCTTAAGTCGAAAGGCTTAATAGTTGAAAAGTTTCCATTTTTCTTGAAAGGCGAACGAATTGGGACTCTCGAGAATGGAGATGTACCTTGCCGTAATCAAGGTGCTAGAAAACGGAGAGACAATGGCGCAAAAACAAATAATGCGCAAGGCAGGCATCAACCTCGTCCTAACAAAAGAATTCTTCAATTTTTTAGTTAAGATGAACATAATCACTCAAGAGACATTTGGATCGAAAGTAATGTATTCTTTAACAGATAAAGGACAAAGATTATGTGTTTATTTTGGCTTAAACGACGATAATCCAATATTTAGTGGAACTGGGATATTTCGAATCGATTAACGCTTTCGATTGATCAATTTTAGTTTCCCGTTTCAATTTGAAATGAGTAAGAATCTGTCTCATCTTGTTTTGCCGGAAGCGACTTATCTAATTGCCCAAAAAACCTAATTACTGATGTTCCACGATCTGTGTTCGAATAAACCACACTGTTTTTATCAACTAAAACTTCTTCAATTAATCCTTGCTTGATTAAGAATCCCAAATGTTCAATTAACAAATCGTAGTTAAGGTTTCCATGAGACATTAAGTGCTTTAGCTCTAAGGGGCCTTTCTGGCCAAAACCTTCAGAATATCAACATACATTTCCAGTTTGGAGCGCCTCATATTTAACCCACCAAATACGGTAGACAAAATTAGGTATTAACGATTTGTGCGTAGTTAACACATACTCATTTAAAAAAACAAAATATGATGGACAAATTTCAACGTTTAATGTTTTATCATCCGTCCACGCTTCCTTTAATTATGAGGCTGATTCTTGTTCGTGTTTTTCATCGGTCTCAAATTCATCCTTCGTCGCTTGTTCAATTCGTTCTCCAGCTGCCTCGAATGATCCAAATAACCATTCGAAAGGAGTGGGCGAATGTTGCTTTGCATGTTTTCCAGCGTTTGTGGCATAGACTTTAGAGAATTCAGCTCCAAAAAGCACTATTTCGTTTAGAACAAAAATCCAAAGCAAAATAATCAAGCAATGCGCCTGCTGTTCCAATAACTGTCGTGATTGTGAAGACTTGAATGTATGTTCCAAAAATATAATTCGTAACGGTGAATGCGATTCCAGTTACTATGGATGCAATGGATACATCTGTCCAGTGAACTTTTGCTTCTGGAATCATTTTGTAAATTATAGCTAAAAGAAGAGTGACTACACTAAACGTTAACACTGCTTGTGCAATGGCAATGACAAAAACGGTTAGAGTTCCATTTATTGAGATATAACGTGATCAAACTGAACAAGCTACTTGCTATTGCAGTCCATGCAATGACGATCAAACCAAGAACTGACACAAGAACAAACGGACCAATTGTCTGCCTAATCCTCTTCCACAAAGGTCGCCCTTTAGGTACTCTAACTTCCCAAATGCAATCCATCGAATCTCGCAAAACAGAAAATGCTCCAATTGCCCCGCCAACCGAAAAACCCACAACAACAATTGCTGTCCAAACAGAAGCAAAGGGTGATGTTGCGCTTGAAATCAATTGCCAAAATAATTCAGCTACCGCAGGTCCTCCTACCGATGATATTTGCAGTAACGAGATATTTGAATTGCTTGAGTTTGACCATAAAACTGAGCAAAAATAGCTACTACAATAAAGAAGCAAGTTGGTAAGGGTAGAATTATGAAAAAAGTTAGTGCTGCAGCTCGCAGGGTTGCATTATCGTCTAGCCAATCCCGAAAGGAAGTTTTAAAAATCCAGAAAAGTTCCTTTCGATTCATAACAAATCACCTATTTACTAGAAATAGGGAGCGTACAGTTCAATTTGTCATTCTTTAAGTTGAGTATATGGTTTTGTGGGAGTAAGCAAGCAATCACAAGCCAAAGATGCATGCGAGTTCCATTTTTAATTTAAATGGCAAGAATTATTGCTATATACTCTCATTAATTAGAAAAAATAGTAAAACGATAAAATTTCTTAGGAGCTGCATTAAACTACTGTCATTCAAATATTTTCTGAGTGCTAAATTGCATGGATTTCTAAAATGCAGCTTTCCCAAAAAATTCAGCCACGAACGGTTTATATCAAACAACCCTAAAAATAGTATTAGGAATTAATGGAGATGTGGCAATGAGTACTGAACCTTTTCATATTACTGACTCAAATTTTGAAGAAACAATAAAGAAAAACAAACTTGTATTTGTTGATTTCTGGGCTAACTGGTGTGGTCCATGCAGGGCTTTAGCTCCAACTATCGTAGAATTGGCAAAAGAATACAGTGGCAAAGTTATGATCGGCAAATTAGATGTTGATGAGAACCCAGTATCCGCAGAAAAATTCCAGGTCTTCAGCATACCAACTATGATAATCTTCAAAGATGGCCAAGAAGCAGAACGACTCGTCGGGTTATGCCCCAAAAACAGAATAGCTGACACCTTAAAGAAACATTCAATTTAGATTATAAGTTGCTTTTCATTTTTTCAAACATTTTTTCGAAAGTCCAGCGGATGCTCGACTTCAGTTCCTTCAGGCGCTCATCATCGACGTTCTTAATTATTATCTCGCGGATTAGGTCGCCTTCGCGTACGATATTATAGGAGAACATTTTTTCAGGCTGTCAACTGTCCTAATCGTACAAGTTCCTTGTCTTTTTCTTGCATTTTGGAGAAGACTTTCTCAACCAAAAAGTTAGTAAACGGGGCAGTATTCACGCTGAAGTCTTTGGTTTCATCAGGCAATACATGAATGGTTTGTTTGTCAAAATATATGAGTGCTAACGGTTCATCTGCCATAGTTTTTAGGGGTATAACGCTTTCGGGTTCCGTGTGCATCTGAGTCGGCGCACTTTTTGGTGGTTCAGGTTCGTGTTTTGGCAAAACAACTTCCTTAGGTATAGGAGTTTGTGCTGCAGGTACTTCTTTTATGTCTCCGCGTTTAAAGCCTTTCTCAAGCAAGAATCTGGTTAACAGTGTCAAGAGTTGCTTGGACCTCTTTAGTTTCAGCGGTTAATTTTTCTAGTTGCTCTTCAAGGCGTTTTTTGAAGGCTATCATGGTTTTCATTTTTTCTGAGTCTTGAGACAAGGCAATTCGCGCTCTCAACTTATTTAGGCATAGGAGACTTATCAGTTTTAGCTTTCTAGAAGCTTCGCCGATTTTCTTCAGTTGCCCACGGTACATTTCCACGATTTCCTTGGAAGTAGTTGCGTCTTCTGGGGCTTTGTCGGTGCGGTATTTCCCGGTGAAGCGTGGGAAACGGATGGCTAAGCCCTGCATCTTTGCGGATGGAGTCCATCGCAGCCATGTGGATGGGGCTTAGTGTGACTTCTGCGCCTAAAATTTCCAAAACCACGGCTGGTTCAAACCATACATCTGCTTCCAAGATTGATTGGACGCGGCTGTTTTTGCGTGGAATCACATGTTTCTGGAGCATTTCATAGAGTTGTGCCAAATCTTTGTCTGTGAAGCCTGTGCCGCATTTGGTAACTGTTTCAAATGTGTCCGTTTCATCATTGTAGGTGGCCAAGAGCAAAGCGCCATAAGCTCCGACGCGTTTGCCTCTGCCGTGAAAAGCGCCAACCACCACCAAGTCCACGGTGTCAGTCATTTCGCTTCGGTAGTCACGTTTGAGTTTTATCCAGAGCCAACCTCGGCTTCCCGCTTGGTAAACAGAGTCTTTGGCGACGGATTTGCACATTAAGCCCTTCACAACCTTCCGCTATGGCTTCCTCAAAGAAATCCTCCAGTTCCTTGGGGTTGTTGACGAGTTTCTGGGTGGCGGGCTTCATGCGGTCGTTTTGTTTAATGATTTTTTCTAGGGTTTTGCGTCTATGCGGAAATGGTTCAAGGGTTAGGTCTTTGCCGTCGACATATAATGCATCAAAGGCGAAGAGCGAAATCGGATAATCTTTGATTGCTGCTTCGACGCCATATTTGCGACGGCGATGCATAAGTTCCTGAAATGGACGCATATCGCCAGTTTCTAAATCCATCGCGACGCATTCTGCTTCTAAGATAGCTTCTTTAGCCATTATTTTTTCCTTGATTAAATCGACGGCATCGGGGTATTGGTCAGAAATGTTCTCTAATCGCCTAGAAAACAATATGACTTTGCCATCTTTCTTGTGCGCTTGAATTCGCTCGCCATCGTACTTGTATTCGGCTACACATTTACCGCTGAACTTCTCCAAAATTTCCTCAGGAGCTCCAAGCCGCTCAGCCAACATGGGGCGAATTGGTTCAAAAACCTTAACTTGGAACTCTTTGATACCCTCTGCTCCTTTTTCGGCGACGACACTAGCGACTCTGCCTAAATCGGAGGAGATGTTATAGGCTCGTTCGATAAGTTCTCTCGATTCTTTTCCGCCGCCATAAGCTATCGCCAACGCATCAAGCACCGTCATATCAGCGATGCCTAAACGCAGGTTGCCCGTGACTGTTCGGATTATCCATTTCGCTTCCATGGGCGAGGCATCAGTTAATAGCCCGCAAAGAAGAGCCATTTTCGTGTCTACAGTGCCTGCAGCCTGAGGTTTTAGCAAGTTTATCGAGTGTTTCATAGACACGTTCAGCGGTTAGTTTTTTTGTGAAGAAAGTTGATTGCTTGCGTTTTTCTAACTGTTTTTGAGAGGTTTCACCGATGTCGCCGCTCTTCTGCAGTTCGGATTGGATTACGCTTTCAGCTTTGCCCAGCTGCTCGTGATAGTGCTTTTATGGCGAGTTTTTCGGCTACACCCATTTCCACTCCCATGAAGTCTGGGTATAGTTTGCCCTGTGTTAAATAAACCACTCTGGAAATGATGTCTTTGGACGTTTTCTTTAGCAGTTCAACCAGCAAATCAGTCATTTCAAGGCGTTTGGTGGTTGCTTCGATTTTTTCGTAGGCGTCGGCGATTATGGCGTAATCCATGTTTTTTTGCTCACACAAATACTGCTTGGCTGAACTTTTAAACTTACCACCTTAGTCTTGAAAGAAGATTTTATTACGTTAATCATTTTTCTTCCCTTTCGATAATTGAAGTTGATTAATATACTCTCTGAACCGTGTTTTCGGAACTATACAATGCGGTAACAGCAATCAAAACAAACTAAGTGAGTAAATCGGTTGTTCCAATTGTACGTGTGTGAAATAGTTTAATGGTGTTTTCGTTCTGTGTTTCAGTTTGTTCCACAGGTTTAGAGTAGGTAACAAAGGATTTTTGTTGGCGTGGAAGGGGCGTCGTGTGGACTTAATTATCTTCAATAGAAGAAGAAGAGTGATTTTCGCAATCTTCTTCTTCTTTCAAAGCTAACTAGACGAAAACTAATGGCTATTAAATCCCATAATGCCAAAGATTATTCGCCCAATTTTAATGTTATTTCCCGAAAAAATCAGACCAGAAACCAGAGAAACGCACAACGCTTACGATGGGGTAAACAACGTTTTCAATTTTGCATATTGCGTTTTAGAGTGCAGAGTTCACAAAGCGTTATTGAAGGCGAAATTTAGGTTTCCTACACTCTGTCCAACATGGCAAACCCAGTTTAGTATGTGATTTTCAAGAGCTATACCGTTATTTGATTGATGATTTCTTGATTGAAAGATGCCGTAAGCTACGCAAAAAAGACTTTGTGTTGGTAACTGACTTCATGATGCATCTCAAGATGGGCAAAAAAATACATCTCAAAGAGTGTGAGACTGACAGTTTAGCTGAAGATTTAAACGCCTTCTTTGACCGCATGGTTGACATTGAAAGAATCAAGGTCGGCAAAAGACAATCTATTGATACGTTGATTAGTGAAGAAGCTCTCTTACTTGCGAAGTATCTAAGAAATGAACGCAAAGTATGGAATCCGAGAATTCCAACAGTCTAAACCCTCTATATTAGCGGATACTATTAAGTAAGCATACTGTCAGTATTGACACAAATTAGACCCAACTTTTGAATGTACTCAGTAATAACCCAATCGTTTGATGTAAACTTCACGTATACCATGGAAAAGGTCTATTGACTTAGCTTAGCGGTTTTTCGATGCCTTCTATAAATTAACAGAATAATGCTTAAGGCAACAACTACCGCTATAAGTGCAATTATTAGAATTTGTTCATTAACAGTTATCATGGTCGGAGTTGGTGTGGGACTTGGTAAAGGTGTCGGTAAAGGACTCTGTGATGGCAAAGGCAAAAATGGCGCAGTTTTAATTAAGTAAATAAAACCCCACAATCCTTGAGGATTCAAATAAGAGTTTGCAATGCCCAGACATGCAAGTGCTCCATCCGATGTTTCAATGATAGAAAATATTTTGAAAGGAAAAGTAATAGTGCCATTATAATAATTTGCAGGACCTGAATAAGTAAAATTCTCAATCCACTGCGTATCGTTATCTGAATCTATTTTTACAAGAGTAGGAAAAGAAACAAAAGTGGGAAAACCATTTACATTTGCTGGTTCAAAGTAAACGAACCCGCCATCGCTGGTTTGAATATTTGATGAAACAATAGCCAAGTTTAAAACAGTGCTTGTATTTTCATACCATTGCATGTCTCCTTTTGAATTCAATTTTATCAATGTTGGAGTAGCCTGATAAGGTATGCCTTGTGTGTTGCCGTAATCGCTCCATTCTCCAGCTATTTCATATCCGCCATCGCTGGTCTGAATGAGGTTTGACGCTTTAAATAAATTGATAGTTTTATTCCATTGCATGTTACCTGAAGAATCAAGTTTGAAGAGAGTTGAAGGAATAAAAAGGGATTGTTGGTAGGATTTGCCACAATCTAAAAAGGCGTATCCGTCATCACTTGTTTGAATCAAGTTAGAAACTGATTCAGAACTTCCCGTTCCATATAATTTTTGCCATTGAGTGGCAGGAGGTAAAGTGTTGCTTGAGGTTTGGGCTGAAACTAAAGTAAATTGAAGAATTATTAATGACATAATGAAAACGGCGACAGGAAATGAAGCGAAACTCTTACCTAAACTACGCATAATTACGATAAAGAAACATATGCGATAAAAGCTTATTCGTAAAAGTTTCTTGACTGGATATAGTCAAAGTTTGAGACCGTGTGAAAAATTACATAACGACCGATTGGAAGCTTGAAAAATTGCCCAATTCTCTTTGTGATTTTACTTTTCTCATATCCTTTATTTTTTAACAAGCGCCGAAATTAGAGCTTCAACCCCAAGAATGTTCAAAGCTCTCCTCAAATTATAAGAAAACAAAAGCAACCCAACCTCTCCACTAACCTTCCCAAGACCCCTAAGCAACAAATAAGGAGCACCAAACGCCCTCTTCAACGTCCCAAACGTATGCTCCACAACCTTTTTGCGCTCACCCATAACCTCAGGATGCAATTTCATCCGCTTTCTCAAATCATCCACAACCTCCTCATGCACCCACCGCCAAATCAACCGCCCCCTCTTATTACCTGTACATTTAGTCATGAAAAACTGGCATGCAGAGCAAACACCCTTCTGGCACTTGTAAATTCGCTTATCCATTCCATCCTGAAACGTACAGCACTGAAAGAAAAGACTCTGCCCAGCTGGGCAAACATAAACATCAGCAGCCCTATCATAGCGGAATTTATCGGCAGTAAACTCTGGCGATACAATACTGCCACCGCTTCCAGACCTCTTTACAGCAACAAAAGGCGTAACCCCATTATCGACACATTGCTTAATCTGAATAAAATCAAAATACCCCTTATCAGATAAACAATCAATCTGCTCAACGCCCAATGTTTCTTTAGCGCTTATGGTCACGCCGCTGAGTTGATTTAGGTCCGAAGCCTCGTTAGTCACCAAATAGTTAACGATCAGGTGATTTTTTGAATCCACAGCCGCCTGCATGTTATAGCATGATTCAACTCTGCCATGATTCATCATCTGCCGACAATCCGAATCGGTTAAAGCAACCTCTTTCTGACCGCTCTTTTCCATTTTACTAAGAATTTCTTCAGATTTTTCCTTTTTCTCAAGCAGAGCAGCCAGTTTGTCTACCTCAAAAGCTTTAGCATCTTCACCTAATTCACCATTAGCTTGCTGCTCATCAGCCGCTTCTTGCTTATCTGGGCATCCAACTCTTCAAGATAGTGCTTCACTGATTTTTCCATGACTTTTATTCTCTTCGCAAGCGCTCTTTGGGTAAAGGCTTTATCATTTGAGTTGACAGCCCGTAATTTGGTGCCATCTACGGTTACTTGTTTTGCTCCATAGAGACTGAGATCTTTTAAGAAAGCTACAAAAGCTCTGAACAAGGCGCTTATGGCTGATGGGTTATCCTTTCTAAAATCCGATATCGTCTTAAAATCAGGCGCTAAGCCTTTGAGCAGCCACATGGCTTCAAGGTTTGTTTTGCATTCTCTTTCAAGCTTTCTGCTTGAGCGGATGTGGTTTAGGCCTCCGTAGAGGTAGAGTTTGCAGAGGTCTTTTGGGTTGTATGAGGGTCTTCCAAGATCCTGAGGCGTTGAATGGGTAAAGCCTAACTTTTCCATATCGAGCGTGTTTACGTATGCGTCTATGAATCTTACTGGGTTGTCTGGTGCAACGTATTCTTCTATTGTTTTGGGCAGCAGAAACGTTTGGCTTCTGGATAAGCCCTCTACATAGCTGTCGGTTTCATTCATTGTCTGCTCACTTATTCTGGTCTTGGTTTGTTATGGCGATGTGTCTAGATTTAAAATTAACGGCATTCTAGGCAAGTTAGAGCAGACTTTTCACACAGTCTCGTTTCTTGACGAAAATACCTATAAGCCGAAAACTTCATGACTGTTTCTGATAGCCCATGAAAGCCTGCATTGCTTTAGTTACTGTCTGCCTGATAGTTTCTCTTTCAATTCGTCGCATTACCAGTTAAAGCACAAGAACCACTCAACCTAACAATCAAGCCAGATGGAAGCATTGAACCAAACACTGATTTTACTTGGCTTCAAAGAAACGGGAACACCTACACCTTTATAGTAGATATTTTTGGCACCATAACAGTTCAAAGAGCAGGAATTATTATAGATGGAGCAGGGCACACTCTTGAAGGCAATCAGGCGGTAAATGTGAGAGCGATAAATCTGGTGGGCCATGATGAAACCTTCAATGCTTATGGTAACGTTTTAGTGAAGAATCTGCGAATTTACAATTTCTTGGAAGGCATATACACGCCCTCAAACAACAACAGCTTTATCGGGAACCGTTTTGAGAGCGCCGGCATACATATTTTAGGCGGTAGCGGGGTAGGCAACCTAGTTAAAACATAACAGTTTCGTTAATGCTCGAGTTTTCGTGGACTATAACCACGGCGGGCTTGATGTAATTACGGAAAACAACTTCTTCAATAGTGGAACGCTTGTTGACTTGGCGGATGCACCCTTTGTAGATAGAAACTACTGGAGCAATTACACTGCCGCCTATCCTAACGCCACCGAAGTGGACAGCTCAGGGATCTGGGATACCCCTTATGTGGACGAAGTCACTTGGGCAACAAACAGAAGCATTGATTACCACCCCTTAGTTAACCCCATAACCGATCTTGAGATTCCGAACTTTAACATCCCTCCATCGGCAACACCTAATTCTACACAGCTTCCAACGATTAATACTGGTGCAGAACCACCACAAACAGGGTCTTTCCTAACCACAGTTGTTGTCGCTGCGACGTTCATAGTCGTGTTAGCGGTGGCTGCTGGTTTGTTAGTCTACTCCAAGAAACGCAAACACCGAGAAAATTCACTTTAATGAAGAATATCGAAGAAGTCTCTTGATGGATAAGGATTCGCTTAAAATAAGTAAACAAATCCCAGCGAACTTGCTTACAATTTTTACTGGTAAATTGGTGCTGGAATCCCCCTCCCGGCACCTATTTTTAGTTAATTCTATATTGGATATGAACCTCAACTATAACAAAATAAACTCTTGCACCCAAATAAAGAACTCATGCTACTGGGGGGTTACTTTTGCAATTGACCACTTCATACAAGCGCAAAAACAGAATATCAATTTTGCAAAATTATTATTGAGACCATAGAATGGGTAAGACGGATAAAGTAATCTTTGACACAAACGTATGGATTTCCCCCTTCCTAAAAAGAACCCGCTAGCTAATTATAACTCAAGTTCTGCTTGGACTCTTTGAGCTTGCGCAGAAGTTCCGTGTACTCTTTAACATTTTCACTATCCACAAGAAAGGGTTGGTTCAAGAGCCTAAGGTTAAGGAAATTCACATAGGCTGAGAATTGATTAGTGTCATAGCCCACTTTCGAGCGTCGGCTAAATCTTGTGCATCTGGGTGCCCACGCCTTGCTAAACCAAAAGTCTTGCCCAAACATTTGTAGCAGTCGTCAAGTAACCTTTGGTTCTTAGCTTCTAAAAGCTGTTTTACTCGGTTAAACGTCAAGACATCGCTTTTGCCGCCACCTGCCCAAGTCATAAAAAGAGCAAACTGCCTATTGTTATCTTCCAAATTCAGCTGTTTTAAGAAACTGAGCATATCCGGGCTTGGTTCCCCACCGCGAACCCAGGTTCCAATAAACACAAGGTCAAAATCCTTAAGTGATATTGTTGAAAAATCCGATTCTCCCGATATTTTGATTGCTTCACAGTTTAATTCTTGGGCGATTTCACGCGCAACTTTTTCAGTGTTACCGCCTTTTGTTGAATAGATGACAACTGGATTCATCGGATTAGCCTGCCGAACAAAATGTGACAACAAATTTATAGTCTTCAATTACATCAATGCCGGTGAAAGTTTCATAAGAGCATCCATTGAACCATCCACACGGATTGCGCCAGCCTGAATGCCTGCTATAGGGTTAAGTTGACCATCCAATAGTGCTTTAAGATCCTCGGTGGTCGCGCTAGGGGTTGCTTTACCTTTTGGACTTAAATCATCAACCAAGCCCTTTTCAATTTTTTCAACTGTACCTTCTTTGCCTACCAATATAAGATATGCTTCAGGCGCATCAGTGCAATTCAAAACAAAAACACCAAAGTCTTTTATGCTGCTAGTAGGTATACCATTTCTAGTTTTCCTTTCAATAGATCAATCTGCTCATCAGCCTCTGTAGATCTTCTTTTTGAATTTAGACATAATTCTACCTTGCACATTAAAGGTAAATATTTTGTTATAAAATATAGTTTGTATCATTTTTAGGTTACAGTAACAAAATGTATTAGAAACTAAAGCAAACGATATAATGATGGCGAATTTCGCGCTCTCTGGGCTAACTCTTAGATGAAACGCTCCGCCGGCTGTTTTTTTTCTTTAAGTATTGACCGCTTCATTCCAACTCTTTTAAAAGAGCAATTTAATGGCTCGAATAAATGATTGACTATTCGTCCATAGCCCCCTGTATTCTGCAGGTTTTGTTGTAGTTAAGTCTTCATACGGAGTCAAGCTGAAAAGAATCTCTTCTTCATCTCTGATCATATAATCTGGAAATAGACGGGGTTCTAATTTGAATGACGAACTTCAAAATACATATCTGATTTTTTATGCTTTTCAAGTATTTTGTTGATCACCTCAAGGTTTTCTGGTGAAGCTCTCTGTTAGCAATCTTAAAAGAGATTGTTCTCTTATTACGCTTCTCAAGGATGTTCGTCAAATTCACCAAAGAAATCTTCGATAGCCCATGATAGTTTGTCATGTGCCTCTATAATGAGCTCTTTTCTTAGTATGACGCCCCATCTGCTACTTTTTTTGTGATAAGTGCATCCATTCCTTCAATTACAACCGCAAATTTCCCAATTGTTGTCATGGGTTCGGTAACTTGGATTTGTTCAAGAGCTGCTATGATGCTGGACTTATTTTTTTGAAGAGTGTTAAACTCTCTCTTCTTTGATTGTATGAGAAGGTCAAGGGCTCTTCTGGGGGGGGACAGCTTCAAAATTCGAAGGAAAACCTAGTGTTGCTTCAAGCATGCCTTTCAGCTGTAAGTTTTTCAGCATACGATAAACTTGTATTCTGTTGTATTTCGTGACTGCCACAACATCTTTGGGTTTTAGTGCCCTGTTCTCAACCAAGAAGATGTAGATTTTCACCTCTTCTTCACTTAATCCCATTTTTGTGAGCGTGTCAATGATAAATTCTTGGTTCATTTATTCCCAACAACACTGTAACCTGATTTTTCTCTATGATTTGTCACTTTTGATACGAACGATATTATATAAATGATTTTAGGTAAGTCAGTTAGCGCATATAAAATCAAATAGAAGAGGCTTGAAAAAGGATGTCCGTTCAATCTTCGATAAAAGAACTCAAAGAAGCCTTCAACGCGCAGAACCCCAAGCGATGCGCCGAACTAACACAAAAAGCCATAGACTTTGGCGCTGACCCGATGGACCTACTTGAGAAGAACCTTCTAGAACTGGACCAAAGAAATCACAAAAAGAGACTACTCCGCCACAATTTTTGAAGAAGAAACATGAACAAAAGAAGACGAAAACCCAATGATGCTATCTGACCTAATATCTGTATGATCGGCGAATGCCTAACTGCTCAGTTCAAACGTGCTAAAGCCACTGTTAGCGAAAAATTCTGCCAAGGTCGCCAATGTGGATGAATTATCATGGGTACAATTGAAGGAGATGTCCACGATATTGGGCGACAAATAATTGCAACTATGTGGGCTGCAGCCGGCTACGAAGTCATTGACCTAGGCCTATGATATCCCTCCAAAAGTCTTCGCCATAAAAGCCAAGATGAAGAAAGCCTTGATAGCAGGTATTAGCTGTTCCATGGGAATAAAAAGAGTTGCAATAGGAACAACAGTGGAAGAATGCTAAGAAAGCGGGAATTAGAAACACAAGTAAACATAACACGGTGGCGAAAAAGCCGCTTCTTACGCCACGTTGAGACATACAAAATTGATGCATTTGGTGCCCCTAAAACACAAAGATGATCTCAAAAAAGCAAGTGAATTAATGCGAATACTCAAAGAACAAAAAGCCCAACAAGGAGGTGAATAAGATTGAAAGACATTATTCAATGGGATGCTAAAGAAGTAAATGGTGATTACCCAAAAACTTGGGGGGCAAAAAACCTTACAGTTGAATTTAACCAACACGAAGAACTAATTATAGAAAAAGCTCGACTAAAAAGTACTAGAACAAGCAATCAAGAAAGAAAAATATAACCCGCCAGAACTCGTTGCTAAAATTTATTATACTAATGAAGTTGTAGACCATATCGAACTCGTCTCAGCGTTACTCAAAACCAAAAAATGCTTGATGGTTACGGAACAACGCCACCAGTAATTTCGCAGAAAGTAATGGTGAATTATCCCCAGTTGGGGTGGCTTGCGGAACGAGTGTGGTATGCCCTAGATTCCATGTAGACTCCTTATATTCTTTAGCTGTGACTTTTGGTGAAGACCTCTTATGAAAGAAACGTCGATTGGTAGAACATGGTCCACCATTACAAGTTGAACCTTTTGCCAAGACTAAAGAAGACCTCCGATAATGTACCTGACCCAGCAAAACAAGGACTATTCCCGTCAACATGTGGGTTACTAAAATGAGGATCAAACATTTAGGGGATCAATATCCTGTTTGGGGTTCATGCTGTCCAGGCCAAATTCGTTCAGCTGGTTTCTTCCTGGCAGTTAAAGAATTTTTGATTGCGGTACGACAAGATCAGGAGCTGGCAAAGTTAGCATACCAATGCGCTTCTCCAGTTCTTCACCGGAGAATGGACGTTATGTACCCATACTAGGTGAGCAGTTGGATGAAAACGGTAATGGTAACATTGTTTGGTGGTGTGATGGCGCAGGCGGCTACATGACTGTTGATGAATTTACGAAGAACTTCGATGACCATTACGGCGCGAGCATAAGATACACTACTGACAAAGGCTGGAAACCATTCACTGCGTTAGGCGGTCCAAAAAGGAACCCTTGAAGCAGTAGGTTCATGCATGCAAGAAAACGGTGGTGGTGGAGTGATGTTTGCTGAAGCAGCCGGTGCAATTGAACAAGGCTTTGATACGCTCAACAAGTTTTCAGATGTTGTCCTAATGACTTATCCAGCAACAAGAACAATACTTAATGGCTCAGAAGAAGACATACGAAAAGAACTTATGAGAATAGTCGACAGCGCTAGAGCAACGACAAAAGGACAACGTGTTAGCATCCACAACAACTATGACGTGCAAACTCCAATTGAAAAGATAGATCTAACCTTGCGGTTAGAAAAAGAATTGTTCAAACTGCTCCAGGTGCATAATCAATTCTTTTTCTAACCGCAAGGTTAGATCTATCTTTTCAATTGGAGTTTGCACGTCATAGTTGTTGTGGATGCTAACACGTTGTCCTTTTGTCGTTGCTCTAGCGCTGTCGACTATTCTCATAAGTTCTTTTCGTATGTCTTCTTCTGAGCCATTAAGTATTGTTCTTGTTGCTGGATAAGTCATTAGGACAACATCTGAAAACTTGTTGAGCGTATCAAAGCCTTGTTCAATTGCACCGGCTGCTTCAGCAAACATCACTCCACCACCACCGTTTTCTTGCATGCATGAACCTACTGCTTCAAGGGTTCCTTTTTGGACCGCCTAACGCAGTGAATGGTTTCCAGCCTTTGTCAGTAGTGTATCTTATGCTCGCGCCGTAATGGTCATCGAAGTTCTTCGTAAATTCATCAACAGTCATGTAGCCGCCTGCGCCATCACACCACCAAACAATGTTACCATTACCGTTTTCATCCAACTGCTCACCTAATATAGGTATTAACGTCGATTCTCCGGTGAAGAACTGCAGTAGCGCATTGGTATGCTAACTTTGCCAGCTCCTGATCTTGTCGTACCGCAATCAAAAATTCTTTAATGCCTAGGAAGAAACCAGCTGAACTAATTTGGCCTGGACAGCATGAACCCCAAACAGGATATTGATCCCCTAAATGTTTGATCCTCATTTTAGTAACCCACATGTTAACAGGGAATAGTCCTTGTTTTGCTGGGTCAGGTACATTATCAAGATAGAATTGGAGGTCTTCTTTAGTCTTGGCAAAAGGTTCAACTTGTAATGGTGGACCATGTTCTACGAATCGGAATTTTTTACTTAAGAGGTCTTCGCCAAAAGTCACGGGTGAAGAATATAAGGAGTCTACATGGAATCTAGGACATACCACATTACTTCCGCAAGCCACATCAACTGGGGATAATTCACTACGTCTTTCTGCGAAATTACTGGTGGCGTTGTTCCGTAACCATCAAGCATTCTTCCAATATGGTTTTGAGTAACGCTGAGACAAGTTGGAATATGGTCTACAACTTCATTAGTATAATAATTTTTAGCAACGAGTTCTCGCGGGTTATATTTTTCTTTCTTGATTCTAAATCTAGTACTTTTAGTCGAGCTTTTTCTATAATTAGTTCTTCGTGTTCGTTAAATTCAACTGTAAGGTTTTTTGCCCCCCAAGTTTTTGGGTAATCACCATTTACTTCTTTAGCGTCCCATTGAATAATGTCTTTCAATCTTATTCACCTCCTTGTTGGGCTTTTTGTTCTTTGAGTATTCGCATTAATTCACTTGCTTTTTTGAGAGCATCTTCTTGTTTGGGGGGCACCAAATGCATCAATTTTGTATGTCTCAACGTCGCCGTAAGAAGCGGCTTGGCCGCCATCTTATTATTTTTACTTTGTTTTCTAATTCCGGCTTTCTCACATTCTTCCACCGTTGTTCCTATTCCGACTCTTGCCATTCCCATGGAACAGCTAATACCTATTATCTTGGCTTTCTTCATCTTGGCTTTTATGGCGAAGACTTTTGGAGGGATATCATAGGCCTAGGTCAATAACTTCGTAGCCGGCTGCAGCCCACATAGTTGCAATTATTTGTCGCCCAATATCGTGGACATCTCCTTCAATTGTACCCATGATAATTCGTCCAGCATTGGCGACCTTGGCAGAATTTTTCGCTAACAGTGGCTTTAGCACGTTTGAGCTCAGCAGTTAGGCATTCGCCAATCATATGATTAGGTCAGATAGCATGATTGGGTTTTCGTCTTCTTTTGTTCGTGTTTCTTCTTCAAAAATTGTGGCGGAGTAGTCTCTTTTTGTGATTTCTTTGGTCCAGTCTAGAAGGTTCTTCTCAAGTAGGTCCATCGGGTCAGCGCCAAAGTCTATGGCTTTTTGTGTTAGTTCGGCGCATTGCTTGGGGTCCTGCGCGTAGAAGGCTTCTTTGAGTTCTTTTATCGAAGATTCAACCGACATGCTTATTTAAGCCTCTTCTATTTGATTTTATATGCGCTAACTGACTTACCTAAAATCATTTATAGAATATCGTTCGTATCAAAAGTGACAAATCATAGAGAAAAATGAGGTTACAGTGTTGTTGGGAATAAATGAACCAAGAATTTATCATTGACACGCTCACAAAAATGGGATTAAGTGAAGAAGAGGTGAAAATCTACATCTTCTTGGTTAAAAACAGGTACCTAGAAGCGAAAGATGTTGTGGCAGTCACGAAATACAACAGAATACAAGTTTATCGTATGCTGAAAAACTTACAGCTGAAAGGCATGCTTGAAGCAACACTAGGTTTTCCTTCGAATTTTGAAGGTGTCCCCCCCCAGAAGAGCCCTTGACCTTCTCATACAATCAAAGAAGAGAGAGTTTAACACTCTTCAAAAAAATAAGTCCAGCATCATAGCAGCTCTTGAACAAATCCAAGTTACCCAACCCATGACAACAATTGGGAAATTTGCTCACGTAATTGAAGGAATGGATGCACTTATCACAAAAAGCGTAGCAGATGGGGCGTCAGACTAAAGAAAGAGCTCATTATTATGGCACATGACAAACTATCATGGGCTATCGAAGATTTCTTTGGTGAATTTGACGAACATCTTGAGAAGCGTAATAAGAAAACAATCTCTTTTAAGATTGCTAACGAGAGCTTCACCAGAAAACCTTGAGGTGATCAACAAAATACTTGAAAAGCATAAAAAATCAGATATGTATTTTGAAGTTCGTCATTCAGAATTAGAACCCCGTCTATTTCCAGATTATATGATCAGAGATGAAGAAGAGATTCTTTTCAGCTTGACTCCGTATGAAGACTTAACTACGACAAAACCTGCAGAATACAGGGGGCTATGGACGAATAGTCAATCATTTATTCGAGCCATTAAATTGCTCTTTGAAAAGAGTTGGAATGAAGCGGTCGATACTTAAAGAAAAAAAAAACAGCCGGCGGAGCGTTTCATCTAAGAGTTAGCCCAGAGAGCGCGAAATTCGCCATCATTATATCGTTTGCTTTAGTTTCTAATCATTTTGTTACTGTAACCTAAAAATGATACAAACTATATTTTATAACAAAATATTTACCTTTAATGTGCAAGGTAGAATTATGTCTAAATTCAAAAAGAAGTCTCCGCAAGAGAAGGCTGATGAGCAGATTGATAGATTGAAAAATAAACTGGAAAGGCTTGTTGCTAGGAGCATAAAAGACTTTGGTGTTTTTGTTTTGAATTGCACTGATGCGCCTGAAGCATATCTTATATTGGTAGGCAAAGAAGGTACAGTTGAAAAAATTGAAAAGGGCTTGGTTGATGATTTAAGTCCAAAAGGTAAAGCAACTATTAGCGCGACCACAGAGGATCTTAAAGCACTATTGGATGGTCAACTTAACCCTATAGCAGGCATTCAGGCTGGCGCAATCCGTGTGGATGGTTCAATGGATGCTCTTATGAAACTTTCACCGGCATTGATGTAACTAAAGAAATAAAATTAGTTGTTGCATTTTGTTAGGCAGGCTAAATCCGATGAATCCGGTTGTCATCTATTCGACAAAAGGTGGTAACACTGAAAAAGTTGCGCTCGAAATCGCTGATGAATTAGACAGTAAAGCAATCAAAATATCGGGAAAATCGGATTTTTCAACAATATCGCTTAGGGATTTTCCGGACCTTGTGTTCATTGGAACCTGGGTTCGTGGTGGGGAGCCGAGTTCCAGATATGCTCAAATTCCTAAAACAACTGAATTTGGAAGATAGCACTAGGCAGTTTGACCCCTGTTTATGACTTGGGCAGGTGGTGGGAATCAGCGATGTCTTAACGTTTAAGCGAGTAAAACAGCTTTTAGAAGATAAGAACCAAAGACTACTTGATAACTACTACAAATGCTTTGGCAAAAACATTCGGTCTTTAGGAAGGCGTGGACACCCAGACGAGCAAGATTTAGCCGAAGCTCGAAAGTGGGCTATGACACTAATCAATTCTCAGCCTATGTGAATTTCCTAACCTTAGGCTCTTGAACCAACCCTTTCTTGTGGATAGTGAAAATGTTAAAGAGTACACGGAACTTCTGCGCAAGCTCAAAGAGTCCAAGCAGAACGGAGTTATCATTAGCTAATGGTTCTTTTTAGGAAGGGGGAAATCCATACGTTTGTGTCAAAGATTACTTTATCCGTCTTACCCATTCTATGGTCTCAATGATGATTTTGTCAAAATTGATATTCTGTTTTTGCGCTTGTATGAAGCTGTCAATTGCAAAAGTAACCCCCCAGTAGCATGAGTTCTTTATTTGGGTGCAAGAGTTTATTTTGTTACAGTTCAGGCTCATATCCAATATAGAATAAACTAAAAATAGGTGCCGGGAGGGGGGGATCCCAGCACTAATTTACCAGTAAAAAATTGTAAGCAAGTTCGCTGGGACTTGTTTCTTATTTTAAGCGAATCCTTGTTATCAAGAGATTCTTTGATATTCTTCATTAAAGTGAGTTTTCTCGGTGTTTGCGTTTCTTGGAGTAGACCAACAAACCAGCAGCCACCGCTAACACGACTACGAAGGTCGCAGCGACAACAACGTGGTTAGGAAAGACTCTGTTTGTGGTGGTTCTGCACCAGTATTAATCGTTGGATGCTGTGTAGAAGTAGGTGTTGCTGATGGAGAGGATGTTAAAGTTGGGAATCTCAAAATCGGTTATGGGGTTAACTAAGGGGTGGTAATCAATGCTTCTGTTAGTTGCCCAAGTGACTTCATCCACATAGGGCGTGTCCCAGATTCCGAACCCTCCAACTTCGTTGGCGTTTGGGTATTTGGCTGTGTAGTTGCTCCAGTAATTCCTATCGACAAAAGGTGCATCCGCTAAGTCAACAAGATTCCGCTGTCGAAGAAGTTGTTTTCAGTAATAACATCAAGCCCGCCATGATTATAGTCAACAAAAATTCGAGAATTGATGAACACATTATGCTCAACTATATTTCCTACTCCACTGCCTCCTAGAATGTGTATGCCTGCGCTCTCAAAGCGGTTACCGATGAAACTGTTGTTGTTTGAGGGCGTGTATATGCCGTCCGAGAAATTGTAGATTCGCAGATTCTTCACTAAGACATTACCGTAATGCATTGAAGGTCTCATCATGTCCAACTAAATTTATCCCTCGTCATATTCCGCTCTTGGGGGGTCCCTTGAAGGGTATGTCCTGCACCGTCAATTGTAATTCCTGCTTTTTGAACTGTTATGGTGCCAAAAATATCTACTATAAAGGTGTAGGTGCTGCCATTTCTTTGAAGCCAAGTAAAATCAGTGTTTGGTTCAACGCTTCCATCTGGCTTGATTGTTAGGTTGAGTGGTTCTTGCGCTTTAACTGGTAATGCGACGATTGAAAGAGAAACTATGAGGCAGACTGTAACTAAAGCAATGTAGGCTTTCATGTGTTGTCAGAAACAGTCATGAAGTTTTCGCCTTATAGGTATTTTCGTCAAGGAACGAGACTGTGTGAAAAGTCTGCTCTAACTCGCCTAGAATGCCGTTAACCTTAAATCTAGACACATCGCAATGGCTGACAAAGACTCAAAAGGTGAGAGACAATGGACAATGAAACCGACAGCTATGTAGAAGGCTTATCCAGAAGCCAAACGTTCCTGCTGCCCAAAACAATAGAAGAATACGTAGAACCAGACAACCCAGTCAGATTCATAGACGCATACGTAAACACGCTTGACATGGAAAAGTTAGGCTTCACCCACTCAACACCACAAGAGCTTGGAAGACCCTCATACAACCCAAAAGACCTCTGCAAACTCTACCTCTACGGAGGCCTAAACCACATCCGATCCAGCAGAAAGCTTGAACGAGAATGCAAAACAAACCTTGAAGCCATGTGGCTTCTCAAAGGCTTAGCACCTGATTTTAAAACAATAGCGGATTTTAGAAAAGACAACCCATCAGCCATAGGCGCCTTGTTCAAAGATTTTGTAGCTTTCCTAAAAGATCTCAGCCTCTATGGAGCAAAACAAGTAACCGTAGATGGCACAAAACTACGGGCAGTCAACTCCAACGATAAAGCCTTCACCCAAAGAGCGCTTGCAAAGAGAATAAAGGTCATGGAAAAATCAGTAAAACACTATCTGGAAGAGTTGGATGCCCGGATGAGCAGGAAGCATCTGATGAGCAACAAGCCGGCAGTGAAGTTAGGTGAAGAGGCTAAGGCTTTTGAAGTAGACAAACTGGCTGCTTTGCTTGAGAAAAAGGAGAAGAGCGAAGAAATCCTTGATAAAATGGAAAAGAGCGGTCAAAAGGAAGTTGCTTTAACTGATCCGGATTGTCGGCAGATGATGAATCATGGCAGAGTTGAATCCTGCTATAACATGCAGGCGGCGGTGGATTCAAAAAACCACCTGATCGTTAATTATTTGGTGACTAACGAGGCTTCAGATCTAAATCAACTCAGTGGCGTAGCCATAAGCGCTAAAGAAACATTGGGCGTTGAGCAGATTGATTGCCTTTCAGATAAGGGGTATTTTGATTTTATGCAAATCAAGCAATGTGTCGATAATGGGGTTACCCCTTATGTTGCAGTGAAGACGTCTGGAAGCGGTGGCAGTATGATATCGCCAGAGTTTACTGCTGACAAATTCCGCTATGATAAGGGTGCTGATGTGTATGTTTGTCCGGCTGGCCAGCGTCTTTTCTTTCAGTTGCTCACTGTTCATGATGGGATGGATAGGCGAGTTTACAAGTGCCAGAAGGGTGTTTGTTCTTCATGCCAGTTTTTTATGACTAAGTGTACAGGCAATAAGAGTGGGCGGTTGATTTGGCGATGGGTGCATGAGGAGGTTGTTGATGATATGAGAAAGCGGATGAAGTCTGCATCCTGAGGTTATGGATGAGCGCAAAAAGGTGGTTGAGCATACGTTTGGTACTTTGAAGAGGGCGTTTGGTGCTCCATATTTGTTGCTTAGAGGTCTTAGAAAGGTTAGTGGGGAAGTTGGGTTGCTTTTGCTTTCTTATAATTTGAGAAGGGCTTTGAACATTCTTGGGGTTGAAGCTCTAATTGGGGCGCTTGTTAAAAAATAAAGAATAAGAGAAAAGTAAAATCACAAAAAGAATTGGGTAATTTTTCCAAGCTTCCAATCGGTCGTTATGTAATTTTTCACACAGTCTCGTTTATTGACTCGAGTCTAACCCCACTCAGAAAAGAACATATTCGCACGGGGGAGGTGGGCTCGCTGGGATTTGAAACCTAGACTCATGGGATGTGTTGAAACTGTCGCCTCTTTGTTCTTTCTATAGATACTCTCTTCTTCTAAAATTCCGAGTTCTAATCCGTGAAAAGATTATAAGCAGACAGAACTGAGTACTGTATCATGTTCGGCTTTGGCACAAGGTACCGTTTGGTCAACTTTGTTGGGTTACTCGTTGTTTTTGCTTTCTTGCTTCTGGTTGGGCTTTTCTTTGCCTTTGGTTTTAGCCAATCGATTTTTAACCCTCCCTATCTGGCATTCGTTCTCCAACTGTTTTTCGTTTTCGGCATTGGCCTAGCAGTAGCTTTCGTTTCCGCAAAGAGCTACATTCAAACGGGTGCTCCAAACATCCTGCTCCTTGGTAACGCAATTCTCATAAGCAGTCTATCCTTCACGGTTTCCGCAACGGTGCTAACGCCCGAAATTCCCCCAACATTGACAGCAAATCAGGCAGTCATAATAGGCAACGTCGGCGTCCTGATTTCGTCTCTTGTTCTGCTGGTTAGCGCCATCGTGACTTGGCTTGGAACCGAGCACAATCCGGGTGTTCCCAAAAAAACCATGTTGGCTGTTTCTTTCCTGATTTCCATAGCGACCGTCACAGTCGTAAGCGTTTTTTCCGCTCTTGACCTGTTCCCAGTATTTCTTACAAGTAGTGGTCCAACTTTGCTTCGGCTGGTTGTTCTGGCTCTAACGACAATCTTCTATTTCGCCAGCAGCGTTCTATTTGGTTGGCAATACGTGAGAGCCAAATCGCAAGTTGTCTACTGGTTTTCGCTGGCCTTGGCATTGTTCGGCACGGCGTACCTAGCGGGAGTCTTAACTATTCATTTGGGAAGTGCAATGACCTGGTTTTCTCGCCTTGCCCTTTACCTTTCAGGCGCGTTTTTGTTGTTTGCTCTACTGGGTCCTGAAGGGAAAACGCAGAAACAACCATATGCCGCAAAATGGTCCGAAGCTTTCAGGTCTGACCAAAAACAAATGGAAACATTCATCTCGAAAATCGCCGAAGGATTTGCCTACTGCAAAATCATAACCGACGCAGAGGGCAAACCGGTCGATTGGCTGTACCTTGATGTCAACGAAAGTTATGAACGGATCAATGATGCTGACAGAAACAAAGTTGTTGGTAGAAAAGCGACCGAAGTGCTTCCGGGTATTCGAGAAGATTCTGCTGATTGGATTAATGTGTACGGTCATGTTGCCTTGACAGGGGAACCGATTGTCCTCGAACGTTTCTCGAAAGACAGAAACAAATGGTATCGCGTTTCTGCTTATAGCCCGCAGAAGGGCTATTTTGTGTCGCTTTTTGAGGACATTACGAACGCAAAAAAGCTGAAGAAGCATTAAAAGCAAAGCGAAGAACGTTTTCACAATGTTTTTGAACAAACCGCATTGGGCATAGCGATTGGCGATATGCAGGGTCGCGTGATTGAAAGTAATTCGGCACTGGAGCAGATGCTGGGATACAGCAAAGAGGAAATGCAAGGCAAGCCGTCCGATTTCACCCACCCAGAAGATGTCAACATGGAATGGGAACTTGTTCGGGAACTTAACGGCTGGTAAACGCGATCATTATGAGATTGAAAAACGATACATCCGCAAAGAACGGGGAGGTCATCTGGGTTCATCTGACGGGTGGTTTGATGTCAGGACGAGCAGAGAACCACTAGGTGTCGCGACTGTTGAAAACATCACCGAACGCAAGAAAGCTGAAGAAGCACTTAAGGAAAGCGAAATCAAGTTCAAGACTGCTGCGGATTTCACGTTTGATTGGGAGTATTGGATTGCTCCAGATGGCAACTTGGTTTATATTTCTCCCTCATGCGAGAGAATTACAGGCTACAAGTCAAACGAATTTATGGAAAACCCAGACCTACTTAATGAAATAGTGCATCCTGAAGATCGAACTGCATTTAACTCGCATTCTGACTCTAGCTGAGGGAGGAAAAAGGGCTTCAAATTGATTTCCGTATTATAGATCGCAACAACGAGGTACGGTGGATCTCCCATGTGTGTCAACCCGTT
>CAWJGR010000004.1:0-12311 GCA_963842545.1 Candidatus Bathyarchaeota archaeon
TTGGGAGTTAGAGTCGGCGGTTATGGTAGTAACCGACTTGCTGCTGTCCTCACCGACTTTCTCAACGGTGCCAAAATAGGGAGAAGACTACAAATTGTAAAACTAACTTTCCCCGCCCCAACAACCATCTAATCAATAGCCTCCAAGCTGGTTTTTAGTTCAATAAAAACTGCAGGGTAACCATCTAAATCATCATAAAAGGCAACTAAAACTAATTAAAAGAGTCTTTTCCCAATCTGGATTAAACTCAGGCTTCCAAATTATAGAGGCATTAACATCACCCTTGGGTATCCACTGGCGGACCATACAGAGCTATAAAGACATGAATCAAACAGCACCTTAGGAGCCTGAATATCAAGCACCCTCAATCAAGCTTACCACTTTGTTGACACCTTCCATGACTTACAGGCTAAGCATAAAAACCATCTATCGCCCGCAAAGCAGTTGGTTTTTCAAAGAGGCACAAAGACAAGTATCTTTTTACATTCAGCTCGGTTTCCATTTGGATTAAATTTTAATCTTTTTCTGTCTCTCTACTACAACCCACCACTAATCTCGCTCCTACTCACGCACGACACGCGTGCCTAATGTCTGTCAATCAGCCCCTCAGTCAGTCTATAATGAACTTACTAAACGACTGGAAGCTGGAACAAAATCAAATAAAATCAAATCAACTAATACTGCCATAAATCGTTAGTAATCCGTTAGCAAACCCCAAACCCATCCGCATCAAAAGCTCCGCGCTTTTAACAACTTTATCTTTGCCACCAAACAGCTGCTTTACTGCAACTGCTAAGACCGTACCAAACAGGACTATGATAACAATTAAAACTAGTGTCATTTCCGAATGGTTCTGTTGCTGAGGCGTTAGTTCCCAAGCTAAGGGTTATCTGGTGGGTACTGTGGTGAATAATTAAATGTTAAATACCCAGGAATCAACTGTTGATGTTACAGAATAATTAAGTTCTATTTCCGTCAATGTACGCTTTCAGGTTTTCACCGTTTGTAAGTAAACTTTTTGATATTGTTGCTTTCACGTAACCCGCGGTTCCTGACGGCCCCGTTACATTGAAACTCAAAGAAGATGTTTCATTGTTGAAGGCTAAATCGTAAACTGTGCTGTTCGATTCAATAAAGAAAATCTGTTTATTTTGATATGGCAAAAAACTCAAAGTTGTATTATTACTTGCGTCCGAATATGTTGAGTCTCCGGTCCATTCTGTTTTAAGCGTAAAGGTTCCTGAAGCACTGTTTATCCATTGAATATTGTAGTTGCCTTGTTCGTCTGTAACTCCTGAACTAATAGGAATCCAAGAACCAGCTCCAGAAAAAGTATATGACAAAACAACTATTCTATTTGCCAAAGCCGTATTGTTAGAATCGGTTAAGGTGCCGAAAACATTAACTGCTGAACCAGCGGTTGTTGAGAAGCACTCTGTTGAAATTGAAATATTTGCAGGGTTATCAAAGGGGTTTTGGATGTTTCTAAAGGAGTAGTCTGAAGGCGAGTAACCCCATACACACAGTCCTACGTAATTGATATCGGCAAATGTGAAATTAGTTATGTCGGATGTTGAAAATGACCCTATTGAAGTGCCATTTTCATCGAAGACAGAGGTTGAAATTGTAAAAGGAGATGCAGAAACATTTACTTGCATAGTATACCAAATGTGGGGTCTCCGTAAGCAACTTGGCTAGTGTCCAATTGCTTGAATCTCTCAAGTAGACATCTTGGCTAGTTGTCGAGCTGTTCGAGTTCCTAGCTAACAAAAAAAGACCCTCACCGTAGTGTCCGAATTCAAAGTTATAGCCAACCTGTTTCCCGCAATTGGTAAGCTTTTTCTAAGCATATTCCGCAGCTTTCAGGTGTCTCGGCATTGACTTGAAACGAAAATGTGAAATCAGTGTAGGTTTGATCTGCTTGTAAAGTGATATGGCGGGGCAGTCGTTGCCGCCGTTTGTCCATAACTTCAGAGTGCCATTTGATTCAGTTAGAAACCACGGTTATTTTCAACTTGCCAGCTTTGAAATGTCGGTGATTGAACTTGACACATGCTTGGTTGGATTAACGTTAGAAACAGAAGACTTATGGTGAGCAATCCTAAAGAGTAGTTTCTTAGACATTTAATTACGGGTCCTTTAACAGGTTCAATTTTTCTGAGCAAGTGTATCGTTCGCTTGCTGTGTACTGTTATTGTCTTTTTGTTAATAAGAGCTTTCTCGTCAAACTTTCTTGACTAACTTATTTTCAATTAGTCAACGTTTCTTGACTGACAACTTAGCAGAATGTTTAATTGCTTATTCATGGAGTCCAGTCTTTCTTTTATTGCCTTTAATACTAGATTTCACTAAATCTATTTTGAGAATAAGTTGATGAATTTGAGTAGTTGCTCTTTGGTGGCGGTTTGTAGGAATTCTTCCATGCTTTTTTCGTTCTAGTTTAAGCGCTGCTTTTCCAACCAGTGTCAACTCGTAGAGTATTTTATTTCCGCCTCTTTCACCGACTCGCGTTCCTTCTTGAGATAGGAAGCCCTGCAGTTCCAATGCGTTAAGTCGTCTATAAGCTGTCTTGGAATCAGCGTCCCTAAAGCCTTTGATCGCTTTAAGTTGACGCCAAACATCATACGCGATGAGCGGGCTTTTCTTTCAAGGATCTTGAGTATAACGCGGTTTAGGGTTGCCTCTCGTCCACTAAACACCTTAAGAGGTGTCCCTTTGCTCTTATTCCCCGCCAAAGTTTTCTACTGTCCCCTCAACTCTGGAGGGTGCAAGACGAATCGAAATAGCTTATCATAATAACCCAGACCAAGTTCACTACTTCGACCCTTCGCAAAATGTTTCGGGGCTCAGAAATGCATAGGGCAAAATTTTGAAAAAATCCTTCCATGTTAAAGTTGATGGTTTTTTGATAAAAAATACCGTGTAACAACTAAATTAAAGGGTTTTTTCATGGGTTTTTTCGGGTGGATTTCGGGGCTCCGAAACGTTTTCGTCACAGGGCATTTCTATTATTTAACGGCGAAAAAATTGATTAAACGATATTGTGGCGGGCGCATTCTCTCCCTGGTTCGATTAACGGGCCTTGTTGTTGGTTTTTCTTTTTAAAAAGGTGTATGTAACAGCAATCTTGGTGTTGTCCTCAGTCATTTCTGCTTGAAAGTCCTCTTTAAAGTAAGGCTCAAGTTTTGTTAAAATTTTCTTAGGGATTGGCAGGTGACCTCTGATATAGTCATAAAAGTTTTTGCCTTTCAAATACCGTTTCTTTGAAGGCGACAGCTTAATTCTCACCATGCCCCTCACAGTCCAAAATTTTGTTCCATCACTCATTTTTCTCTGGGGTTGTTTTGGTTTTTGTTCGCTGGGAAACAACAATTCCATTAATTCTTGCTTACCCTTTTCCGTCAGCTGCACAAGAGGCTCCTCATCGATTGATGGATCAAAGACTATCTTCACTAAGCCGCTTTGCTGCAATTTGCCCAAAAGAATGTAAGGTCAATTGCTTGCTTTAGCTTCGCGTTTATTATTGATAGTTTAATTCCTCTCTCCACAAAGGCTCTCCATCCAAGGTTTGAATCTTAACCATGACTTTGCCCCCCAATCAATCGCCATAACAGATCATTCAATTCGGTTTCGAGTTGGCTGCATTTTCTTCTGCTGAAGCACAAGTATGCTAATAGCCATGGGCTCAAAGATAATTGGGTTGCATGCGGCGCTTCCTGCAGAAGCAAGACCTCTGCACATATCCATAATCTGATCAAAGGCTTGTTTTTCTTCCTCGTTTGTCAAAGCATTTCTAAGGCTCTTCCAGCGGCTAATCTCAAATTCTACAGCCATCCGATAAGAAGGAACAGTCTTACCCATCCCCATCAAGCCTCCGTCAGGTTTGTGTCATTTTTCATTGGCAACACTTCGAGCTTGTGGCCTATGCTTGAAATGTCTTAAAAACCAAACGTCAAAACTACGCTTTGAAGCAGTGGAGGGTTGAGTGAAAAATGTCAATTAAGTTGGGATGATTCAACCTCCAATTATTATTAATTATTATGGTAACTTAGCGGTTGTTGTTTCATTTTGTAACAGCATTATTTTAAATTCGCAAGAATCGAGAGTACCTACGAGAAAAGAAGGAAAAGCTAAGAGCCAACCGATTGTTGAGCGGGTCTGGCTGCTAACATGATAGGCGTATCACCTCACTTTTGACGCTTGTCAATGTTAGCGCATGGCTAAATCCGCTTAACTATCCTTTATGCCCACAAGCGTCACCAAACTTCTCAATACTCTCTGCTGATTGTAAAAATCTGCGAGTAAGGCCTATCCGAGGCAATGATGCCCGCATTTGTGGGATGGAAGTATTAGGATAGGGTTCGTAACCTTTAATTTATCTAGAAAAAACGATTTGTCATTCTTCATTGCATCGTTAGGATTTCTAGCATTTGGTTGACGGTTACGATTTTTGTTTTCTTAAAGTTGTTTAGTGTCAAAAGGTGTTTGTCACCCGTGACTATGTAATCTGCTTTTCCCGCATACGCGGCATTGAGCACTACGTCATCGTCTGGGTCATACGCAACCTCTTTGAAGAGGGCGTTGTCGGGCACTATTTTTGCCATCTTCACCATTATTGAAAGAAATCTCTCAACTTGCGAGCCTGTGACGTGGAACTTGTCTCTTCCCGCTACGTCTGCAAGTTCAGCCAGCATTTGGCGAGATAGTATTACAGTGTGCCTGTTGAGAAGTTCAAGAATTAGTTTTCGGGGTTTTCCATCATGGATAAGGGCTGAAATTAAGACGTTCGTGTCGATGACTGCGCGAACCATTTCATGCGCCTTGTTTGCCTCGTTTCAGGGCTCGGTATGCTTGGATTTCGTCCAGAATCTCTTGTTCGGAGGGTTTCTTTTTTCCTTTGTTTTGCTGGTCGATTTCTTCGAAAAGATCCTTTAGCTCTACTAGCGGAGGGATTTTGAGTTTTGTCACGACAAGTTTGTCGTCTCTGCGATAAACAACGAGCTTCGTGTTTGGGGTTATGGCGAGTTCTCTTCTGAAGCGTTGAGGAATAACGATTTGACCTTTGGTTCCGACGACTGCAACGTCTGACTCTTCTTGACCCATACTAATCACAGTATAACTTTCATACTGTATCCAGATAAAGGTTACCCTACAGAAACACAAAAAGAAAGAAAAAGTGGATGCTTACTGCTTGTTGACTTTGCTCTTCCAGTAAAGCAGAATCGCGCCCGTCACAGTGGATGCTAACGCAGTCGCCGGAGCCTTAATCTCCAGCGGAATCGGCAAAGAAGCAACAAACGTAGTAGCAGCGCCCGCAACTGTGCCAGCCAAAACGATCAGGGCTTCCTTATTCTCAGATACCTCTATCTCATCAACCAAACAAATCACCTCCCAATAACATGAAAGTTATGCGCGCGCTGCGAGGACATCCAGCATTCCAGTTCCAAAGATAGCTAATGATAAAGAAAATACAAAGCGCTTGCCAAATAACTGCTTAGTAGCTAAATCACCCATAAGTTAGGACTATCTCACGTTACAGGTTCATACAGCTAATGCTTAGTTGACGTTTAGAGAAGTCAGAGATGCCGCTAAACCCAAAAAAAGTGCCTAAAAGAAGAGGGGCAGCACAACCTGTTTGCCGCTCCAACTTTCCAGGTAACAGAGACTGGCTCGCTCCAGGAATCAAAGTATTAAATTCTTAGCGCGCGTGTTGGTCAGCCACAGGCAAAACCCTGGATTTCTTCTTTTTATGCAAAACTATTAATGAAAAGACAACAATTGAGGCATTGTGAGGTTATGCGTCGTCTGGCTTGTTTGCTGTTGGTTGCGATGATGCTGTGCTCCATTGGCATTTTTACTGTTCGAGCTTCGTCTGATGGCAATACGACTTATCTGAATACAGACACAACTTGGACTGCAGGTAGCTTCCATAAACTATCCCAAACCCTTGTCATTCCAGCAGGAATAACGCTTACAATTGAGCAATCGGTTTGGATTGATCTCTGGGACTGCCAAATTGAAGTGTATGGAACGCTTAACGCCAGTGGAACGGTCGATAACAAAATCACCTTTACTTCTTCAATCGATCGAAATTCTGGGCTTTATGCTTACAGAATGCAGCCAGATAGACTCTTTTTTTCTGGTGGCTCATCGACGTTGCTGTATACTCGAATAGATGGATCGCGAGTGGACGTAAGTGGCTCGATAAACGTGATTAATTCCACCCTTCTAGGCTTCGTTGAGGTTGAAAGTGAGTCATCAACACTCACTAATTCAGAGATAACCAAAATCAACATCTTTGACGGTTCAGCGAAACTGAGTAATAACAAAATAGATAGTCTAGGTTTGATAGGTGGCACGCCCATAATAAGCAACAATGTTATTGAAAGTTGCTCAATAAAGGGCGGGTCTCCAACGCTTACAGGCAACGTCTTTAAGAACCAAACAAGCGTAGCCTACTCCGAAATCTACAAAGCAGGTTCAACGGTTATTTCAGGAAACGAATTCTTCGCTCCCATCGGCTTTGGGTCCGAAAATGCTAACGACTCCAATGCTACCCTAACAAACAACACATTTACAGTATCCAACGACCCAATAATAACAGTTTGTCCAGGGGTTAACGTGACCATATCAAACAATAACATAACGGGTTTAAACAACAATCAAACCGCAATAGCCCTTCGAGGAGACGGTTATGTGAGTTACGGGGTCAACAGCAAGGCTAAAACCTTAATAAATATCGACATAGGCACCGCGGCTGCATATGCCCAAATCTTGGACAACAGCATCTCCAACTGTCAAACCGGCATAGACATTAAGCATAGTAGCGTACAAATTGTCAACAACATAATTTCAAACAACACCCTTGGTCTAAAAATTGACCCTGCGTATTATAATCACGCTCAAGATGATACATCTATGAATATTACTCAGAACCACATCGCCAACAACTCTGTGGGCATAGAAATCGTTTCTAGTTTAGCCTCCACATCTTTAACGGACTGGCTTTCGAATGATAACGCGAAAAGTTTCATGAATGCACAGTTCTTGACGCCTCAAATGTTTCTGTCCCAGGCAAACCTCACAGACTACAAAACTCCAATAAACATCACCAGCAACAACATTTACGGCAACACCCAATACAATCTAAAGCTGTCCTCAAGCGACAACCAAACAAAGCTCGATGTTAATGTCACAAACAACTATTGGGGAACAGGCAACCAAAATGCCATCGCCGAATCCATCTACGACGGCATAGATGACTCAAACCTGGGTATGGCTACTTTCAAGCCCTTTTTAGCGCAAGCATTACAAGAAGCAAGCAACCCTCACCCTGCTACACTAGCTTCAAACCGACTACTAATAACCTTGTCTGTGGTCTTCTGCGTTGTCGCCATCGCTATTGTTGTTTTGATCTTGGTTAAGCGTTCGACAAAGCGATGAATCTGTTCTGGTAGTAATTTGCCTAGTGTCTAAACTTTATTGCGCACACTAATCATTGGTTAACGATTTTGCGATATTAATTTATTCATTCAAAGAAAGAAGCGTGCTTTGATACCGCTAATTTTCTTTAGGAGACGCAATTCTAAAACTCGAGATTCTCAACACTTATCCTAAATGATTAATTCTGCGGCATAAAAGTAAATTATTTACAGCAAATGATCCCAGATTTGTGGAGAAAATAGAGTAGGCTGCAGGCGGCGAAACAATTGACACTTTAAAATACAATGTTGCAGAGGGATGAGTGTTTGCAATTCCAATGGGAATATTCATTGTGAAAGGGTTTGGCAAATCAGTAACGTCTATGTATAAGTCAGGTTCGTTGGGGTCGGAGATGAAAGTTATTATGGGTGTTGTAACCATTTCAAAACCTCAAGTTTTAATCATGTAAACAACCGCAAAATATGGCGGAATAGCCGTATGATTACTGGATTGCGTGAAGCTATGATCGTGTCCAGCGCCAGCGTTAGGCTCATTAACCGAATGTGTGAGGGCAGCAGTCTCACAAATTCAAATTATCGCGCCCGAGTCTTTATTCAAAGTTTGACTTCGCTAAAAGCAACCTTTGGCGCTAACCGCCAACTTGTGACTTCTTCCAAGTAAACAATTTCTTCGAAAATACAAGTACAGACAAAACCAAACTAACAACCACAGCTCCAACCACTATAGAATACGAGCTGAAGATTTGAAATTGAGGGTTTGGGTTGTCAGAAGTTGATAGCTCTTCGGTTGGAATGGGTATTGAAGGATCCTCTGTTGGAGTTGGCGGTGGAGGTGGCAGATTCACAGGGGGAATGTCGACTGCAAAGACGCGGTCATACGCAGAAAAGTAAGCGACATCATCCGCCTCACCCAAAAACCAACTATAGTAAGCACCAGTCCAATAGCCGATAGTAGTCGGCTTGAGCGTAAAGTTCCAAATAACTTTTCCATCTATGGGATTCCAAGCTTCCAGATTCATACTGTTGTAAGAGTAAATTGCACCGCCATTGTTGATAACATCAGTAGTGCGAAGAATGATTCCAAACCATTACGCCGTCGGTTGCATTCAAACCGCAATAAGTAGGACCAGAGAACTCAAAGGTTACGACGCCATAATTAACAGACGGGTTACCCAACGTCCAATATCCTGTTACTGAGTAATTCCAAAGCTGCCTGCCTGTTGCCATATTCAAAACAAAAACGCAAGGTTCGCCGTAATTTGCTTGACACCCAATAGTGAAGACATGTCCACCGACTATGTAGGGGTGAGTTACAAAGCTGTATCCATTAGTAGAGAAGCTCCAGACTTTCGCCCCGTTCTGAGCATTTAGAGCATATACCTTGTCGCCTGTTGTCATGTAAATTCTTCCATTCGCATAAGGCATCTGTTTAGTGGGACTACTCACCGATAAAGAAGAATAGAAAACACGGAGATCCCCACCTGTGAGATTCCCAAGTTTAACTTCCCAACGCAGGTCACCACGATCGAGATTGTAGGCATAATAGCGGTCGTCTAAACCAAAGTAGATTGCGCCGCCACCTATAACAGGCTCAATTAAATTGGAGTTGTACCCAAATTCATGTTTCCATATTTCTTTGCCCGTAGTCTGGTTCAAGCCGGCGACATAACAACTCGAGTTAGAGGGCGCATTTCCTATTCCCAGACAAATGACACCGTCCGTGGGCGGCAAATACCATGCGAATTCCTCTTCGACGCTATAAGTCCATAATTGCACTCCACTAATAGCATCAAAGGCATAGAAGGTTTGGTTATCCATGGTGTATAAGACTTTGTGGGAAGATGAAGAAACCTGACTGGATAATTGGGCTGTATTGGGTGGAGTAACTATGATTGGATTCTCAAGACTGTGGGCGCTGGTGAAAGCCCACATTCTGTAGCCCGTTGATGCTTGGAAAGCGTAGATGGTATAGAATGCATAGGTATCATTCTTTTTGCTCCATTCGCCTGGATAATACCGTTCATCTGCATAAGCGTAGATGATACCATCAATAATGGTAACTGACTTCCACTGTGGTCCCCCTGACGTTTCAGGAGGCTGATTGGTCTTTGCTTGCCAGCGTTCTGTTGGAACAGACACAACAGTGCCAACTGCACCGTCCGCAAGAAATGCCAGGAAAAACACAGAAATAAGAACTATACAAAGTATGCCCTTGACGGAACGATACCGATGCATGAGTTATCCTGCCGTTATTTTGTTAAGTGCAGGTATAAAGTTTGCTACTTTTGAGGGGGTTCAGCCCAAGTTAGAGGTGTCGCAAGCCAGAAATCGATTAAAGTAGAACTTCGCATTAGTTATTTAGCATTCGATCTTCTCTTGAGAAGTTCTTGGTCCCAATTCATCATCTCAAAAGCAATCTCGGGGAACTCAGCTAAAACGCCGCTACCGTTACCATACAGACTTGCAACCGCTGACGCCATCGCATAGATGTCAGAGGCCTTAACTGGCTTGAAATTTTGCTTAACCTTGACCGGAAGAGCAACACCTTCAGCAATTTTCTCACCATGTCTCTTCCATGGCAAGCCTCGCTAGCCGATCATACCACATCTCACATTCGAGAGCACGCTTGAAGTAACGCTGATTAGGCTTGATGACTCCCTCAAAGTAAATCAAGCGATGATAATGCAGCTTCTGACGGCAAATAACGGATTATGAGTTAGCGACTTTTTCGTGTCCTAAATATAGCGGCAATTGAAAACATGGATAGAAGCAAAGGCACAAGTACCAACCAAGATAACTCGGGAACTGAAGGAGACGGTGATATAGTCGGTGTGGGTGAAGGATTAGTAGTCGGCATAGGTGATTGGGTTGGAAGGGGGTTTGTTTTGGCGACCCAGCTAGTTCTTTCAATGGCTGAGCCTAAGAGAAGTTGGCCTGCACATAGGTAACCCCCATCCTTAGTTTGAATAACTGTGTAAGCATGAGCTTCATCAGGGAAGTTAAACGCCCACTGCTCGGCACCTGCTGCATCTGTCTTAACCAAAGCGGTGCCTGCTAGCGCGAAACCTTTGTCACTTGTTTGAGTCATCACCCAGGCTTGACCTGAGTCATACGATTGATTCCACTGCATTACTCCAACGGAGTTTGTCTTAAGAAGAGCGATTCCTTTGCCGCCTCCTAAGAAATAGCCTCCATCATTTGTCTGAATGATGGACCAAGCGAATCCGAAGTCGGGATATACCTGGCTCCATTGTTGAGCGCCGTTTGCATCGATTTTTGTAAGCATGCAATCGGTTTTGATTTCACCGCGGTCAAGGATCATTCGCGATGTTTCCGTTGTAAATGCATATCCACCGTCGCTTGTCTGAATAAGCGAATCTACACCAGTCGTAGGTCCATTGAGTACAGTGTATAATTGTTGATTTCCAGATGCGTCAGTTTTTATCAGCCATATGGAAGCACTGGATTCATTACTTGTTAAACTATATCCAGTTAAGACAAAACCGCCGTCGCTTGCCTTGCTTAATGTGCTGGCGGCACTGTTTACTGATCCAACCATAGTTTTATTCCACTGCATGTTGCCGACAACATCCAATTTAGCCAACCAAGCCTTCCCTTCGAATCGACCCGCAATGGCGTATCCTCCATCGTTGGTTTGTACAATCCATTTTGCAAAATTGCTGTCTCCACCAGCCGTGAAAGGGAAGACTTTGCTCCAAAGAGGATTCCCAGAAGAATCAATCTTCAAAAGTTCCAATCCCGCTGGGACGCCGCTTGAAGCTGTAATGCCAGCTAACATGAAGCCTCCATCCGCAGCCTGAAAAGCTGACGCAACGGACTGAAGATAGATATCAGTATAATTCCGATTCCAAACCAACTTTGCGTCTGTTGATGAAGGCAGCGAGGCAGCAATAGAGATTTGAACATTCGCAAGATTAACCAAACTTAAATTTGGCAATACCAGAAGAAGTACAAGAATTGGAATCAAGCTTTTGCCAACCAATCGCATAAGAACCCTATGAAGCTGCTTACAATAAAAGTTTACTTACAGACGGGTTTTTTATCGGTTACTTAAAGTTTCGATGATTATTGCGCCAGGTTTTGATGAGCAGTTCGCTTTAGGGGTCTTCTCTGATTTGCATTCTTGTCTTGCAGTGTAGGGTTTTGGCTTAGTGTCTTCATAATGCATTAGCCGCCTTAGGCCGCGCAAGCGCGAAAATATTAGTTTCTGAATAAACTTGTAGAGGTTGTTCAACTAGCTGATCATTGCAGCCGTCCAAGTGTTGTTTCCATTTTCATAATATCTAAACGTGTTTTGCCCCATCCAATTACCTTCAGTAGAACGAATGAATAACTGATTTGGTTCAAAGTCAACTGATATCTCAAACCAATTATGTGGGTTTTCGACTGAAGAATTGCTGAGTAATGAGTTATCGACAGAGAAGTAGATTGTTGTTTCCGTTTCTTCCCAGGCGTGCAAGTTATAAGGTATTTTTAGATGATGGTCTCCAACTAATTGGGCCTGCGGAACAAGCTTCTCGTTAAAGGATGCATTCGTAGCCTTGAGCGATATAGTAAATGATGCATCAAATAGACCTCGGTTGGCTAGGTGTAACGTTAGAAACGATCCTGAAAGATGAGGGTCATCCATCCAATAATATGAAGCCCACTCATTATCGTTTTTTTGAATTGTATAAGGCTGAACCCAATAATTGACGGAAGGTACAGAAAAATAGCCACCCACTATTAATGCTATGAGAATTGAAATGATTATGATTGCCATTCTTTTTCTCAATCATTAACCCTCTAATTGCAATTGGAAGCTGCGGTATTATAGCCTCGAGGTGAGCTAATCTTTAGCACATGATA
>CAWJGR010000005.1:0-21969 GCA_963842545.1 Candidatus Bathyarchaeota archaeon
AACCAAGTCTGGCTCTACACAGCATTTGATCACCCACACACTTCATGCGGATGCTTCGAAGCAGTAACATTCTACATCCCAGAAGTCGACGGATTGGGCGTAGTCAAAGAAACTTTAAAGGCGCAGCCGTAAACGGTTTACCCTTCAGTACTCTTGCAGACTCCGCAGCAGGCGGAAGACAAATCGACGGATTCCACGGAATGTCAATCGAATACATGCGAAGCAAGAAATTCTTTGCAGCAGACGGTGGATGGAACCGCATCGTTTGGGTGCCTAAAGAAGTCAAAGAAAAAGTAAAAGAATTCATACCCAGCAGACGTCGTTGACAAAATCGCAACTGAAGAAGATGCCAAGAACGTCGATGAACTCAAAGCATTCCTAAAAGCAAAGAACCACCCAGTCGTAGCAAGATGGACAGCTGAAGAAGCACCAGCAGCAGAAACAACAGCGATTCAAGTTAACGAAGAAGCAGCAGGCACAATGATGCCAGTTGCAACCATGAGCTCAATGCCAATAATGGCCGGCGGATTCAAAATCATACTCAAAGACGCAAAAATCTACGCAAACAAAGTCATCATCACAACCGTAAAAGACAACAAAGACAAACGGTGATTTCTACGCCCCAAAACGACAAAGACAAAAAGAAAGACGCTGAAGGACTACAGCTAAGCGAAGATTTGCTGGCAGCGCTCGCAAAATTCCAGACAATCGAGCTGGAAGACTTCCAAATGGACGCTCAAAGAACTCGAAATCATCTTTGAAGCAGGCGCAGCAGGGCAAATAATGCCCAAACTAAAGCTTCCCCCAACCGCAGCTATAGCAGGTGGCAAACCACTAAGCATGCTGCAAGTACCTTTCCTACCACCAATCGAAAAATACCCAAACAAAATCACCACAGTAAAACTAGGGGCAACAAAAAGCGAAGGCGGAACACGCGGTAAATCACTCACAATTGGCGGAGAAGTTTCTCCAGCATTCTACACTTTTGAGAATCCAATGCCACACAAACCAGTCATCACTTTAGACGTTTTCGACATGGAAGTCCCACTGTCAAAGCCGTAAAGATGCACGTTAAAGACGTCGTCGGCGACCCAGCAGCTTGGGCAAAACTTGCAGTCGACAAATTCGGTGCAGACATGGTTACTATGCACTTAATCAGTGTTGACCCACTACTCAAAGATGCATCACCCAAAGACGCATGCAAAACCATCGAGAAAGTTTTGCAAGCCGTGGATGTACCACTAGTCATCGGCGGATGCGGAGATCCCAGTAAAAGATACAGCAGTCTTCGAAGAAGTATGTGCACAATTTCCAGGCGAACGCTTCCTAATCAGCTCAGTCACACGCGACATGGACGTCGAGAAATGCGCAAAATTCATCAAGAAAGCAGGCCACGCAATCCTCTCATTCACACCAATGGACCTCAACTTGGCACGCGAACTAAACAGGCGCCTTTACGACTACGTCGCAAGAGAAGACATCGTTATGGACTTAACAACTGCAGCTTTAGGCTACGGCTTAGACTATGCATTTACAAACATGGAACGCGCAAGAATGGGCGGCTTAATGGGCGACTCAGAATTAGCACACCCAATGTCGTCTGGCACAACTAACGCTTGGGCAGCAAGAGAAGCCTGGCTAAAGATGGATGCTCAATGGGAACCACGCGAACTCAGAGGTCCACTTTGGGAAGTAACAACAGCCATAACACTATTGCTTGCAGGCGTAGACCTATTCATGATGATGCACCCAGCAGCCGTAAAAACACTAAAAGACGTCACAAACTACCTCACAAGCGCAAAAAAAGCAGACCCATCAAAATATGCAAACTGGGTCACAGTAAAAGCTTAAGGAGACATGACACAAATGGCAGAAAAGAAAAAAGGCGGATTAAAAGAACTAAGCCCCATAACCATTTACAAGAGCTTGCCAAAAACTAACTGCAAAGAATGCGGCGTCGACAACTGCATGGCATTCGCCACAAAAATTGTCAACCGCGAAGTTGAACTTGACAGTTGCAAACCACTCCTCAAACCAGAAAACGCGAAATCCTACGCTATACTAAAAGATCTTCTAAAACCAGCAGTTAAAGAAGTCATCATCGGCGTTGGCGACAAAGCCAAGAAAATCGGCGGCAAACTCGTCATGTACCGCCACGAATTCACATACAAAAACCCAACAGCCATCGCAATTGACGTAACCGACGAAATGTCCGATAGCGAAATCGTTTCACGCGTCCAGAAAACAGATAACTTCACTTTCGAATACATCGGCAACACCCTAAAACTCGACATGATAGCAATCAGATGCACATCACAAGATGCAGACAAATTCAAAGCATGCGTCAAAAAAGTCTCAGAAACAACCAAGTTGCCAATGATCATATGCACTCTAAATCCAGCGATTGCTGAAGCAGGCTTAATGGCTGCACCAAAAGCACGACCACTACTTTACGCAGCAACCTCAAGCAACTGGAAAGACATGGCAGAACTTGCCTTAATGTACAGTTGCCCACTTGTTGCATCTGCACCAAACGACCTAACCACACTTGTCTCATTAGCAAAAACTCTGATGGCTTACGGAGTAACCGACATAGTCCTAGATCCTGGCACCTTCATGAACGAAGGCTTACCTGACACAATTAACAACTTTACCATGCTCCGAAGAGCAGCAACCAAAGGCGGCGAAGAACTCGCAGGCTTACCCCTACTCGGCGTACCCATGGTCGCTTGGGTAGACAAAGGTGACACAGCAGACGACCTAATCAAATGGCGCGAAGCCTACATCGCTTCGATGCTCATAGTCCGATATGCAGATGTCATAATCATGCACGGCAATGATGGATGGGCACTATTACCAACTGCAGTGCTAAGACAAAACATTTACACAGACCCACGCAAACCAGTCGCAGTCGCACCAGGACTCAAAGTCTACGGCACCCCCGACGAGAACTCACCAGTCATGTTCACATCAAACTTCGCCCTAACCTACTACACAGTCGCCTCAGACATCGAAGCAAACAAACTCAACGCATACTTAATCGTCGTCGAAACAGAAGGCTCAGCAATCGACAGCGGAGTCGCAGGACGCAAACTAACAGCCGAACGAGTCGCAGAAGCAATCAAAGCCAGCGGCATAGAACAAAAAGTCAAACACCGCAAAATCATCATCCCAGGCAAAGCATCACGCATCAGCGGCGAAATCGAAGAACTCAGCGGCTGGAAAGTCCAAGTTGGACCACGCGACAGCAGCGAGATACCCAAGTATCTCATAGAGAAATGGCAACCATAAGCCATTCATTCTTCTTTATTTTTTAGTTTTTTGTAATTTTTTAATTAATCCTTGCAAGTGTTAACTTAGTTAAGTTTTTATCTTCGTTCGAGAGAATTTTATTGGCGATGTTTTTGGATCATACAATTGTGCATTTTGAAATTCCAGCCAACGATATTGAAAAAATTAAGAAATTTTATATGGATTTGTTTGGTTGGACGATGAATAAGTATCCTGGACCAACCGTCTACTATCTCGTAGGAACCGTTCCTGTGGATGAAAAAACTATGATGCCGATTCGACCTGGCGTCAACGGCGGACTCTATGAGAAAAAGGACGCTGCGATGCCAGAGATGGCGAAGCCAATAAACTATATTTCAGTAGAGTCGGTGGAAGAATACAGCAAGAAAATTGAGGCTTTGGGCGGAAAAATCGTTGTGTCCAAAATGGAGATTCCGGGTTTGGGTTGGTGGGCGATGGCTCTTGATCCCGAAGGCAACTCTTTCGGTATTCTGGAGTACATGCGCAAGTAACGGTTGAACTTGGCTAATCAGTTATTCTATCCTTCACAGTAACTGCGGCCAAAACAAAGAATAGTGCTGCTATCACTCCGATTATTAGAAATTCAGATGCAAGGTTGCCAATGCCGTACCCCTTCAACATGATTCCCTCAAACAACCTGTTTCCATAATACATTGGCACGAACTTTGCGATTGTTTGAACCCAATCTGGAAAACTGCTCACAGGAATAAGCATTCCACTCAATGCCATGCTTGGCAGAGCAATCAGAGGTGCCATTTGAACTGCTTGCAATTCGTTTCTTGCAAAGTTAGACAAGAAAACTGCTAGAAATATGTGCGCTAAAGCATATAGGACCGCGCCGAAAAATAGGAGTATGACGCTTCCTTGAACGACGGCACCGAAGACTCCTACACCTATGACTAGAATTACGGCGACCATGATGAACCCAAGCAGAAGAAGCGCAATTGAGTATCCAAGCAACCTTTCGATGGCAGAGAGCGGTGTAGCGTATAGTCGTGGCAAAATCCCAGATGTAGTTTCCCTCGAAACGATTATTAGAGAAATTAGTAGAACCAGAAAAGTCAACACGAAAGCCATTACAGACGGAATACTAACATCAAGACCCGAATATTCTACTCCACTGAAAGCAAACTGTTTGTCAAGAACAACCCCTCCGTTGCCAGACGAGTCCTGCAAAGCACTTTGAAGTGCTCCCAAAACGCTCGCTTCAATGGTTGGTTTGGTTCCATCAATGAATATTGGGATTGAAGCATTGATATTTTGTCCAGTGCTTTTCAGGAATAATGTCTCAGAAAAATTTTCAGGAAACATAATTGATGCGAAATATGTGCCATTGTCAACTCCTATTTTGCCTGTATCGAAGTTGCCCAAGGTTATTTTTACTCGGTCATCTGCTAGCAAGGTGGCTGTGAGGTTGTCGCCAAAGTGGAGGCTACTTAAAGTGGTAGTGCCAAATGTAACATTGTAGCCAGTATCTTGGTTGTCCAATAATATGGGCTCGTTCTTGATTTAGCCGCCAAGTGCAAAACCGAAAATAAGCATGATGATTGCTGGCATAACTATCATCATACCCAAAGTTCGTTTATCGCGTGAGATTTGCTTGAGAACGCGCCATGCTACTGCCATAACCCGGTTGGGCGAAAATCTTTGGTTATTCATCTGCAACTTCGCCTCCGCTTAGTTTAAGAAAAACTTCTTCGATTGAAGCAGCTGAATTTCTAGTTTCGATTTCTTGCGGTGTTCCCTCTTCAATGAGTTTTCCCGCACGCATAAGTCCTATTCTGTTGGCTCTCTCCGCCTCATCCATAACGTGAGAAGTTATAACAATTGTTAAACCAGCATCACCTAATGATCGGAAGTACTCCCAGAAGAAAGCTCGCAAGACTGGATCAATGCCGACTGTTGCTTCGTCAAAAAATACGATTTTAGGCTCATGTACTAGGGCGCAGGCTATGCTGACTCGGCGCTTCATGCCCCCAGAAAGATTGTAAACAGTTGTTTTCACTCTATCCTCCAACTTTAAGATTGGCAAAAGTTCATTCAACCTTTTATCGAATTGGTTGGGTTTCATTCCGTATAGTTTTGCGAAGAACCAGATATTTTGCTGCACTGTGAGGTCGCTGTAGAGGGCGTATTCTTGCGGGGCGACCCCGATTTGACTGGCGACTATTCGGCGTTTTTTTGGGATTTCATAGTCAAGAACTTTGATTGAGCCTGAAGTTGGAAAGAGGCTTCCTGTTAACATGTTGATGGTTGTAGTTTTGCCTGATCCGTTGGCACCAATTAAGGCGTAGATTTCTCCTTTTCCGATTTTCAGGTTTAGCTCGTTGACTGCTTTGATGGCTCCATCTTTGTAGACTTTAGTCAGGTCGGATGTCTCGATAACTGGTTTTCGTTCTTCTGCAACCAAGCAATCGCCTCTACACTTAACCAGTATTAGGGCTGCTAGTACTTTTAATATTGTTTATGTCTGTTCATTTTCTTTAAATCTTATTATGTCAAAAACCCCATGGTTTTTACTAAAATATGTACATAAAGCTGATAAACCCCTTCTGTTACATCTATGAGCATTTACTGCGGGAAGGGACCAAAATAGGCTGCGGTATCTTTGGCGCAATAAACTATGAAAATCAACCTGTTTTTCCATATGTTTACTGGGGGTTACGTGCTCAAAACCATCGAGGGCACCAATCACACGGATTTCTAACTTACAGTGATAAACAATTTTTTACATACAAAAACTTGGATTTAGTTCCGAAAGTGAAAAATGACGCCATAAAAGAATGGTTTGGGCGTCTGCCTGGATCAATAGGCATCGGCAACGTAAGGTATACAACCTCAGGCAAATGCGACGATGTCTCCATAATACAAGGCACCCAACCAGTCGTTGCTCAACTAAATGGAATAAAACTTGCTCTCTCATTCAACGGCAACATCGTAAACACTCTGCCACTGAAAAAAGAAATGTATCAAAACTTTCCAGACTTCCTTTACAGTTGCGATTCTGACATTGTATGTAACAAAATGCTCTTAGCCTTAAAACAAGGCAAAGACTTGGCGTCTGCAGCCAAAGATGTTATGGAAAGTTTAGATGGTGCATTCTCCGTAACAGGCATAACTGGAGACGGCGACTTTTTCGCTTTCAAAGACCCACACGGAATAAAACCATTATGCGCTGGACATGATCCGCAAGGCCAAAACTTTTGCTTTTTCCTCTGAAACTGTAAGCTTAGACATGAACAGTTTTGTAAGAGATTTTGAATTAAAACCAGGCGAACTCGTAACCGTTTCAAAAGATGGCTTCAAACGCATCCAAATTATAGAAAATCCGCGGCCAGCTTTCTGCGCTTTTGAATATGCTTATTTTGCAAGGCCTGATTCAAGGTTCAACGGCAAATACGTTTATGAAATTCGAGAAGATTTCGGAAGAAACATCGTAAAAGAAAATCCTGAAGTCGTAAAGGAAAGTGACATTATTCTTTCAGTGCCTGAAACAGGCGACGACTCAGCGATGGGAGTCCATGAAGCGTCAGGTTTAAGATGGGAACGTGCATCAAGACGGCACCGCTACGTTACTGAACGAGCTTTCATTCTGCTCAACGTCGAGCGCTTCTCAACCATCGATAAAAAAATTAACATTTTAGGCTCCAAAGTTGATGGAAAACGAGTCATAGTAACTGAAGACAGCATAGTCAGAGGAGACACAACTAAAGTCATAATTGAAAAATTGCGAAAGGCAGGCGCCAAAAAAGTCTACGTCTTCGTGACTTTCCCACGAATCATCGGACCATGCTTCTACGGAATCGACATGTCAACATATGGGCAACTTGTCGGTTCAAGACATGATCCAGAAGAAATAGCTAAAATCATCGGTGCAGACGGCGTATGCTACCAATCTCTTGAAGGCATTAATGGGTGCCACAGGCCAAACAGAAGACCAACTCTGCTTAGCCTGCATCACCGGAAAGTACCCAACGCCGTGTGCACAAAAAATGGCTGACGTAATGAAAAAACGGTTTCTAGAAGGCTATCGAAGAGAAAAACAGAATTTACGAGTCAGAAGAAGTTCAGCCGTAACCGCTATAAAGCGTTCCCTCCAATGTCTATTCAGCTAACGGTGTATCTGGATGGAAAAGATAGGTGTACTAGTTGTTTCTTACGGTGCACGAGAAGTCGCTATGGTAGATGCGCTTCTAAGAAGCAAAAAATATCAAGTTGAACTCTACATCGCTGACAAACAACGCAATCCCTTCAACGCTGAACAAGCCACAAAACACATAGTTATCCCAAACCTTGATGTCAACGAAATCTGCAAGTTTGCAGAGGAAAACAAGGACAAACTAGATTTTGTTATGGTCGGCTCCGAAAAACCAATAATTGAAGGCATACGTGACCAAATCGAGAAACGAACCGGTATACCTGTTATTTGCCCCAAAAAAGAATACGCAATCGAAGAAAGCAAAGTTGCGCAGCGAGTACTTTTTGAAGAGATTGCGCCTGAAGCTAATCCACGTTTTAAAGTTTTTCACCCAGCCGATTACAAGGGCAAAGATGTTAAGAAAGATGTTTACAAGTGGCTAGACGAACTCGATAACCAAGCTGTGGTTAAACCTGACAAGCCCGCTTTGGGTAAAGGTGTTGGTGTCTGGGGCGACCACTTTGCAAACCGAGAACAACTTTTTGAGCATTTCATGTCCAACTTCCAATATGACTCAGTAATTATAGAGGAAAAAATCGATGGGGAAGAATCCAGCTGCATGGGTTTCTGCGACGGCAAACACTTCATTCCCTTGCCCGACACCCGCGACTACAAACGCGCCTTCGACGACGACAAAGGTCCAAACACAGGCGGCATGGGCTCATACAAAGACGTCGCCGATTACTTGCCTTTCCTAACTGCCGCTGAACGAGAACAAGAGCTTGTGTTAGCTGACAGAGTTTTCAAGGGATGGAAAACAAAAATCACTGACGATACCGCACTCCGAGGTGTTCCACTGTACTTGCCTTCATGCACACAGGCAAAGGCATAAAAATTCTTGAAATCAACAGCCGCCCAGGCGATCCCAGAAATCATGAACCTTCTCCCAATCATAAAAGATGACTTTGTCGACGTTTGCCTCAGAATGGTGGATGGCAACTTGAAGAGCGTTGCAATGGAGAAGTCGGCGACGGTGTTGACATACAAGGTTCCAGCGGACTACGGCGGCTACGCTGAAGCATTCCCAGACAAAGTGGACAAACCGCCAGTCAACACACCAGTAGACCTCACCAAAGCAGAGGCGTTAACCAAAAAGTACGGCGACAAAATCCGCATCTACCCAGGCTCCATGGAATTGCGCGACGGCAAAAATTATGCTCTCAAATCCCGAGCAATCGGCATCTTAGGCATCGGCAACAGCATCGAGGAGGCACGCCAAATCAGCCAAGAAGGCGCCAAAGCAATCACTGGTGGCGCACTTTGGAACCGAACCGACGTCGCATCAAAACAGCACATAGCAAAAAGCGTTACCCACATGGACAAGTTGAGGCATAAGCCTTGACGCGTATCTTCGTCTCCGACTGCGAAGGACCAATATCAAAAAACGACAACGCCTTCGAGTTAGCAGAGAACTTTATTCCAAACGGAGACAAATTTTTCACTAACATAAGCCTATACGATGATGTGCTTGCAGATGTCTCTAAAGAAACCTGGTTATTCTGCGGGCAGCACATTGAAGTTGATTTTGCCCTTCTTCAAAGCCTACGGCATAACCGATAGCCAGATGGAAGATTTCTCCGCCAAAAATATAATTCTAATCGCTAACAGCAAAACCACCCTAAGTCACATACGAAAAATAGCCGACGCCTTCATCGTCAGCACCAGCTACGAACACTACATCAAAGCCCTCTGCAAAGCAGTCGATTTCCCATACAAAAACACTTACTGCACCAAAGTAAGCCTCGACAAATGTCCCATAACTCCGCAAGAAAAAGAGCGACTAAGGGAGATAGCGCAAGAAATCGCGCAAATGCCCTAATCAGAAATTCCCTCAAACGCAAAAACCATCGAGGATTTTTCAAACCGCGACCAAGCTCTTATCAAGCGGCTGGATGAGATTTTCTGGAGCGAAATTCCCAAGATGTTTGTTGGCAAATTTCTCACCGACGTAGTGACTGTTGGTGGGGAACAAAAAGCTGAAGCCATCCGTGATGTCGCAAAACGCTTGGGCGCTGACGTTGGAGGATGTAATGTATGTGGGTGACAGCATAACAGACGTTGAAGCCTTCAAGCTGGTCCGCGAAAATGGGGGCTTAACTGTTTCATTCAACGGCAACAGCTATGCGGTGAAGAATGCTGAGGTGGCTGTGCAGTCAGAAAGCAACCTTGTAACTGCTGTAATAGCTGATTTATTCTGCAAGATAGGCAAAAAACAAACCGTTAAAACGCTCAGCTCATGGAGCCTATGATGCTCTCAAGAAAAACAAGGTTGACGAAGCTTTACTCAAACAACTATCAACGCTAAACCCTGATGCCTTGCCCAAAGTTCAAATAGTCACAGCCAAAAATATGGAATCACTCATAAAAGAGAGTAGCGCGTTTAGGAAGAAAGTTCGTGGAGTAGCCATCGGGAGACTTGGATAAATGGTTAAAGCAGTAATTGAAGACACTTACGCGGAAGCGTTCACAGGGATTTATTGTCGGGTAATCGTAACTGCAGACGATGAGCAAACACTGCGTAAGGCAGCTGAAGATTCCACAGCGACGCCATCAGTCGTGATTGGCAGAACTGAAGGCGGCGTCGAAAAATACCTAACCCCAAAAGAAACACCCGACAAACGCGTGGGCGCAATCTTGCAGTTCTGGGGAGAAATCAACCCCAAAAAAACCTTCGCGGAATCGCTAAAAAAATTTGAAACCGAGCTCTCCTACCGCATCCGCCAAGACATCCTCGTAAAACCCTTCACAGCAGTCTTCGATGCTTTGCCAAAAGCTGAGGGCAAACTGGACATGATGGAGAGCGTGGGGCACTGCGGCGACGGATATGAATGGGTCGAAAAGCGGTATGGCAGAGAAGTCATCGTCGTTCCACTTATGGTTCCTGACTTCGTAATCGAACGTTATCTTGGTTATGCGAAGGGTGTTATGGGCGGCAACTTTTGGATAATGTGCACATCAAAACAAGCACTCAAAGAAGCCGGCGCCAAAGCCTTGAACGCAATCCATAAAATCCACGGCGTCGTAACAACCTTTGACATCTGCTCAGCGGGCTCAAAACCCGAAACTCATTTTCCCAAAATAGGACCCACAACCAATCACCTCTATTGTCCATCGCTCAAATCGCGCTTAGGCAAGGAATCGAAGGTTCCAGAAGGCGTCAGATACATAGCTGAAATCGTTTATGACGGCATTTCCTTAGACGCGGTTAAAGAAGCCACCAAAGCAGGAATCAAAGCTGTTTTAGACGTTGATGGTGTTGTGCAGATTTCCGCAGGCAACTATGGTGGCAAACTAGGTGAACACAAAATCCCATTAAAAGAGTTGTTTCTATGACAAAATTTGACGTAATAGGATTCGGAGCACTAAACGTTGACATGCTCTTCAAAGTAGACAAGCTTGCATCAGCCGAAGAAGAAAGCTTCATCGAAGATTACAAAGAAGCATGCGGAGGCTCAGCTGCAAACACAATAGTTGGCTTGGCGCAGGCTCGGCTGCAAAGTCGGCTTCATAGGCAAAGTCGCCGACGACCGTGAAGGCAAAATGCAACTCGACTGCTTCAAAGCCGAAGGCGTCGACACCAGCGGCATCGTTGATACAACCAAGGGCAAAAGCGGCTCAGTGATGGGGTTCGTGGACAGAAAAGGCGCAAGAGCCCTCTACATTAACTCAGGCGTCAACGACTTAGTTGAGCCTAGAGAAATTAAATATGAATATGTTTCCGAGACCAAACTCCTTCATCTGTAACGTAGCAGCCTTTGTTGCCAAGCTTCACAGCCACAATTTTAACGCCCATTGCAATAATGAAATCAGCTCCTTTACGATAAATCTGCTTCACCTGTTCCAATTGTTCAAGTTCAAAAGACGTTTGGCATTAGAACATGAGAATTTTTTAGGATTGGCTCTATGACTGCAAAACCTTTTGCGCATACAATGAGCCTCGGATCAAAGCTGATTTCGACTCCTTCAGGCAAGGCGCTTAAGAGTTTTTTTTGTGCACGGAACGATTTTTCCCCAACAAAAGATGACAGGTGAAGGAGTTTGGTTTCGGAAACATATTCATATTTAATTTCTCTAGGCTCAATTAAGTCGTTGACGCCTGAGTTAATGTAGAGGGTTCTTGCGCCTTTTCTGTCCACGAACCCCATCACTGAGCCGCTTCTGCCCTTTGTTGTCTCAACGATGCCGCTGGTGTCCACGCCTTCGGCTTTGAAGCAGTCGAGTTGCAGTTTGCCTTCGCGGTCGTTGGCAACTTTGCCTATGAAGCCAACTTTGCAGCCAAGCCTGGCTAACCCAACAATCGTGTTTGCAGCTGAGCCTCCGCAGGCTTCTTTGTAATCTTCGATGAAGCTTTCTTTTTCAGCGGATGCAAGTTTGTCTACTTTGAAGAGCATGTCAACGTTGAGTGCTCCGAATCCTATTACGTCAAATTTTGTCATACAAACAACTCTTTTAATGGAATTTTGTGTTCGCCTAGTTTGCCGCCGTAGTTGCCTGCGGAAACCTGCACAACACCATCTACGTCTAAAACTGCTTTGATTCCTGTTTTTGTGGCTTCTTTAACCGCGTCTAAGGAAATGCCGTCAAAAACGATTTCAGCTATGTATTTGACGCCTTCTGGAACCTTCGATTCCTTGCCTAAGCGCGATTTAAGCGATGGACAATAAAGATGATTGGTTGTGGGCCCAATTTTGGGAAAATGAGTTTCAGGTTTAGAGCCCGCTGAGCAGATGTCAAAGGTCGTTACAACTCCATGTACTTTATGGATTGCTTTTAAGGCTTTGGCGCCGGCTTCATTGAGTGCTTGCTTTTGAAGTGCACATTATCCAAAAGTTGCCGCCCATAACACCCTTCGCATAACCAAGATAACGTTCAATTACAAAGTCGGGAACCATCAAGTGGAACAACGATGACTTCTCTGCCATACCGTTTCTCGACCCATTCATATCCGTCGCCGCAGTGCCCCACGCTCTCCATCATGTCCAGTTTGCCCTCAGCTCTTGGCAAAGCATCGAAGACGGCTGTGAAGGGTTTAACGAGGATGTCTTGGCGGATGCGGTAAGAGAGTTCAGTTTCAAATTTTTTTAGTGATTCCTCAAATGTTTTTTTGGGGTTGATTTCTCCCCAGAACTGCAAGATGGCGCCCACACGTTTGTCGGGGGTTTCTTTTGGGGTTAGGTATTTTTCTACGCCGCCTTCAGTTCTGCCAATCACAACTGATGGTGTAGCTGTGGAATCTTCAGCTGCCTTACGCAGGGTTTGCTCATCGTCCGCAGTTACGATTACCCGACAAAAAATCCCTGTAAACGCTTCCGCGTAAGTATCTTCAATTACTGCTTTACCCATTTATCCAAGTCTCCCGACTGCTACTCCACGAACCTTCTTCCTAAACGCGCTGCTCTCATTTATGAGTGATTCCATATTTTTGGCTGTGACTATTTGAACTTTGGGCAAGGCATCAGGGTATAGCGTTGATAGTTGTTTTAGTAAAGCTTCGTCCACTTTGTTTTTGCTTGAGAACATCATAACTCCATGAGCTGAGCGCTTTGAGGGTTTGTTTTTTGCCTAACTTGCAGAACAAATCAGCTATTGCAGCAGTGACAAGGTTACTTTCCGATAAAACAGCAACCTCAGCTTCTTTCACTGCATAGCTGTTGCCGTTAAAAGAAACAGTTAAGCCCCCATTATCGCGGACAAGTTTGAAGGCTTCCACATCAGTTATGCTGTCACCAACATACAAAACATCCTCCAGCGAAGTGCCCAAGTGTTTCGCTATGTCGCGTATGGCTTCGGCTTTCTGTTCCCCACCAACGGTAACTACATCGGTGAGAAACTTGCCAACAAACATCGTTGGGATTAAACTCCAGAAAATCTCATCCAACCGCTTGATAAGTGTTTGGTCGCGGTTTGAGAAATCCTCAATGGTTTTTACGTTTGAGGGAATGTCAATGAGGGCATTTGCGCGATTTCTTGCGCTATCTCTCTTAGTCGCTCTTTTTCTCGGGGAGTGATGGGGCATTTGTCAAGTTTTACTTTTGTGCAATAAGTGTTTTTGAACGGGAAATCGACTGCTTTGCAGAGGGCTTTGATGTAATGTTCGTAGCTGGTGCTAACGATGAAGGAGTCAGCTATTCTTTGTATTTGACTTAATGCGGCTTTGCTGTTGGCGATTAGAACAATATTTCTAGCGGAGAAATCTTCCATCTGGCTATCTGTCATGCCGTACGCTTTGAAGAAGGGCAAAATCAACTTGAGAGTACTGCCCGCATTGTAACCAGGTTTCTTCAGCGAATCTGCAAGGACATCATCGTAGAGGCTTACGTTGGTAAAAAATTTGTCGCCGTTTGGAATAAAGTTCTCTGTTAACTCGAAGGCATTATCGTTTTTGGATATTGGTCCTTCGCAGTCGGAGACAAAGATGCGCGTCAAGGCTTCTGCCTCAATTGCTCCATGTGTCTGATGCTTTTGGCGATATGTTGCTTTGAGGCAACATCGGTTCGGTTCCAGAGTGCGCCGCCAGTGATTGCTTTTGCTCCTTCCTGGCTGATTTGGCGTGCTTCCTCGATGCTGTCGCCGATTCCCAGGACGCCTATTGCCCTGGATTTTAGCGCGTAATTTTTACCGTCACGAAGTTCCATGGAGCCTGGGTAGATGCGTATTTTGTCGCCGTACTTTTTAATCAACGCTTGTGCTTTGGTAAGGTCAACTGGCATGTTAACTGCGGATTTGTCAACTTTGTTTGGGAACGATTCTGCGTAACCGCCGTAATCTGCTGGGACCTTGTAGGTCAAAACCGTGGCTGATTTTTCAAGTTCAACATTGCTTAGGTTTCCGTTTACCATCTTTAGGCATATATCGACAAAGTCGTCTTTTATGATTGGGAGAAGATTCATTATTTCTGGGTCGCCGGGGCGGCTGTTGATTTCAAGTATTTTGATTCCTTTGCCCGTATGCATAAACGCAAGGTATAATGGAACGCCGCGGAGTGCGGAATCGTCACTTATTTTTGCTTTCCAGCCATTGAAAACTTTGTTGGCTAACGCAAGCTCCTGTTCACGTTCACCTGCCGTTAAGAAAGGCAACCAATCAACTACGTCCTTGTAGGAGCCCATGCCGCCAGTGTTTGGACCATGGTCGTCGTCGAAGGCCCGTTTGTAGTCGCGGGTGTCTGGCAGGGTAATGAAGTGTTTGCCATCGCAAAAACCCATGCAACTGGATTCTTCCCCATCAATTTTTTCTTCAATAATTACTGAGCCATATTTGAAGTTGGACATAAAATGTTCGAAAAGTTGTTCTCGATTTGCAAAGTGGTCGCCCCACACACCTACACCTTTTCCCAAGGCGGGCTTATCAGGTTTCACCACGGCTTGGTTGTTGAGCTCGTCGAGCCAGTGGTAAACATCTTTCTGAACATCTTTGCCCTTGTAATCAGTGGGATTAAAGACTTTAAAACGTGGATTCGCTTCAGGTGCAATCTCTTCGAAGAGAACGCGCTGAGCGACTTTGCTTTCTTCAATTGCGTATTGTTTGGTGGGGCAAATAACAGGTATGCCTGTGCGTTTCTCGATTAAGTCGCGTAAACCCTCAATTATCGGTTTCTCGGAACCAACCATGACAAAGTCTAGTTCGTCCTTGTTTTCCTCTGCAAATTTATTGATTTCGTTGATATCGAGGTTTGGGATTACTTTGTGTTTTGTAGCTTTTTCAGCGTTAAAGGGGTTGAATTGCTTGTCAGCGACATAGAGTTCGACTTGGTATTTTTTGCTTCTAAGAAGAGCATCTGCCATGGCGACTTCTCGTGCACCATAAGAAACAACTAGGACACCTACTTTTTCCATCCAGAGACACCTTACTGAATAGACATTGCAGGGAACGCTTAATAGCGATTACGGCTGAGCTTCTTCAGACTCATAGATTCGGTTTTTCTCTTCGAAGCCTTCTTCAAACCGCTTTTTCATTATGTTAGCCATTTTCTGCGCGCAAGGCGTTGGATATTCACCAGTGACGCATGCTAAGCAAAGTTGGTCTCGAGTGTGGCCAGTCGCGCGTATTAATCCTTCAAGGGATTGGTAACATACGGCATCTGCACCAATGATTTTTGCGATTCCTTCTGCATCATGTCTTGATCCAACGAGTTGTCCGTAAGTTGACATGTCAATGCCATAGAAGCATGGTCCGATAATGCGTGGAAAAGTAACGAAGACGTAGACCTTTGTGGCTCCAGCTTTACGCAGTTTCTCTATGATAACCTTTGTAGTGTCTCCGCGGACGATGCTGTCTTCGGTTATGATGACTCGTTTGCCAGCGACTTTAGAGCCTAAAATGTTAATTTTTTTATCAATTGTCGAGAACCGTTCTGTATTTAGCAGTATAAATGCACGTTCAGTAACGTATCTGTGTCTTCTTGATGCGCGTTCCCAACGTAAACCTGACTCTTCATGAACACCCATCGCAGAGTCGTCGCCTGTTTCAGGCACCGACAGAATAATGTCGCCGTCTTTGGATATTTCTGGAAACTCTCTTACGATGTTTCTGCCGAAGTCCTCTCTCATCTCATAGACGTATTTGTCTCCGTTAAAAGTTGAGTCGGGTCTTGCAAAATAAGCATATTCAAAAGCGCAAAAAGTTTCTTGAGGGTTTTGTATGACTTGAGTGCGTTTGAAACCTTCTGGCGAAACCGTGACGAGCTCGCCGGGTTTTAATTCAAAATCACGCACGAAACCGTTCATGTCCAAGCTTACGGTCTCAGAAGAAAAAGCAAACGTTGACCCATTCGGATCATGTCCAGCGCACAACGGTTTTATTCCATGTGGATCTTTGAAAGCGAAAAATTCACCCTCGCCTGTTATACCTGTTACCGAGAATGCTCCATCCAAGCTTTCCATCACTATTCGAGCAGCAGATTCCAAATCTTTGCCTTGTTTTAATCCTAAAAGCATTTTGTGGCAAACTATGTCTGAATCACAGCTGTAGAGGAAATCAGGGAAGTTTTGATTCATCTCTTTTTTCAACGGCAAGGTGTTAACGATGTTTCCGTTGAAGGACAAGGCAACTCTTATTCCATCAGAAGATGCTATGACTGGTTGCGTACCCTCAATGATTGAGACGTCGTCGCATTTACCTGAGGTGGTATACCTTACATTGCCGATGCCTACTGATCCTGGCAGACGCCCAAACCATTCTTGTATGGCGTCACTCTTCACTTTCGGAACTAAATCCAAGTTTTTGTAGGTGAAGAATTCTTTGTCGCTGTATGTTAGGAACCCGTGTGATTGGTGCCCTCTATGGTTTTGAGCACGTAAACCCCAGTAAACAAATGGGAAAACGGGTTGTTTATCATAATTTATTGCACCAAAGATACCGCAGCCTATTTTCAGTCCCTTCTAGCAGTAAATGCTCATAGATGTAAAGAGGGGGTTTATACGCTTTTAGTACAAATTTAAGTATAAACCATGATGTTTTTAACATAATAAGATTTAAAGAAAATGAACAGACATAAACAACGTTAAAAGCACTAGCATCCCTAATACTGGTTAAGTGTAGAGGCGATTGCTTGGTTGCAGAAGAGCGAAAACCAGTTATCGAGACATCCGACCTGACTAAAGTCTACAAAGATGGAGCCATCAAAGCAGTCAACGAGCTAAACCTGAAAATCGGAAAAGGAGAAATCTACGCTTTAATTGGTGCCAACGGATCAGGCAAAACTACAACCATCAACATGTTAACAGGAAGCCTCTTCCCAACTTCAGGCTCAATAAAAGTTCTTGACTATGAAATCCCCAAAAAACGTCGAATAGTCGCCAGTCAAATCGGGGTCGCCCCGCAAGAATACGCCCTCTACAGCGACCTCACAGTGCAGCAAAATATCTGGTTCTTCGCAAAACTATACGGAATGAAACCCAACCAATTCGACAAAAGGTTGAATGAACTTTTGCCAATCTTAAAGTTGGAAGATAGAGTGAAAACAACTGTTTACAATCTTTCTGGGGGCATGAAGCGCCGAGTCAGCATAGCCTGCGCCCTAGTACATGAGCCTAAAATCGTATTTTTTGACGAGGCAACAGTCGGCATTGATCCAGTCTTGCGAGCTTTCTTCTGGGAGTACTTCCGATCATTAGGTGATGCTGGTTTAACAATTGTTATAACTTCTCACGTTATGGATGAGGCGGAGAGAGCCAACAGAATAGGACTTATGCGTGCGGGAAAACTCATTGAAGAGGGAACACCGCAAGAAATCAAAGCTAGAAATTCAGCTGCTTCAATCGAAGAAGTTTTTCTTAAACTAAGCGGAGGCGAAGTTGCAGACGAATAACCAAAGATTTTCGCCCAACCGGGTTATGGCAGTAGCATGGCGCGTTCTCAAGCAAATCTCACGGGATAAACGAACTTTGGGTATGATGATAGTTATGCCAGCAATCATCATGCTTATTTTCGGTTTTGCACTTGGCGGCCAAATCAAGAACGAGCCCATATTATTGGACAACCAAGATGCTGGCTACAATGTTACATTTGGCACTACCACTTTAAGTAGCCTCCACTTTGGCGACAACCTCACAGCCACCTTCCTAGCAGATGACCGAGTAAAAATAACCTTGGGCAACTTCGATACAGGCAAAATAGGAGTTGACAATGGCACATATTTCGCATCAATTATGTTTCCTGAAAATTTTTCTGAGACATTATTCCTGAAAAGCACTGGACAAAATATCAACGCTTCAATCCCAATATTCATTGATGGAACCAAACCAACCATTGAAGCGAGCGTTTTGGGAGCACTTCAAAGTGCTTTGCAGGACTCGTCTGGCAACGGAGGGGTTGTTCTTGACAAACAGTTTGCTTTCAGTGGAGTAGAATATTCGGGTCTTGATGTTAGTATTCCGTCTGTAATGGCTTTCGTGTTGACTTTTCTGGTTCTACTAATTTCTCTAATAATCGTTTCGAGGGAAACTACATCTGGGATTTTGCCACGACTATACACTACACCGCTCTCTGCCATCGAAAGGTTGCTTGGATACTCAATTGCGCTTCTTCTGCTTGGGTTCATCATGGTCGCCGTAATTCTAGTCATAGGTGTAGGAGTCTTCGGTGCCGTCGTTCAAGGAAGCGTCATACTCCTATTTTTCGGCGCGGTCCTATATGCTTTAGCGCACATATTTCTAGCAGTTTTCTTGTCTAACTTTGCAAGAAACGAATTGCAAGCAGTTCAAATGGCACCTCTGATTGCTCTGCCAAGCATGGCATTGAGTGGAATGCTTATTCCTGTGAGCAGTTTTCCAGATTGGGTTCAAACAATCGCAAAGTTCGTGCCAATGTATTATGGAAACAGGTTGTTTGAGGGAATCATGTTGAAGGGGTACGGCATTGGCAACCTTGCATCTGAATTTCTAATAATCGGAGTGATAGCAGCACTATTCTTTGTTTTGGCCGCAATTACCGTGAAGGATAGAATAACTGATTAGCCAAGTTCAACCGTTACTTGCGCATGTATTCCAGTATGCCGAAAGGGTTGCCTTCAGGATCCAGCGCCAAAGCCCACCAACCTAAACCTGGAATCTCCATTTTGGACACAACAATTTTGCCGCCCAAAGCCTCAATTTTCTTGCTGTATTCTTCCACCGACTCCACTGAAATATAGTTTGTTGGCTTAGCCATCTCAGGCATTGAAGCATCCTTTTTCTCATATAGTCCGCCATTGACGCCAGGTCGAATAGGCATCATTGTTTTTTCATCCACAGGAACAGTTCCTACAAGATAGTAGACGGTTGGTCCAGGATACTTATTCATCGTCCAGCCAAACAAATCCATATAGAATTTCTTGAGTTTTTCAATGTCGTTGGCTGGAATTTCAAAATGCACAATTGTATGATCCAAAAAATCACCAATAAAATTCTCTCGAACGAAAATAAAAACTTAACTAAGTTTAAAACTTGCAAGATTAATTAAAAAATTAAAAAAACTAAAAAATAAAGAAGAAAGAATGGCTTATGGTTGCCATTTCTCTATGAGATACTTTGGTATCTCGCTGACTGTCGCGTGGTCCAACTTGGACTTTCCAGCCGCTGAGTTCTTCGATTTCGCCGCTGATGCTTGATGCTTTGCCTGGGATGATGATTTTGCGGTGTTTGACTTTGCTTTCGATGCCTGAGGCTTTGATTGCGTCTGCGACTCGTTCTGCGGTTAGTTTGCGTCCTGCGACTCCGCTGTCGATTGCTGAGCCTTCTGTTTCGACGACGATTAGGTAGGCGTTGAGTTTGTTGCTTTCGATGTCTGAGGCTACTGTGTAGTATGTTAAGGCGAAGTTTGATGTGAAGAGTACTGGTGAGTTTTCGTCTGGTGTGCCGTAGACTTTGAGTCCTGGTGCGACTGCGACTGGTTTGCGTGGGTCAGTGTAGATGTTTTGGCGTAGCACTGTCGGTTGGAAGTAGTGCCCATCCGTCGTTGCCGTGCATGATTAGTACATCTGCGTAGCGGACTATAAGCATTGAAGCTACGTAGGCTTCGCGCCATTTGATTAGGTCGTCTGCTGTGTCGCCTTTGTCTACCCAAGCGACCATTGGAACGCCGAGTAGGGGTAAGCCTGCGAGTTCTTCGCCGCCTTTGGTTGCTGCTCTTCGTAGCATGGTAAAGTTGTTAATTGTGTCTGGTAAGCCTTCGTTTATGAAGGTGCCTGGGTCTAAAACTATGTCTTTTACGCCGTAAGCCATCAGGGTTTTTGCAAATGAGACAAGTGTGGTTAGGTCGTTTGGTGCAGAAGCAACTAGTGGGCAATCGTACATTAGGGCGAGTTCTGCCATGTCTTTCCAGTTGGTTGAGTTTGCCGCGTAGAGGAGTGGTCGTGCTTTTGGTGCTGCCATTAAGCCTGCTTCAGCTATTGCTGGGTTCAGGGTGCAGAGAATCATTGGTAACTTGGTGGTTTCTGAAACTTTTTTGACGCTGCTTTGAATTTGTCTGCGTCTTCGGAAGTGCATCTGACTGCTATCATGTCGAGTTTTAGGGTGTTGCCGATGTATTCGAAAGTAAAGTTATCTGTTTTTTGGACGCGTGAAACGATTTCGCTATCGGACATTTCGTCGGTTACGTCGATTGCGATGGCTGTTGGGTTCTTGTAGGTGAATTCGTGGCGGTACATGACTAGTTTGCCGCCGATTTTCTTTGCTTTGTCGCCAACGCCGACGATGACTTCTTTGACTGCTGGTTTTAGAAGATCTTTGAGTATAGCGTATGATTTGGCGTTTTCTGGTTTGAGGAGTGGTTTGCAGCTGTCGAGTTCGATTTCGCGGTTGACAATTTTTGTGGCAAATGCCATGCAGTTGTCGACGCCGCATTCTTTGCAGTTAGTTTTTGGCAAGCTCTTGTAAATGGTTATGGGGCTAAGTTCTTTTAATCCGCCTTTTTTCTTTTCTGCCATTTGAGTCATGTCTCCTTAAGCTTTTACCGTGACCCAGTTTGCGTATTTTGATGGGTCTGCTTTTTTGGCGCTTGTTAGGTAGTTTGTTACGTCTTTTAGTGTTTTTACGGCTGCTGGGTGCATCATCATGAATAGGTCTACGCCTGCAAGCAACAGTGTTATGGCTGTTGTTACTTCCCAGAGTGGACCTCTGAGTTCGCGTGGTTCCCATTCAGCTGCCATTTTTAGCCATGCTTCTCTTGCTGCCCAAGCGTTAGTTGTGCCTGAGGACATTGGGTGTGCTAGTTCTGAGTCGCCCATTAAGCCGCCCATTCGTGCGCGTTCCATGTTTGTGAATGCGTAGTCTAAGCCGTAGCCTAATGCTGCGGTTGTTAAGTCCATAACGATGTCTTCTCTGCCAACGTAGTCGTAGAGGCGTCTGTTGAGTTCGCGTGCCAAGTTGAGGTCCATTGGTGTGAATGAGAGGATTGCGTGGCCTGCTTTCTTGATGAATTTGGCACATTTCTCAACGTCCATGTCGCGTGTTACGGAGCTGATTAGGAAGCGTTCGCCTGGAAATTGTGCACATACTTCTTCGAAGACGGCTGTGTCTTTAACTGGGATCTCCGCATCCGCCGATGACTAGTGGTACATCCACGGCTTGCAGAACTTTCTCGATGGTTTTGCATGCGTCTTTTGGTGATGCGTCTTTGAGTAGTGGGTCAACACTGATTAAGTGCATAGTAACCATGTCTGCGCCGAATTTTTCGACTGCAAGTTTTGCCCATGCTGCTGGGTCGCCGACGACGTCTTTAACGTGCATCTTGACGGCTTTGCACAGGGGAACTTCCATGTCGAAAACGTCTAAAGTGATTACTGGTTTGTGTGGCATTGGTCGCTCAAAAGTGTAGAAAGCAGGAGAGACTTCTCCGCCAATGGTGAGTGATTTTCCGCGTGTTCCGCCTTCGTTTTTTGTTGCGCCAAGTTTTACTTTAGAGATTTTGTTTGGGTAAGTTTCGATTGGTGGTAGGAATGGCACTTGCAGCATCCTTAGCGGTTTTCCGCCTGCTATAGC
>CAWJGR010000006.1:0-54920 GCA_963842545.1 Candidatus Bathyarchaeota archaeon
CTGTCCTGCAAAAGTTCCTCTGCCGCGGTCCAACCGACTCGAGCGCCCCCTCGTGGTGGTGGGTGTCCGCGTCGAGCCTCCCCAACCAGGCATAACAGCGCGCTGCCAGCAACGGGGCGACGTCGATGGAGGCTTTGATGGCGTCGTGGCCGACGGCACACGCCTCGTCGAAGCGCCCTAGCCGCGAAAAATGACTCCCAGTTTGAGCTCGATCTCCGCCGCTTGCACAAGCAACGGGCCAGCGCCAGCTCCGACCAGCTCCAAGGCCAGCGGTAGGAGGCGATGGCCTCCTCGTTGGCGTACGCAGCGCCGGCGTGGTCGCCGGCGAGCTCCAAGTAATGCGCAGCGCGCTCGGTCTCCCCGGCCAGGGCGTAATGACGGCCGAGCACACCGGCCACCTCCTCAGACGTCCCGAAGCGACTTCTTCCAGGCCCATGCCGCACGGGCGTGGAGGCACCGGCGCTGCGCACGGAGCAGCCCTTTGTAGGTCGCCTCCTGTATCAACGAGTGACGGAAACAGTAGGTGGGCTCGGAGGTACTGCGCACCTTGGCGAAGCCCGGCGGCGCATAGTTCGTCTAGCGCCGGCCGGAGTACTCTGTCGAGGTCCGTGACCGTCGCGACCCATCCAGGCCGAACTCCGCCCCGAGCACCGAGGTTGCCACGATGACCTCACGGGGAGCAGTACCGAGGCGGTCCACGCGGGAGCGCACAAGGCGCTCCAGCACATCGGGGACCGCGCCGGCAACGCTTTCGTCGAGGCGCCAGCGGGCCTCGTCCCTCACCAGGGCGCCGGTCTCGAAAGAGAGAAAGCCGTTCCTCCAAGAAGTGCGGATTGCCCTCGGCGCTCTCGCTGAGGGCGTCGAGGACCTCGTCGGGGGCTCCTTCGCCGAGCAGGCCAGGGCCAGCTCACGCTCGTCTGCTCGGGCGAGGGGGGACAGTTCCACCTTGTGAAGGCGAGGCCCAAGGCGCTCGGACAGGGACGCCTCCAGGGCCGAGGCGCCCGGGTCGGGCTCGGGCCGCCGTGTCAGGACGAGCGAGGAGGGCCCTCACTGCTCAAGGGCGAGAGCTCCTCGGTCAGGTGGAGCGAGGTCGGGTCGGCCCAGTGCAGGTCCTCGAGCACGAGCACTGTGGGGCCGCTCGCCATCAGCTTGGAGAGCACTGAGCGCACGGCGGCGAAGACGGCGGGCGCTGCAGCTCGCTCGGGGCTGGGCCGGGCCGAGCCGGCGCTCGGTGGCGGGTGGAAACCCATCATCTGGGCCAGCAGGGCCACCTGCTCGTCTCGTCCCGTCATTGCCAAAGAGCGCTTTCATGGCCCGCTCAAGAGCGGGCCGCACGACGTCCTCTCCCTCTTCAAGGGGAACGCCCAACCAGGCGGTGAGCATCTGCTGGTAGAGCCCGTAAGGACTGGAAGAGGCGTACGAGGCACCGTGGCCCTCGAGCCAAAGCGGCAGCCGGCCTGACCTAGCCCCCACCCAGGCCATGAAGAGCCTGCGGCACTCACGTACAAGACGGGTCTTGCCGAGCCCTGGCTCGCCGATCATCAGGACGCCCTATCATGCTTGAACAATGCTTCCATGGAACTCTCAAACATCGAAATTGCCAAACCGCTCAGTTCGCTGATTTTTTCTAAAAGTTGTTCGTTTACGATGTCTTTTAGCAGTAGAGTATTTTCTGCTATTTTTGTTGCGTGGTCGGCAGTTCTTTCAACTGCTTTTGCTATTAATCTGTAGCCTAAGCAGTCCTTTTGACTGGTTAACCCGATTTCTTTTACGATTCTTTGGTTTGAAACAGCCAACTTCAGAAGTCGTACGATGTATAGGCTGAAGCGGTTTACTTCGCGATCAGTTTCTATAACGGCTTTGGCGCTGGGGTAATCGAGTTTTTTTAATGCTGCCATGGCTTCTTTATGCATGGATGACGCGATTATTCCCATTCTACTTAGTGCGTTTTGAACAGTGAGTTCTGGATAGTTTAGTAAAACCTGCAGTGTTAATTCAGTTGGAGTATCGATGACGATTTCGGTTCCGACTAAATAGTTTCGGGCGAAGCTTTTTAGGTGATTTCTAAGTTTTGAGGAAAGCACTTTTTGACCTTGTGCTCTGATGTGGAGAACGGAGTAGCCGCTCAAATAAGCTGATATTGCTGTTCTCATGATTGCGTCGGGATTATCGTTTGGTGACGTTTTGATGAAGGCTTCGTCTTGTTTTTCTTGTTTGGGAAAACTGGATGGTGATATCGATAATGATCCGTTTTCTTCTTCGCGGACAATCATTGCACTTCCGCGTTTAAGTTCATTTTTGGTTGCCCACTCTTTGGGCAGGGAAAGGATGAATGTTGAGCCGCCTGTTATCTGTAGCTTACGTTGCTCTTCGCTTACTTTTTCTGGTTCTTTTGACACGCTTGACTCCAAGTAACTCTTTTTATGGGTTGTCATTATATTAGGTATCTCTATATAGTCTATAAATTTTATGTAGATTTACTATATAACTACTGTAGATTAGTTAGTTATACAAAAACGAGGATATAAAATATGAACACTAAATATGCTATAGTAGTAGCAATAGTTGCAATCGCAATTATACTCGGCTCAGTAGCGGCATACATTTACCTCTCAGGACCATCGGCTTCAGCTCCATCAATAACTTTACAGGGTGCAGGTGCAACATTCCCCTACCCCCTACTTAACAACATAATAACCAAATACTCAACAGACGTCAAACCAAACGTTCAAGTAAATTACCAATCAATTGGTAGCGGCGGCGGAATTTCCGCGATGCATGATAAAACCGTAGATTTCGGAGCCTCAGATGCACCCTTAAGCGCTACAGATACAGCTAACGTACCTAACGCGGTACATATCCCAGAAACAGTTGGCGCAGTCACAATAGCATACAACCTTCCAGACCTTTCATCGGGCCTACATTTAACGGGTCAAGTACTCGCCGATATTTTCGAAGGGAAAATAATACTGTGGAATGACCCCGCGATCCAAACCCTCAACCCAACCACAGCCCTTCCAACACAAGCAATACGCACAGTTCACCGCTCAGACGGTTCAGGAACAACTTTCATCTTCACAAGCTACCTTAGTGCCTCAAGCGCTTCATGGAACAATTCGATTGGACAAGGTAAATCAGTTTCATGGCCAGTTGGAACAGGCTCAAACGGCAACACGGGAGTGGCTTCAACAGTAAACGGAACACAATACTCTATTGGATATGTTGAATTAGCATATGTACTGCAGAACGGCATGACTGTAGCATCAATCCAGAACCTCGCAGGAAACTGGATTCAACCAAGTTTAGAATCAACACAGTTAGCCGTACAATCAGGAGCCTCAAGCGGTTTACCAGCTGGCGATGCAAGCTGGACCAAAGTGAGTCTACTAAACGCTCCAGACACAAATGCGTACCCTATCGTTAGCTTCACTTATCTGCTATCCTACAAGGAGCTTAACGTGATTCCTGGAATGACGCAGGCTAAAGCGACAGCCCTTGTCGAGTTTCTCTGGTATGTGGTGCATGATGGTCAAGACTTAGCTCCAGGGCTTTCTTATGCAAAGTTGCCCTCAAACGTTGTGCAAATTGACGAAACAACCATAAAATCCATAACATTCAACGGACAACAACTCCAAACCACATAAGGTGGATAACGCTCTGAAACAGCACCACCCCCAAAACTTTCTTACTAAAATAAAATCTAAATTAACAGGCGACTTCATATTCAAAAATTTAGCAGCTATCATTGCAGCATCAGCCATCGTAATCTTAATCATAACAGGATACGTTCTTGCAAGTGGCTCAGTCCCCGTAATTCAAAAGTTTGGAGCCAACTTCTTCTTCGGCAACGCCTGGAACCCTGTAGAAGGTAGAGAAATCTACGGTGCACTCCCATATGTTATGGGTACCCTTGTCACTTCGGGCATTGCGCTCCTAATCGGGGTGCCATTAAGTTTGGGTATTGCAGTTTTTCTGGTTGAGATGGCGCCCAGAACGCTAAGAGTGCCAATCGGCTATCTAGTTGAGTTGTTGGCGGCTGTTCCAAGCGTAATTTATGGGCTCTGGGGGCTGTTTGTTTTTCGCTTTTGGATTTTGGATTACATCGAAAAACCAATCTCCACATACCTAGGTTGGATACCAATTTTTAGCGGTACACCTTTTGGCCTTGATGTTTTCACTGCAGGAGCGATCCTTGCAATAATGATTATCCCCACGGTCGCATCAATTTCAAAGGAAGTTATTACCGCCGTTCCCAATAGCATCCGCGAAGGCGCCTACAGCATCGGAGCAACAAAATGGGAAGTAATCCGCCATTGGGTCATCAGCTATGGGCGCTCAGGAATTTTTGGAGCAGTCATCTTGGGCTTAGGCAGAGCTGTCGGCGAAACAATGGCGGTTTCAATGCTAATCGGTAACGCCACAGGTCCAGCTGCTATGCCCACCTCGCTTTTTAGACCTAGCCAAACTATGGCTTCGCTCATCGCCAACGGGTTCTTGGAAGCTACAGGTTCCTTGCAGGTTGCAGCTTACATCGGCGTAGGCTTAATTCTGCTCATAATTAGCTTAGCTATCAACATTGGCGCAGGCATAATGGTGCATCGTGTTTTGAAGGTTAAAGGAGGCGCAATAGAATGATCTCTAATTATGCTTTCCGAAAATTCAAGAACCGCCTCTTCTTTATTCTCTGTGCAGCTTGCGTAATAATCGCGGTTACACCTTTGCTTAGCATCCTTTGGGAAGTCATCGTGAGGGGTGCACCTGTACTTAGCCTTGGTTTTCTGCTTAACAACAATTCTGCTGGAGGCATCGGACCTGCGATACAGGGCACCCTTATCTTGATTGGATTAACTAGCCTCATCGGAATTCCAGTAGGAATACTCTCAGGCGTTTACCTTGCCGAGTTCGGAAACAACAAATACGCAACCGCCATGCGTTCCATAAACGATGTTTTAACAGAGTTTCCATCCATCGTTGTGGGCATAACTGCTTACGGCGTAATAGTAATCGCCATAATTGGGCATTACTCGGCAATTGCAGGCGCCATTGCATTATCCTTCATCCTAATTCCCATAGTTGCCCGAACAACCGAAGAATCCCTAAAACTCGTTCCAAACAGCGTTCGCGAAGCATCCCTTGCCCTTGGCGCCCACAAATGGCGAACAACCCTAAGCGTCGTGTTGCCCACAGCCAAAGCAGGCTTATTGACAGGTACACTTCTTGCAGTTGCCCGAATCGCGGGAGAAACCGCACCCTTAATCATGACCATCTTGGGCAACAGGTACTTTTTCCAAGGCTTAAACCAACCCATGGCTGCGCTACCCCTTGAAATCTGGCGAGATTCTCTACAGCCACAAGCGAGCTTGCAGGCTCAGGGTTGGGGCGCAGCACTCATCTTAATTTTGATGGTGTTAAGCCTAAACATAATAGTTAGATTAGCAAGCAGAGGAAGAAACAAAAGATGACAAGCACAAATAGTACTCAAGAAAAAGTCGTTGACATAGACATGAAAATGCAGAGTATCGACTTGAATGCTTGGTTTGGACCAAAACAAGCCTTAAAAAACATAAACATCAGACATCAAAACCAACGCGGTAACAGCCATTATTGGTCCTTCAGGATGCGGCAAATCCACCTTCATCCGCTGCCTAAACCGAATGCATGAGCTTACACCAAACGCCAAAATGACAGGTCAAATACTTCTGGATGGACAAAACATCTACGACAAACAAGTGGATCCCGTGCAGGTTCGCCGAAGAGTCGGCATGGTTTTCCAGAAACCAAACCCTTTCCCAACAATGTCTATCTACGACAACGTTGCAGCGGGTTTGCGATTGACTGGAACTAAGAAGGGCAAGAACCTCGACGAAGTAGTTAGAACGCAGTTTAGAGCAGGCAACGCTTTGGGATGAAGTCAAGGATGACTTGAAAAAGCCAGGAACCAGCATTTCAGGGGGGCAACAGCAGCGGCTCTGTATTGCGCGGGCTATTGCTTTGCAGCCTGAAGTCATCTTGATGGATGAGCCATGCTCAGCTTTGGATCCGATTGCGACAGCTAAGATTGAGCGGTTGGTGGTTGAGCTTAAGCGCGATTACACAGTTGCTATTGTAACCCATAACATGCAGCAAGCGTCACGAGTATCAGATTTCACAGCTTTCATGTACCTTGGGCGCATTAATTGAGTTCGGACCAACTAGAGATATTTTTGAGTCTCCCAAAAATCCATTAACAGAAAAATACATAACAGGAGAATTCGGATAGGAGAAAACAGTATGAGCAGAATAATCGACCGCGGATTAGAAGAACAAGCAGTTTTAATCGTTAGGATGGGCGAGTTAACCTACGAAACCCTTGCCCTATCAATACATGGCTACCTTGAAGGCAGAAGTGTTCAGGAACAAGTAAGGGAACTATCAGAAATGCTTCTTTCAATGGCTGATAAGGTTGAAGACCAAACTTTCCAATTAATTGCCCGTTTCCAACCAGTCGCCACAGACCTCAGAACCATAAAATCCTACATGAAAATAGGCAACGACTTCGCAAGATACGGCAGATATGCCCTCGACATATCATTTATCAATGACCAACTGAAGCGGGTTAAAAGAATGTGAAACTTGGACACTAGATTACATCGATGAAATGAGCGAAAAAGTTCTCTCAATGGTCAAAATAAGCATAGATGCCTTAAAAAAACAGGACATCATCCTTGCCAAAACAATTTCAGAAACTGAACGCGAAGTCGACAAAATGTACTTTGATTATCTCCACAAATTAATCAAAGGTGAGCAAGCCAATAGCAAATGCGTTTTATCAAGCGCTTTAATGACAAGGTATTTAGAACGCATTGCTGACCACGCTGTTTACGTTTGTGAATCAATCGTGTACATAGTGACTGGTGAAAAAGTAGCTTTAGGTTAAATCTGTTCCTTTCGATAAGTAAGCAGCAGAGCGGTAAGACCATTGCAAACTTACACTTTAATGGGGTTTTAGTCTAAAGTAACCCCTTAAAAAGAAACCACATTTAATATTAAGAACTTTAGCCTAATCTCAGTGAGATAGTTTTGTATGTCCATTGACACAGAAATTTTTAAGGTGCCTGTTGGAAAACTGATTACTTTGAAGGATTACGATTCATGTTGGGTTCCAAAATGGGCTAAGAAACAGGAAGAAAAAGAAGGCAAAAAATCAGTAAAAGAGCAGGCTTTAATGCTCATGGAAAATAACAGGCAAAAACTGTCTGAGTTACAGGAGTTGTTTTGGGCAAGCAACACCTACTCAATGTTAATTATTCTTCAAGGTATGGATGCCGCAGGGAAAGATAGTGCTATAAGCCATGTAATGTCCGGAATTAACCCGCAGGGGTGCCAAGTCACAGGGTTTAAAACTCCCTCCGCAGAGGAACTCGATCACGATTTTCTATGGCGTCACACAAAAGCTCTTCCAGGAAAAGGACGTATAGGAATTTTTAACCGTTCATACTATGAGGACGTCTTAATAGTGAAAGTTCGACCGGAAGTTTTGGAAATGCAGAAATTGCCTCCTGAAGAAGAAGGAAAACAATTCTGGAATCAACGCTACGATGACATAAACATGTTTGAGCGCCATCTGGTCCGAAACGGCACGGTTAGTCTTGAAATTCTTCCTAAATGTTTCAAAGAAAAAGCAGAAACAGCGTTTGCTTGAGCGCCTCGAAAACCCCGATAAAGAATGGAAATTTTCGTTAACTGATCTTTCAGAGCGTTCAAAATGGGAGGATTACATGGAAGCCTACGAAGATATGCTTAACAAAACAAGCACTGAATGGGCACCTTGGTATATTATTCCTGCTGACAAGAAATGGGTTACTCACGCGTCAATTTCTGACATTATCTTATCTCAAATCAAAAAGTTGAATTTGAAATATCCTGTTTTAAGCGAAGAGCAATTTGAAGCTTTGGAAAAAGCAAAGGCTGAACTGGAAAAAGGATTGAAGTGTTTCTAAAAGATCTCTTCTTATGCGCTAGGCATAACTGTGCACTTGGCTTCTAGCTCTTTTCCGAAAGCTTCATAGAAAGCTTGCCGATTCTGAATAATACTCCATTCTTCTAAGCTGCAATCTGAGTCAGAATAAAATGAAAGCAAGACTTGATCCTTATTGCTTTTAACAAATTCCGCCTTCTTCACAAGGCAACAATGACTTCGATCAAGCTTTTCTGCAAATCGAAGAAACGTGGAAAGAATTGCGATGGTATGATTAGTTTTTTCATCCAACCCCGTGTTCTTCAACGCTTTTTTAGAAGGCAATTTTTTTCTATGGAAACGTGCTATGTTAGCAATTATTTGAATTTCTTTTTTGTCAAAACCAGGAAGTTCAGCGTTGCTGATGATGTAGTGGGAGTGAAGTTGGTGGTTATTAAATGAAAGAAAATCGCCTACATCATGCAAGGTTGCTGCATATTTTAAGAGCTCTTTCTCTGTTTCGCCAAGATTGTGCAGCCCAATTTGTTTTGCGCTATCAAAAAGCTGCAATGCCAAAGAAGCTACAGTTTCTGAATGTTTCTCGTCAAAGTTGCATGACCTGCCCAAATGCAGAATGCTTCTGTTTCTCATCGGTGTCTTTTGCAGTTCTCGAAAACCCTCAAAATTCGACAGGTACTCAACCAGCAATCCATCTCGAAGTTCTCTGTGGCTAATACAGATTTCTTCTAAGCCAAACTCTTCCATGATGGCTTCCATAATGGCTGCTCCAGCAATTATGATGTCTGCTCGATCAGGGTTTATTGCGGGAAGCTTTTTTCTTTCTTCCAAGGGAAGAGAGCAGAGAATTGGCGCCAACTTTTTCAGGTTTTTCCTTGTAAGGGTGAGAGCTCCTCCGTTGCCTGTTTTCTTGAAGAGTTTGTTTGCAATTTCTGCCAAGTTAATGATTGTGCCTGATGATCCCCATGCTCGTCTGGCGCCGTACTCTTGGATTTTCGGTTTTAATGGACGAACTTTGTCTGCAAGCATATTGTTTTATCTGTTTGTAAATGTTGGTTTCAACGGGGCCAGTCCAGCCTTCACCGATGAACTTTGCTGTTAACCTAATTGCTCCCAATCTGAGACTGTCGATAGAGAAGCATTCGTGTTGATTGCCGATGGCGATTTCTGTGCTGCCGCCACCTAAATCTATAAAAATAGCTTTTTCTTCGCCAATATCAATTCCGCTTGACACGCCCAGACAAATCAAGCGAGCTTCTTCTTGTCCCGAAATAACTTTTACATTAAGTCCTGTTTCGTTATGAAGTTTTTCGAGAAACTCGCATTGGTTTTGGGCTTCCCGAATTGCTGAAGTTCCCACGGCTATTATTTCTGAGGCGCCGTAAGTTTTGGCGAGACTAGCAAATTTTCCGCAAACAAAAATAGCGCGTTCCATCGCTTGGGGTTTTAGAATGTTATCTTTGAATTCTTCTTCACCCAGCCTAACAACCTCTTTTTCTTGGCTGATGATGGTGTATGAGAAGTTTGGGTTTATCCTTACTACTAAAAGACGTATAGCGTTTGTTCCAATGTCTACAAACCCAACTACATGTCCAGCGGTTTTGACGGTTTTTTCTTCCATATCAGCACCATTTTCTTGGCGAAGACCTTTTCAAACAAATCCTTCTTCTTATTAAAAGCCTGCTCTTCTAAGATGGATTTTGTTTTGGAAACGCATTCAACTATAATTCTCTTGGTCCCAACTTTGATATTTAGAGCTTTTACGATTGATTGATGGGTGTAATCTAAGCTATCAGCTACGCGAAGAAGAGCTTGCCAACAACTCTATTTTATTGCGAGTTTCCCGATCTAAGGATGCGAGATATATAGTGATTTTGTTTAGGTAAACCTTTGCGATGATACCGTGCAATGCTAGCTATTATTCTTCTTTCCTGCGAAGTAAATGGAAGTTGAGTTATCGTTTAGAATTAATTTAGCTGATTTTTTATGATGACTACCCAGCGATTTTGACAAGCCAATATCATGCAGGATTGCGGCGCATTCAAGCCAGCAACGTTCACGCATCCCCAAATGATGCACACTTGATTAACCCATCAAAGAGCTCTAAAGCAAGCATTCTAACCTGACTATAATGGTCGACGTCTGGCCAATACTTCTTTGAAATCTCACCGGAAACTTCAACATTTCCTTGCAGTTTTCAACCATCCAGTCTTCTTTAGCTTGGTCCTCTTCGATAATTGTGTCAAGAGATTCGCCACGAAGCAGCATCTGAGCGAAACTTTCAGGTAACCCCTTTTTTCTAAGAGCATCCACGGCATCTTCAACATCATAATCCAGCCGAACCAACTCAACTTTAAAAGGGTTAAAACTTAAAATAGCATAAGCTGCCTGAGGGTTTCCATCGCTGGGTCTTCCTACGCTTCCCGGATTAACAAAGCATGGCTCCGTTTACCTCTTTGTGGAATTGTTCATGAGAATGCCCCACAATGATTATGTCAGCTTTTGCGGCTTCGGCAAGGATTCTTAGTCGTTCAATTGGCGTGTCATGATAAATGTGCTCTTCAATCGACTCGGGGCTACCATGTGTTACAAGCAGTTTTTTGCCGGCTACTTCAAGCCTAAGTTCACGTGGGAAAGAAAACAGATAATACTCACAAGATTTTGCTAACTCTTTTCTAGCAAATTGCAAAGCAAGTTTTTTCGTACCTTTAGCTTTGGTTTTCCCTTCGATAACCTCTAGGTCAAAGTTTCCCATGATACTTAAAACATTTTTCTCACATAACAACTCTATGACTTCGTTTGGGCAAGGACCAAAACCTATCGAATCGCCTGCATTGAGAAAGATGTCAATCCCCCGTGATTCTGCATCAGCAACAACTCTTTCCAAAGCCTGCAGATTAGCATGAATATCTGATAAAACCGCGATTTTGACGGCAGGATTGGAGAGGACTTGTTTTAAGATTTCTTCTTCTTTTAATACGAATTCTATGTTTATTGTTTGCCTAAGTTGATCAAAAAAACCTTTGTTCTTGTTTTCTTCCCAAAATTTAACAAATTCGAAATAATTTTTATTTCTTTTTTCTTTTACAAAATTTAGGAAACTTAATAACGCTTTTTCAAATTTTTTGTTTTCTATTGTATTCTTACTTTTGGAATTTATCTTGGCTTTTGTTTCCTCTATGAATTTGGGAATGTATTCGGTCCAGACGTCACAGTCATGCATTTCGCCCAGAATATCTTGAAATTTCTTGATTTCTTCTATTTCTTGAGCAAGCTTGTTCTTGTATAACGGTGAAAAGGACTCCATAGTATAGCGGAGTTTTTTTGCACGTATCCTCATTTCATGGTGCTTTAGAACTTCATTTTCCAAGTAAACATAGTTTTCCATGGCTAAGAAATCGTCTAACCTGAATGAAATATACCAACGAGCTTTCTCCAGAACCTTTTGAGGGTCAAAAGCCTCCGTTGATTGTTCCTTAATGGTTTTTTCACAAAAATGGCGAAGTTCACCTAAAACGTCAGTTGTCTTTAGCTTCTCCAATCCGCGATCAACTGATGGTTGAATGCTTTTTCTCTGTTCTTTATGATTTTCGATCAGAATACTTACATATGCTTTTTCAGCTTCTGAAACCATTTTTTCCATGTATTGCTCGACGAAGACTATCTGTACGTCTAAGTCTCTTGCATCACCAAGAAGACGCGTTACCTTCTTAATTTCGCACAACCATTCCTTGAATTCTTTTCTACGAAAGCAGGTTTTGAAAAGAGGCATGGTGGCTCTTAATCTGCGAGAGGTAACTCGGGTTTTATGAACATATTCGATGTCATCGTTTGTTATTACTCCATCGATCTGTTTTTCGAAAACTTCAAGTAATTTAAGAATTGCTTCAGAACCAAATTTGCAGTAACTCATGTCAGTTTGGCATGTTTGAGCGTTATTGAGCTCGTTCATTCCAAATACCCCTGTTCTCTATGAGCCAAGCTTGGGAATTGATGATTTTTCGCCTTCTTTAACTTGAACTCTTTCATAAGTTCCGTCGGGAAGTAGTCGTCTTGCTTTAACGTTATCTAGGAGATGGATTTTAAGCATATTTTCAAGAATAGCTTGACGCAGGTAAGGGGTCGGGTACTGATAAGAGAACTTCGATTCTTTCGTTTAGGTTTCTAAACATCATATCCGAGCTGCCGATGAGGACTTCATCTTCAATGTCATCCCTGAAATAGTATATTCGGGCATGTTCAAGGAAACGTCCAACTATGGATATTACTGAAATGTTATCGCTTACTCCTACAATTCCGGGTCGCAAGCAGCATAAGCCTCGGACATTGAGGTCAATTTTGATTCCTGCTATCGACGCTTTGTAGAGGGCTTGAATGATCTCTTTTTCTTCAAGATTGTTAAGTTTGAAAGCTAAGTAGCCCCTCCCTGTTTTCTGGTGAAAACTAATTTCCCTATCTATTCGTCTTAGAATTTCCCTTTTCAAAGTTTTTGGAGCCACAAGAAGATGCTTAGTTTCTTTTTCTTGAACCCCATTTATTATCGCGTTGAATAAGTCTTCAAGTTCCAATCCTACCTCAGAATTTGCTGTAAGATAGCCTATATCACCGTAGATTTTTGCTGTCACCGCATTGTAGTTTCCTGAACCAATGTGTGAGTACCTGACAATGTCGGTTTTTTCTTTTCTTGTAATTAGACATAGTTTTGCATGGACTTTGAAATTCGGAAAATTGTAAACTGTGTTAATGCCGCCATTTCGAAGTTTGGTGACTAGAAGGATGTTATTTTCTTCGTCAAATTTGGCTTTTAACTCAACTATGGCAGTGACTTTTTTGCCATTCTTTGCAGCTTCAATCAATGCATCAACAATCGGAGATTTATGATCCATCCGATACATTGTGATGCAGATTTCCGAAACATCACTATCTATACCTGCTTCTCTCAATAAGTCAATTATTACTTCAAAGCCGTCATACGGGTGATAGAGGACAAAGTCTTGTTTAGCGATAGTCTCAAAAATGTTGTTTTCTGAGAGTATCAATGGCGAAAGGCATGGGAAGAAGCTTTTGTCTTTGAGGTCTGGACGATTAATTTTAAGGAGTTGCCAGAGGTCAACAAGCCCTAGTGGTCCATCAAACTCGTAAGTTAAGTAATCTGGTAACCCCAACTTTTTAGATATGGTTTCTTTTATTGCATCGGGCATTTTCTTGTCAAATTCGAGCCTTGTCGGGAATCCTATTTTACGGGTTGAGAGACTTTTTTTACAGAGTTAAGAAAATCTGCGGATTCATCCATCAGGATGTCTATTTCTCCATTCCGCGTCAACCTGAATGGATAAGCCGTTAGGTTTTTTTCTGTTGGAAAAATTAAATCGAGATTATTTAGAATCAAATCTTCCAAAAACACAAAGTAATGTTTTCCATTTTCTGTTTCAGAGATTGCATCCTCACTGTAGTCTTTTTTTGGAAGGCTTATCAATCGTCCAGAATTTTTCTGTCGGTATATCAAGCAAGATGCAATAGTTTGGTTGATTTTGGAAGCCTGAAATGTAGAGGGTTACGTGTAAATTCTCAATTGATGCGCTCTCAAAACCCACTTTTGGTATCTTAATCGATGGAATAATTGATGATTTGAAGAATTCGCGCATTTTTTCCTTGAGTTTTATCCGAAAAATCTTTAAAGTCTTTAATGTGGATTTCTTCTTTTGCTAAAGCAGGAAGAAGCTCCTCTCTCCAGCACTTTGAATGATTTTCAATTAATGGAATGATTTCCTTACGTGTGGCATCAATTTGCTCGATGAAGCTCATTCCATCCATGGATTTTTCGTCGGACCCGGCTTTGACTTTTTTAATTAGCCGCGCAACGCGTGTCATAAAAAACTCGTCAAGGTTGCTGCCGCAGATGGCGATGAATTTAACCCTTTCCAGCAATGGATGCCACAGGTCACGTGCTTCCTCAAGGACTCTTGCGTTAAATCTTATCCAGCTAAGTTCTCTGTTAAGAAAATAGCTTGGATCATCTAGTAGTTTTTTTCTGAGCCGCAATGTTTGTTTTAGTTTCAAGATTGTTCAGAGCTAACAAAAGTATACCACCTGTTTTCCCATCGTTTCATTTCGACTTGATGATTGACCTTACAAATAATGAGATTAGAATATTATAAAGGAAGCGAGCTAAAAAAATTTTGTTGCCATAGAAATTGTTTGGATCAGCGTTCGCGCTTTTTTGAAGAATAGTCAATTTCAGCGCATTTTGGCTTTCGAACTGTGAATGTTTCATATTTGAAAAGCGGAACTTTTTTGATGCATTCTAAGCGAACTCCAGCTTTTATTGCAAGGAGGTCCCCATTAAGGGCTCCGAAAATAGAATATATAGATGATAATAGTATATATAGCAAAAGTTAAATTTCGCGTCTATTATACTAAAGGACATGAATTCTTTGACTCTTAAAAGAAAACGGCTTTGCCGAATTCATCCCATTAAAACAGCTTACGTTCACAAGTCTTCCATACAATAAAAGCAGCGTTTTCGTTTTAGCCGACAGTACACTCACTGGAAAACCCACTTCTGACATACTCTATATTGGCAAATCCAAAAAACCAACAAAAAGAGTTTTTGGCGGATATCCTGTCAGGATACGGCGGCAAAACAACCCGAAAAATCAATTCAATGCTTCTCAATGATGGATATCTTGAAAAAGTCTAATATTAGCTGGATGATAAGTGAAAATCCGAAGTTAGCACAACAAGAACTTATGGAAAATTTTAAGAAAGAACACGGCGAATACCCCACATGGAATGTTTCAAAGAAGATTCCACCAAAACCTCAACCAAAACCAAAAGCAGCACCAAAAGTTGCTAAAGCTCGCCCAACACACAAATAATCTTTTAAACCCAAATTTCCTTTTTGACACTGACTTGCTTACTTCTGAGCTTTTTTTAAAGAATAGTGCTTGATTAAATCTGTTAGTTGACCATGGCAAGCAATCCTTCGCCTCAAAACCTAAAAGGTTAGCATATTTGTAGATCAACTCGGTGCTTTTAGCTTCTATTTCCAAAAACTCAGGAATAAATCCATAATCGTCCACAGTAACGGTCAAAATCAAAGCGTGCGCCATCAAGAGAATAGCTGACTCGGTGTTTTTGCATGCTATCAATTACCGATAAACCCAAGTTTTCCAAGATTATCTTCATCTGTTTCAAAGTTTGAGACTTCAACTGAGAATTCTTCAGCCGTTTTGGCTGTTTGGGTCACATGAATTTTTTTGTAAGTTAATTCGGTTTTATTTTGGTCTTTCCTTAAGCGCAAGACGTCTTTTTGCTTAATTATTGTGCCTTCTTTGAAATCAAAGAAGAATGTTTGGATGTCTCCGTCGAAAACTTTTTTGGCATCCAGATTGGCGAGAGTTTTCTCAATTGTAGATCTGTTTACTTCGAGAATCTTGATTTCTATTTCTTCCATAGTTCAAGATTAGCTTCTTAGTAGTTAAGACTTTTTCAGAGCCTTTTCTTGTTCTCAAGTATTTTGGTAAGGCCGATTATTTCTTTGTTTTGTTGTTCTTTTCCAACTCTAAATTCTGCTCCAAGAGTTTGAACTAACTTAAAGTGATCCCATAACATACGCTAATTGCAATACTTACTATATAGATTCTGTTGAAACTATATTCTATTTGGGAACGTTACATAAGAGATAACTACGCAATATTTCTTGGTGATGTAAATGCAAAAAGATAAAAAAACTAAGCAAAAAGAAAAAAACCAAGACGAAAAGCCATTGTTTTTTCGGCGAATCTGAATTTTAAAATATTAAGAGGGAGAAGATGAGCGACAAAATAAAGACAAAAAGTAGTACTTCAGAATTGTTTGATTGGATGTTAGCTATTGATTTCGATCCAGCCGAATGCAAATGTTCAAGAAAAAATGCCAATTTGATCGCCGAAATCCTATTCCTATAAGTCGGCATCAAAATTGGTATTGTTTTAATAATATCATACATTGGGAGCTGTTCCAGTCTTGTTTAGTTTCAAAAACTCTTAGGTCACAACGTTAAAATTTTTCAATAATGTGGTTTTCGTTCGCATTTCTCATTACCGATTTCTCAATTGTTTATTGGCATTAATTTCAACTATATACTTTGAACCTAAAATATGGAGAAAAATGTCTGTTTGTTGTAACAGCTAATATACTTGAAGGAATTATTGTTCCCTTTAAGGAAAAGTACTCTCTAAGAAAGGAGCGGCGCTGTGCTTACCAAACTCTGGAACACACTAAATGCCTTGTCCTCTAAAAAACCCTTAAAGTACACCCTCTATCTCTCAGCAATCATAATCTTTTTCGCAATAATTCTTGTTCCACCAATAATTGGTATTATAATTAAAGCTGCCAGCAATGCAAAGTTTTCTTAACCAACCGCATTGATGAATTCCGCATTGGATTGCGATTTCCAACTCTTTTATCATTGCGTTAATTGTTGCTGCTTTAGATCTTCTTGCTGGGGTTCCATTGGCTTGGTTGATTACCCGTGGCAAATCAAGGTGGCTAAGCGTCCTTGACACTTTCGCTGATATTCCCTTTGTTGTGCCAACAGCTGCTTTGGGTTATTCTATTCTGTTGTTTTGGAGTTCAAGCGGCGGAATATCCTCACTTTTTGGTAACTCTTTGATTTCTCCTGGTTGGCTTTTGGTCATGCTTTTGCATTTCACATTTTCGTTTCCAGTGGTTGTCCGAGTGGTTGTCGGTGCATTGCTGGATTACAAAATGGAGTATGAACGTGCATCAAGAACACTTGGAGCTCCTCCATTAACAGCTTCAAGAACCGTAACTTTCCCAATCATTAAGCCCTCCTTAATTGCTGCTTTTTCCCTTGCTTTTGCAAGGTCGCTTTCAGAAACAGGAGCGACTTTCATAGTTGCTGGGCTGTTATTCCAAAATGGTCCAGTATTTATCCAAAACTTAAGCAACAGTTTAAAAGCAGGTACTAACTATACTCAAGCAACATATGAAGGCGGAACAGTTTTTGCCAGCCTAATACTTGATTGTTGTTTCACTGGTCATATTCGGTTTAATTCGAGTTTTAGGTCAAAAGTTAACGTTGCCTTTCGGTAAAGGTTTACCCAGTTTTGAAAAGAAACTCAGTTACAAAAAAGCGGCATGGTCACGTAACAGCATTGCCTTGTTTGTTTTCTTAGTTATAGTGTTGATTCCTTCGCTTTTCGTGGCTTTGCCAGCTTTTCAAGCAATCGCTACAGGAACCACTCTTGCTGAAGCGTTTACTGGTCAGGAATTTGGGCAAGTTTCTGGCAGAGCCTGTTGCTTATCTTACGGTTTAGGCGCCATTGTTACGGTGCTTGGAATACTCACCGGCATACCAATGGCGATTCTGATTTCACGAAAAACCTTCGGTAAATTACCCTCAACAATCCTTGATACTATTAATCAATGTGCCATTAATTGTGCCCTCAATCGCCTTAGGTGTTTCGTTGAAGTTTTTCTGGCAGGGCATTCCCGGCATACCTGAATTTCTGCTCTTGGTGTTTGCCCACTTAGCGATCACTTACCCCTATTTTGTCAGGTCAATGTCAGCAGCAATGGAGCGAATAAACGTTGACATGGAAGAAGCAGCCAGAACTTTGGGTGCCAGACCCTTTACAGTCTTCAAAACAATCGTTTTGCCGATAACAAAGTACTCGATTCTTTCAGGCGCAATCATTGTTTTCACACGAAGCGTAAGTGAAACAGGCGCAACATTAGCTGTAACTTCGAATCTTGCAGACGGCGCCTGTGCTGCTTGTTAAGCTGGGTTAACTCGGTAAGAGGAACGTCTCCGCCAATCGCTGGAGTCAACGCATTAACAGTGGGTTTAGCCTGCGGCTTTCTGATACTTGTTTAGCTTCATTATCCTGCTGGTTTTGAGGCTTTTAACTAGAAAAGGAAAGGTTTAGAATGGCAAATAATAAAAACATCCAAAAACGTTCAAAGGGAGAGAGCTAAACTATGCCTGATGTACGAGTCGTAAACGTTAACAAAAAAATATGGCAAACTCTATGCTTTAGATAACGTTAGCTTAACAATACATGACCAAGAATACTTTTCGCTTCTGGGACCAAGCGGCTGCGGCAAAACCACTCTGCTTACGACTAATTGCTGGGCTCATTGAACCTGACAGCGGCGAAATCTACATCGGCGACCGACGAGTCGACAAAGTGCCGCCTGAAGACCGAGATATCGGCTTTGTTTTCCAAACATTCGCGTTGTTTCCCCATATGACGGCTTGGAGCAACGTATCTATGGTCCAAAAGTCAAAAACTATGATGCAAAACAGGCTGAAACAATTGGGCATGAAGTTCTTGGAACTTGTGAAACTCAATGAACGCTTAAATGCTTATCCAAGTGAACTTAGCGGTGGAATGATGCAGCGAATAGCTGTTGCCCGAGCGTTGGCTGCAGGCGCTAAAACTCTGCTTCTGGATGAACCCTTGGGGCAGCTAGACGCTAAAGTACGCAACGAAATCCGTTATGAAATTCGCAGGATGGCAAAAGACCTTAAACTAACCGCAATCCATGTTACTCATGATCAAGCTGAAGCAATGTCCATTTCAGACCGAATTGCGGTAATGAAGAAAGGCAAAATTGTGCAGGTTGGGACTTCCCAGGAACTCTATATGCATCCTAACAGCTTGTTTGTTGCCCACTTTATCGGTGAATCCAACTTTTTAGAAGGCTACATCACTAAGGCAAATGGTCAAGTCAGAAATTGAGTTGCGGGAGGGCTTAAAGATTAAAGCATTAAACGAGTTGAATATTAAGACAAGGCGAACGGGTAGTTTTAGCTATAAGACCTGAAACATGCGAAATGAAAAAGGGCATATTGAGGCTGAGAATAGTTTGTTTGGGAAGGTTGAAAAAACCACTTTTGAAGGTATCGTTGTTCGTTATGAAATAAGGCTTGATAACGGTGACCGCTTTGTAATCAACAGACCTTCGTTGACAGAGGAATGGGTTAAGATCGGTGAAGAAGTTACGATTACTTATCCCCTTGATAAAGCTCATCTGTTCCCGTATCCTGAAGCAGGTTTAGCTGAGGAAATCAAAGTCTAAGGTATTTCCTTTCTGGCAATCAGATACTTCGCGTCTAAAGCTTAACGCGCCATCAGATATGCTTTAAAAATTGGAGAAGATATCATCTCTCAGTCTTGCCTTAAAACATAATTTTGGTTAAACGCAAACCGCCGAACACCTCCTATACTAGACGTTGCAAGACGCCAACCTTGAAAAAAAACCACGAACAAAGACGCAACTAGAAAACATCCCTAACCCTGAACAGCTAGAGCAACCCAAAACAAGCTTAATCAAAATGCAATTTCATGTCTTCTTCTTCTTTTGAAGACAAAAGAATGTCATCTGTCCACTTTTTCCAAGTATCAATTGATAAGGTAATGCATGCATCTACTACACCTAACACAGAAAGGCAGATTCTTCACGTTGTCTTTTTGAAGTCTACCGAGTTTTGAATTTTTCTGGACACAAAATACCTGTGGTAACATGATTTAAGGGGTGAAAGCTCAGTGATTACTTTTATTTTTGGATTTTTTAACGGATGTTTCGAATTTGGATATATGTCGTAATTTGAAATTCTCCTTAAAAACATGTGCACTCTGAATATCTTAGGAAAAAGGGACAGCCTATGAATTATTTCAGAAAAATTGAACGAGGTCTTTTTGCTCTTGCCTTGGTTCCATTGTCAAATCTTGAGACAAAAGAAAGGAATAGAAAACTTGACGAGCGATTAAAACGTTTGGAACAAAAACAAAAAAGATCGTAGCCATCTAAATCGAAAATGCTGCAGTAAAAGGGTATAGTTAATAGGGTAGTTATGGGTCGTTAAAGTTAATTCTCCAATTTCAGGTGGTGAAAAAGTTTGAGTAAAGATCAAGCAATAGGCGGAGCAATACTAGTGGTTTGTCTTTTAGTTGCAGTACTCTATGTCGTAACTCTCTTCTATCCAACTTGGCTAGTCTCTATCGGTCTTCTTGGCAGCACCGCTGGCGTTTCATTCTGGGCGATCGCAGTACCAGTCTTTGTAGCTTTCGTAGCTATTCTATTCATTGGGGCTTGGATCGGCTGGACAATGGCAACAACACCGCCTCCAAAACCCATCGAAGAAATCACAACTGAACCCGCAACCGAAAACACACCAGCATCAACCCCATAAACCCAAAAAAGCCTAATTTTTATTTTTTAAGCTTTCATTTTTTTAAATTGGCTCCTCAAGAAAATAACATTCCATTAAACTAAACAATGGAGCAACCTTCAAAAGCAACATTTCAACAATCCATATCATAATGATTCCTGTTCTGAATGTTAATTGGCAAAGCCTCACCAGCCGATTACAGCCTTAGCGAACGCGATGCTGACGTGTTGGCGCTAATCGAAACTGAGGATTTAGCCACATTCACATTCGATGGACTCAAAACGAAGAACAGGACTCCACTCAGAAACACTCTCACGAATCCTAAGCCGACTAGAAGAAGAAGGCATCAGTCAAAAAAGAACATGAAGGATACCGTGTAACCCCAAAAATAACCGAACTAAAACTTCACAAACCACACAAAGAAACTCCCACAACACCCCTAATTCAGACTTTCCTGCCCTCAGACCTTATAACCCAACAACTTATTTTATCCCTTAAAGGCAAATGGTTTGGCATGCTCCGTTGGCTAGGCATATCCGAAAACAACCAAGGCGTAACCCTCAAATGGATCACAGAAGATGGCGCAATCCAAATAGCCGCAAACATTCAAGGGACAGCCCTAAACATCGAAGCTAAATTCTTAACCAACAACAACCTCAACTTGGCACTGAAAGCTTCTTATCAGTTGATGTCGCTTATCGGCAAACTTGCATAACTTCGCAGTCTACTAGCCAAGTCATGGCTAGAAACGTAGGTTACTTTGGCGGTTCCATGATGCCTACCTAGTTTTTGTGACCGACTTTGAGGGTTCCTTAGTCAACAAATACCATTTTGACCATATACTCATTTGGAGAGAAAACCAAATGAGTCAACTAACTAATCCATTAGAAGTCTTGAAATCTCTCTCAGAAGCAACAAGCTTGCTTATCAAGAAAATCTCAGCAATCGGTCGTGAGCGTAAAAGCGCAGATGTCACGCGGCACAGGCGTCGTCTTAACCAAAGACGGCTACATAGTCACATGCAACCACGTCCTTCAAGGATGCAGCACCGTCAAAATCGGACAAGGAGAAAAAACCTTCAACGCAAAAATCGTAGGCACCGACCCATACAACGACATAGCCTTAATTAAAAGCAGAGAAAGGGGAATTTACACCCATCGAAATGGGAGATTCAGAGAAACTAAGCGTAGGACAATATGTTCTGGCTCTTGCTAACCCATTTAACCGAAACCAACCAACCGCAACCAGCGGCATGGTAACCAGCGTAAACAGCACGATCCGAGGCTGGCGAGGTGCAACTGCGATGGAAAATGTAATAGCCACCGACGCTCAACTAAACCCTGGCTTTAGCGGCGGACCACTCATCGACGTTCAAGGCAGATTAATCGGCATAAACACCGCTTATGTTTGGCAAAGAGGCATCGCCATACCTGTAAACAAAGTCAAAGGCATCGCTGACCGCTTAATGACTGGAAAAGTCGCACAAAGAGGCTATCTTCGGCATAATCGCCAACACCGTTGCTATTCCAGAGGAAATCGCTGAAGCAAGCAGGCTTGGAACAAGAAACAGGCGTCATGATCTTTAGCGTCGAAGCAGGTTCCCCAGCACGCAAAGCAGGCTTAGCCATGGGCGACGTACTCGTCAAATTCAACGGCAAACCCGTCACCGAATTCTATGACTTGCCAAGGCTGCTCGCGAAGACGTGATCGACAAAGAAACCAAGCTGACAATCATCCGCAGAGAAACTCTCATCGAAACAACCATCATCCCAACCGTTCATGGAGGCGAAGAAGACTGATAAACAAAATTCCATTAGAGATTGAACCACCATCCCCAATGCCCACGCCGCCACTGCGAAGACGACCATCCCCCATGCCTCAACTTAGCATCGTCCCACGCGAAGATCCCTCACTACGATTATTCATAGACGAACGCTGGAACTAAACAAACTTCTTTCTTCTTTTTATTTCTAAAATACCTTATAAGCGATTCAACCTATCAATAATTCAGGGATTCGCATGCACGCTGGATTAGCTTTCGTTATAGGCATCTTAGTAACAATTGCAGCGTTTCTGTTTTTCGCAGCAATCTCAGGAACAACCTACTATGGGTTAGCAATTTCAGTTGAACTAACTCTTGGAATAACTCTAATAATTGTTGCTTTAATTGTAGCGGTCATATTTTATGTAGGGGTAAAAGCTCAGTTTAGACGGGTAAAAACAGGCAAAGAAGCCTTAATCGGCGCCAAAGGCATAGCGACAACGGACCTTAAACCCAAAGGCGAAGTCCGCGTAATGGGCGAGTTCTGGGAAGCCACCGCCAAAGACGGCGAAATAGCAACAGGTCAAGACATAGAAGTCGTCGGCATGGAAGGCATGTTTCTTGTGGTAAAACCAACCGAGCAAAAAGCTTAATTCTCTAAACCATCGAATACCACTAGTTGAGGGATGAAGATTGGTTGATGTTTTAACTCCAATTATTGGTTTTATCGTAATTGTCGTTGCACTTTTCCTGTTAAGCGGTATCCGTGTGCTAAGAGAATGGGAACGCATGCCCGTTTTAAGGCTTGGACGCTACGTGGGCATGAGGGGTCCAGGAATCATATATCTTGTTCCATTAATTGACAGGGCACCCATAAAAATCTCCACAAGACTAGACACAATACAGTTCCGAACAGAATCCACCCTAACCAAAGACAACGTACCCGTAAACGTTGACTCAGTCTTATACATGAAACCTGTAGATTTGGAGAAGGCGGTATTGCAAGTTGAAAACTATTACCAAGCCACACAATTGCTTCACAAACAACCCTGCGAGAAGTCATCGGTAAAGTCAGCCTCAACGAGTTACTCGCTGAACGCGAAAAAGTCGGAGCACGCTTACGAGAAATCATTGACGAAAAAACTGAAGTCATGGGGAATAAAAGTTACGTCTGTTGAAGTTCGAGATGTCATCATTCCCAGCCAACCTGCAAGATGCCATGAGCCGCCAAGCCCAGGCTGAACGGGAACGAATGGCAAGAGTAACCTTAGCCACAGCAGAGTTTGAAGCATCAGCAAAAAATGATTGAAGCCGCAAAAGTGTATGAGTCAAGTCCAGAAGGTCTGAGACTGAGATGGATGAACATACTCTACGAGTTAGGTCAACAATCACAAACAAACACTATAATGCTTGTACCTGCAGTCTATGCCTGAAGCAGGTTGGCCTCCAGTTGGAACCTACGGATTCAAAGACCTAACTAAGATGCAACAGGAAAACGCGGCCGAAAGAAGAAACCAATGGCAACGCCTGAAGTTCTCCCTCCGGAACCATCTGAAGAAACAACCGAATAGGAAGATTCTTTCTTCCTTCTTTTATTTTAACCAAACAATAGAATCAAAATCTAGCGGATTTTACTGCTTTTACAGTGTGCTCAAGTAATAACACGGCTGATTCTTGATTGGGCCAACCGCCAAGACCGCAATCAGGACCTGTAAAGGTCATCCTATCACCATACTTTTCTTTGGCAAATTGGTACCTTTTCGTTATTGCTTCTACAGAATCAGCTATTTGTTCGTTGGAGGGTTTGCTGAAGCCTTTTTCGTAGAGTTCAGCCCAAATAGAATCAATGTCTGTTCTGGCGACACCTACCCGGATTTGTTTGTCCGCTTTTTCAAGTATGCTTTTTGGGACATCTTCGATGTTCTTTGGAGAAGCCGCATATTCAAAAGATAATACATCAAGTCCTTTCACGGCGAGCAAATCGTGTATCCCTGAAGAGAAATGCAGATGAATCTGTTTGATTGGTCCTTGAAAGTCATAAGCTTTCTCCAGCGTTTCGCGGATTAAATCTGGCGTGCCTGAGAAACTGCTATGGCCAAGGCTTGGTTCATCGATGGAGATCACCTTGGTTTCGATGTACTTGTTATTGAGAATGCTGTTTTTTGCGAAGCGATTTATGGTTTGGGCAAACCCATCCAACACATCTGGGAAGGCTGTTGCTCCAACCTCAGCTAGATATTGTTCAATTGGACCAAAAATTGAAACCCGCAACTGGATTTTTTTGCCAAACTCTTCGCTTAGACGCTTGGCTTCTTGGTTGAGGACATAGATTTCTGGGAGAAACGCTCTTTCCTGGTCGACAACAAAGGACCCTTTCTCCATAGCTGCATGAATTGCATCGCCGACTTGCTTGATTCCACTGTAATGCTGTGGAAAATTCACTACATCTAAACCCGAAGAGAGTTTCGTTCTAAAAGAATCCAACACTACTTTGTAGAAGTTTTCGTAAAGTAAACTCATCTTTTGATAGGTCCTTGCCTTTTAATGATTGCTTCCCTTGCAAGCTCATAGGCTCTAGCATAGATTTCTCTTTTAATATTCGCTGGCAAAGGAAAACTGCCGATATCATCAACTAAAGTGTCCATAAAGTATTATTGACTGGCGAAATTCTATTAAAGCTATATCCTACCAATAAACCATTGAAAGGTATGACTCCATGTCCGAAAACTGCATATTCTGCAAGATAATCCGCAAAGAAGCACCTGCAAGCATCGTTTACGAGGATGAGACAAGTTGTGGCTTTTCTGAGTAATCGCCCAGTCAACGAAGGACACACATTGGTGGTTCCAAAAAAACACTATGAGAACATCTATGAGATTCCTGAAGAGGAAGCAGCTTACCTTTTTAAGGTAACCAAAAGAGTTGCCCACGCCGTTAAAGATTCAATGGATGCCGAGGGAATTAGGATTGTGCAGAATAACGGTTGGGCGGCTGGACAAGTAATTTTTCATTTGCATCTGCACGTTATTCCCATGGCGTCAACTGAAGGTTTTATTCATGGCAAGGCTTTCCGTGACCACGCAAATCCCAGTACTCCAGAAGCCTTAGATCAAGATGCAGAAAAAATAAAAAAATACATTCAGCATGCTCCTTAGAATACAAAAGAGTTCTTTTGCCAAAAAAAATAGGCACATGTATAAAAGGGTGAAAAACAATCATTGCCTACATCACAAGCGGAATAAACATGACTGAACAACCCAACGAACAAAACAACCAACCCCAAATAATGAAACTTTTAATCGATGACCCCATGAACTTTCCATTTCATGCCGCATTCCTTGTTTATGAAGAAGCTTTTGACAAGGCAAATGAGGCTCAAACTAAAAACGATTTAAACCAGATTATTCAAGACCTAAAAGAAAATAAAATTGATCTTGAAACGTTCTACAGAAATATGACTCCTTTCAGAAAACTGGATGTGCCACGCCAGGAAAGGTTCTCTATGCAGACCCAACGCAAGAAAGATTGGCGCAAGAAAACACAGCGTCAAGAAAGAATCAAAAGGCATAAGAAATAACCAATAACTAGTCGTCATTTCTAAATTCCTCTATGTTTATTCATTTTCTAAGTTGGGTTTTCGGCTATGGTTAAAGTTTAAACATGTCTAAACAGTTCATAGGGAAGTTTTATCTATAAAAGAGATCTCTTAATTGCGTTAACCATTAAATAAAAGGAAGCAAAAGTTAAAGGGCTGAAATTGAAAACACAAGATATCGCTGTCATAGGCATTTGAGCAGCGCTTTATGTTGTCGTTGGTATATCTCAACGGCTAATGTCGCATTTCATATGCGGCATCGGATTTTGCCTACCAGCTGTTGTTATACCTGCGGTTTTCGCTGTGTTATACGGTCCATGGGTTGGTGGAATTAGCGGAGCAATTGGAATCTTCATAAGAGACATGTTTGTTCATGGCAACGCTTGCTGTTAAGCTTAGTAGCAGGAGTGCCACCGAACTTTATGCTTTTCTTCTTAATCGGCTACATAGCCAATCAGAAACATAAGCCTAAAACAAGCTCATCACTGGGGTAATAGTGGCAGCTGTTACTTTATAGGATACCCACGCTTATTCTTCTTCCAGACATCACTGCACTATACTGGCTTATCACCGAAGTATTCGTCCTGCTTTATACACTATATTTTTCTTAGTCTAGTCATTATTGCTGTGGCGCAATTCGTGGAAGGAATGGCGAAGTTACGAATGGCTGCAGTAGTTGGGCAAGCTTGTGGGAGCTGGTTTATTATCAGTTACTGTCTGGGGAGTCAGTCCTTCTTGCCTATCTTTCTATTGGTGCTCCTGCTCTCCGCATCCATTAGTTCTGTCCAATCTTTGTCTGGACATTTGCAACCGAACTCCCATTCATTCTACTCGCTTGGACCACCAATAATCAAAGCATGCTACAAGGGCATTCCCAAGTTTAAGACGCAAGGAAAACCAAGTGAGAAACATTGAAAAAAGCTAAAGCTTTCGCGCCAGCAGCAATCTCAAGCTTCTTTGAAATCCACGACACCCAAGATGGCAAACCGATTGTTGATTTGGAGAAGGTTGGAGCTATAGGGGGCGGTTTTGGGCTTGAAAAAGGCGTCACAACCACGGTAACCGCTGAAGAAGCAGAAAAAAACAGCCTTAACGTTTTTATTAACTCCAAACCTGCCTTGAAAGCAAAAACCACAAAACATGTAGTGGAAACACTACTAAGAAAAACATCTGACAAAATATGCTGTTACTGTTGAACACCAAATTGAAGTGCCCATTGGAACAGGTTTTGGCACCAGCGCAGGAGGAGCATTAACTGCTGGTTTAGCGCTCAGGGAAGCTTTAGATTTGCCCCTAACCTATAATCAGATTGGCAAAATAGCGCATGTAGCTGAGATAGAGTGTTTAACTGGCTTGGGTACAGTGAGTTCGTTGACTTTTAGCGGTGGTTGCGTGCTGGTGGTTGAACCAGGTGCTCCTGGTATCTGCCAAATCGACCGCATACCCATAAGCCCCAAGTACATGGTGGTTGCTGGCTTTTACAAATCAAATATCCCAAAAAGATCAATACTTTCTTCGCCTCAAAAGAAGAAGGAAATAAACAATTACGGAAAAAACACTTTAGAAGCTATTCTTGCAAAACCGACAATTGAAAATTTTCTTGAATGCTGCTGGGATTTCTCACAGAAAGCTGGGTTCGCAACTGAAAAGATCAGTAAATTAGTCGCATCAGCAAAGAAGGCAGGTGCAGTTGGTGCAGCTCAGAACATGATTGGGGAAGCTGTCCACGCTATTGTTCATGAGGAGAACGCTGACTCGGTAGCAGAAGCTTTTAAACAAACCTTGCCCCCACAACAAGTGATAATAAGCAAGATAGATTTTCAAGGTGCAAGGCTGGTAGAATGAGAAAATTCCGAAAAGTTGCAGTAGGCGGAACTTTCGACGAACTTCATAGGGGACACAAAGCCTTACTTGATAAAGCCTTTGAAATTGGCAGCAAAGTTGTTATCGGCTTAACTTCTGATGAATTCGTAACAAGAATGGGCAAACCCCACCAAACTTCATCCTACGACGAAAGACTCAAAGAACTTGCAGCTTTCCTTAAATCATCAGGTTTAAATGGAAACGTCGAAATCGTTCCTTTAAACGATCCTTATGGCTTAACCATTTCTTGCAAAGGCTTGGAAGCTTTGGTTGTTAGCAAAGAAACAGAAAAAACTGCCCAAATAATTAATGACCGCAGAGTGAAAGCTGGGCTTGCACCGCTTGAAATAATTGCTGTAGAAATGGTCCCGGCTGAAAACAATACTCCAATCTCTACTACGCGTATTCGCAGTGGAGAAATTGACCGCAACGGGCACATCCTATAGATTATTCAACAATACGTTTTTTCAAAGTATTTCTCCAACTACGCTGATTGGTTTTGGAATTAACGAAGTTAAATCTTCAAGTTTCTCTTTATCAATTGTGGCAAGAACAACTGTTGCTGGACCTGCTGACTTATTCAAATCCAACCCCTGCACCTCGAATATTTTTAGGTGCCTGCCTACCCCATACGCCATCATTCTAGCTTCATTGGCAATACCAAATCCTCCAACAGGCCAAATATCATGAACGTACTTTCTTAGTGAAAGCTGGGCCACGTTTTTGAGGTCTGCAATTTCGCCACGTGCTTCAGCCGCAACTACTTCGTCTCCAACCTTGGGTTTTCCAATAGCAACAATTAAGTCGCCAGGGCATGTTTTTCCAAGACGCAAATCTTCCTCATTCGCAAAACCAATTACAGTTAAACCAGCACCTGTTTGGGAAGTTTCAAAATTGTCCTCAGTGTTTTCCATTAGTACCTGATTTGGGTCAAGACCTATACTTCTGGCTTCACGTCTAATTCCTTCAAGTATCGCGTTTCCTGTAGGTTCTTTTTCTACACCCAATGTAACCGATAAAAGAACAGGAAATGCGCCCGTCGCTGTAACATCCATCAAGGCAACTCTTGCCAAAAATTTCCCCAAAATGTGTCCATCCACTTTAACTTTGTCAAGTTCTTTGGGTCCGACAGCGCCGCTTGATGTTGATCCTACTACAATGGCGTGTCCTGTGGGAACTTTTAGAATTGAAACGTCGCCTCTTCGTGTGTAGTTGATTTGGGTGGGTTTCACTTGAAAAGCGATTGGTCTAAGCATGGTTCCGGAATTTTCTGTTAGGTGCAGGTAGATTGTTAAAGCTTGGCGCATGACTTCTGAGCGTGTAAGGCTGTGTTTTTTGGCTAGTTTGTCAATATCTGAGGTTAATTTGTCTGGCAAGCGTACGTTTATGATTTCCATTATTTACCTCACGTATAATGTAATATGGAAGCCACTTATCTTTTGCTTTATTAAAGACCATGTCCAAATAAGGCGCGCATATTACCTATTATGTAAGAATGAGATTTCTGCAAATTTCATTCAATGATTTCGAAGTGCTCTACAAAAATAGAACCTGAATCTTCAACCATTTAAACGGTAAACTAAATAAAATGATGATATTTTCCACAGATTTTTCAATTAAGCGTTCTATGAAGCGGACAAGCGCAAGTGTTATATGTAACATTCACTAAAAAAACTGGAGAGGGTTCAAATTGAAAAATAAAATTCTAGCTCTAAGTCTCCTTATAGTATTAACAACCGTAATGATAATTTCCATTTCACCACCAGTACAAGCTGTAGGTTTAGGACAATGGATAACTACGTACACAATTGAAGATTCAACCGGACAACTCTTGGTCCAATATGATCCTGCTACGAACACAACTAACACTTTAGCGCCAGTATTGCCAGGAACCGACATTAAAGTTACATTCACAATCAACGTCATCGCACCAGGCGCAGATTTACTGAAACTTACAACAAACCTGCAAAAATCAACTGTTAACCCCAGCGGCTTCTGGGACCTTCAAACATCAACCTATGACATGGGCTCGACATATAATCCAGCGTCAGCATCTACAACATTCAAATGGACCGTTGGAACATTCGACATGGTACTTTATGGAAAAGTCCCCAACAGTGCCTCAGATGTCGCTCATACCATCACCCTTGTCAGTTTATCAAGTGGTTCAGGTGGTGCTGCAATTGACCAAATAACTGTCCAAGCTACCAGTGCGAGTTTAGCCAATTTTAACGTCCTCTATTCTCAGCAAGAGACAAAGCTGAAATCACTCCAATCAAGTGGAGTTGATCAAGGATACATCGATATTTTCACAAACGTTCTCAACGCATCTAGAGCAATAGCTAACGCAGGTGATGTTAGCGATGCATCTTCTCTCTTAAACAGCCTTAACAATTCGAATGCACCCGTAACTTCAGCGACGGCAACGCTCTTCATACCAATCATGGTTGTACTGGCGGTTGTAGCAGTAATATTCGTGGTTATGTTCCTCCGAGTACGCGGAAGAGTTAGTTACTTCCAACTCGTAGTTGAAGACCAAATCAAAGACTTAGAAGGCTTAACACTCAGAGCATCAAAGATTGACCGATCAATGTCATCAAGTTTAGAATCAGTTAAAGACAGATTGAAAAGATTAGTCGGGATGTGATAATACACGCGAATCTATCAAAATAGCGTTCAATTAATAGGTCTCGGTTCAGCAGGCACCAACATCGTCGAAACATTCCTAACCAATAGAAAAACCAAAGAACTAATGGAGAATGACCTAACACGTCTTTCTCTTTTAGCCATCGACATAGCTGACCCTGAAATCCGAAGCCTCCAAGAAACCTACGAACAAATAGCAAGATCAATGGTTAAAGCAGGTATCCCACAGGAACGAATGCGTTTAATTGCTCAATCTGTAAAGTTTCCAACCGCTGAAGCAATGTTCGACTTCATCAACCAAAAATATGGCGAATACTTAGTCGGTGAAGGTTCAAAACTCGAAACCTTTGTTCCTTGGCTGCAAACCACAATGGCTATTCCACCTATGGCTGGTGGCGCTGGAAGAAGAAGAGCACTTAGCAAAAGCAATCTACGCACTAAACTACTACCAACTAGGCATTATCCGCAATTGCATAAACGCTTTTAAAGAACAAGCACTTTCATCGATTGTTACACCCACAGTAGTTTTGGTTTATGGACTTGGGCGGTGGAACTGGAAGCGGCGTCTTCTTTGACTTTGCAAGGCACCTGCGAAAAGTGTTGGGTTCCGGAGTTCCAATAATAGCTTTTGTCATTACTCCATGTGGCGGAGATGATCCTCCAGCAAAAGGATGTTCAGCCTTCGTAGCCATGAACGAGCTTTCCCTATTACTTAACAAAGACTACAACGAATACGTCACTAATACATTCGGCGAAATCTACAGAAACCCACTTAACGCACTAATTTACCTACCATTGTTGCCCGCATTCTCAAAGGTCGGTAACATTGTTAGCGCCCGACAAGAAATGGACCAAATGGTAGTAGACCTGCTATATGTTTTGATGGACTTCGACTTGGCAGACCTTCTAGGAGGCATCGGCACCGAAGTAGGACTAACCAACAACTCAGCACATACTTTAGGCATGACCAAAGTGACATATCCAGTTGAAGACTACATTATGGCTTACAAGTTGAATTTTGAAGGAATGCAATTACTACAGGAATCAAGAAAAGAAAAACTTGACATCCTCGAAGAAATTAACAACGTCATTAGAGTGGACAGCGACATCACAAGGGAACTTTTCAAGAATTACCTCATAAAAACAGGCACTTTCAATGAAGAACAATTCGAAGAAAAACTAAAAACCACTATAAACAGCAACCCGCGCCTTGAAGACGACACAACCTTACATGTTAAAGGAACTGAGATACAAGTCAAAAACTGGCTAGACGACATAATGAAGTTCTTATCCACCATAAAACTCATGGGCAAGATAGGCCCCATCGAAGAAGCCATCATCGACTTGACGCTTCGCAAAGAAGGCAACAGAAAACTCGATAACCTAGAAGTCTTACTAACAAACCTAACAAAGACTCATTTAGAATTCCCTCAACGAAAAGCAGCAATTGTTGAACGCTTAAACCAACTTATTCCAAGCTCACAAGTATTCACCCTAAGACAAAAGAAAGTCCTAGAAGACCTAGTCAACATCGCTGAACTTGCGGAAAGATCACTTACAATACTCAAATTCTACGACGAAACCCGATACCTAACCGACGCATTAATGCGGTACTACGAAGTTCTACCCGAATGCCAAAGCCGAACTTGAAGACCTAAAAGCAATACAGACCGAACTTGGAACAATCTACCTCATAATTCAACTCATGCTTAGAACACCAGCTGACGAATCCAGAATGATTGATGAACACTTGACCTATGTAAACGAAATTTTAACCCAACGCATGCAAAAGAGAGGCAACTTCGACAACGAAGTCATGAGAGTTCAAGAAATCAAGAAACGCAAAGAATTCGACAAAACCAAAATGGAGCGGCAAGTCAGAAAGTTCCTAAGTGGCAAACGATATGCTCGAGAACAACTATTGGATATTGATCGAGAACTTAAACGAGTAGAACAGGAAGAAGCTTTTGCAATAGAAAACCTCGACAAAGTTGATGCCACAATCAAACTCTACGAAAAATTGGCAAAACGATTCGAACTAGTATCGGAATATCGCAAACGATTAAACAAAATTGTTGATTTACATCATGAGTACAACGCAAAGATCGATGAAATAGCTTCACAAAAACCATACTTCGAAAAATCAGCAGACTTAACTGAACGCGAACAACTAAAAATAATATTCAAAATCCTCACCGAACAAGAAGACACACTTACACGCGAAGTAATCTTCAAGCAAATCCTTGACATGGACCACTTCAAAGACTACATGAAAAGCGTTATCCGAGCGTTCAAGACACCCAGCATCATGGGATTCAAACCCACCTACAAGACCGACTATATATGGGTAACAATCTCCACTCCACCCAACATGTGGTCTGAGGACCTCTCACAAGAAGTCTACACTGCCCTCGCAGGCTACGTAACCAGCGAAGTTTCAAGAACAATCACAGTACGAGTTATCGAGTCAAGAGATGCATGGACAACCAGAGTAATGGTAGTTGGTGGACAGAGGCAAACCCGAAGACATGGAATCCTACGATGAAATGCAACTATTATACAGCAAATCCAGCGATTTCGAAAGATACTTATCACGCTCATTCCTACTGGAACATGGAGTACACGCAAGCAACATCATCAAAGCGATAAATAATAATGACGTAGCCAACGAAGAGAACAAAAAGTAAGTTGAGTTAAAAGGAGTTTTTAGCTCCTTTCCTTTTATTAATATTTTATTTTGCTAAATTTTTTTTATTCTGCTTTCTTGGTTCTGCGAAATCTTTTTGATTTAACTACCACTGGAGGTTCTTCGACTTTTTGGATCGCTTCAGGTATTATTGGAGTTTCAATAATTTTGGGTTCCTCGATGTTCAATGTGTTATCTTTATCTTTAGTGTCTTCTATTTTTGGAGGAATTTGAGCTTGTGGTTCATCAATTATTGGGGGTTCTTCTGTTTCTTTGGGTAACTCGAGGTTTTGTGTTATTTCTTCTTTTTTGGGTTCAACTTCGGGTTTAGCTATAACTTTCCAATCTTCTGTTATGAAGCCTCTCTCAACTGCTTTGGCTTTTAGAGATTTGCCTTTCTGTTCTAAACCTTGTAGCATTTTGCTGTCGTCAAATCCACCTAAGAATAGTACCCCATCTATTCTGTCAGTCATGTCATCGGTGTAGATGGGTTCTGCTATGTAAATTGATTGAAGACTTGTTTTTTCCTTAAACCAGTTAGTTATTGCTAACTCTATTCTTCCTCGGGGCAACATTTCTTTCATACTTAGGGGCATACGCAACAATACGTACAACAAAGAGGCGCTCGACAATTCAAATGTCAAGAATGGCTTCAACAAAGCAGTATTCAACATGTTCTCAAATGAACCATAAATCCTGTAACTTGCACCCGTAATCACCAAAGGGGTGAAGAATTTAACATTAAACGTTCTCGACAACTCGGAGATTTCTTGGACAAAGGAATCTTTGTCTAAAAACAAGTTTAAGACATAATTAGCAAGCATATTGCCCTTAACCGGTTCGCCTTTTCTATCAATTCCTGAATATCCTTCAATCTGATCCCTATCCATCAGCAAAACTGTTGCCCCATCAGTCGCTAAACACAATTCTAACGCTGCTTTAGCGTTGAAGTGAGCGTCTGAAGGCTGAATTTTCGAGGGCAAGATTGCTATTGAGAGGGAATCTATCATTAGAGGCTTTGAATTTGCTTATCAACGTCGGTAATGTGGCGCTTCCAATTCCATCCCAAATTGACGAAAAAATAATTGCGCTGTGAAGGTTATCAAGGTTTTTTTTCTTTAAACTCTCAATTATTGAATCATCTTTCGCTATGGTTGGCAAGACATTGTACCAAAAATGTGTGTCGATTTTTGCATCTTCAAAGCCTAAAATAAAATGGGCAGGGTAACCTTTTGGAAGCCACTTGTAGATTTCATCGCTCGATTTTTCAATCAATATTGGTAGGGTGCCTTGTTTTTTGATGCCGGTGTCTTTTAGAAGCGTTTTTATGGGGTACTCGCCGATGCAGACTAATGCTTGTTTGGGCAACAGTGGTTTTAGCGCTTCTATGTGTTTTTCGACACTTGCCAATACATCAAAAGTTTCTTTGACATCCTTCATCCGAGTTACCTGCATAAGCTTTAAGAGGAGTTTAAGCAAAATAAGGTTTTAGGTTGATTAAGTGAAGAAGCCCTCCCTGAAAGTACCTAATGTTAACTCTTGGTATAAGACGCAAAAGGTAAAGCGCAAAGAAAAAGAAGAACAAGAACGTAACCTTGAACCTCAATCACTTAAGATGCTTACTTTTGCGATAACCGTTGTCGCTATGGCTGTTGGAATGTCGGTTCTACCGTTGTTCCCTCAACCTTTGCCCATTATACTTGCGGTTTTAGTAGCGTTTATCGCTTTTAAAATTCCCAGAGTAGGTATGCCAATTGGTGGCGTTGTCATTGGTTTAGGATTAATGTATCATTTAGCCCAATTGTACTTTATTTCTTTTCTTGGCGATTTCCAAATTCGAGTTGCATTTATTGTCATTTGGATGGCACTTTTCATTGTTGCACCAGCAATTTTCAACCGCTACAAGAGCGCTCTTGCCGTTGATTTCGGCATATTGGCGGTTGCGTGCCTTTTCGTGGGACCAATTTATTTTTTGGCCATTCCATTGATTTTGGCTTCGGCCGTATTCTTTAAAAAATATGTTAGCTTAACGATAATCTATTATGTTTTGCTTTCCGTACCTCTGCAAATCATGCAGTATTATCAGTACACAGTTTTGCCGATTGTTAGGTCAGATTGGTGGCTTGAACCTGGCTCGAGTCCTCCATTGCTTGTTCCTTTAACCTCAATTGCCAAAGATCTTACCGCGTCTATGAGCCAGTTCCGTCTATACGACTTGTCTAACGTTCTCAGTTCTATTGCGGGGCAAACCACATGGACCCCTGACTGGGCGGGTAGGACTATCGGCGATGCGGTTACACAATACCGAGATTCTATCCCCGGCATATTGATGTTTGCAGTCATCGTTGTTGGATTAGCTTTAACGCTTATGTTCTTTACACGTTTCATCATAAAAGAGGGCATTATTGGTTCTGGAGACAAATTCTTTCAGTGTTTCACCGCTACCCTTGCCGCAGCAATCTTCTTTATTTTACTAAGTTCCCTTCAGGTGCCTTTGGCATTTACAGCTAACATCAGCCCTGTCACTATGTTACTGGGAATTTTTGCTACTCTTGCTCCTCACATTGCCCGTACTCTTCATCGATACGACGCCCAAGCAAACAACATCATTCTCTGAACTTAAAACTAAGGCAGAGTCATTAAAAGATAAATTAGGCATCCTTCAAGGACAGATAGACAACGTGAAAGATAACATTCCAGTCATTGTAACGTCTCCTGAAGGTAAAGGCTTAATCATAAGAGACTCCCTTGATGAAATGCTCAAAAAAATTAGCATGCGAGAACTCGACCAATCAGATTTAGACAAGAAATTCGCAGAACTTGGTCAATTGAGCAAAGATAAAGATGCTGCCGAAGCAGAACTAAACAAGATATTGGCTGAATACCAAATATTCGCTAATTGTGAACTCTCAGATTGGATCGGAAGACTCAAAGATGCAGGCTTGAACATTAAAACTACAATTAACGCCAATTTCCAAAGCGAGATGCCGGTTGAAGAGCGAATTGAAGCTATTAAGCAGGTTTTGGAGAGTGGACGAGCGCTTGTAAAAGAAGTTGTCTTAATTGTGGAGCCTATTTATGGTATCATCAAGCCTCTGTACGATCCTTCCTTGCCTGAGAAAAGCCGAGCAGTAGAATTCGCAAATGAAAAATTGCAGAAAAAGGAGGCTCCTTGGATAGCTGTTGAAGCATTATATAATTCGCTTAACAATTGGAAACGGCAATATAGCGCTGAGATTCAAGCCTCAACAAGGTATTTGAGAGCTTCACTTAACCCAATAGCTAACCTAAGTTATCAAAGCGAAACTTTGCCATCTGTTTTTGGTGAGAATACTAATAAAGTACTCAGTTACGCCAAAAAAGCTGAATCGATGAAAGAAGTTGCTGAGATGAGAGCCCAGAAAGAAAAAGTCGATATACTCGACCTTATCTCCTTGAAGGATGATGTTCAAACTTTCATTATAATGGCCAACGACATCCTATCAATGCTTTATACTGGTTTAATCGCAGATGAAGAAGTCATTGATCGTTTGCTTCCCACTAAAGACTATTTGTGGGAGAAAAATAGCACTTTACGCGATCGCCTAAGAATTGCAACGGAAATTCTAGCAGCTCCCTCAAACTACCAGATCAATCAAATAATGGAGAATCTGCCCAAATACCTATCATATGTAGATGAAGCGGTACAGACTTTAGCGGTCTACAGTGAACGAAAAGAGTTCCTGCTAAACTATCCTTTAGCAGAAGCAGCAATCGAAGAAAAACTAAAAGTCAAAGAAAAACTATTGCCACAGGATCTACCATTCCAGCCACGTTTCGCTTCAGAATACCTAAGACTCTACTACTCATCAAGGTTTGGCGAATACGCTTTTGACAAGGATAACTTGGTTCTGACAAAAAGACCATAATTTGAATCTTGAATGTGCTATTGACGGTTAAAATCGTCAATAATGACCTCCCCAATCTGTTTCTATGCAGATTGGCTGTCAGACTCCAAATATCTAACTTTTGCGACGAAATTTTGAAGGTAAGATAGTTGTAATTGTATAGTGTAATCAACCACTTTTTATATCTAAATTTACTATTATTTTATCAGATAATTTTGAGGTATACAAATGACTTTTTTTACTGACAGAATTGATTCTGGTAAACGTTTAGCTTCAGCTCTGCATAATTTTTCTAGTAAACAAGGCATTGTTCTGGCAATTCCAAGAGGCGGCGTCGTTGTGGGTTATGAGATTGCCAAGGCGCTTAACCTGCCGCTGGATGTCATTATCCCACGGAAGATTGGTGCACCCGAAAACCCTGAATTAGCAATTGGCGCTGTTGCAGAGGATGGTACCGCAATTCTCGATAACCAATTAATCAATTACTTGGGAGTTAGCAAAGAATACATAGCGATAGAGACTCAGCGTCAGAAACATGAAATCGGGCGCAGGCTAAAACTGTACAGAAAAGACACCTCTTACCCAAACCTGAAAGGTCTAGATGTTATCGTTGTTGATGATGGAATAGCAACTGGATCTACCATGAAAGCGGCGTTGGCTTCCGTCAAAAACAGGGGTGCCGCAAGCGTAACTGTCGCAGTTCCAGTTGGTCCACCCTCAACCATAGAAGAGCTAAATGAATTGGCGGACCGAGTGGTTTGTCTCTATACCCCAGAATATTTCCAGGCAATAGGCGAATTTTACAATGATTTTTCTCAGACCACCGATGAAGAAGTGATTAAATTGCTGCAGGAAAGCAAACAAAAGCTCGAGCGAAAATCAACAGGGATGGTTACAGCATGATTCACAATCAAGTAGAAATGAAAATCCCGGTTGGCAACGTGATCGTTGAAGGTACTTTGACTTTGGTTCCTGGCGCTAAAGGGGTTATTTTGTTTGCTCATGGAAGCGGCAGTGGCAGGTTTAGCCCGCGAAACCAGTATGTTGCAAAAGAATTCAACAAAGCCAACATCGGAACATTGCTCTTTGATTTGCTTACTCAAGAAGAGGAAGAAGAAGACATAGTGACTGCTGAATACAGGTTTAATATTCCTTTAATTGCCAATCGCCTCATCGGAGCGACAGAGTGGCTTAGAAAAGACCCTAAAACAAAGAAACTTTCCTTCGGGTATTTTGGTGCAAGTACTGGTGCAGCTGCTGCTTTGATTGCCGCCGCAAAACTTCCAAATGAAATTGCAGCTGTGGTTTCTCGCGGAGGACGTCCTGACCTTGCAGGAGAATATCTCTCTGTTGTTATGGCGCCGACTCTTTTGTTAGTGGGAAGTTTAGATACTGAAGTTATAGAGTTAAATCAAGAAGCCATGGATCAAATGACTGCAGAAAAGAAACTTGTTCTTGTTCCTGGTGCAACGCATCTTTTTGAGGAACCGGGCACCCTTGAGGTGGTTGCAAAGTTGTCGGCTGAATGGTTTCTGCGTTACCTAAGATGAATCTGGGCTATTCGCCTTTAGGCTGTTTGATCATCTTAAACAATGCATAAGTTTCTGCTATGTCTGCAGTGTATAGGATACTGAAAGCTAAAACTGCTTCCAACGGTACATTCATGTAGACCCTTTCTTTGGAAACACTTAGTGCTTGAGATTCAGAGGTTAAAATCACATTTAGAACGTCTCCGATCTCAAGTTCATCGCCAATTCTGTGTCCGTCATCAGATTCCTTATCAAGGGCTATGCCTGTTTTCCAAGCGTCACCGCCAAAACTGACAACCAAATATGGATGTCCAATTTGAATTATAGATGAAATAGTTATCGAGGGCATACATTTCTCGCATTGCCCCACTAACTGAGTCATTTCTTTTTGGTTCAAGGGTATTACGAGAACTTTATGTTTAATATTAGATTGGTCTGTAACAGTAAAAAACTGCATAAAATCACTAAATTGTTATCTCTTCTTTAGCCTTTAAACTTTTTCTGTCTCTAAGATTTCGCTAGCAGTTATTGGAAATATTGGAGTTGATCTAGCTGAGTTCTGGTTTTAGTTTTTGGGTTGGCAGTAGCGGTGATTGTGACGTGGTTGGCTGTTAATGTTAACGAAGCGTTTTGATTTTTGTGTTGGTGGGTAAATGTTGGAAAATAGAAATTTTTATATTTTCAGAAACCGATTATTAAGTAGCGGCTTTTTAAGAAGGTGATTTTTTTTGGCAAAAAAGAAAGGTGAACAATACAAGTGTGATGAATGTGGTCTTGTTGTTTTGGTTGAGACTCCCTGCGAATGTGACGAAACCTGCGAACTAATATGCTGTGAGGAACCAATGAAGCCTGTTAAAGCCCCAGCAAAAAGGGCAGCCTCAAAAGCGGCTGCTAAAGCTCCTGAAAAACCAAAGAAGTAATTTACTAACACCATTTTCACAATTTTTTCTTATTTTAAAATCCTGATAAAAGGAAAAAAGGTTATTGCCTGAGGTTTTCCACTAATTTCCCAACCTGCTTAATGATGTATTCATTTATTTTTTGTCCTTTCTCTTCAGATGCCACTGTGGGGTCGCCGTCAACTCCGTTAGGAAAATAATGTTCAGGGTGCGCAACAACCTCAAAACGTGGCCAATTTGCAACTCCAACCTTGCCTTCGGATTTAATTAGGTCAGGTTTAATAGCCATAATTCTTGAGGTCTCCAAAGTGCCTGCGTGTCCGTCTTTTTCTGAAGCGTATTTTGGGGTTAATTCTTTTGCGAAGTCATAGTCCGAGAGGACCATGATCCGAGTTTTCCTTTCATCTTCTAAGGCATCATTTTTAACTACGATATCTTGGGCTGCCATCCTCAACGCAACCATGTGCGAATTACCCGCATGACCACTAAGAACAATGATTCTCATGAAACCGTTGCGAACTAACTCCGAGAGAATTTCATTTACAATATTGTAGAACGTGTCAAATCCAATCGTTATTGTTCCCGCAAAATTACGCGTGGCATTGCAAATCCCATACCTTAACGGAGGAGCAACAAGGCAGCCAGTTTTTTTGGCGACTTCCAGAGCGACATACTCAGGTTGGATGCTATCAGTGCATAAGGGTAAATGATCTCCATGCTCTTCGACGCTCCCAACAGGAAAAATCACAACCTCGTTGTCTTTTGCAGCTTTTTCTGCTTCTTTTGTACTTAATTCATCAAGCCAGAGACATCGTGGTTTTTGGTTTTTATGCTCTGAATTAAGATTTGGCATAATTGTATGTCAGTGAATGCTCTTTTCTGTCTTTTGGAAAAACAAGGTTTCACAGAATACTTACTATTTTCGACTAAAATATTTTAGTCGAGTTTGTGGCAGAGCTCATCAGCAATCATGTGGAAGTATTTCGAAATTTTCTCAGAAAGAGGCTCTCACCAGAGATTACAGAACAAAAACAACTAAACATTCACATTTCCCTTCCCGGGTCTTTTAATTTTATTTTCACTTGAAAGGCAATCACATATTATTCTGATTGTGAACAACAAAGCGAATTAGGCGGGTCCGACGGGAATTGAACCCGCGACCCCCGGATTAAAAGTCCGGTGCTCTAGCCTGACTGAGCTACGGACCCGCAAAGATTCGTTGCGGCTGATAGGAAAACACGAAGGGGTTTTTTAGTATTTCTATTGAATTAGTGGTAAAAGAGAACTGTTAGATGGGTTGTTTGGGCTTTGAGGATTGTTGACATGAAGCCTTTGATTTTTTCCTGTGAGTTGAGGATGGTTCGGATGGTTTTTGCGCCTTTTTCTGTGAGTTTGTAGACTCTTTTTCGTTCAATCCAGACTCCTTCGACTAAGCCGTTTCGTTCAAGTGAATAGAGTAGTGAGTAGACTGTGCCTGAGCTGGCGAGGAAGCCGAATTTGTTGTGTATGAATGAGATGACATCGTATCCGCTTATAGGTCCGTTTTGTAGTTCAGCCATTATTATTGTGTCCATGAAGCTTTTGATTACGCGTTCATGCATTTTTTTGATTATTCTTGCTTCTGATTTTTCTCCGTTTACCGTGATTGTTAATGCTACCATGTTTTGTGCTCCTCATTATTGTTTATTCTTGTTTAGATATATAAGATTTATTCGGAATTAGAATAACATTATGTTATAACAAAACTAGAAAAGTATAAACAAAATAAACACTCATGTATTCCAATAATCTGACTTCACAACCAAAAAAACATCGATAGCATCAAAATCAGTTTCATATATGCCTACATAACATGCTCCCTGTACACAGTGAAAGTTAACATAGAAATGTTATCTTATTGAAGCTTAATTTCAAGAAAAATTTCACTATTTATATACATAAACCCATACAAACACCAGTCTGTTTTAACGTTAAAATTTCCATTTTTCTGCTAACCACACCGAATTTATTAGTTAGCGATATATGTACATGTTAACAAACGTTAATTCCTATTTTACCTATAGGACACTACGGTGCCCTAAACGTGATTTCATGGAAATATACATTTAAACGATTAAATGAAGAATACGAAATAGCTAACAAAAAGAAACAAGCCTTAGACAACCTTTACGTAACAGGCAAAATCTCACAAGCCACACGCGACTCATTCACCGGCGACATCAGTCAGCAATAGTTGAAATCGAAAAACAACGAAAAGACCTTGCAGAAAAAATGCAAGCAAAAACCCTGGAACTAGAAGGCCAACTAAAAACCTTAGAAATGCTTCTCGCTAACTACGAAATTCAACATGTTGTAGGAGAAATAGATGAGGAAAGTTACGGTCGAGAAATTAAGCCTTCTCTCAAACACTCTTGAAACAACAAGAAACGAATTAGGCGTAATAAAACAAGCAATAGACCAGATTATTTCCCATCAGCCCAACCAATCCAAGCTCCAGAACCAGCTCCAATAATCGAAGCTCCAACAGTTCAACCGACGGCGGTAGAAGCGGCCCCTTTAGAGGTCCCAGTAGAAGCTACACCTGTTGAGACCGCGCCAATTATAGAAACTTGCCCAGTTGAAGCAGCGCCAATCGAAACTGCCCCCGCAGAGGCTCCAGTAGCCGAAGCTGCACCAGTTGAGTGTGCTCCAGTAGAAACTGCTCCAGTTGAAGAAGCAGCTCCAGTGGAGACAGCGGTCCCTTTAGAGGCCCCAGTGGAAGCTCCAGTTGAGCAAGCAACCATCGAAGCCCCAGTTGAAACCGCTCCAATAGTTGAAAGCACACCAGTTGTTGAAGAAGCTCCAGTTATTGAGGCTCCTGCAGTTGAAACCCCAACAGAAACTCCAGCAATTGAAGCTCCAGTTGAAGCAGCTCCAGCTGTCGAAGCTGCCCTAATAATTGAAACACCTATCGAAGCTCCAACAGCAATCGTTGAAGAAGCCCCAGCTACAGTTATTGAAGAAGTGGCTCCAATCGAGCAAGCTCCAGTAGAAGCCGCTCCAGTTGAGCAAATCCCAATCGAAACTGCCCCAATAGAAGCTGCGCCAATCGAAACAGCTCCCATAATCGAAACTCCAGTTACAAGAAGCTCCAGCAATAGTTGAACCAACTCCAGCAGTCGAAATCGTCGCTGAAGCAACCCCACCTATTGAAGAAGTTGCTCCAACAGAAGCAGTTGCCGAAACAGCTCCAATTCTCGAGGCAACCGCTCCAGTAGAAACAACTTCAGTTGAAACTGCCCCAATCGAGGAAGCTCCAATCGTTGAAATTCCAGCAATTGAAACTCCAAACGAAACTCCTGCAGTTGAAGCTCCAATAGTTGAAGCAGCTCCAATCATCGAAGCATCCCCAGTTGAAGAAACCCCAATAATTACAGTTGAACCAGAACCAGTGGTTGAAATAATAACAGAAGCATCATCTGAAACAGTAACAGCTGAACCAGCAATCCAAGAACCAGTTGCCGAAGCCCCAGTCATAATCGAAGCCGCTATAATTGAGCAACCAACTGCTCCAATCGAGGAAGCTCCCACAGTTATCATTGAAAATCCAATAGAAAGTGTTGCCCCAAACGATCCAGTTGAAGAAGCAGCCCAAGAACAACCCGCAGTAGAAGTTCCACTTCAAGCTTTCGAGGTAACAGAACAAGCTCCAATTGAAACTACCCTTGAAAAAGTCTTAGAAGAACAAATAGTTGAACCAGTTAGCTGCGATGTTGTGGAGGAGGTCCACATTCCAGCCCACCCTTTAGAAGCGCCCCAACAGGCGCATTTGGAACTGACAGCGGAAACAGACAACAGCGACCAAACCACCCAAGCAGAAGAAAGCGAAGAAAACACAACTGAGTAAAATAAATCTGTATTCTTCTTCTTTTCTTTTTTGTTTAAATTTTATTTTGGTTTTATTGTAACTGCCAGTTTAACCATTTCTTACGTTTGTGTTTGATCCCTTGGAAATGAATGAGATTTTATTTGGGTATGGCTTTATTCAGCTACTTTCCTAACTGTCTAAGCTTTGGTGTTACTATTTTTCTAGTTGCGATTTTAGCAGGTTTATGGCTGACCATGCAGCGAGTGCGCTGGTGTGGGGGTTGTCTGGGTGGGGGTCGTTGGCAAACTGCATAGTCATTTCGCCGTAGCGCCATTTAACATGGATTTGATGGGTGTTGCGTACTACGTTTGGGTCGGATACTACTTGCACTTTTACTTTGGCTGGTTTAACGGTTAAGGCTAATGTTGCTGCAACGTTCATTTCCCGTGGGAACTGTCTTGCTGCTTCCTCCGCGTAACCCTCATACACGGTTTCCTCTTGGCTGTTGGTTTTTCCAAGGGCTTTGGGGGTTTGCGGGTAGTCAGCGTGACTTCGTTGATTCCAGCTAAAGCAGCAGGAGAGATTGCGTCTAGCCCTCCGATGGCGCCTGAGGGAAAGTGCAGTTTAGGGGTATTTGTGTTTAGATCTAAAAGTGCGCCTGTGCTCATGATGATGAAGTCGATGTTTGCCGCTCAAAATTTTTTTATAGTATTCTCGTACGGCTTGCTGGGATGCTGCCTCAACAACTATTGAAGGCTTGGACGCAAGCAACTCATCCACGTTGGGCATGATCTTTACGGGGAATCTTAGTGATTCTTTGAGTTTCTCTGCTTTTGCCGCATCCACATCGAAAATGACCAGTTCATCACAGACCACCAGTTTGCGCTCGATGGCTTCTGCAAGAACGGTGCCGATGGCGCCGCAGCCAATTAACCCAACCCTTTTCATTTCTTATTTACCGTCCCGAAGATAGCGACAGGAATTACCCCTGGAAATTGTGGCACTTCTTGTCCTTGACCAGCTTTGGGAATAACGTTAAAATCACCTATAGACTTTGAGTGTCCCTGCGATATCATTCTTTGCTTGAATTGATTATGTCAGCGTTTGTTTGACTTCCCGTATAGACTTCAAGGGACAAAACTGGGAATATTTAGTGGCAACTTTTGTGCTGCTTTCTTTCTTCGCACATCCTCAATCAAAGCCATCACTTTGTCTCCTTCTTCTTCTACTTTCTTATCGATGAGGGCGTTGTCTACTTTTGGCCAAGGTGTTATCTGTAAGCTCTTGAAGCCTTTATCCTCAGCGTACATATTTTGATAGATTTCTTCCGTTAAATGAGGGGTTATTGGTGATAGCAACTGTAGAATTTTGTACAGTACCTCATAAAGGGTCTTTTGAGCAGCTCGCCTTTTCGCTGCGCTACTCCTCCTCTTGACGATAAAGTCTATCCTTCACTGATTCAATGTAGTAGTCGCAGAAGACATGCCAGGTGAAGTTGCGGATCTCTTCGACGGCGATGTTGAATTGGCATTTTTCGAAAGCTTCGGTAACTTTTTTGATGAGGTTTTCGGTTTTGCTTAGAATCCATTTATCAAGTAGTTGCAGGTCAACTTCCGACATTGGCTTTTGGGTCGTAGTCTGCCAAGAGGTTGCTTGCGAACCCAGTAACGTTCCAGAGCTTAACTAAAAAGCGTCTGCCGTATTCGACGTCTTGGGCGCGGTAAGGGAATATCTGAGCCTGTTGCTCCTCCGCCAGCAGCCCACTGTCGAGTTGCGTCAGCGCCACTTTTGTTCAGGACTTCCGGTGCTGCAGCGTAATTTTTGAGTGATTTGCTCATTTTTCTGCCATCTGCGCCAAGTACCATGCCATTTATGAGGACGCTGTTGAATGGGCGTTCGTCGAATAAGGCTAGGTGGCGTACCATGAGGTAGTATGCCCAAGTTCGGATGATGTCTGTGCCTGATGGGATGCACGCTTGCTGGGAACAGGTGTTTCCAATCAGCTCGGTCTGGCCAACCAGCATGGACAGCACATGTTATTGAGGAATCCATCCAAGTATCCAAAACGTCGGTTTCACCCGTGAATTCGGTGCCGCCGCATCTGGGGCATTTGTCAATTCGAGGTTTCTCCATTCGAGGGTCAATTGGCACCCAGCTTTCCTGAGCAACTATGACTTCTCCGCAACTCTTGCAGTACCAAACTGGAATGGGCGTAGCAAACAGTCTTTGGCGACTAACAACCCAATCCCAATCCAAAGCGCGTGTCCAGTCGATTAAACGGTTTTTCATATAATCGGGATACCAAGGAATTTCGTTAGCGTTTTTTTCCACTGCTTCGGAGAGGGGCATGGTTTTCATGAACCATTGTTTAACCTCTAAAATTTCGACTTGTGCTTTGCAGCGGTCGCAAACGCCGACTTCCTGCTGAATCTTTTCGGTCTTTTCAAGCAGTCCAGCGGCTGTTAAGTCAGCAACGATTGCTGCCCGTGCTTGGTTAACATACAAGCCCGAATATTTGCAGCCAGCTTCGCTGATTCTGCCACTTTCAGTTAGGAGTCGAATGACTGGAAGTTTGTGTTTTATTACGGTTTTTACGTCTTCTTTATCGCCGTAAGTGCAAATTTGGACAACGCCTGTGCCAAAGCATGGATCCACCGATTCTTCGCTAATGATGGTTACTTCGCGGTTCATTAGGGGCACAGCGATTTTTCTGCCAATGTACTTGCTGTAGCGTTCGTCTTTTGGGTTAACTTCAACGGCAACGCATGCTGGAATAAATTCGGGGCGTGACGTAGCAATTAGCAGGTATTCATTGCTGCCTTCAAGATGGAACCGTATGTAGTGCAGGGTGCCTTCCTTTTTTATGTGGTCAACTTCTGCGTCGGCGATGGCGGTTTCGTCTCGGGGACACCAGTTAACTGGGTGAGTGCCCTGGTACATGTAACCTTTCTTGTGAAGCAAAACAAAGCTAATTGTGTGCGGCGCCAATAGTCCGGATCCATCGTTTTGTATTCGGTGGTCCAATCTATGCTTGCACCCATCTTGAGGATGCCTTCCTTCATCATGGCGATGTATTTCTCGACGAGTTCAATGCACCATGCGCGGAATTGGTCTGGGGGGACATCGCGTTTGCGGATGTTTCTTGCTTTTTCAACTTGGATTTCTATGCCTAAGCCATGGCAGTCCCAACCCTGCGGGAACAGCACGTTGAAGCCTTGCATGCGTTTGTAGCGTGCAACCATGTCAAAGTATGTCCAGTTGAGGACATTGCCCATGTGGAGTTCGCCCGAGGGGTAAGGTGGCGGCGTGTCAATGCTGAAGGGTACTCGTTGCTTGTCGTTCCAGTCGTAGTGGTAAATGCCCATCTCTTCCCATTTACTTTGCCATTTCCGCTCGATTTCAGCAAAATTGTATTCTTTAGGCATAGGCTGCATGCTAATCAATCCTCTTGTTAGTGTTGGTGGTAGGAAAACTAAAATATCACCTAAAAACATTATCCCATTAGTTCTTGGGGAGCTGGGAAAGGACCTGGCTGAGAGGACGGCTGTTTGCTGTCGACCCTTAGGAACCTGAACCAGGTAATACTGGCGGAGGGAAAACAAACTTGAACACAACCACTAATGAACCTAACCCTAACAAGTATAGGGAATCATACGAACCCAGAATTATTAGCGGAAATAGCAATTTTTATCGCTTTAAGCACAGCCTTGAGCTTCATAACATTCGCCAATTGCCGGAAGGCGGCTCAGTCACACTGGCTTCGATGGTGCCAATAATTTGGCTTGCACTTCGAAGGGGACCAAAAGTTGGCTTGTTCGCAGGCGCTGTCTACGGCTTAGTGCAGCTCGCAGTCATGCCCCAAATCTATTTCCTGCCACAGGTGCTGCTGGATTATCCGCTTGCGTTTGGATGCCTTGGTTTGGCAGGGTTCTTCCAGAAAACGTTGGGCACTAGTAGGCGTAATAGTAGCCATTACTGGGCGCTTTATTATGCACTTGATTTCAGGAGCGCTTTTCTTTGCTTCATACGCACCTGCAGGGATGAACCCATGGGTTTACTCGGCACTTTACAACGGAAGTTACTTGGTGCCCGAACTCATAATAAGCCTATTTGTGATTTTCTTGCTGCAGAAAAGCAAAGCCCTAAAAATGTATATGTAAAAAAGGATGGTTATAGAAATATGGGAAAACTCGCGTCTGAAGACCTCCAAAAAATCTTAAACTGCATAAAGAAGGATTTCCGAGTCATCGTTCCGCCCATGATTGGGTACGATGCGGGAGTGCACCTTTTACATGGCAAGTACGTGGCGGTTGCAACTGACCCATGCACTGGGGTTCCTGAGGAATGGTTTGGGTGGCTGCTGATAAATTATGCCTGCTTCAGATGTGGCGCTGTTTGGGGCTAAACCTGAATTCTGCACTATAAATCTCCTTGGACCAATAGGAACAGAACCAGAGGTTTTCCAGAAAATCATGAAGCAAACATGCAGTGCCGCCGACGAATTGGGAATCGCCATAGTTCGGGGACACACAGGGATGTATGATAGCCTAAAAGATATGCTGGGGGTTTGCACGGTTTACGGGATCGTGGAACCTAAAGAAGCTGATTACTCCGGGAAACGCAAAACCAGGTGACTTGATTTTATGCACAAAACCTCTTGGGTTTGGAAACAGTCACAAATTTCTCGTTCACTCACAAGCAATGGCGCAAGAACTCTTTGGTGCTGACAAACAAGAAGAACTCTCCAAACTGGTTTACATGCAGAGCTGCGTTAAAGAAGCGCTTGAGCTTGCAGAAATAGGCGGTGTCCATGCTATGCATGATGCAACTGAAGGCGGATTTGTTGCGGCGCTCAACGAGTTAGCTGAAGCTTCAAAGGTTGGGTTTAGGGTGGATTGGGAAAAAATCCCTTTTCAAAGAAGTTTTGGCATTGCAGAGTCACTTTAAACTTAGCGATGACCAGATGTTGGCGATGTCTTCGACGGGTACGATTTTGGCGGCTGTAGTGCCATGAAGCTCAAGAAAAAGTCAAAGCTGCTTTAGAGAAGAATGGGCTTTCGGCATACTTTATTGGGCAAATTCACAGAAAACAAAGAACGGGTGTTAATTAAGAAAGGTAAAGAAGTGCCGTTTCCTCAGCTCGCCGATGATCCTTACACCCAGATTTTTTCTGGCAAATAGTTACTTTTTCAGTTCCTTTAATACAAAGTTGACTATTTCTTCGGCAATGTTAACTTTCGCAACAACCTGCAAGCCTTTCCAGCCGGGTTGGCTGTTTACATCAACAATGCGAGGTCCATCTGGTCCTTCAAGGATGTCAACGCCAGCAATTTTGCAGCCCACCGCTTTAGCGGATTTTACGGCTATTTCCTCAAATTCTTTGCTAATTGTTGCGGGTGCGGGTTTAGCTCCTTGGCTGTAGTTAGTTTTCCATCCTGTAGCTACTCTGCGCATGGATGCGACTACTTGGTCTCCGATTACAAAGGCACGAATATCTGAGTATCCGTGTGGGACGAATTCTTGCATGTAGATGACGCCATGATGGAAAGTTATAGCTTTGAAGACCGTGTCAGCGATGTCTATATCGTTGACGCGTGTAGCGCCTTGTCCGCGTGAGCCGAAAATTGGTTTAACTACAATGTCGCCGCCGAGTTCATTAAAGGCTTTTAGGGCTTCGTTGACGCTTTCGGTGGCTAAAGTGCGTGGTACAGGAACACCTACATCTTCAAGGATGGCGAGAATGTCGTATTTGTCGACGCAATGCTCGATGGCAGTCGGCGGATTAACCATGTAGAAGCCTTTACGTTCCAGTTTATAGAGCATATCCATGCGGAAAACCAATTCCTCTAATGATCCCCGTCCAATTGGACGAATGATCAAGGCATCTAAATCGTCTAAGATGCTTGTGCCGTTAACTTTAAAATAAGGTCTGTAGGCTAAACGCGCAACAAGTCTTGGAAAAGTGAAGCATTCGTATGGGATGCCCCGTTTGGTTAGTGCTTCTCTAACTTGAGTGGAGCTCCATGCTTCCATGTTCCGCGTCATAATTCCAAATTTCAATGCTGATCGGTCCTTGCTTTGGTCTTAGAACATGCTGAGGGACTGTGCTCTTAAAGTTTCCGCGGCAAAATAAAAATTGGAGTTATTTTATTCTTTCAAGCCGCAGTGTGTTAAGCAAGAGCAGCATGGTTACTCCGTCGTCGCCTGAAGCCACAGTGAACCACAGCGGCGTTAAACCCAGCAAACCCAAAGCACCCAAAACCAACTTGACCACTAGCGAAGCGGCGATGTTTTGCTTTGCAATCGTCATTGTTTTTTCACTTAACTTTAACAGGTAAGGAATTTGGGCAAGCTCATCCTTCACCAACACAACATCTGCGGATTCCAATGCAACATCAACTCCGCGTGCACCCATGGCGATTCCAACATCTGAAGCAGCAAGAGCAGGGGCATCATTAACGCCGTCGCCAACCATCGCCACCAAGCCCACCTTTACCCTTCATGTCTTCGATGCATTGAGCTTATCTTCAGGGAACAATTCCGCGTATACACTGCTTCAATACCAAGAGACATTGCAGTGTCGTTGGCAATTTCGGCTCTGTCCCCTGTTAACATAGCAGTTTTAATGTTTGCTTGTTTTAGAGAGTGATCGGCTTTTAACGCGTCTTCTCTAACTTGGTCAACGACACAAACAGCCGCTAAACCTACTTTACCCACAGAAACACAGACAGCCGTATGGATGTCGCCGGGTATATTTCAAAAGCTTCAGTGCAGTCACAACCAAGTTCACGCATAAACTCCAACGTTACCGATAGCTACATGTTTATCGTTGACTAAGCCAACATGCCTTTGCCAGGAACCTCCACCACATCGGTAACTTTGACTTTGCTAAGGTCAATGCCTCGTTCCATGGCTCTGCGAACAATGGCTTGCGCAATGGGATGATTCGAGAACTGGTCTAGTGCCGCTGCATAAGTTATGGCTTCATCTTCAGCCTTTGAAATGTCAACTCGCCTAACTTCATGAACCGCTTGTCGTCCAAGAGTTAATGTACCAGTTTTGTCGAAAACAACTGATTTTACTTTTGCAAGTTTTTCAATGAAAATTCCACCTTTTATTATTACACCTCTTTTTGCAGCGATTGTTATTGCTATGAAAATCAGTTGCAGGAACGGAGATGATGAAGGCACTTGGGCAAGAAACCACAAACAAAATAAGTGAGCGGTAAAACCAGGTTTGGAAAGTTCCTCCGACAAGATATGGTAAGGCTCTGGCAGTGAAAACTGCAATGCAATCACTATTGGTACATAGATTCTGGCGAACCTGTCCACTAACCCTTCTATATGTGCTTTTCTTTTCTGTGACTCGACCACAAGCTGAACAATCCGCGAAACCAAGGTTTCAGTAGATTTCTTTGTTACTGCGATCTTAAGCAGTCCAGAGCTGTTTAGGGTACCAGCAAACACGCAGTCGTTCACTTTTTTCGGAACAGGCACTGACTCGCCCGTAACCAAAGCTTGGTCAACATGCGAAAAACCGTCAACCACGTTGCCATCTAATGGAATTCTTTCACCAGGTTTAACAAGAAGAATCGCACCAGTTTCAACTTCGTTTACGTCTCACACTTTTTTCAATCCCTGACTTAATACTCGGGCATTTTCGGGAATGACTTTGGATATTTTCTCAACTGTTCTTTTTGCCCTGTCTTGAATGTAGCCTTCAAAGTACTCGGCTAAACAGTACAAGAAAAAGCACAGTGGCGGCTTCAAAGCGGTAATCAAGGAAAAGGGCTCCCAAACCTGCAACCGCCATCAAGAATTCGACGCTAAAGCGCCTCTCCAAAACAAGTTCCTTTAAACCGACAACTCCGATGTAGATTGCCGCTGTTAAGATGGCAACGTAGTAGAAAATTATAGATAAAGTTGCGGGAACATTCAAGAGTGGCATGGTAAAACCAAGCGGCACCCCTTTAGCAAACAAGTCCAATAAGCCGCTGACTAGTATAGTCACGCCTAACCAAACAGCGAACGCCAACTAGCACCCGCTTGTTTTTCGTCTCTTCGTTTTGCTTTCTCTGGTTTTTCTTCACAAGTGCCCATATTCTCAACCGAAAATGAAAATTCTGTTTACTATTTATAAAATAGGTATTTAATAAAAAGAAATCTGTAGCTTCCTAAGATTTGATGTTTTTTGACAAGAGTTTGCAAAATAATAAAAGTGACTCAACGCAAAGTATCGGCTGGCAAACATGCGGAAAACAACAACATTTGCGATAATCACAATACTAACCCTATTTTCTTCAACAGTCGCAAGCTTGCAATTCAGTTCTTTAGCTCTGCCGACACAGACAGTGCTCCAAATTTAGCAATGCCCATCGAACACATCAACTATACAATTACAACCATTAACAATACGCTATGGGCTAAAATCGACGGCGAGTACCCCATTTACATACAAAATCAGTTTAGCGGCGATATGCCAATGGTTTACCCGATGCCACCTGGAACAACTAACATCAATGTAACTTTAGGAGAACGAGACCTACCTTGGATCAACTACACACAGACAAGCCCCGATGCTTTACATCAAACAGCCATCGGTAATTGGTGGATGATTTACAGCGTTCTACCGAATGTTTCAGGCTTTTTTACTCTTAAAATCCATTATGAGCATCCACTTGAAATGGTGAATGGGAGCTACTTGTTTCTCTATGACCTAAACATCAGTCCATACTTATCGGAGCAAAATGAGAATTCATCAGCCTATTTTACAGTGAGAATGGAAACAAACTTTTCGGAAATTCATGCTTACACTGCCCTGCCAGACAACACTCCAAGTGAGTGGATACCCATAAACTACACGATGATAATAACCGAAAACTCAACGAAGGTTATCAACATCCTAATGTACTCTCAATATCCTGATGTCTCCGGCAAACCGCTACCTGGAGATTTGGTAGTGGAATTCTCCAGCCCCAACCAACCTTCAGATTCCCCACTTTGGGTAATTGCATTAGTGGTTTTTGCTGCTTTATTAGTAGTTGCAGCTTTCTACATTAAGAGACAAAAATTTCAAATTGCCTTTGAGGAAAACTGCTAGTTTACAGATTCTCCGGTTGAAGCTTAAGATCTGCTTTATCTCGAATGCTTATTATTTGCTATGAGACCAACGGAGCGTTTTCTGTAGGTGGGCACTTCAAATTCAAAGAGCGAAGTCTTCCTCATCTTTTCCCTTCAAGCCACTTCTTGGATGTATTAAGTTTAAAACGTTTTCTATGTGTCTGTAGTGTTTCGCCATGTTCATGAGGCACTAAATCCTTCAATTTCGATTGACTAAGTCAGTAGAAGCAAGGAATGTACTCTCGAACCTTAAACTTAATGCCTAAACTGTCAGCAACCGCCTTGGTCTTGGCTAAATCGACTTCGGGCAATCGCACTGCCGAACCCTCAACCTCGAGCACCAGTTTGGCTTTTCGAATAAATTCCAGAACCGCTTCATACGCGTTGGGAAAAGTGGGTTTGCAGATTTCCGCATAAGTTTCCTTGTCACCAGCGTTTATGCTGACGCTGACTTTGTCCACTCCCGCTGCCTTCAGTTCGCCAGCCACATCCCTACCCCGATTAAGCACGTAACCATGCCCATTTGTATCAAGACGAATCTGCAGAGGTCGCCCATAATGTTGCCTCACCCATCTGGTAACCTCGAGCAAAATATCCAGCTGCTCTGTTGGCTCGCCGAATCCACAAAAAACCAATTCTTCCCAATTGTGCGTGTGCAGAACCTCAGCGAGTTCGGTGATAATTTCTTCAACAGTTGGTTTATGGGTTAATTTGAGGTTGAAGCCGCCGACGCCGCGTTTGTATCGTTTGAGGCAGAAATAACAGTTGTTTGAACATTGGTTGGTTATGTTGAGGTAAAGTGTATTATCTAACCAGTAAACGCTTCTTGGTAGTTCATCAACCATATTTCCACCAGTCAATGCTCTTCAAACTACTGTTTAGATAATTTGCTTAAGAAAAACAATACGCTTGTTCAACTCAAATTTCAACATTATGATAGGTTAAAAACTCCAATTGAATTCTAACCCTTTGATCCTTGTCACTCCCTCACTTTCGTTTCTGCAATCGTTGAATATTAGGATCTAAATAATGGTTTTTCTGCGAATACTTTTTGTTTGCCAACATAACATAATAAGTGTGTGACTATTTGGTGCCGTTGATTTCAAGCTTTGACCCTTGGCGTTCAGGCCTCTGCACGTGCCCACCTAAGCTTACCTTTAATCCTTACACGGGGTGCGACCACCAATGCACCTATTGCTACGCATCAAGCTACATACCAAACTTCAAAGACTGCCACCCAAAAAAAGAGGCACTTATCAATGCTCAAACGCGAGGCTGCTAAACTCAACGGCGAAACCGTTTCAATATCTAATTCATCCGATCCATACCCAAGAGCTGAAGCGACTGAAGGCTTAACGAGGCGATGCCTTGAAATCCTTGTGGAAAGCAACTGCAAAATCCAAATCATCACAAAAAGCAACCTTGTAACCCGGGATGACGACCTCCTCTGCAAGGTTCCTGCAACTGTTGCGTTAACCATAACCACCGACGATGATGAACTCGCCAAAATCCTTGAACCCTTTGCACCAACTCCAACTCAACGCATTAGAGCCGCACAAGATCTAACCAAAGCAGGTATACCTGTTTCAGTGCGAATCGATCCAATAATCCCTTTTGTTAACGACCAACCACAAAACCTCATAGCAACCCTTGCCAGCATAGGCGTCAAACACTTAACTTGCTCAACATACAAAGCAAAAGCAGACAATTGGATGCGACTTACCCAAGCGATGCCTCAAGTGGCGGAGACAGCTTAAGTCACTTTATTTTGTGCAGGGAGAAAAAATCGGGGGTAGTGCTCTATTGCCCAAAGAATTAAGGTACAAAATCCTCAAGGGCATCCGAGATTTAGCATGACGTTAATGGGATGAAATTTGGGGTTTGCCGAGAAGGCTTGGCTCAACTAAACACCGCGTCATGTGACGGCTCATGGCTTATGCCCAAGTCAAAAGGAGGTTAAGTGATGCAGAACCGAGTGGTTATGCTAGTTGACTTTGACTATTTCTACGCGCAATGTGAGGAGCTTCGGAACCCTGCAATCAAAGACAAACCTATTGTCGTGGGCGTTTATTCAGGACGCACAGAGGAAAGCGGTGCTGTCAGCACGAGTAACTACATCGCTCGCAAATACGGAGTAAAATCAGGTATGCCCCTTTTCTTGGCTAAACGCAAACTTGAAGGTACAGACGCAGTCTTTTTGCACGTTGACCACAATTGCTATGATCAAATGAGCAACAGGATAATGCAGATTTTACGTGGCTACGCAACTAGTCTTGAGCAAGTCAGCGTGGATGAGGCTTATTTGGATGTTACTGAGCAGGTTGAGGGCAACTTTGAGAAAGCAAAAGATTTTGCCTTAAAAATGAAGGCGGACGCGAGAAATCAAGTTGGGATTTCTTTCTCGGTGGGTGTTGGACCCAACAAACTTATTGCGAAGATCGCGTGTGACAGCCAAAAACCTGACGGTTTAACCATAGTTAAGCCCGAAGAAGCGCTGGCGTTTCTTGAACCATTGGATGTTGATAGGCTTTTAGGAGTAGGTAAGAAAACCTCGGTCAAGATGGAGGAACTCGGTATCAAAACCATAGGCAACCTAGCAAAGTACAACTTGCAGAAACTCGTCGCGGTCTTTGGTAAGACATTAGGCATTTATTTCCACAACGCGGCAAACGCAATCGACAACGAACCTGTCCAAGAACAAGGAGAAGCTGAATCTATAAGCAGAATTGGCACCCTAAAACAGGACACAAGGGACTTGGCGTTTATTCTGCAGAAAACCGACGAATTAACTGAAGATATTTTCAAAGAAGTTGTAGAGAAAAAGTTGAATTTCAAAACAGTCTCCATATACATGGTTATGACTGACTTAAGCAGCAAAACCCGTTCTATAACACTTGAGCAACCAGCTAAGGACAAAGAAACAATAAAGAAGAACACTAAAACACTATT
>CAWJGR010000007.1:0-55320 GCA_963842545.1 Candidatus Bathyarchaeota archaeon
CGAACGCTTGGAAAATGAGCATTGGCATTTTATGGAATTAGAATGTTGAAATATTTCTTTTCGCAAAGGCCAAGGAGAAAACATTTTTGATACGTAAACCTCCATATTTGCCAGTGTGGTAAAGTAACCATTTGGTCTTGAACTTCCAAAAAGTGGTTAATGTCTCTTATCATAAAGGTAAATGCTAAATCAAAATAGCCTGTAGCTTTAACGATGAAGTTGACATCAGGGGTCAATGAGAGTTTTTCGATGGTTTCAGCTAAAACTCCTTTGGAAAAAGACAACTGGAAAAGAGCAAAGGCGTAGTATCCAATTTTGGTCGGGTCTATTTGAATAACCACTTTGAGGTAACCATTTTGTCTGAGTTTTTCATATCGTCGCGCAACAGTTTCTGTCGATACTTGAAGTAGTTTAGCAATTCCTTCAAAAGGCATGCGACCATTTAACGCTAACTTTTCAATAATAGTTTTGTCAATTTCGTCGATTTCAGGTTGGTTAACTTTGTTAAGGTGTGGATTATTATTCAAATTTTCAATAGGCTTATCGATCATCGTTCGTGTAACATTAAATATAGATAAGTTTTCTGGGAGGTTTCTCTTGCCCATCCAAATTGCTGTTTCAATTTCCAGAACGAAAGGGAAATTGTAAATTAATTTCTGAAGTGACTCCAACTCTTCTATGTTTTTTAAAATGATTTCTGTATTGACAGCTTGCCTTATTATGGACGGATAAACATGAATGACATTCGGTATTTTGCTAACTTCTTCCATGGTGCATTTTATTTTGCCTCGTTGAACGCGGATGAGGAGGTTAGCGACAAGGTTGGCATTATAACAGATAGCGCTGTTTTGAATAGTGGCTCCTAAAATTATGCCTTTGGTTTTCATTTGTTTAAATCTTTTTGCAATGACATCTTTGGATGTATTGTTTTCTTTGGCGATTTCAGCAAATGATTTTCGCCCATCCTTAAGTAACGCATGGAGTATTCTTAGGTTTAATTCATCGATTTTCAAGGCAATCTGTTACATTTTCACTTTTGTTACTAATTAATTTATTTGTGGTAGGGCTGTGTTTTATATTTTTTATTAGTACTCCAGATTTGGGGTCATGTTTGATTGATTATTTTCATCTATTCTTCATTTATAACAAGGAAACTACGAAAAACGGAATATTTATATCTCTTTAAACACTCATGCTCGTCGAATCGAAATTATTGATTCAAACAAAAAGGAGAATAAAAAATGCTTAATAAACAAAAAATCTTATCCATAGTTTTAACTACACTTTTAGCCCTATCTCTAACAGCTGTTTTCTTAGCACCAAACGCTAACGCACATACACCTCCATGGACAATACAAACATACGCATACGTCACCGCCTCACCGAACCCTTGGGGACTCGGCTCAGCAGAACCTGTACTCATCGTCTTCTGGATTAACTCAATCCCGCCAACTGCAGCAGGAACAACAGGCGACAGATGGCTAGGCATGACAATAGACGTTACCAACCCAGCAGGACAAGTCGAACACTTCGGTCCATTCCAATCTGACCCAGTAGGGGGAGCCTACATGGCATACACACCCTCAGAAACAGGCAACTATTCCGTCTTGTTCACGTTCCCAACACAAAACGCAACACTCGCCGGCGGCACAAACGTAATTCCCTCAGGAACACCCAACGCACTCGTTAACGACACTTATCTAGGAAGCACCGCAACCACAAGCTTCGAAGTAAACAACACACCAGTATCATACTTCCAAGAAGCACCATTGCCAGTCAGTTACTGGACACGACCCATAAACGAAAATAACCAATACTGGTACACTATCGGCTCAGCTTGGCTAGGTCAATCAGAATACGGCGCTACCTACTTAAAGTACAACCCCTACGGAAGCGCACCAAACACCGCTCACGTCTCAGTCACTTACCCACTCACATGGGGAGGTATTGTCGGCGGAGACAACTCAGTAAACCCAGCCATGAGCTTCTATTCAGGATCACAATATCAACTGAAATTCCCTAACCCAATCATAATGTACGGCACTCTATTCTTCAGTGAACCAATGAACAACGCTCCCACAGGAAACGGCATTGCAGCAATGGATCTACGCACTGGACAAATACTCTGGACTAATCCAAACATACAAAGCGTAACTGTCGGTCAACTATATGACTTCGAATCACCTAACCAACACGGCACCACAGGCAGTTACTTGTGGGCAACTTCAGCGGGCTTCGGTGGCTTTCCAATCATAGGTAGCGGAATTGTTAACCCTGGAACAGCCGCTGTTAACGCAATAAAAGGTCCAATTGCTCCAGGAACAGACCTTGGCGCAATCGCTTCAACTACAGTCAACGGACCAGTCAGCTCAACAGGCTGGTGCGCAGTCGATCCCCAAACAGGCAAAATACTCTTCAATGAAACAAACGTCCCAACCGGCACACGCGCATACGGAGCTCAAGGCGAATGGCTAATCTACAGCCTCGGCGGAACTAGCAGTCAAAAACATCTCATACTTGACATGTTGGAACAACACTATGCTCCCTGGCAACGACATTGCAGGCGGAATCACTGGATGGTCTCCAGGAACAACCAACTACAACATGAGTACAGCATACAGCTTCAATGTAACACTTTCACAAATCTTAACCAATACAAGTTCACCATTCGGAGCGGCTAACCCAACAATCATGAGAGTTTTCCCAGGTGACCTCATCTTCGGACAAAGCTCAGGCTTACTACAAACACCAGGCACAGGCGTTAACGTTCAAGGAACCCCTGATCCCTTCGAACTTTGGGCAATTAACCTAAACGCATCCAGAGGTACAATCGGTCAAGTAATGTGGGATACAAAATATCCAGCGCCAGCAGGTAACATCAGCGTAACCCTCGGAGTCGCAGACGGAGACACTAATGTTGCAACATACTACTACAAAGAAACAATGCAGTGGACTGGAATTGACATGCTCACTGGACAAAAAATCTGGGGTCCAACACCAATGGAAACACCAGCATGGAACTTCTACACAGGCACCACCGGACTCACAAGCCCAATCGGCATGGGATACGGACACATGTACGTCGCAGGCTACGGCGGAGTACTCAGAGCATACGACCTAAAGACAGGCAACATCGACTTCACCTTCGGCAATGACCCAACCAACCCAAACAACAGCACATACACGTCAGAAACAGCATACGGTGACTACCCAACACAAGTCGGTGCAATCGCAGGCGGCAAAGTCTTCTTAACAGAAGAAGAACACTCACTTAACGCTCCAGCATACCACGGTGCAAAAACACGATGCGTCAACGCAACAACAGGCGAACTCATATGGGACATCTACGGTTTATGCTCATGGCAAGAACAAGCGGCAGCAGACGGCTACTACACTTGGTTCAACTTCAATGATCAACAAGTCTATGTTATGGGTCCAGGACCAAGCGCCACTACAGTGACAGCTTCATCAATAGGAACTACCGGAAACAGCGTAATGATTACAGGCACAGTAACCGACCAAACACCTAATGCAGCACTGAAAGGTACACCAGCAATCTCAGACGCAGACCAAGGCACATGGATGGAATACATGATCCAACACAACATTGTACAACCAACAGTCACCGGCGTACCAGTTTCAATCGACGCAATTGACCCCAACGGCAACCCAGTCCACATAGCAGACGTATTCAGCGACCAAAACGGCGTTTTCAGCTACTTGTACACATCAACAGTTCCAGGCGCCTACCGAATCACTGCAACCTTCGCAGGTTCACAAGCTTATGGTCCATCATCCGCAGGAGCAGCCTTTGGCTTAGCAGAAGCGGGCAGCAACGCCAACACCAGCACCAACACCAACACAATCAGCAGCTGACATGTACTTTGTTCCAGCAATCGCAGGTCTATTCGTTCTTATCATCATAGTAGCCATCGTTTTGGCTCTATTGATGCTCAGAAAGAAATAAGCCAAAACACATCAAAACTAAACAACAACCCTTTTTCTTTTTTTAGTCAACCATCAAATTTCAGAAAAAAATAGGCAATAGAGAGCTGAAAAAACCATGGAAAAACTCAGAATCGAATCATCGACAGAAAAAACAACCAAAACAAAGATTAAGCCAACAGAAACCCAACAATTTCCTTCGTCTTTAGAAATTGATGGTTCAAAAAGACCCAAGCCGAGAGCAATTATTTTTAAAGCAAACGATAAAGAGCTAAATAAAATTAAAGAAATAATAGAAACGCAATTTCCACAAGTTGAAATCATTTATATTACAACAGGTCCCGCCGCAAGCACCCTTCGCGTTACCAAATCCATGCCTGCTGAACCGCAGAACCCCTCCGAAGAACTACTTTACACTATTGAATAATAAGGAATGTTTACAGCCGTTTAGTGCCTATACAACTCAATCTCCAAACAATTCAAACCCTAATTTACCAAGCTTTTCGTTGAGATTTTGGTTCAAATTAAATACAATTAATAAATCCAGATTTATAACAGTAAATAGCATTTGAAAATAACTGCTAAACCTTCTTGCCTACTGCCAAGACGCTTTTCAGCGATAAACAAATTTCTCCAGAAGAGATATGTGACAATATATTTACGTTGGTAGGAAAATAATCAAACTTACTTTAGAATTATTTTCCAGTACTCATCCCAAATCGAATGAAAAAAAGATTGGCTACTATTTTAGCCAAAACTTTACCATATTTGAAAGAAGAAGAAGATTGCGAAAATCACTCTTCTTCTATTGAAGAGATAATTCTACACAACGCCCAGAATTACTAACTTTATATGTTTTAATTGCTGTCAAATCAATACCCGCAGTAATTTCATTCATATCTTTGCAAAAAAAACAACTTAGCAGATGATTGACAACAATAATTGCTATCTCTTTTTATCAGAAATTGTTTCAATTCGCAAGATAATTTTTTTCAATTGGGCAAATTTAATTATAATTAGTAGCGGGTGCCGTCTGAGTAACTCTGATCCGTCATCCAAATTAATGTCAAGCTAATGCCTTCTCATCATTCGGCAATGAACAATACAGTAACTGAGAGATAAAAGCATTCATCTATCAGAGAAAACTTTTATTTTCGTTTACAAATAATCAATTGGAAGGAGTCAAAATTATGGATTTTGTTGGAAGTCAAACTGAAAAGAACCTTTTAGCTGCTTTTGCAGGCGAATCTCAAGCGAGAAACCGTTACACTTTCTTTGCTAGCGTGGCAAAAAAAGCTGGTTACGAGCAAATTGGTGCAATTTTTGAAGAAACGGCTGGCAACGAAAAGGAACATGCTGAATTGTTCTTTAAACACCTCAAAGGCGGAATGGTTGAAATCAAAGCATCCTACCCAGCAGGAGTAATCGCGTCAACCGCTGACCACCTCAAAGCAGCCGCGGAAGGAGAAAAATTTGAATGGGGAACATTGTACCCAAACTTCGGCGATGTAGCAGAAAAAGAAGGATTCCCCGATGTTGCTCGAACATTCCGAATGATTGCAAAAGTAGAAGTCTTATCATGAACGCCGATACAACAAACTACTTGAAAGTCTCCAGCAGGACAAAGTCTTCAAGAAAGATGCACCCGTAAAATGGAAATGCAGAAATTGCGGGTTAGTCATCGAAGGATCAAATGCACCTGACATGTGTCCAACATGCAATCATCCAAAAGCATACTTTGAAGTCTGGATCGAAAACTACTAAATAACGACCCATATTTCTTTTTTTCAAGATATTACTTAAGAAACAATAAAACAGCCTCCAATAGAAAATTAAGCTAAGCATGCTCAACTTGACAAAATGTTAATAGAATTTGTTAGTGTGGGGTTTGAGACTGGTTAGGTATATTGGCGACCAATAGCCATCCGGTTCGAGGAGAAAGGAGAAGGCTTCGAAAACGGAATTTTTTCTTTGGCAGTTGGTTTAACCTTCAACCCTAACCAATTCCTCCAATCACTAACACGACTGAAGATATTTCAAAAATCTTATAACAGTTATGAAGGAAAAAACAGAATTAGAAATACACATTTTAGCCTACCGTTAATAGGCCTTCTAAAATATTCCGTTCAGGAATATCAAGTTGCTTGGATAGCCACATCTTCAAGACGCCTGAAAGCTTTGGAAGTGCACCACTATAAGTAAAGATTTTATTGCCTTTTATGGCGTCAGCTTGAAAAACCTTTTCTTGCTCTTTATAATTAAAAGACAAAGTTTGAGCTTTTAAGGCTAAAGTTGAAAATCTTCCCATTGGCTACAACGCAAAATCACAGATGGCCCACTTTGAGGTAAATCTGCAATTGCAGACTCCACTTCATTTGGCTGTTCCCTGACAACTGCAGCGGGTGGAGCTTCTTTGGTTGTTTTAGCAAAGTAACTAATTAAGTCTGTTACTTGTTTTTGAAGGGTATCTATTTTTTCCTCTACTTTCACAATTTTGCCGCTTAATTCTCCAGAGTCACCCATTTGCTCCGTAACGGTTGCTAATTCATTGATAAGTTTGTCCAAATCTTTCTCATGCTCTTTGAGCACATTAACTATGAAGTCCAACGCTTCGAGAGCGTCATCTTTTGATTGTGGATTTTTGTCCATTTTCTACCCCCACTGTCAAACACTCAATTCACGCTTACTATAAATAAAGCTAGCGAATTGCTAAATAATATCGCAGTGACAGCATTGGTATATTGATTATCAATACTCAATAATCACTTGATTATGGCCACAATCACATCTTCAAGAACCACAAAAAACTATCTAGTAACCCATGATTGCTTTCCTTAGCCGCCGAGCAGCGCCCTTTTTCTTTGGCGGAAGATCCGCAGTTTTCTTCATCTCTTCTTCAATGGGCAATTGAATATCTGTTTGTGCCGGTTCAATTGGTTGAACTTCAGGTTCCCCAGTTTTTGTCTCCATTGGTTCCTGATGTTCAATTACAAGCGTTTGAGGCGAAGGTTCTACTCTAAGCTCTTCGGGTATAGTTGGTTGCACGGATTCTTGAGGTTTTTGTGACAACTCAGGTATGATTTGATCAACTGATTTTGATTCAACTATCGGTTGATTAACTTCTAGCGGTTCAATGACCGGTTTTAAATTTTGAGGCTGCTCCGGTTCTTGTGGTTTAGGTGATATAGGGATTTCTTGAATGATAAATGGCGTAGTTTCAGAAGAGCTAATCGATGGTTCGGGTAGAGATTGAACATTTGTAACTTCCTTCACAGGGCGATCGATATTTCTGAGCTGTTCTTTGAGGATTTCTCTGCTGCTCTCAATAATGCCTTCAATCTCAGCATCAGACTCCATTCTATCTAAATTCGTCTTGAGATCTTGGTAAGTAACTTTGAAATTGGTGTCTTTGGATAAGGTTTGCAAGGTTATTTCAAGAGCTTGAATTTCTTTTTGGTTATCTTTTTCGCCAACAATTTTACCTAGAAAAAGATCATTTAACGTATAACAAGCTAGAATTGCAGCTTTAGTATCCTTAATGTTTGGATGAAAAGCCTCAAGATCTTCTTCAACCTTTAAGCTATCAAAGTAACGGTAAATCGAATTTAGCACATTAAAAGTTTCTTTTGAAGCTTCCTCAGGCATCTGACGTTTTATTGCATCTGTAACCTTCGAAAAGTCCAAGTTCAGAAGGGCCAATGTTTGCTGAGTAAAACATGTTTTTTCTGTTAAGCTGTTAGCGTACATCTCAAGGTTCGCCCAGTTAACTGGCTTAACCTGCAAACCCATCAGCATATCGAAGGATAAGTCGACAATGCATACCGATGCATCAATTAATTCCGCAAGACTATGTTTTCGTTCATTAGCTTTTACGGTGGCTTCAAGGTTTTTTTGTTGCTCCTCACGTAAACTCTGAATTTGCTCACGCAAACCACTAAACGATGAACCCTTGTTTTTGATTACAAAAGATTCAGTAACACCCTTCCACGTCACCAATAACTCCTTACCTAAATTCTCGAAAAGGGTTATTTCACTGATGGGTATTTCTTTGATTAAGACCCATCGTTTTTTGAACAAGCCCTTTTCAACAAAGAATTTTAACACATAATTTGAAACCTCGTATTTTTCCGCCCTTGTACTTTTTGGTTTGGGTTTCTTTGCTTTTTCCTGGGAGGGTTGTTCAATGGTACCTATCTTTTCCCCTCGACTAATAAAAAGTGGGATAGCAATTGTTGTTAATGCTGGAATTATTGGGGACTGAAAGTTGTTTCTTGTGCCTTTGTTGCTAGCGTTGTTTTTCATTTTTACTCTCTACCTCTAATCAAATTTTTGATTAATAAATTGATTCGTAATTCAATACCGAAAACTAAAGCATTTTTATACAGATACGCTATTTTGGATTCCAACTGCATTTGATTGCTTTTGATTCACATGCATAAACACACGGTGTATTGTTGGTTTCGGGTTTGCAGGATGAGCAGGTGTATTTAATTTTTTTGCGTTGCTCCTCACTGACCGCGGAGACCGTTTTGTCTTCTAAGTCGATGAATTCTGTTTGGAGAAGAAGGGCTTTTTGAGGGCAGATTTCAACGCATTTGCCGCAGCCACTGCATTTGTCCGAGTCTATAATGATGAAGTATTCGCCTGAACCGTCAATGTAACCATAATGCGTTATCATGCCCTTACGCCTTTTGCGTTTTCTCATAGAGTGCCTTAGCAAATAATGCAGCGCCAAATGCACCAGCAACCATAGGGTCTAAGCTGCCGATGTCCCGCCAATTGGGCATAGGGAGCGTTTTCACGCCAAGAATAGCTTCGATTCTGCTAACAATACCGATGTTCTTGGATTGTCCACCTGTAATCACTAGTTCCTTTTCTAAACCAACTCTGTTTATCAAATTAGCCATGCGCACAGCCATCGCACGTGTATATGCAGCTAAAACTTTTTCTTTCGTCCAACCCTTACGCAACAAACCCATGGCTTCAGTTTTGGCGAAGGCAACGCATGTGCAGCTAACTGGTTCAGGCTCCTTTTCCACTTTAAGCGAAATGTCGCCGATTTCTTCGATGGGAATCTGCAGCAAATCAGCAAAGACTTCCATGCCTCTGCCTGTTCCGGCCGCGCATTTATCGTTCATGAGAAAGGAGACGACTCTGCCGGTTTCGTCGATGCGGATTGCTTTGATGTCTTGTCCACCCACATCGAGGACTGTGCGGACAGCTGGGTCCCCAAATGAAATTTGCGCCTTTCGCATGGCAGGCAATTTCGGTTATAGCTTTGTTTGCCATTGGCACATTGACGCGTCCATAGCCTGTTCCAACGATGTATTTTATGTCGCTTGCTTTGAGTCCGGTGCCTTCGAGAGCGTAATTAAGGGCTTTTGTGGCGCTTTCAGGACTGTTAGAGCCTGTTCGCATTATGCCCCAGCTGTAGGCTTCGCCATTTATCATGATGGCTGCTTTGGAACCCACTGAGCCAACATCTACGCCTGCGGTGATTATGTCTTTGCTAGTCCATTTTTTGTTAGGCATTATGCGGTGGTATTCTTGCCAACGCCAAAACTCAACCGATTTAACTGTGCTTGGTTCCTTCATCATTTTGAGACCTCCTTAGCACGCAATGCTGCGGTTAATGCAGCACCTAATGCACCAGCAAAATCAGGGTATTGTGGTATGAATACTTTGATGCCTAGTTTTCGATTTAACGATGCAACAAACCCTTCGTCTTTTGCGACACCGCCAACCAACACAACTTCAGGGTTTACTCCTAACCTATGAACCATTGATGAAATTCGATCAGCCATCGCATCAAAGACTGCTCGTGCAATTTCAGGTTTAGATTCTTGGCGGTGAATAAGTGAGACTACGTCTGATTCGCCGAATATTACGCAAGAAGCGTTTATGGGGCTTGCCCGCTCCGCTTTAAGCGCCAGTGGACCCATATCTTCCAATTTAACCTCTAAAGCTCTTGCCATAGCTTCAATGAATGCTCCTGCACCTGCAGCGCAGCGTTCGTTAACGACAAAGTCAACCATAATGCCTTTTTCGTCGCATTTGACGGCTCTGGCTTCTTCAGCGCCGATGTCGATAATTGTTCGAGCTTTAGGAAAAAGAAAAACGCCTGCTTTTGCATCTGCACCCATCATGCTGACTGTGCTGTAAGCGTAAGGTGCCATAGCCATCGCTGAGCCCGTAGCGACAAAATAGGTGATATCAGACAGCTTGAGGTTTGCTTCTTTAAGTGCTTCGGCGACTGCTTGTTCAGCAGCTTTAGTTGGGTCAAACCCCGAGAACGCTTGTCCCCGTGAAGCTACTTTCCCATCTTTTAAGCACAACTGCTTTTACTCTTTGGGTTCCAAGGTCCATTCCACACGTTCATCATTCACCCTAAATGTCAACTCTTGCCGTCAACATTTCAAGGAAAGCTTCTACACGCGTTTTCATTTGCCCAACATCTTCTCGGGTATATTCGGTGTCAAAGTAGTAGACTGGGACATTTATTTTGTCAAGTGCTTTTTTGACTCGCGTATATTCCATGGCGTAGAGCATGCAACCGCGCACCACGTAGTAAATTACGCCTTGAACTTTCCATTCTTTTACTTTGTTTAGAAGCCAGTTTATTCGGTCTTCGTTGCCATCTTTGCTGGTAAAGCATGGGCATGTGGAAGCCATCAAGTAGCGTTCTCCGATAGCGTTTAACATGTCATCCATCGACCATTCGTCAACGCCGACTGGGTCGTTAAGAATTCTTTCGCCTGAGCACAGTTCGTCTGCGACGATGATACCCTGAGGATTACTTTCTTCAACCAAGGTGGGAAGTTTCCAGTTGTCAGGCCAAAACATCGGTGTGCCAGTAACCATAACTCTTGGAGTATCAGGAGGGCAAACCCAATCTTTCCGTTGCGCTCTTGCTTCAAGCTCATTGCATAAGGCTTCAGTTTTTTCGGTCCACCGTTTCTTTATCATCCCACAGATATGTTTGGTTAACAAGCATAGCGTCTCTGCCCATAATTACAGGCTGACCCTTTGCGTAGTTCTTGCAGGCGGCGGAATGCTTTGGTTGCTCTGTGGCTTATTTCGATGGCTTCTTTTAGGCTTTTTGCGTGTAATTTTGTTGCCGGTGAACTGTTCAATCTGGGTTTTCATCTGTTTTATTTCATCGTTCCAGAAACGCAGCGACTGCGTTGGAGTCTTTTATTCTGGGCACGTTCATTCCCCAGATTGTTTTGTAGTCACTTAGGATTTCGCTAAGTTTAGTCATGCCATCGCAGGTTAATACGCTGATTAAGGCGTCGCTTTGTTCAAGGAAAGGGGAGAGCTCAATCATTTTTGCACCTATAGTTGAGCGGATAACAGGGCAAACCTCCACTGGCACAACCCTGTCGCCTAATTTGGAGGTGTCATACCACCCTGAGTTTACTCTGACAGGGATGGCATCTGCAGCTAAAATCAACTCTGTGGGCGCAAACAGGCACATGTAACCGATAACTTTTTTGCCTTTCTCTTTTTCAGCTGAATTTCCTCTTGGCGTTTGACCAAATAGGTTTGAGATTTCGTCAAAGTATTTCATGGCTTCTGGTCTGTTGGGGTCGGCTTTTTTCATGCGTTCGATGTTGTCAGCTATTACTTTTTGGGAAGCGGCTTTCATGGTGGTTTTTAGTTCTTCGATTTCTTTTCGTGGATACTTCAGGCATGTATTTTTTTTCAACAGTTTCATTCATTTCTCTCTTCCTCATTCACTTTTTGGTTGTTCCAGCCAGTTTCTTGACTTAAACAATGTCTTATTTCCTAACTTAACTTTCAATGTGTCTTCATATGGGCACATTTCAACGCATCTTGCACATAGCATGCATTGGGAAGTTTCGATTTTTCCGCCCTTCTGCTCGTACACTTCGTTAACTTGCACGGAGCAAACTCGTTTGCAGACGCCGCATTTGGTGCATTTCTCTTCGTCTTTGTCTATATGAAGCAGAGGTACCCACTTAAAACCCTTAAACCTATTCAGAACCCCAAAAGATGCGCCCGTGGGGCAGAAACGGCACCAAACTCGTCGAATAAAGAATCCACCTACCAAAGTTAAACCTACAAACGCAATGGCAAGTATTGACCAATGTTTGTTCCTATGTAAGTAGTGATTTCTTGAACGTAAGGATAACTAAGGTTAACTGGACCTATTACAAGTTGACCAGTCCATGGCACAATGAACGGTATCATGGGGTCAAGCAGAATGCTGTATGGTCGATAGTACCCTGCTAACAGCTGAGCCATCAGGGGAGAAACCATAATCTCCTGTGGATCCAAAACACAGAGCACAATTGGCAGACACAAAAAGAATAGCAGAATTACATATCTGGATTTGTGAAGAGCTAAGTTCAATTTGTCGGGGAGAAGTCGATGGCGTATTTTCAGGGCTTTACGAGTTAAGACTTTCCAAATCCATGATTAAGCCGAATGGGCAAAGCCAACCGCAGTAGAACCTGCCTAAAAAAATAGTTAAACCAAAAATAAAGAATAACTCATAAGAGCATCGGGATAATGCTGGAGTAGGAGAAGACGTAGAATATCGCGGCAAAAGATATTGCTTGGATGACAAACCGCAGAAAAGTAACTCGGGTTGCCAAATTCTTTTTCCAAAGCAGAATGGCGACTATCCCTGCTATCCCAAGTCCCGCAAGCACCGTGAGCCTAAGATATCTCCAACTATTATCCAATCCATTTTTTCCCCGGTTATTGTAATTGAATTATTGAACTTACTATTGTAACTATTCCAAGCCCCACTAGTACAGCGGCACCTGCTATTGAAATCCACTTTCTGAAACAATGGCGCCTTGTTAAGCAGCCAACCTGTAACCCCGCCCAACACCAAGATAGGTGAGAGAGTGGTTCCTAAACCGAACAACACAGCTATTCCAACGCTGCCAACTGGACTTGCGAAAGGCAAGAGAATATATCAAGAGCGCAATCAGCGGTGGACAAATGATTAATCCTCTGCTTAAACCAAGAGAAAAAGCACCAAAATCAAACCCGAATCTGCCTGTTTTGTCTGCAACCATGTTGCCGCCTTGCACTTTGCAGTCGCAGGGTTTTCTGGATTTAAGAAAGATGCTGGCTCCAATAACGATGGTCACTACTCCAAAGGCAATTGAAGAGTAAATTTGAAACGGCGAAATTGCCGCGTCAGAAACAAAAAGCCTAATCAAACCGCTAAATAACCCGATTAAACCGCCAATTAAAGCGTAAGCTATAACTCTTCCTGAATTAAAAATCAACGTAATCTTCACGCCCTTGCCAAAGCCAGCGCCGACACCTGCAATGTAACTGGTTACTATTGGAAGGCAGGAAGCAGTGCAAACCGCTAATCCATACAGCAAGCCGCCTGCAAATGCTCCAAGATATGGATTAGAGATTTCAGGTATCAGTGACATGCAAGAGGTCTCGTCTGGGGTTTAATAGAGCAAATAATGAGTTGAATCCATTTAAATCTTGCATTATTTTTTCAACAATATACAGGTTGGCTTCTCTAAGCTGTTTTTCAAAAAGAAAAGGATGGTTATGGCGCGGTAATTATGCGTGTGTTGTATTGTTGGATGTAGGCTAAGTGAGCTGCGTCGTAGGGGTAGCTTTCAGTTGTTGGATATGGGAATCCGCTCATAGCCATGAACGGCATTGGGTCAACAGTGAAGTTGAATCCGTAGCCCCATGCTCCCGGCGGGTCTTTAAACCAGCAGGCAACAACAAAGAAGTAGTCGCGTACCATTCCGGGCGCTGGCTGCAGTAAGGTTGGCGGTTGAGAATTGCATGTTAACTTGGTCGCCTTGTCGTCCAATCACGAACATGTCATCAGCGTTTTGCAACAGTGGTGTAACATCGCCGTATCGTGTGAATGCTCCTGAAGCGTTAGATTGAGTGTCCCACATTTGGCTCAAAGCTGCTGAAGTTGGCGAAAGTTTCTGAATTGTTATGGTTTGCTGTGGTGTATGTGTCAATTCCGATGTAGTCGTAGGTTACATTCCAGAAGTTGGTGAACCTAACTTGGTAATCGTTCACATCTGCTGGGAACAGCCCTGTTAAGTCCACAGTGAAGGTTCGGGCGTTGTAATCTGAGGGAACGGTATTTGTTTATCTTGTGGAGCACGTATCCAATTTCCATTTGCATCTTTAATTTCCATGTAGGGTGCAGGCGTAATTTGAGTGCCATTTGGTACAAGTCCCTGTGCAGCTGCTTCTTTGAACTGGTTTATCCAAGCGTAATATGTGTCAGCTGGACCCCAATCAACCATTCCTGTAATTACAAGCTTTATTGCTGGTGCAGATGAAAATTGCCTAAATCCAGAGTTAGCTGGTTTACTGTTATGTTGTTCCATAATTGCTTTCGTTTCCATTAATGCCTGGCGTATAGACTCCGTCTTTCTGTATGATTTGGGAAAGAACATTTTGTCCTTTTTCGTTTGTGGCACTAATAGGCGACAAGAGTGAGCCGCTGCTTACTGTGTAAATTTGTCCTGTTGATCCTTTGTTTAGGTAGTTAGTCATGGATGTGTAAGCGTCTGTTCCAACTGGGTGGTCAACGACCAGCATGTAGGCTGAGTCTAAGATAGTAGAGTTCGTCCCATTGCTGGGCAAGGGTCATGTCAAAGTTGCCGTTGTTTGTGGCAACAGATTGTTGTCCAGTTTGACATAGTCCCATGGGTTTCCGCCGCTGAACACAACTTGCGCCATCTAGAGTTCATGTGACCGATGTATCCTAGCCAGCCGGGGTTTGAAACGTCAGTAACATAGGAGTATCCTGTTCCGTTCCAAACGTACAGTGAGGGGCAGGATGCATATCCGCTGATTAAGTGTAGGTTGCAACCAAAATTAGTCGTTTATCCAGAGTGAAAGTTCTTGATGGGCTATGGGAACCATCGTTCCAAGACGTAAACGCTAAGACACCTGTTCCAACACTAAAAGGATCTGGCATGCTAATACTGTATTCGCCATCTGGAAGAAGCGCAGTATAAGTAGTACCGTAACCTCCTACACCGTTAAGAGTAAATGGAACAGATTTGGATCCCCCACCTGACCGACTAATTGTCAACGTATGATATCCAGTTTTAACAATATTGACTGATCCACTAAGTGAATTCATTTTGAGAGTGTGTCGTCCTTCAGTGGATGCGTTAACAGTGAAAAGAACAGTTTGGCTTGCTCCAGCATCTAACTTTACAATTTGAGATCCTGCAACAACGTCGTCAACCGCTATCTTCACCGTTAACTGGTCAGCTCTGATCAGTAGGGTTATTTGCGGTTGCAGTAACATTAACTGGTTCATCAATCCATGCTTCATAAGGGTTAACTTTCATATTTGACAAGCACTATCTTGCTTGATTCCGGCGGGGCTTCTTTAAGCGTAAAGTTTCCATTCAAGTTTCCGATTTGTACAGTTATAGTTTCCAATATCATTTTCAATATCTGTAAAAGATACAATATCGGATGAATTGCCTGCGAGGGTAATATTTGAGTTATCTTTCAAAACGTTATTAATTTGAAGGTTCACGGTTAGATTGCCCTCTAGGTCGCCGGATATTTGTTACGTTAACTGAAATCTGAACTGGTTCACCCACATAAGCCTCAAGAGGATTAATAGTTAGGTCGGAAAGTGTAAATGTGGCGGGTTTAGGTGCGGCTGACACTAGCCCTTGGTCTTGAAGATAAAAGAAGGCGCCAACGGCTGCTCCTATGATAATTATATCGATAATTAGAATTGCTTTTAGCTTAACCATTGCCGAGCGAGATAGCATTACTTTTCCCTCCACTAACTTCTCGTAAGTAATATTTTGGATGTAAGCCTTAAAGCTTTATGTGATTAATTTTTTTTATTACCAAACAGGAAATAGCAGTTTTTTAGTTGTTTTCTTTCTTAGAGTCTAATTTTCAAAATTAGTTTGAGAAGATGGTTAGGGCTAAATTGTTGTTGTGCATCGACAGTCACATAATTAAATATAGTAAATAATTCTCATTAATTCAAACAAGCAAGCATTTGCGATTTTAGGAGATAAAAAAAGTGTTAAATAGTAAAAAAAGTAGTAAATTTGTCGCTTTGACATTATTAGTTACGTTACTTTTAGTCGGTACATTGATGAGCGCTGTAGCGCACAAGGAACCGCAACTGTCACTGTTTTAAGTGCCCTAGGTGGAACAACAGACCCAGCAGCAGGAGCAACAAATACCGTTAATGATGGCGATACAGTCAGTTTAACAGCAACAGCACTTGATGGCTATGCCTTCCAAGAGTGGCAAATATTAAGCCAAGCTGGCTCCGTTGTAGCAACTGATAATCCTTATACATTCACTGCTGCCGGAGGCAATGATTACGCAGTTCAACCTGTTTTCGTAGTGATACAACAAGTTCCTGGAACACCACCAGCACCTCTAAACAAAGCAACTGATGCCCTCATCGGGGTCTTAACTTCAGCAGGGGGAACAACAAGTCCAAAACCAGGATTATATTACTTAACTGATGCCACATCATTTAATTTACAAGCAATAGCAAACAACGGATGGACATTTTCGCACTGGGTTATTTCAGGTCCAAACCTTAGCCATGGCGGATATCCCTACACAGCAACTCCAACAGATAACCCCTACAATGTAAACCACGGATACGGCAACAGATATGATTATCAAGCAGTATTCACACCAACAGGATCCACTGAACCCACACCAAGCGGAGGACCAACCACCGCACCAGGAGGAATGGGCGGACTTTCAAATGAAATGTGGATAATCATAGCCTTAGTCGTTGTCATCGTAATAATTCTGATTGGTTTCGGCGTCTTTGCAATGAGAAAGAAAAAATAAGTTCCCCTTTTCCTTTTTCTTTTTTTGTAAATAAACTGTCCTTTGTTTTTCTAATTTCATTAACTTTAAGTAATTTCTTATTTTATGTTTGGTTCTGTTCGCACTCTGGTTCCATGTGAACAGTAACAATAGCGTTGGCAAAGCGTTCCTTAGTTTCTCTCTCAACTAACGAAGCTACCCTGTGAGCATCCTTTATCTGAACTTGTTTAGTAAAGCAGCAATCAATATTGATGTAGCGTTTGCCTCTGAGCATCATAAGTCACAACCCGTTTAATTCGCAAGTTGAATGCAATACCTTTGGCAACATCATTTACTATTGTTCTGATTTGAGCTTCAGTAACCTCTGTTGCTGGAATAGCAACTCCGGCTGGTTCTACATGTACAGTTACATTTTCAAGCGATTTAATGTCTGAGTGCATTCGCGTTTCAATACTTTCAGCAATCTTATGGGCTTCTTCTACCGAAAGTTCAGGGTTAACATATGCGTGCAAGGTTATGTACAGTTTGCCGCCTACGTAAATAGTTGAGATGTCATGGACTTCTTTTACTTCTTGAACACTCGCCAGTTTTTTTACTAAGTTCATCCATTTTCCATTCCTTTTTCTGCGGGTTCAATATGGATAGTAGCGTCAACGTTACCCAATGCGTCTTTTAGACATGCTTCAATTTTTGAAGCTAACGAATGGGCTTCTTCTAAACTCATTGCGCTTGGAACTTGAACGGATGCATCAACGAAAAGTTTAGAGCCGACTTTGCGGACTTTGAGGTTTTCAGCTTTCACGACTCCCTCACATGAGAGAATTGTTCTTCTTGTTTTTTGCACAAGTTCTTTTGAGGCGGTGTCGCTTAACTCCATAATGCTGAACTTTACGAGTTTAAAACTCAAGTAGGTAAGCATGGCTCCGAGGAAGATAGATGCGAAGGCATCTCCACCTGTGAAACCCAATATAGCTAAACCGAAACCTAAAAGTGCGATAAGTGTTGAGCTTAAATCTGAAATAGCATCATAGAGACCTGCTTTCATAGATGTGCTTTGAGCATGCTGGAATTTTTTGAAAACTGTAACTCTGAGTGAAGCAATGAAGAGCGCATAGCCGATTGCGATAAAACCCGCATATTCTATTCCCGTATTAATCTGTGGAGGAATTATAAGGCGCATTGCAGCTTCATAGAAAATTAAAATCGCAACTGCAATCAGGACAATGCCACCGATTAATCCGCCAATAGTCTCAAATTTTTCATGTCCGTAGGTGTGCTCTTCGTCTGGCTGGTTTCATGGCAGCTCGAACAGCAAAGAACAACATAACACAAGACAATGCATCTAAGTAAAGCATGCAAGCCGTCACTCATTATTGCTAAACTGTTAACAAAGAAACCCACTGTAACCTCAACTAATACAACGCTAAAAATTGCAATAGCTGAAATCTTCAGCGCTTTAAGCTTTGTTTTTCCTTCCGAATTAACTTGCATTTTTATAGTCTGAATATGCTCATTGCAAGGGCGATTTAAGAATTGCGGCTATGTTTACTCAATTAATTTTACAATATCTTGTTATTTGGGTCGGCAATCTATATTCAAATAACTTTGATTTTTCAATGCGGTTTTCGAATTTTTCTGGGGAAAGACCAAACAGTAAGTTAACAGAAACATCAAAACTTTTGTTAAGGGCGAATAAACTCGCAGCTAAAAATCGATAGGCATTTAGGTTTGAAAACAAGTAGTACATGCAAATAGTTGATGTCCAGATGGCTTTGGTTAAAATAAACGAAATATTAGACGGCAAATGCAAAGACCAAAAAGTTACCGTTCGCGGCTGGGTATACCGCAAACGTGAAGGAAAAGAACTAATTTTCCTAGTTAATTCGCGACTCAACAGGCGTAATCCAATGCACCATAAAAAAAACCAGTCCATGCTGGAGTGAAGCTCAAAAATTAACAATCGAATCCTCAGCTTTGCCTTGAAGGAATAGCAAAAGAGGATAAGCGGGCTCCAGGCGGCTTTGAAATCGGCGCGGAAAACCTAAACATAATCGGTTTAGCCGAAAATTTCCCAATCTCCAAAGATAAAAGTGAAGAATTCATCCGTGACATGCGTCACCTCTGGCTACGAAGCCGAAAAATGAACCTTGTCATGAAGGTTCGAGGCAGAAGTTTTAGAAGCTGCACGGGAATATTTCAAAAAACAAAACTACACTGAAGTCTCGCCGCCCATGTTTATTTCTGCAGCAGTTGAAGGCGGCTCAACGCTGTTCGGCTTAAAATATTTCGACCAAGACCTATACTTAACCCAGAGCAGCCAACTTTACCTCGAAATACTGATTTACTCCTTAGAAAAAGTCTACTGCATCGCACCTTCTTTCCGCGCAGAAAAAAGCCGAACAATCCGCCACCTAACCGAGTATTGGCACATGGAAGGCGAATGGCCTTTTGCAGACATGAATGATTTAATGAAGTTCGAGGAAGGCTTAATGACGCATGTTTGCCAAGCAATCGCGGACAATGTCAAAAGGAATTCAAAGAATTGGGCGCAGACATTGAGAAACTAAAAGCTGTCAAGACGCCATTTCCAAGAATAACCTACAAAGAAGCCATCGACCGCCTAAAACCTAAAAACCCAGCGTTGAATTGGGGTGCAGACCTTGGCTATGAGGACGAGAAAGTTTTAGCTGAAGACTTCGGCAAACCCTTCTTCGTCTACGATTACCCAACTGAAATCAAAGCCTTCTACTGCAAAACCTACGCTGACCACCCAGAAATTGCAATGTCTGTGGACATGATGGTTCCAAGAATTGGCGAAATCAGCACAGGCGGGCAAAGAGAAGACAACAAAGACATCCTCATCGAACGCATGAAAGCCCAGGGTCTAAAACCTGAAGAATACGAATGGTACCTTGACCTAAGACGCTACGGCACAGTGCCGCACGTCGGCTTCGGCATGGGCTTGGAGCGGTTGCTGGTTTGGATGCTTGATTTAGACAACATCATCGATGCTATCCCATTCCCAAGAACCACCCGCCGGTTCTACCCCTAAACCCCTTTTTCCTTTTTTAGTAACCTGAAAAAAGCTCCCGTTTCAACTTTTCTTTCGGCAAACCTAAGACTTACCACGAGTTTTTCCATTGCTTCAACCATCGGTGGCGGTCCACAAGTGTAGAACATGTTCTCTTGGTAATCAGGCAGTTGTTGCTTTACCATGTCAGCATTGATGTATTCCTATTGCTCCTTTCCATTGTGCGGTGGGTTGATTGACGATATAAACCAAATTGAGATTCTTGTTTTTCTTGGCCAATTCTTCAAACTCATCTCTAAAAGCCATGTCTTTTGCCGTGCGGCAACCATAAAAAAGGGTGATTTTGCTGCTTAATGCTTTGTCTGTGGCGTTTTTGCAGATGCTCATAAACGGGGTTATCCCGATGCCACCGCCGAGCAAAGCGATTTTTGGGATATTCGCCTTCAAAAGTGAATTGCCCATAAGGCGCATCTATTCTTGCCCAATCCCCGACTTTTGCTGCTTTCAATGCCAACGAATATTCGTGGTCTGTGAATTTTTTGGTGAATTCAATATGGTCTTTTTCGGTTGGGCTACTGCTGAAGCTGAAGTGTTTGCTTAGTTCTTTTCCATCTTGGTTTAAGGTTACAAAGAAGAATTGCCCCGGTTTATAGTCCAGTTCAGGGGGTCGGGGAAATCTGGAAGCTTGTTACATCATGTGTGCGAGAGATTATTTTTTGAAATTTGGTTTCAAACTTCATTGGAGCACCTTAAAATTTACATTTTTATTATTAGTGTTAATGCTTTAGAACTTTTTGGCGAGGTTTGCTTTTAGGAAAAAATGGCTTCTAAGATTAACTCTTCATTTTTCTGAGATTAAACTATGTATTTGCCTGTTTTCTCAAAATCTCGCACAATTCCATCACGCGTTTCGGCGCGTTGTATGGTCCGAGCGGAATGTCTTTAAGCAAAACCCATGGTGATTTACACGCGACTACGGTGGCAATGTGGTGTTTCGCCGAAGCTTTTCTTAGCTACCTCAACGACTTCTCGTCTAACGCCGGTTTCTGACATTTCGCCCAGCGCATGAAGATATTCATGCAGCAGTAAGATTGTAAACTAATGCGTTGACTGTGGGTTTATCGCTCATTGATGCTTCAACGATTTCAACAAGTGCACGGTTAAGTACGATGTTGTTGGTTCCAACTGGGTAGTAAGCGCCAAGTTGAAGGGGTAAATCATCTAAAAACAGCATCATGCTGTCCCTGCGTTTGCCCAAAGCGTATTCAGCGGTTTCCTTAACGATTTTCCAGACTTCAGCGTAGTCTTTTGCTTTGTCTAAACTGGCGATAAATTGTTCAGTGATTTTAGAATTGCTCGCTCAAAAGCAAGTCACCTCCAGAACATGAATGAATTTGCATCAAGCCTTTAAGTGTTATACCTTAAGCTGTGAAATAAACAGAAAATTGATAAATGAGCAACTGCTTCTGTCATAGCGTTATAGGTGAAAATTAAATGGCAAGTAATGTCGTCGTAAAAGACATCATGCAAAAAGACGTTAAAGTCGTAAACAACAACACAGTGATGCAAGAAGTAGTTGCAATAATGAACAAATTCGACAAAGACGCAATCCTCGTTGTCCAAAGCGGAAAACCAACCGGAATCATCACAGTCAAAGATGTTCTAATCCGAGCAGTTGAAGCTGGCGTGCCACTCAAAACTATCATTGCAAGAATGGTCTACACAAACCCACTCGTAGTCATTGACGAAAACGCAACCGTTGAAGAAGCAGCAAAACTCATGAAACACTGGAACATAAACACTTACCAGTTGTCGACAAACAAGGCGCCCTCGTAGGCTTGCTAGATGATAGAGCAATAGTCTACGCGGTTCCAAAATTAATGTCGATAATGGAAGAATTCTGCCGCCGAAAATAATTCCTTCCAATACTTTAATTTTTTTATTTACCAACTATTTTTCTTCAAACAATTAAAATTGAACAGGCGTATCTCCATGAAGATAAACAAGAAAAAGAAAGAAAAGGATTATTGTTTGGTTTCTTTTGCCCAAGCTTCTTTTGCCAATTTGGCGAGGCGTCAGTGTTTGGCTGAGCAGTTAAATCTGCCAAAACATTTTTGATTTCGTTTCTGACAAGCAATGCAATTTCATTGACTCGTAAAGGTTCAGGTCTTGTTGATTGATAAACGCGGAGAGCACGGAGAACAAATCGAACGATAACGTTGTTGAGTTCTTCTTGTAATTCGGTAAGTTCGTCTTTGCTTTCGGTCATTTTTTTGCTATAAGCGACTGAATCTCTTTTTCCAGTAGGTTCCATTTTTAATCGTTCCTTTAAGCAGAAGTGTCAACGGCGGATTATAGCCTTTTCTAGTAAACATCGCTTCAACAAGATTAAGAAATAGGGGTTTTTGGTTTACCAAGCTTTTTGTTAACACATGCTTGGATAAACCCAGCGTATTCAGGTGAAGGTCTGCCTGGGCGGCTCTTGAATTCGCCGTGGAACTGGCTGGCAAAATAGAAGTATTTGTCAGGCAACTCTAAGGTTTCCATTCTTCTGCCGTCACTGCTCTTTCCAGTGAAGCATAAGCCGTTGTTTTTAAGTGCTTCGATATAGTCGAGGTTTACTTCGAAGCGGTGGCGGTGGCGTTCATGGATTTCTTCTTGCCCAAACATGCAGTAAGCTAAGCGTGTCTTTCTGCAAAACGACTTTGTGAGCGCCCAAACGCATCGTTGCACCTTTGATTTCTATGCCGCGTTGTTCAGGCATCAAATCGATGACTGGGTAAGGTGAGTCAGGGTTGATTTCTGTGCTGTTAGCGTCTTTTAAGCCGCAGACGTTTCGGGCAAACTCGATAACTGCTAACTGGAAACCATAGCATATCCCAAGGAATGGAATGTCGTTTTCTCGGGCAAATTTGGCAGCGGCAATTTTGCCTTCTGTTCCTCGTGGACCAAACCCGTAGGGAACAAAAACGCCGTCAAAATTCGAAAGGTCTTTTATGCATTGGGGTTCACGTTCGAATTTTTCTGCTTCCAAGTAGCTGATGCAACTTTGGTTTTGCATGCTGCTCCGCCATGCCGAAGCGCTTCAGTCATGCTGACGTAGCTGTCTGATAACCCAGCGTATTTGCCTACTAACGCGATTTTTACTTCGTGTTCTGGATGAACCATGCCGTCGACGAAGATTTGCCATTCGCTGAAGTCTTTGCCGTCGCATTTGAGGCCTAAACGTTGGCAGATGAAGTCGCCCATGCCCTGTTTATCTAGGATAAGCGGGACTTGGTAGACTGTTTCAGCGTTGTAGGAGCAGAAGACTGCGCTTTCAGGGATTGTGCCGAATAAAGCGATTTTTCTTAGTGCTTCAGCATCAATCATAAGTGGGCTTCGTGCAACGATTGTGTCTGGTTGGATACCGATGCGTCGTAATTCGTTGACGCTGTGTTGGAGCGGTTTAGTCTTCATTTCACCTGTAACATCTAAGAATCGGAACTAAAGCCACATGAACATAGAGAGTGTTTTCGTAGCCTTCTTCCACACGCATCTGACGTATGGCTTCCAAGAACGGCAAGCCTTCGATGTCGCCGACTGTGCCGCCGACCTCTGTTAGGACTATTTCTGCGTTAACCATTTTGGCGGCGTTTCTGATGCGGTTTTTTATTTCGTTAGTTATATGGGGAACAATTTGGACGCATCGACCCAAGAAGTCGCCGTGGCGTTCTTTCTCGATTACGACTGCGATAGATTGTTCCTGTGGTTAAGTTGTTTTCTTGTTTTAGGCTTAAATCCAAGAAGCGTTCGTACCAGCCTAGGTCCAAGTCGGTTTCGCCGCCGTCGTCAGTGACGAAGACTTCGCCGTGCATGTACGGGTTCATTGTTCCCGCGTCAATGTTAACGTAAGGGTCGATTTTTACTACTGTTGGTTTTAATCCTCTTGCCTGAAGCATTTTGCCGATGGAGGAAGTTAAGATGCCTTTGCCGACTGAACTCAGCACTCCGCCTGTTACGAAAATGTACTTAACCATGCTGTTTCCCCGCATTAACCTACTACCTTGCATTCCGATTTAATATAACTCTTTTGTGTGCGGACCTGTAAAAACGTGCAATCAGCCATGTTGAATTGACGATAGATGAATAGGTTGTGGTTTAGCTGTTAAAGTATCAGGATTTAAAGCGTCGCATTTTGCACAATATACCACTTCACCTTACTCTTTGGTTTTCTTTGATGGAGAGATTAAGTCCATTTTTTTGGTTTTAAAAGAAAAGTTGTTGGTTTTACTGCATAAGATATTAATTACAAGTGGTGCAATATTACTTGGAGACTCATTATGCCGCAAGCGTTTGTATTGATAAATGTTGAATCGGGAGCAGAAGAAGATATTGTCAAGGAACTCAAGCAGATTGAGGGTGTGGAAGAAGCATACTTTTCGTATGGCGTTTATGACATTATTGCCAAAGTTAAAGCTGACTCGATGGAGAAACTCAAGGAAATGGTTACTCATAAAGTAAGAGCCCTCAACAGAGTACGTTCAACTCTAACGTTAATTATGATGGAAGAATAATCTGCTTCCAAACAAAACACTAAATATTTTATTTTTTGTGTGATAGAAGAAGAATGTTCATTTTCGCAATCTTCTTCTTCTTCTCTTGCCACAATTGAGCGTGCCAGTTTGAAGGGTGTTTTTATTAACGCTTAATAGTTTAGCCGGCGAAATCTATCAAGGCTTGAAACCTATATGAACGCAACAAGAAAACCAGTCTACCGGTTTAACCCCATTGTTTTTGTGTTGCTTTTGGGTTTAGTTGCCTTCGTAATCTATGTTTACTTTTTCATTAATCCATCACAAGTCATTGGTATTCTTTCAAAAACAAATCTTGCTATCTATGTAGGCGCGTTTGTGGCTTACTTTCTGTTTGCTCTTTTCTCTTCTTTTGTCTGGAATCGATTACTAAACAGTTTATCAGTAAAAATCAGTAAACGCAAAGCCTTACTTTTAACTTGGGCGGGGTTGTTTTTTGAAGCTACTGTTCCGCAATTGGGTTGGTCTGGGGAAGTATCCAAAACATATCTTTTAGCCAAAGATTCAAAAACAGATGCTGGAAAAATCGGTGCATCCGTTGTTGGACAAAAAATTTTCAACATGACAATAACCATCGTAGCGTTGAGCAGTGGTTTAAGTTTAGTACTTTTGAACTATGCCCTGCCGCCTTTATCCACTCTAATTATCGCCACAGTTTTAGCTCTTTCGATTATATCGTTAGCCATCATTTATTATGTTAGCTTCAAGTCGACGGCGACCAAAACTCTGCTTGGCTGGGCAATAAAGATAATATCTTTTTTCCGAAAACGGTGGGACTCCCAGAATTTTCAAGGTAAGAGCAGAAGAAATGCTTGGTAAATTCCAAAAGGCATTGGAATATTAAGAAGTAAACCTAAGGCGCTGATTATACCAATTGTTTTTGCGGTTACGAGTTTTATTTTTGAAATCTCAGTTGTTTTTCTAACTTTTCTTGCATTGGGTATTCCGTGCCAGTCGACAAAGTATTAATCGTTTTTACTTTGACGGGAACGCTTCAGACTGTTGGCGTAACATTTTTTGGTTTTCCAGAAATAGTGATGACATCATCTTTTACTGCTCTTGGAATTCAGGTTGATGTCACTTTCTGCGTAACCTTGCTAACAAGGGTTGTAAACTTGTGGTTCAGGCTTATAGTATCATATTTGGCGTTGCAATGGGCTGGAATAGAAATCATCAGACAAAACCAGAAAACCCAACAAGGAAACATTTTAATGCAAACTACACCTAAGTTATTATTAGAGGATTTTTATGCCTACAGCGTTTGTATTAATAAATACTGAAATAGGCTCTGAATCGGATGTTTTAAAAGAGCTAAAGAAAGTTGAGGGTGTCGAAGAAGCCTCAGCTGTTTACGGAGTCTACGATATAGTCGCAAGAGTAAAAGCAGACACCATGGATAAACTAAAAGAAATTGTTACATGGCGAATTCGACGATTAGACAAAGTGCGTTCGACACTAACTATGATTGTTGTAGAAGACGTAAATCAATCTTTTTTCTTTAATCAAGAACCTTTCTTTAAATGAAACGTTACTATTTGTGACTAGCCAGATACAGTCACATAATTTTAAATTATTTTTGACCGATGTATCATCCTGTGCATAAAGGTAGAGACAAATGAAAATCAACCGCAAAACAACCTATACTGCAAGAGAGCCAACGCGACCGTCGAAGCTCTCACTACCAGAAGATGCACAGAATTTTTAATCGGTTGGATAAAGAGGTTTGGACGCAATGAACCTTTTTGTGTTCCCCCTCAACAATAAAGAGCACACCGACCTCTGAAGCCAACCACCCCACCCAAAAGAAAGGAGAAAACAAGAATGCCCACAGCATACATTCTCGTAAATACAGAAATTGGAGCAGAAAAACAAGTTCTTAAGAGCGCTAAAAAAAGTTGAGGGTGTTGAAGAAGCCCACAACCTATGGGGCGTCTACGATATAATCGCAAACGTCAAAGCACAATAGCAGGAAGAACTCAAACAACATAATAACACTCAGATAGAAAAAATCGGCAAAATAAACTCAAAATTAACCATGATGATTGGTGAAAACCCCCGAAATCAATCCAAGAACAAGTGATTTTTGAAAACCCACTAATCATGTAAACCTTAGCCTAAACTTGATTTAGGCTAACAATATTTTTTACCTTCCAACCCATCCTTCTTATTTTATCTTGGAGAGCAGCCGCTATTGACACAGCAAACAATGCATATTGGATTAGATGACACTGACTCAACCAAAGGAGGCTGCACAACTTATCTTACAGCAGTTCTTATCGAGAAACTCGAAAAATTCAATGTTCACTTTATCGATTATCCAGGTTTAATTAGGCTAAACCCAAATGTGCCCTGGAAAACAAGGGGCAATGGTGCCTTATGTCTACGATTCACCTACAATCGAGTTTGAACACCAAATAAAAGATACTGCCATTGGATTTATGGGAAGAACATTCAGCCGTTAAAGAGAAAGGAACAGACCCGGGAATCGTCTTCTACCAAAACAGAGAAATCCCGATTGAACTTAAGGCGTTCTCGAAAAAAACCGAAACCACAATCGTAACCCTCAAAGAAGCAACAGCTTTAATCAAAAAATTGGGTGCAGAAGCAGCTGGGTTTAATTCTTGCCGAGGCATCATCGGCGCATTGGCTGCAATCGGTGAAACATTGAGGGCGATCACACTTACGAGTTGATTGCTTACCGAACGCCTGAGAATTTGGGAACAAAAAGACGGGTTGATGAAGCATCGATTTTTGAAATGGACAAGATTGACATCGCCTTATACATTTAACAACGTGGATATGAGAAGGGCAGGGTTATCATTACACCGCGTGGTCCTGACCCTATTCTATTTGGAATCAGGGGTGAAACAGCGGAAATAGTCAAGAAAGCATATGGAATTGGTTAAGCCTCTGGAGCCTGTGGAGCGATGGGTAATATTCCGAAGTAACCAAGGCACAGATGCCCATCTCAGACGTGTTGAAGCCTTAAGCAAACTTGAGCCTTATAGTTCCGTTATAGTAAAAGGAATTGTTTCAAAGAACCCACACATAGTTCCTCTGCGTCACGTTATCTTCTCCATAAAAGACGATTCAGCAGAAGTGGACTGTGCAGCATACGAGCCAACAGGAGATCTGCGTAAAATCGCAAGAGAACTCGTCGTTGGCGACAAGGTTGAAGTTTATGGCGCCGTACATAAGGCAACTGCATCTAAACCATTGACAATTAACCTTGAAAAAATCAACATTCTATATCTTGCTCAAAAAATATTAGCAGAAAACCCTATTTGCCCAAACTGTGGAAAACATTTGAAATCAATGGGGAAAAATCAGGGAATGCGCTGTGAGAAATGTGGAGCCAAATATAATAATTTGAAGAAAGACCGAGTCTGATCGAACCTAGAGCAATTAAATTGGGTTTGTATGTGACTTCGACGCGGTCTCAGCGTCATCTAACTAAGCCTCTTCGGCGTTATGGACAAGAAAAACTTTGTGGATCAACTAGTCCGATGATTGGTGAGTGGCATTTTCCATGATTTATTTTTTTAAAAGACTTGGTTAGATTGAAAATGAACCAAGAGTGGCTCCAAATTTGATTTTAAACAAAAGAAATAATAAGTATGCAATGATATAATTATGGTGGGCAAAAGCAAACAATCAGCAACTAACCACGCACCTTAGTCTCTTCCCATGAGCAAAGTGGAACACAATCGCCTATGTTGGGGCGGAATAGGAAGCTTCTGAATACCACAAATAACTCAGCAAACAAAGAGACAATTCGTTTTTTCCCTTGCTTTTGCCCAAAGGTTTGAGAGTGTGTGAAAAATGGTGAAAATATCTCCCATATTCAGAAAAGTTAGCTCATTCATATTTACCAAGCCAGCAACAGCCGGTTATCCTTTCATAAAACCAAAATTGCAAGATAATTTTCGGGGTCAAATGCAACTCGATTACAAACTTTGCATTGGTTGCGGTATCTGCAAAAAAGATTGTCCAGGAAAAGCCATAGAAATGGTTGATTTTTACGGAAAAAAACGCCCCCAATTCAGATTGGACAAATGTCTCTTCTGTTACCAATGCGCTGACAGTTGCCCCAAAAAAGCAATAAAAAACACAACCATATACGAGTTAGCAACATGCGATAAGCCATCATTAACTATGAGGCCTAAACACATTATTGTGTGTCAAGCATAGGTAATGTACCTGCTTGCTGACTTGAATTTCCCTTTTTATAAAACTAATTCTTATCTCTCAAAACAGAGATACATTTATGAAGGAACCAATTGAATTCTCTACAGAAGTATCCATTGAACCTATATCTGTCAAGTCTAAATATTACTTTGCCTTCCTAAAACTTTGGCACTGCAAAATTCTTTGAAGTGGATTAACTATCTTATAGCCTAATCTACAGTTTTTCCATGGCTAAATAATTATTAGGGAAATCACTTGGTTGTTCTCCAAACAGACTTCTTCTTTTCAGGGGAAGCAATCTTGGATTTACTTTTGCGTTTTAGCTCGGATGTAATTAATTTTAGGAATTCTTCAAGAGATCCTCCATGCCCTGATTAGGTAGGAAGTTAAAAAAAAGAGAAGAAATCAGAGTCAGGAACATGCTAAAAAGATAAAAATTGTAGCCCTTTCCAAAAACCTGAATACTTTGTTTCATGATCGATCAAGAGGCATTACTTTTTTTGTTTAAAATCGCCAAGTCTTAAATACTTCTAGTGAAGAAACAGCATTTCTTATGGCAGGAATTTCTTGTCTAAAAAATTCAAGGAAAGGAAAAAATGAAAAAAAATTTTTCTATTTTAATTACGGCAATTCTGATACTATCAATGACTTTGACCCTTATTCCTCTGGAAACTGTTAAAGCACATTATCCAATATACACTTACCCCACATGGTGCTATTCCGTTGTTAGCAATAACGTAATCGGCGTTGGCCAAACACAGAAAATTATTTTTTGGATCAACAGTGTACCACCTACCGCAAACGGGCAGTACGGTGACAGATGGCATTTCACCATAGACGTAATGCGACCTGACGGAAAAAATGACACTTTAGGACCTATTGCTTCTGACCCCGTTGGCAGTGGATACACAATGTATTCACCAGATATAGCTGGCAATTACACGGTTGTCGTAAATTTCCCAACCACAGTAATAACTGGTCTTCCCTTTAAACCAGGAGTACCGGACGCACAACAGCAAGGTTACGTTTCAATCAACGACACATACAAAGCGAGCGTAAGTGACCCTACAACCTTCGTTGTACAAAATGACCCTATACCTCTTTGGCCTGAAACACCTATGCCCACAGAGTACTGGACTCGCCCAATCAATAGTGAAAACATATACTGGTACACACTTGCAGGTAACTGGTTGGGAGGCGCCGCACAAAACGTCGGTCCAACAACCAGCTTTGAATATGGCTCAGCACCTGACAGCGCGCATATAATGTGGTCAGTCCCTGGATTCACCGGAGGCGTTATGGATGAGCGATTCGGCGACTATGGCTATGTAACATCTCACTATGGAGGGCTATCATTCTCACCATACATACTGGATGGAAAAATCTTCTTCAACGCTATCAACCCGGAAATGAGTGAAGGTTGGTACTGCATGGACCTCTACACTGGTCAACAACTGTACTATCGCAACAATACAGGTCCAGTAACCGGTATTGGTGGAGGCTTTGACTCAAACGGAGCTATCTCACAAGGTTCACTGTCATTTGCTCAAATTTATGATCCAGAGTTAGCCAACGAAATGGGAGGTTACCCATACTTATGGAGTACAAACGCAGCAACAGCCAACACTTGGATGATGTATGACGCATACACTGGCAACTACATCTGTTCTATAAACAACGTTCCAACTTGGGCTTCAGGTGGAGGAGCAGGTCCCTTCGCAGCTGCAGGCGGAACCGCAGTCTACGGAAAAGACGGAAGTATACTTAGATATTACATAATCAACAACGGCACTACAGCAGCACCAAGCTATTATCTTCAATGCTGGAACACAACTCAAGCTATCTGGTGGAAAGGCACCCAACAAATGTTCCAGAACGGAGACTACTCTGGCTTTTCAGGTAACAACTATGCCAGTTGGAGACCCTACCTAAACTACACCTTTGACGGCAGCCATGGTTACTCATTAAATATATCGCTACCCTTCAAATCAAGCCTAGGCAATATCTATTCGGTTCGCGAAGACAAATACATAATCGGTGGAACGCCAGGCACCAACAATGAACAGGGAGCTTCACAAGGTTACCTTTGGGCTTTAAACTTAGACACCACAAAAGGTACAATGGGATCATTGCTTTGGAACGTTACTTTCACGCCACCCTCTTCAGCAGGTAACAAAACAATAAGCATGGGAACTATTGACCCAGAAGACGGCGTCTTTTTGTTTTCATGTACACAGACTAGGACACGTTGGGGATACAGCCTTGCAACCGGACAGCAAATCTGGCAAAGCGAACCTGAAGAACCAATGAAGTACTATGGCATGGGCAACACAAACATATACAATGGTATGCTCCTTTCTGGCACATATCTCAATGGCGGAATATTGGTTAGCTACAATATAACAACGGGCAAAGTCCTTTGGAAATATGAACCTCAACAAATCGGCACTGAATCACCCTTCGGCGATTTCCCCGCAGAAATAGCATGCATTGCAGATGGCAAAATCTTCATTTATTCAAGTCCACTATGGCGTACTCAACCCCTATGGCGCGGCTCCTATGTACGATGCATTAACGCAACAGATGGAACGGAAATGTGGAAAGTACTCCACTATGGCTCAGTGGTTATTTCAGACGGTTACCTTTTAGGCTTAAACTACTATGACAACAAAATCTACAGCTACGGCAAAGGTCCAAGCGAATTAACTGTTGCAGCTCCTGATTCAGGCGTTGAAGTAGGAAAGTCGTTAGTTATCCATGGTTCAGTTACTGATATTTCGCCAGGCACAAAGCAAACTGAACAGGCCGCACGCTTTCCAAACGGAGTCCCAGCAGTCTCCGACGACAGCGAAGAAGCATGGATGGAATATATTTATTCCCAGCAGGCACGCCCAACGAATGCAACCGGTGTTCCAGTGAGAATTGATGTCATCGACGGCAACGGCAACTTCCGTACCATTGGCAATACAACCAGTGACGCTTCTGGATTCTACAGCTTTAACTGGAAACCAGATGTTCCCGGCAAATACACAGTTATCGCGACATTCGAAGGATCCGCTTCTTATTGGCCCTCAAGCTCTCAAGCAGCATTTGTGGCTGACGAAGTTTCTCCACAGCAAACACAGGTACCAATTGTTACCACCTCATCAAACGAAGCCAACCTTTTCTATGCAACTGCAGCTGTAATTCTATCAATAGCCCTTGTAGGCGCAATAATACTTTTAGCAGTTAGAAAGCGACCATAACAACCGCTTAACCACTTACTTTTCTTTTTTTAATTTTCTAAGCTAGAATAATCCACAACTTTTTTAATCCCAAACTTCAGTTTTCTAAGCATTTTTTAATTGGGCCCAATTCGGCTGCACTTCAAGTTTTGCGAAAAAGCCACTCATTAAGCAAAAAAGAATGAATAAAGAATGTGGAAACGTTTCCAAAATTTAACTAACCATTTAAATGAGTGAATCTCGTAACCCATTAAACGCAAACAGCGGAGTGTCTGAAAACTTTGAATAAGACCTTTACAGAAGCAGATTACGCTCTTCCATTCTTCAAACAAGAAGGCTTCGTTAGAAAAAATTGCCCAAAATGCGGAGAATACTTCTGGACCCAAAACGCAAATCAGGAAACCTGTGGCGAATCTGGTTCAGATGAGTGCGGATGCTACACTTTCCTTGGCAATCCAGCAACAAGCAAAAAGTTTACTCTATCCGAGATGCGAGAAGCATTCCTATCATTCTTCGAGGAAAACGGTCACACGCGGATCAAACCGTATCCTGTTGTAGCACGTTGGAGAAAAGACATTTACTTAACTCACGCAAGTATAATCGATTTCCAGCCTTATGTAACCGAGGGTATTTCTCCGCCTCCAGCTAACCCGCTGGTGATTTCTCAACCGTGCATCAGACTAACCGACATTTCAAACACCGGTCCCACTTTTGGGCGGCATTTAACTATTTTTGAAATGGGCGGTGCTCATGCCTTTAATTATCCTGACAAGGAAATTTACTGGAAAGATGATACCGTACGTTTTCATCACCGCTTTGCTACTGAGTGCCTCGGTATAAAATCTGAAGAAGTCATCTACAAGGAGGGTGTGTGGATTGGCGGAGGAAATGCTGGACCCGACGTTGAGTGTATTTGTAGAGGTTTGGAAGTGGGAACATTGGTTTTCATGCAATACAAGGTTGTCGGTGACGACTTTGTAGAGTTGCCCATTCGCACAGTGGATACCGGTTATGGAATTGATCGTTTCACTTGGATAAGTCAGGGTGTTCCAAGCCTCTTCCAAGCTATCTATGGAAACTTATTGGACAAAGTCATGGCGATGGCAGGAATCGCAAATGTAGACAACGATTTCTTGTCAAAGGTAGCGAAATATTCTGGTTTGGTTAGCGTTGATAAACGTGCTAACAGGATGGTTGCAAGAAAGCGGGTGTCGGAGCTTACTGGAATTGATTTGCCGACCCTTGAGAAGGTTCTTGTTCCAATAGAGAATGCTTGGGCTGTAACCGATCACACCAAAACTCTCAGCTTCATACTCAGCGAAGGCGTTGTTCCATCAAACATTCAAGAAGGTTATCTTGCAAGGCTTCTCTTCCGAAGGGTTTACCGTTTAATGCGATCCCTAAATATGGAACCAGCCAAACTCTACGACATCGTAGATCTACAGGCTGATTATTGGGGAAAAGATTTCCCTCGCATCAAAGAAATGCAAAAAGAAATCGTTGAAATGCTCAAAGTTGAAGAAGAAAAATTCGTGGAGACCCTCAAGCGCGGTGAAGGCATGGTTAAGCGAATTGCAGCTGACCTGAAAACCAAAGGTACAGGCAAACTACCTATGGATACCCTTACGGAACTGTACGATTCACATGGGCTTCCACCAGAAATTGTCAAACAAGCTGCTGAAAAAGAAGGAGTCGAAGTTGAGGTCCCCGAGAACTTCTACGCATTAATTGCTAACCGCCATATGCAGGCACCAAAACCCGTTGAGGATGAAGAATCGAAAGCTGAAGCAACATTGGAGAAGATGGCTGAACAACTCCCCGCAACTGAACAAATCTACTACAGCGATGTTTACCAAAAAGAGTTTGATGCTAAAGTCCTCAAAATCATCAATGGCACCTATGTTGTATTGGATAAAACATGTTTGTACCCTGAAGGCGGTGGTCAACCAACAGACCAAGGCTGGATAACAAGCGGCGGTTCAAGATTTGATATTGTTGATGTACAAAAAATTGGAAAAGTAATCATCCACAAACTCAAAGAGAAGGCAACCTTCAAGGAAGGGAGCACCATCCATGGCATAGTAGACTGGGACAGACGCTATTCCCTAATGAAAGCCCACACAGTAACCCACCTCATAAATGGAGCCGCAAGACGCGTTTTGGGGGAGCACGTATGGCAATCAGGCACACAGAAAGGATTAGAAACATCACGCCTAGATATTTCTCATTACCGTCGATTAACTCAAGAAGAAATCCATCAAATCGAAACCCTTGCAAACCAAGCTATCGGTGCAAACATGAAAGTAGAAACCACATGGCTCCCACGCAATGAAGCAGAATCCCGCTATGGCTTTAGGCTCTATCAGGGTGGAGCGGTCCCCGGCAAAGACATTCGTGTCGTGAAAACTGGAGATTGGGATGTTGAAGCATGCGCTGGAACACACTTAGGGCACACCAGTGAAGTTGGCTTTGTAAAAATCGTTTATACCGAACGTGTGCAAGATGGTGTTGAACGGCTTGGATATGCAGTTGGGCTTAAAGCTCTTAAAGCAGTGCAGGACCAGGAAAGTTTACTCTGGAGAGTCGCCGATGCATTAACATCTCCCCTCGACAAACTGGACAAAACAGCCGAAAAAGTCGTCAAAGAACTAAAAGAAGTCAACGTTGAAAAACGCAAACTTATCAAAGAATTGGCTACAAATGAAAGCTCAGTGGGGCAAACACCAAGTTGTGAATCTTCAACCGAAATTAACGGAGTAATGATTGTTAAACGGAATTTCGGCGAAGTAATTGATGCAGATCGCATGCTAAGAACCGGGAGCGAAATTATGAAGCGCAACGAAGCAACTGTTGCCATCTTCTATGGATCGGATGGCAAAACCTGCAGACTTTTAGTTATGGTTGGCGAAATCGCTTTGAAGAAAGGTGTTAATGCGGGCACTATTGTGAAGGAGGCAGCGCCCATTTTTGGGGGAGGAGGCGGCGGAAGACCCAACTTTGCTCAGGGAGGCGGAACTAAGCCTGATAAACTGTCGGATGCAGTGAAGGTAGCAGAAGAAACAATCAAAAAGCAGCTGAAAACTTAACCCGAATTTTTTGTTTACTCTTTTTTTCTTTATTTAGGAATATATTTTTCTTATTTTTGCCATATTTACTTGTGTTTTATGGCAGAAAATATATAAGCGAGCATGCACAGGTGTGCCTAAGGTGAAACGTGTATATGCACGTTTAACTCTGGTGAACATATGCGTAGAAGCTTAACAGTAACACCTGAAAACGACAAGAAAATCCTACTTACCAAAGGACTCTTCCTCACGGGAGACGAACCCTTCGACATCGACTACACCACCCTAGTCAACATATTCGTAGAACTTGGACACAAAGTAATGTCCTCAGCATTAAGCAACGTAACAAATCCAAACATTACCATGAACAAAAACGAAGTCTTCGAAGTATTCAAGAAACACGCGTTCAGTTCAGAACTCAAAGAAGAATCGGTCGGAGACCAATTCGCTGATATTATCATAAGAAAAATGATTGAACAATTCAACAAAAATGCTTGCGAACAAATTAAACAAAACGACACTCCTGCCTTATCTGCTCAACAACCTAGCACGGCAGAAAGTAAAAAACAAAAATACATAACTTAACGAGGAAATTCAATGTCCCGATGGAATAATGTTTTATCATTTGGAGATTTCACTGTAAGAAAAACATTCAGTCAACTAAACCTGCATATTGCATTTATTAATTTGGTTTGGTCTAACAAGAGAGGGATCAGCTAATGGTTGATGAGCAAGAGAAGCAAGAGCCTCAGCCAGTTAATTTTGAGGAACTTTTGGAATCTGAAAAGAAACGTTCCGAAGATTATCTGACTAGACTTAGGTATCTGCAAGCAGACTTTGAGAACCAAAAGAAACGTTTCGATAGGGAAGCGGAGCAAATAAAAAATCATGGTAACGAACGCTTAGTTATCTCACTCTTGGATGTAGTTGACGAGTTGGAGTTGGCAGTTAAGAACGGAGAAATCTCAACGTCACCCGAATCCCTTATCGAAGGTGTTGAATTGACGCTAAAGAAGCTCAGAAAGGTTCTTGAGCAAGAAGGAGTAACACCAATAGAGAGCCCTGAAGGCAAAATTTTTGATCCAGCCCGCCATAACGCCGTCTTCACCGAAGAAAAAGACGATGTGCCTGAGTGCACGGTGCTTGAAGAAATAAGAAAGGGTTACATTATGAGAGGAAAAGTTATTCGACCAACAATCGTGAAAGTTGCTGTTAAGGCAACAAAAAACAATCAGAGTCAAAGTAATCAAATGGAGGAAAAAAAATAAATGAGTAATCCAAAAACAAATGAAAAAGTATTAGGTATAGATTTGGGAACAACCAATTCAGCAGCTGCCATCTATGAAAGCGGACATGCAACGGTTATTCCAAGTGCAGAAGGACCCACCATGGCGGGTAAGATGTTTCCGTCAGTGGTTGCCTTCACAAAAGACGGACAACTTTTGGTAGGTGAATCAGCAAAACGCCAAGCAACAACCAACTCAGAAGGAACCATCTTTGAAATTAAACGCAAGATGGGCACAGACTACAAAGTCAACATCTACGGCAAAGAATACACACCCCAACAGATCTCAGCGTTCATTCTACAGAAAATCAAGAAAGATGCAGAAACATACCTTGGCGGATCACTTAATAAAGCAGTCATCACAGTGCCAGCACACTTCAATGACAACCAACGCCAAGCCACCAAAGACGCCGGCGAAATTGCAGGATTCCAAGTAATGCGAATCATCAATGAACCCACAGCTGCCTGCCTCGCCTATGGCATTGACAAAGTCCAACAGGAAATGAAAATTCTAGTGTTCAGCTTCGGCGGCGGAACCCACGACGTAACTGTTATGGACTTCGGCAAAGGAGTCTTCCAAGTACTCAGCACAAGCGGCGATACCCAGTTAGGAGGAACAGACGTTGACAAAGCAGTAATGGACTACATCCTGGGCGAATTCAAACGCCAAACAGGCATCGATGTTTCAAGCGACAGAATGGCTATGTCCCGACTAAAAGAAGCAGCAGAAAAAGCTAAAATCGAACTATCAACACTGATGAATACTGACATTGATCTTCCATTCTTAACAGCTGATGCTTCAGGACCAAAACACCTAAAACTATCGTTAACCCGCACCAAACTTGAATCTTTAGCTCAACCCATCGTTGATCGCACAAGACCAACACTTCTCAAAGCCCTAGAAGACGCAAAGTTAACTCCACAAGGAATTGACAAAATCATCCTCATCGGCGGCATGACTCGAATGCCTCTGGTCCAACGCTTCGTCGAACAAATACTTGGTAAAGCTCCAGAACGTGGAATTGACCCAATGGAAAGCGTAGCCATCGGCGCAGCTATTCAAGGCGGAGTTGTATCAGGTGAAGTTACCGACCTATTGCTCTTAGATGTCACACCTTTAACTCTAGGACTGGAAACAATGGGCGGAGTATTCACCAAAGTCATGGACAAAAACACAACCATACCTACCAAACGCAGCCAAACCTTTACTACAGCTGCAGACTTCCAAACCGCAGTGACCATCCACGTCCTGCAAGGTGAACGTGCAATGGCAGCCGACAACGTTTCATTAGGCGAATTCAACCTCGTCGACTTACCTCCAGCACCAAGAGGCGTACCACAAATCGAAGTAACCTTCGACATAGACGCCAACGGTATCCTTAACGTAACGGCAAAAGACAGAGCTACAGGTAAAGAAAACAAAATCCGTATAACAGCCTCAACTAAACTTAGCCCTGAAGAAAAAGAACGTCTAATCAAAGACGCCGAACAATTCGCTGACCAAGACCGCAAGAAGAAGGAAGAAGCGGAAACCCGAAACAACGCCGACAGCATCGTCTACACCGCAGAACGTACCAAGACTGATCTTGCAGGCAAAATCAGCTCAGAAGAGGTAGCCAAAATCGATGCAGCAGTAACCGAACTTAAAAATGCATTAGCAAGCAACGACATGACCCAAGTCAAAGCCAAAACAGATGCGTTACAAAAGGTTCTCCAAGACGTCGGAACCAAAGTCTATCAGCAAACTGCAGCAGAATACGCAAAGCAACAAGGACAACAGTCAGGTGGTCAACAAGCAGGTCCACAACCAGGTGCAGGTCCAGAAATGCCTCCAACCGGCGAAACCCAAGCGGGTCCAGAAGGCGAACATGTGGTCGACTCAGAGGACTATAAAGTAAAGTAGCTTTAAGCTGCACTCAATATTTTTTCTTTTTTATACTCTATTTTTATTCTTTTTGTATTTCTTCTAAAATCTACTATTTAATGCTCTGCTTTCTGTTGACAAAAAAAGAGGAAAGTTGTTAATGTTTTCTTTTATTGCTTTTTTCTAACTGCTATCAGTATCAAGGCGCCGACTATTGCAACTGCTATAATTATTGCTACGCCCATTCCGATGATGTACATTTCTGTCGAAGGAATATTGACTTCTGGGTACGGTGATGCTGTGGGTGCTGATTCCCCTATTGCCATGTATGTTTGAGCGAATGATCCTCCGTATGAGTTGGATCCTTTGAATGTGGCGATGATTTGGTATGTTCCTGGAATTTCTGGAGTGAACTTGCAGCTGTAGGTTCCAGTTAAGTCGCTTGTAACATTGCCGATTGGAATGTAGTTGCCGTTAGGATCAATAGCGGTCAATAAAACTGGAACACCAATTGCGTTTGTGGGTAATGGTCGTTGCTGGAACATGTATTCCATCCATGCTTCCTGATCTGCGTCCGATATTGCCGGTGTGCCTTTGAGTGTGAAGTCTAAGCTGCCAGCGGTGTTGGTTCTTCCAGAAGTAGTTTGGTCAGTGACTGTGCCAGTTATCATTACGCTGGAACCTAGTGCTGGAACAACCTGTGGCGCTGAGACCGTGGTTGCGCTTGATCCTTTGCCCAAGCAGTATATGTTATCGTCGTGTGCATCGAGGTAAATGAGGTTACCGTCAGAAATCACTGCTTTAGTTTGCCCTCCAGGATTTGGATAAGCCTCCATTCTCCATACCATTTGGCCTGTTTCACCGTCTACGCAAATGAGTGCGCTGTCGCGTCTAATGGGGACAGTTTGGCCAGCCCATCCTGTTGATCCATCAAAGTATATGTATGGATGTCCAGTCACTGGGTCGTCGAGGAAGAATTGTAGTTCAAGCGGTGTGTATGTAGAGCCCTGTGATTCCAAATAGCCGATGCTTGGGGCGGTAAAGTTCCACAAGAATTGTCCAGTTGTAGCATTAAAGCAGGTTACGATTCCGAATGCGGTTTCTACGTTGGGACCCCCTGGACCACATGTGTAAGCCATGCCATCGTGGAAAGAGAGTGGGGAACCATAATATGACCAAGCCGAATCTATAGTGTTTGTCCACAGCAACGTTCCTGAACTGAGGCTGTAAATCCACTGTTTTCCTGTAACTGCTTCAGTAAACCAGAAGACACCTGAAGTATAGTCTGCACCCCCAAAAGTTATTCCACCATTATATGTTGCATTAGGATATGCATCTGATGCTGCAGGAGGGGTGAAAGTGGTTGACCATAAGGTTTGACCCCATGTGGGCGCTGCTAGACTGTAAGATCTTATGTAGCCTTGAACAACTCCTCTAGCATCGTTCCGTCCGCTGCATCCAACGATCGCAAACTGCTCCGGAAAAATCTGCAATATACTGCCTGTTTGGTTAAGAATTGAGTTTTGTGGACCTAAAATGCTTGCCACAGACACATTCATTGAGTAGCCGTTATGGCCGTCGTATATTTTTCCATATCCTGTAGCGCCACTTTGAGCTACATTTGCTGCGCCAGGTCTCCACATCCAATAATCATTGCTTGTGTCATTCAATGGAATGTTTGTAGTACCATTATAGAGCGTAGCGGGCGGTGAAATTCCATATTTGAGTTGCCACCAGATAGCTTGAGTTGAGTTCCAAATCTGCATGTAGTATTTAGGTGCTGTAGCGGTTCCGAGGTTGACGAAGTTGAGATAGCATATGCTACCGACTGTATCCCTAAATTCTGTGCCTGAATTAGATACGTTGGCTATTTTGAGTATAGCATTTCCTGTGTATCCATCAAGCATCTGCCAAGTTAAAGAGCTTGAGCTACCTGCTGGTACTGTGACTCCGGATGTTCGCCAAAGATATGAGAAGCCTCCTCCTTGGTTGGGGCTCTCATAATTAAGTATCTGTCCCATCGTGGGTATAGCAGACTGTCCATCAGTATTGTTATTGAAGTATATTGTTTGGCCATTGTAGAGATTGATGCAGAACCAGCCTTGTATTGGGGGGTTATTTACCGAATAGTAGCCCATGCCATCTAGGCAAACTAGTGGACTGGAGAAGGGTTCGTATGCAATACCATTGTAAAACGATGCATCAGCGTATCCTCCCATTATGCCTCCGGTCCAAGCTGGGCGTGTCCATAAGTACATGAGGGCTTAGCAAGGGTTCTTGGTTTTGGACTCCGATTGTTCTGCTTAAGGTGGTGTCCCAAGGTTGGCCTAGCCATTGTCCCATGACGTCGTTGCCCCAGCCTCTGTTAGCGTCGTAAATTGGGCGTGTCCAATAGTCTGTTGGAAGTGGTGTCTCTGAATAATAGGGAATTGGATCTTGTTGGGCAGTGAAGTAGGCTGGTTTGCTTATGCTGGCTGCGTAAGTATCGTTTACAGCGGCATTTTGTGTGTTTCCAGGAATGCCTGTTGCAGTTTGTCCTGGGAATCTGGCTACACAAGCATAATTGCCCAATGTTTCAGGTACATATGTAATGTATCCGCCGCCCACTGGATCAGAGGTCAACGGACCATAAGTGTCGTTGGTTCCGTCGGGCTTTATGACGTCTATGTAAACAATCCATCTGTCTCCAGAAGCACCCGCAGCTGTTGGCGGTATCGCGTTAAGCCAATAAACAATTATCATTTGTTGACCCACGCCAATAACTGCCGGGGAAGGAGCAACATAAGTGTATGTAGTATAGTTGTATGGGGGATAGTGAGCGTTGGCAGTTGGCAAAGTAACTAATATGGCTGTAGCCGTTATAGACAAAATTAGAAACAAAGCAATCAAAGAAGCTGTAGTTTTGTTTTTAGAAATTTTCATTTTTTTCCTTTCCTAAAATATGTTTGGAGGCAAACTTTGAGTAGCTTGCCTGCCAACGAAAGCTAAATATCTGCTTAAGAAATATTTAAAATCTTCGCATTCAGGCTAAATCAGACCATATTTATTTATTTTTCACTTATAAAATGTTTAAAAATAATTTGGAAATGAAGCCCAAACCATAATTTATATTATATATAAAACTCCGTCATATAATGTGGTTTCATCATTTTTAGGAAATGGATTTCAGAGAAATGGCTAATTGGTTTTGGCTTAAGCTTTTTCTTAATTCGTTGTTTTTTCATTGAATTATCTCCCTTTGCTTGCGTAACCCAAACTGAGTTATTTTCCAATTCTTTATTTTCACTCGGATAATCTATTGATTGATTGTTAAATTAAAGACAATTATTTTCTTCGGGAAATGTACTGCTAAACTATGCAATTCGATTGAAACTTATGATTTGTTAGCGGTTCCTTAAAAAAATAAGGTTACACACCAAAAAACAAGGAAACGCTACTTTTTAAAAGGCTTGAGAAGAGAAAGTTGTTGTAAAAATATGCGTTAAGCGTAATCATATTTTAAGCTAAATTACTTCTAAAATTTTTTAATGTAATTCGAGTGGCATACGAAAACAAGTTTTTCTGAACTCAGAAAATCAAGCATTTTAGCGCGTTCTTTATTGGTATTCGCCTTCTTTTTCTGGAATCGAATGATTCCAAAAGCATAAAATCAACATTGGCAGTTAACCCTTTAGTCTAAATACCGATTTCTTTTGTTTACCTTCAACTATGTTAAATAACGAAGTACAAAAAAACCGACAAGAAGCTCTTTATAAAAAAACAGGATATCTGATTAAAACGGGAAGTATGATCCCAAAATCGGAATCGTTTGGCTGGGTCAACGTTGGCAGGACGCGAGGGCTTTTTGCCCAAACCAATAGTAAATTGACGCATCTGCACCAAAACGTGTTTTGATCCCCCAACTCTTACTCCCCCTTTTTTTCAGCATATGTTTAGAAAACTACATAGTGATAAAATTCAAATATCAAAAAAAATGATTAAAGCTGTTCATAGACTGTTATTAATACGGGATTAATTGATTTCAACGTGATTAATTCAAAATAAATAGGCAATTTATTTGGTTAATTCTTTGGTTAATCTCCAAATTAGGAAACCGATTGCAGCCAGAATGAAGCTTAAGATTGTAAAAGTGTCTACCCGAATCCAAGGTGTAAGATGGGAAAGACCGAGGGATAGCCAGTCTGGATAAATAAATTGAAAAAGTACACCGTAAATCCATGATAATAAACCGAATAAGAAAAGAAATTCTCCAATTACCTTTAATACGGTCAACTTTGGATTTACAATCATTAGGCGTAGTTCCATTGTTTTTGATTCAAAGTCTAAAAGCTCCTAATAAGAATTTGCGTAAAATGTTTCGTTTTAATAATAATAAGATTTGAGATATTTTTCGAAGAAAAGTAGCGAATTACTAATGCTTTTTTGTTTTGTTTAAAGTGTCTCCCCATTTTCGGTAATAACTTCCAACAACAACAAGAGTTAGTCTCTGGTCAAAACAAGAAGACGATAGCTATTTTGTAGGTCAAGGCAAAAAGATTCTTGTTATTGAAGAAAGAAAAGCTTATCACCGCCACGTTTTGATTTAATCAATTTCTAAAAGCATAATTACACGCGGTTATAGAACCATAAATTCAACTCTAAGTGCCAAATTAATACAAAACTTTATTGCATGCCCATGGATTTTTTCTGCCAAAGCTTATTAGAACAGAGATCGATAATGTAAAAACGCTTCAAAAAAATTAAAGGAGAAAAAATAAAATGCAAATTAGTAAAAATAAAACCATAGCTACTTTGATTGCTTTATTTCTAATGCTCACTATTGCAGGAACATCAATATTTGTGGCTTTGCCAACAATTAAGGGACATACTCCACCAGTTTACATGCCAACCAACGCCTACGTGAATTGTGCACCACCCGTCATCGGAGTTGGACAGACCACCACAATTGTCGTGTGGCTTGACAGAACTTCACCAACATCAACTGGTACGAGCGGTGAAAGATTTCCAGGCTTCTTACTAACAATTACGCAACCAGACGGAACTAACATAACTATCGGACCATGGGATGCTGGTAAGTGCTATTGCAAGTGACTTTAAGTCATTTACCCCAACTGTACCGGTAATTACTCAATCGTATTCAGCTGGCCAGGCGCAACTATAGTCGCAGGCAACCAACCCTACGTCAACACCCAAGATGACATTGGCGATATATGGTTAGGCTCAACAAGCAAACCATGCACATTGACAGTCACGCAAGAACAAGTACCCAATTTCCCAGAACCACCTCTTCCAACAGACTATTGGACTAGACCGATAACTGACATAAACCGACAATGGTACACCATTGCAAGCAACTGGCTACAAGGATCATGGCTACAGGGTAACATCCAGACAGTAGGAACAGGGCCACTAAGTGCTCACGTGCTATGGGCTCGACCTATACTGCCGGCATACCCCGGAGGCATCGCTGATGCAAACTATGGACCTCTAAACGCAAACATCGAAGACTATCTAAGCCCATGGGGAGGTTGCATTATCATGAACGGTATAATCTACTACAATACACCACAGAGTGCTGAGACCAGTCACTATGGATACTATGCAGTAGACCTTCACACAGGACAACAGATATGGTACAATAACGGAACCAACCCCATAACATTGGCTGCATATACCGGTGCAGGCGGTGTGGACCCAGCTATTACTCAAACCTATCCAAAACTCTCATGCGGTCAAATGCTAGAAGTCAACAACGTTAACGGAAGAGGAATAGCCTCATATCTTTGGGAACAAGGACCAGCTACAAGCAGTGACCGCGCAGGATATACTACATGGTATATGCTTGACCCAAGCAATGGAGACCTAATGTTGACATTGCATAACGTTCCATCTGGTACAGGTGCAACAGACCGACAAGGAGACTTACTGATTTACACCTATAGTGCCACCACAGGCAACATTCTCTGCTGGAACTCAACCCAAGCTATACCCCCAGGAGGCCCATTAGGAACTGGGCAACAAACATGGAGACCCGAAGTAGGACAAGTCATCGACACCATGAACAACACACTATTCAAACCCGGCACTTGGTCATCATCAGTCGACGCCGCAACCTTGGCTGCATTAAACGCAGGACCTCTTACTCCATACACAATGAACGTAACCGTTGACAAAAATCTGCCAGGAGGCATGACTATACTGAAAGATGCAACTCGAGAGCCAATAGGACTTTTCGGCTCACAAATTAATAATACATACTCTGGCGGAACTGCAACTCCAACCGCAGACATATTTACAGTGTGGAAAGTAACCATAAAAGACCATGCAACAGCATATAGCCCCTATCCTAATCTGGCAGGTACTCTAAACAACAACCTCGGATTCGCAGCTTCATTGGACTATAAGAAAGACGTAACTGTTCCAATCACTGGCAAAAACTATACATGGAGCATCAGCCTTGGCGGACAAGCTGACAAAGCTGGAATATTCGTCCTGAGATGCACACAAACATCCCAACTTTGGGTCTACAGTTTACAAACTGGAAGCCTAATGTATGGACCAATTGATGGAATTCAAGGCGGCAACGCAAATGACCAAATGATATACTACAGCCAAAGTGCCCTCGTCTACGGCAATACACTCTTAGTAACCGATGGTTACCAAGGAACAATCACCGCATACGACGCGCAAACCGGTACATTCCAATGGGTATACACAGCCTCAGCAGCACCCAACAGCTTTGAAAGCCAATATGGAGCCAACATGCCAATCAGCCTCGGCGATATTTGCAATGGAATAATATACACCTGGTCGAATGAACACTCACCTACAAATCCACTCTGGCGCCAATCATACACACGCTGTATCAACGCAACCAACGGAGAACTATTATGGAAACTGCCAACTTACATGGACTTCATCGGAACTCCATCAGCTATTGCAGACGGCTGCCTTGTAACCGCAAGTGACTATGACAACTTAATCTACTGCATCGGCAAAGGTCCAAGCGGAACAACAGTCAACGCACCATTAAGCGGCGTAACAGAAGGAAACAGCTTCACAATCACAGGCACAGTTACCGACCAATCAGCAGGCGCAATAGCACACGCTGCCAAATTCGGCATGACAAACGGAGTTGCAGCTGTATCTGACAGTGACCAAGAAGCTTACATGACATATCTCTACGAGCAACAAGTAAAACCCACTGACGCAACTGGAGTCCCAGTAGACATAAGTGTTATCGATCCTAACGGAAACTTGGTTAGTGTTGGCACAGCAACTAGTGACGTTAATGGCTTCTTCAGCTTCCAAGTAAAACCAGAAATGCTCGCAGCTGGATCAGGCACATATCAGGTTATTGCATCGTTCAAAGGCTCTAACTCTTATGGATCATCAATGGCAGAATCTGCTTTCACAGTTAACTCTGCAGCACCAACCGCATCACCAGTTCCAGTAGCCGCTCAGCCACCAACAGACATGTACGTTCTAGGCGCAGCAATCGCAATAATCATAGCAATAGCCATAGTTGGAATAGTTCTGTTAATGGCAATCAGAAAACGACCATAAAACAGAAAAAACCAATCTTCCTTTTTCTTTTTTTTATTTTTCATCTATCTGTGAACGGTTTTAGCATACATGATAGATTATCACTAAGTCATGGAGCCATCGTAAAAAAGAATTGTGCAAAAGCTTTTGTATAACTTGAGCTAAGTAACAATTTGAGGTTGATTGCTTTGCCAAAATTTCAAGTGTATACAGATGCTGCAGGCAAATGTCGTTTTCGACTTCGAGCTGATAACAACAAGATTGTAGCTGTCGGGGAAGCATATGAACAACATGCAGGCTGCATAAACGGAATCAAGAGCATACAGAAAAATTGCAATGCACAGATTGAAGATACTACTGTTGAAGGAAAAAGGCGTTCTAATCCAAAATTTCAAGTGTATAGGGATACAGCAGGTGAATTTAGGTTCCGTCTTAGCGCCAGAAATGGGGAGGTCATTGCGGATAGCCAAGGATATGAAACAAAGGAAGCTTGCTTGAATGCTATTGAAGTAGTTGGTAAAAGTTGCGAAGCTGAAATCGAGGATCTGACAGGTTCCAAAGAGTTGACTGAGACTACGGACACAAATAACTTGCCTGATTCAAAGAAGCAAGAAGCTGTTGCCCAAACAACAAATGAAAAAACAGAGACCTCGCAAATTATTAGTACAACAGAATCTAAGGTGAATACATTGGATAATGAAAATGAAATTTTAGAAGAGTTGAAGAAAATTAGAATCTCTCTTGAAAAAGCACCGCCACCGGTTCCGCCTAAAGGCTTTGTGAATGAATTCAAAGATTTCTTATCAAAGTATAAGATTTTTGGCTTAGCTGTTGCTTTCATTTTAGCTTTGTATGCTGGTCTCTTAGTTCAGGCGCTTGTCAAAGACTTCATCATTCCACTATTAGGCCTATTAATTCCGGGCATGTCAAATTTGGCTTCATATGCAGTCACGGTTTTAAGTCAGTCGTTTGCTATCGGTGATTTCTTAATTGCTTTAATTACCTTCATTATAGTAGCATTAGTCGTGTTTGTCATAGTGAAGGTAGCTAAAAGATGGAAAATTGAATAACCTTCCTTCTTTTTTTTATTATTTTGAAAACAACTTTACGTCCAACCAAAATTTCTATGACTTTTTTCAGCACTTAGGAATTTTGTTGCGATATATGAAGGCACCACATTAGTTAATAATTCTCAAATGAGATAAACGCAGTAATACTTAATTGCCGCCTTAACGCTAACAGACTTAAAAGAAAATTTCTCACATAATACATCATAAAATTAATGTTAATTCAAAGAGGTTTACGGTTGCAGAACGAGTACGCCATCCAAACAACAAATTTAAAAAAAACATTTACAACCAAAACCCCAAATTCAAGTTTTTTCAAACGTAAAACTTTCTCCGTAAACGCTGTTGACAACCTCAACCTTAACATAAAAAAAGGCGAACTCTTCGGGTTCCTTGGCCCTAACGGTGCAGGCAAAACTACTCTAGTTAAAATCCTGTGCACTTTGTTGCCTCCTGACGAGTGGAACCGCAACAGTAAACGGCTTTGACGTGGCCAAGCAGCAGATGCAAGTAAAACAGTCCATTGGCACTATTTTCAGCGTGGGTGAACGCGGATTCTTCTGGAGACTAAGCGGATACAGTAACTTGGAATTCTTCGCCGCCATAAACAATGTTCCTCGAAGCGGCAGGCAGCAACGAATCATGGAGGTTCTCGAGTTGGTGGGGTTGCAAGAGAAGGCGTTTGAGGTTTTTCAGAAATATTCGGGCGGCATGAAAAGAAAACTTGCCTTGGCTAGGGCTTTGTTGGCTGACCCGCCTATTCTTCTTCTGGATGAACCCACTACAGGCTTAGACGTTACCTCTTCAAGAAACATCAGGGACTTCATAAAAAACGACCTCAGCAAAAAACATGGCAAAACCGTTCTCTACACGACACATTACATTGAGGAGGTTTCCCAGATGTGTGACCGCGTCGGCATAATGAACAGAGGTAAAATCGTCGCTTTAGATACTCCTGACGCGCTTAAAGGCATGGCGAAGAAGGGTGAAGTCGCCGACATCGTGGTTAAAAACATGTCTGATGCTCAGGTGAATAGCCTGAGAGGTATGGCTGGGGTATCGAGTTTAGCTTCAGAAGTGCAGGATTCAGTTCTGGGTCAGACGCGGTTACGGGTTCGGTTGGAGAACGTGGATGCTTTGCCGACGGTGTTGGATTTCTTTTTCCGCGAAAAAATCAAACTTGTAAACTTCCGGCAGGAAGAGCCCACATTGGAGGATGCTTTCATCGAGTTAACAGGGACTGGTGCAAGTTCATGACGTTGACTGCAGGAACTGGATAAAATCTACTACTTCATGAAACGAGACATTATTTCATTCTCAACTTACAAAACAAACATCTTGCTCAGCGTCGTCAGTGCCCTTTTTGGGGCATTGTCATATGCGTTTTGGGGTGCAAACGCCTCTATGCCAAGCGTGCAGAATCTTGGAATGCCAGTTGTAACTTATTTGCTGATTGGGCTTGCTTTCAACACATACTTGTCCCAGAGCCTCACACTCGTTCAACGAACAATTAATCCATGGAGCCTTGAGGAAGTGTTGGTTTCGCCCACTGGGCTGGTAACCTTCATTGTTGGTAGTTCACTTTGGGGCTTCATTTGGAGCACACTCGTTATCGTCATTTATTTGGCGGTTGGTGTTTTTGCCTTTGGTGTTATTCTCAGCGTCAATATAATCGGAACCATTATTGGTTGTGGGATTGGGCATCGGGACATTCATCGGGTTCAGCATGATAGGTGCAGGTGTCCTGATTTTAACCAAGCAAGGGGACCCTGTTACCACAATTATAACGTTAGCCACTAACCTGTTTGGAAACGTGCTTTTCCCAATCTCTGTGATGCCGCTTCCGCTTCAGATAATTAGTTTCTTTGTGCCACAATACTACTTCTTTACATGCATTCGACCCATGCTCGTTGGGCAAGCTATAGGGGCAATTCTGCCGGACCTTGCTATTTTGGGTTTGATGTGTGCCATAATTCTGCCTGTCGGTTACCTAGCTTATTCTTGGTGCCTGAAAACAGCGAGGAAAAACGGAACCCTCTCATGGTTCTAAAAGTCTATTTTTTCAATTTGTTGTTGAGGATTCTTTGGAAGTTAACCTCGAAAGCAGCCGCGGGATTCTCAAGTTTCCACATTTCAAGCACTAAAGGATTAACTTCTCCCACAATGCCAACTTCAAAGCCGTTAACTATGACTTTGCCTGCTCTGCCCTCGATAAAGCTTGGATGAGTGGTTTCTTTTATTTGCCATTCAACCCCATAATTGATCATAAACGAGTCTATGGTAGATTTAATTTCGCTGAAATTTGCGTTTGGATGAGTGGTTACGGCTGCTAGCCAGTCTTCGTCGCGTGTTCGAGTTTCTGCAGTATTATCGAGCAAGGTTACTTTGCCAAGTTCGAAGATTTTTTGTGGGAATTCTACTGATTGGTTGACGCTTAGGAATTCCATGAGGCTTGGCAGGAGCCAGTTTCGCAGGCAGGTCATGGTTACTATTTTTGGGTTGGCAAGTTCGATGATTTTGGTTGGTTCGGTGTTCATTTTTTTGAAGAGGGTTTCTTTGTTGGTTAGGGTAGTGTTGAGGGTTTCTTGGTAGCCTAACCCAACCATCAATTCGCGGGCAACGTCGATGTTGCGTTGGTCAGGTTTTGCTTTGCCAGTGGTTGGCAAATCACGCCACAACGGCTCAATGTTGTTGTAGCCATAGGCGATGGCAACATCTTCGATTATGTCAACTTGATGCATAACATCCACGCGGTAACAAGGAACCAGAACCGTTAGAGCTTCATCAGAAATGTTCTCGACTCCCAAACCAGCAGTTAACAATAAATCGCTTATCTCTGTTGCATTCAACTTTAAGCCCAAAAGGCGGTTTGTATCTTCAACGTTTAGCTCAAAGCGTTTGTTGTCGAAATTAGGGGTAATAACCATGCTTTCCGTGTAAGCGGATTTTTCTGGGTAATGAATCGTTGCCGAGTAAGCTTTGCCGCCTCGATCAATCAACGCCAGAGTTACCAAATTCAATGTATTCAAAACTGTCTTGTGCAAAGTTCCAGTGACTTCAACAAGCAGATTGCGCGATTCCTCAGTGATTTTGCCTAAATCATTCGAGTTGATGATGGGCGGGAACGAGAGCACTTTGCCTTCGCTGTCAAATAGCATTGGATAAAGTGGATTTTTCTTAACTATTTGACCATACTCAATGCCTTTTGGATGGCGTTCAAGAATTTCATCTAAACCCATTTTTTCATTAAACCCTAACGGAACAAAACTTACATCCGTTGGCTTAACCGCGGTGTACTCAATTGGCGGCTTGACGAGGTCCAAATTGTAGATGCCGATCGAGGTTTTCTGGCGGCTTCGACCGTTGGTTTGGTCAAGTTTGTCTTGCAGGTGCATAATGCCTTTGATGACATCATCCGATAGGTGGATATTTTTGATTACTGAGCAGCAGATGTAGGGGCGAATGTTGTATAGTTGGGCGTTAACGTTGACTTCGATGGCTGATTTGCCAACCGTATACTGTCTTAGCCCTTTTGTTTGATTTAGGTAGCCTTGCAATGCGCGGCTCAGACCTTCGACGCTCCAAAGGTCGGCGCGGGCGGTATCTTTCATTTCAATGCTGAGAGTGCATTCTTTCTCGTTAAATGCCTTAACTTCTGCTTTTACGTAAGTGAGGATGTTGTCGAGTTTTGCCATGTCACCGTTCAATTTCATATTCAGTAAATGTTCAAGTTCAGCATAATCTATGTCGATTGTAGGCATTTATGTCACCTGTTTTTTCCTGAGCCAACCGAGGTCTTGGCTAAAAATCATGCGAATATCCTCTATTCCTGCTCGCATCATGAATAAGCGGTCCACGCCCAAGCCCCAAGCAATCACAGGCTCTTTAATACCCAGAGGCAAAGTTACTTCGGGGCGGAAGATTCCTGAGCCGCCGAATTCTACCCAGCCGTAACCTTCTTTGTAGGCGCTAAGTTCTACGCTGGGTTCTGTGAATGGGAAGTAGTCGGGTTTGAAGCGGATTTTGTCTGCTCCAGCAATTTCCATCGCAAACTTACCCAAAACTCCAAGGAGGTCTCTTAGGTTAAGGTTTTTGTCGATTACGATACCTTCGACTTGATTGAATTCTGAGAGGTGGGTTTTGTCTGTGATTTCGGGTCGGTAGACACGTGCGATTGAAAAATGTTTGCTGGGTACCTCAAACTTTCCAGATTCAAGAGTTCGTGCACTTAAGCATGTGCCATGCCCTCGGAGAATCAAGCGTTGTGCCGCCTCAAGCGAGTATATTGTATCCCCAGCCTGTGGAGCCTGTTTTCCAACCGTTCTCATGTGTTTCCTTCACATGCTCAAGTGCTTTGATATGTTGATTGATGTCGCCACACTGTGGATCTTTAACGTAGTAGATGTCGCTTTCTTCTCGGGCTGGATGATCCTGAGGAACAAAGAGCGCGTCAAAGTTGAAGAAGCTTGTTTCAACCGCGGTTCCCGTCATTTCCTGAAAACCTAGCTGAACCAATTTCGCTCGGACTTCATCAAGAAATTGAAGGTACGGATGTTTTTTGCCGCCAAAAGTTTTTGCAACGGGTGCTTGGATGTTGTATTTTTGGAGTTTGGCATTTTTCCATTTTCCCGTAATTATAAGGTCAGGCGTGAGTTGCGTGATTACGGGCGAGGCGTGTTCGTAATAGTTCTTTTCTCGTTTTTCTTGATTGCCTCTGAAAAAGATGGATTTTTAGTTTTAGCTTCTTTTTTTCCTTCTGGGGTGATTTGAAGGGTGCGGGTTGTTTTAGGTTCAATGGTTACAAGTTTTCGTTTTTTGAGTTGGTCTGTGGCTTGTTGGAGTTCAGGGCTGAGGTCTTCTTGGGATTCCTGTTTTTTGTTTTGTAAGTGTTTAAGAAAGATTTCGTCGCAGCCTTCTGGGATGGTTGTTTGATGGAGGAGAGTGTCGGTGATTCGAAGGGTGTTGTTTTGCGGAGTGTAGGTTGCCCATTTTTTTCTTATTGCCCAACCGAGTGCAATCTGGATGAATTCGGGTTTGAGTCCTGCTTTTTCCGCTGCTTGTTTTAAGTCTGCAGCTCCGCCTAGTTCTGCAGTGGAAAGGATAAGTTTGCGTTCGGGCAAGCCATCTTTTGCATACTGCTCACCCTCAGGAGTCAATTTAATAATGTTATGGATCTTCGCTCGAATGGCAACAAAATTCTTTTCTTGAAGGGTTAACGCGTTGCGCATAACGGCTGTATCTTGAATTCCGCAAACCTGGATTAGCTCTTCTACGGTTGCTGTTCCACCATGCAATTCGAGGGCGGAGAGTACTTGTTGTTCTTGGGTTCTAAGTTCAGCCATTTTTTTGCCTTCGCAGCGAGGTTTTTGTTATTGGATAGTTACCACGACAATAAAAGCATGTTGATAAACCCAAATCCCAAGTGGCTTACGCGATTTGTATTTTTTTATCGATAGAACTATGAACGTTCCGCTCGATGGTGCGTTTTAGGTTGCTAATTTTGTCTTCTGCTTCTTTGTAAGCGTTTTCTTTGACAGTTTCATGTGTTTCAACACTTGTTTTCCGTGCCTTCAATGAGTCTACCTGTTCTTGATATTGAGCAATGTTTTGATTTATTTCATCCATTTTTGAAGAGGCTAATAGTTGTTCCTTGTTCGTTGCCATCTCTGTGGATCTTAACTGAAGCTTTGCCAACGAATCCTTATGCAGAATTTCGACAATTGATTGCTCAGCTTTCCTTGCTTTTTCTGGTTTCAATTTTAATTTGTCTTCCGCGATTAACCCTTCAAGTTTCTGCAAAATCTCCTTTAACAAAGGGTAATCTGGTTTTTCAGAAACAAACGCGTCAAAAGGCCTTTCCAAGTATTGAGAAATCTTGTTCAGTTCGTCGGGGGTTATTCCTCCTCCGCCGCCTCCAGTAGCTAAAGCTTGCATTTTAATGAACGGCTTCTGCATATGTCTTAACTCATGCTTTAATTCGTTGCTCAGAGAATCAATTTCGCAGTTAACCATATTCAGTTTATCGACTGGTCCTTTACATTTTAATTCGTTAATTTTTTCTTCGATAATCTGCGATTTCCTGTTCAATTGGCAAACGCTCATTTTTGATGGCGGTCTTTTTCATCTTTGAGGGTTAACAATTGTCTCTCAACGCCTTGGAGCTCGTTGATAAGTAGGAGTGCTTCTTCCAAAGTTTTGGTTTTGACGTATTCCTTAGTAACGTAATCGTTTAGAGAGTTGTAAGCTTGTTTAGCCCGCTCATAAATTGAAAGAAATTTTCGTCTATCCATAATAAAGAAGGGGGAGATTCTTGGAAACCAATTTTTAATATCGATGTCTGTGACTAAGAGAACTTTTTGTGTTTCCTGAACGTAGCGGCTTATACTGTCGTAGGTTACTTGTTCGGGTGGATTGAGTTTTTTTAGGCGGTCAAGAAACAGGCGCGCCAACTTGTTTAGGGCACGTGCTCGATTGTAGACTTTCATGTTTCTTTTTTCAATTTCTTTTGAGCTGATGTCAAAGAGCTGTTTGCTGTTATCGATTAGGCTTGAACTGAAAAATTCATGTCATCTCGTAGTTTCTTTGCTTGGGAATGTACGGGGGTTAGAATGGAGCTGGTTTGGTTTTCAAGCCAACGTTTTACTTCTTCCGATGATGAGAATTGTAGGGCTGCTTCAGTCAACGCTTTTTCACTGTCTAATAGGTTATTGTTGGGGTATTTATCAATTTTAGCCCAAATTTTTAACTCTTTTTTGGGTAAGCACTCTTAAATAGGTAGCAACACATTCTGGAAACATGACGATGAAACACATGAACACGAAAAAACCTCACGTTCGCCCTAATGATGGGTGCTTCGAACAGCTTTTTCGCTATAGCATTAATACCCCAATCGTTCCGTCCTCAGCATTTGACTTCGCCCATAGGACTCATATAGCAAATATGGGAAATCCCAATCGTAGTGGCTTTCCTGAATAATTGCTGGAACCTTGCCAGGCATAATGTATTGGCACCCTTAACACCGTAGTATTTATTCGGTTTAATTGGTTTACCATCTGGCAATGCCCTTACTGGCATGTACTGCCTGACTCCTATCTTCAGGATATAAAATTTGGGCAAAAATCCAGACCGGTAGCCATTAAAACATTTTGCTGTTCCATCGACAATTCATGCGATACATTCTAAGTCTAATTAATGGGGATATTTCGTGTTCTGCTTGGAACTTGACGTCGGAACCGTTATATTCTCGACTATTCTTGTTAAGGCACTAATCGAAATTACCCTTATGAGTCTGGTGAATTGGTAGCTTTACTAAGAAATAAAGCGCTTTATACTATTCCGTCGCTGATTTCTTGTCGCAATAATAACTCATACGAGAAAGTAAACTGCCATTCTAAGAAAAAGAAGAAATTTAGAATCCTAAGGATTGTGCTAATACCTTAGGGTTAATTTGTCCTGCCTTGAAGGTTCGTCCTGTTTTAGCATTGTTTATCATAAGGACAGCTGGCGCAAATAATCCATGATCTATTTTGTAGAAGTCTTTGTCAGCTTCTCGGAAGATCTGCAGGAAAGGTTTACCGTAGTCTTTTGAGGCCATTGATGGGGCTTGGTTAACCATCGTTTGAAGTGCCCTTTCGTCGTCATAATCTACTGTGAGGTAGACGGTGCCACCGTAGAGAATAGCGTCGTTGGTCCGTGCCATGGCAACTTCAAAGTCCATGCCGACTGGAGGAATAGGTGCATAACCCATGGCGTAACGGATAACTTTTGGGTTTAAACCTAGAGTTTTTAGTTTATGAATGCCGACTTCAACTACTCTGCCTGCAACCTGCGTTAAGCCCGCTAAGCTTGCAGTCGGAGCAACAACTGCGATGAGATTTTCTGGTTTAACGTTGCTGGCTGCTGTTACTTTTTCGATTAAAAAGTCGGATGGCAAAACGTTGCTTGAGGAAATGGAAATCTCGCTCGACGAGTTCTATGAACTGGTAGATCAGATCAAAGGACTGAATCTCGGAAGCTTTCAGGAGTTGACTTCGCAGGATGAGGACAAAAACGGCGAACCTTTCGTGAAATATGTTCCGGATGCTCCTCAGATAAATCCATTTTTTATTTTCCATAAATCGGAGATCCAGAGCATTTTGAGTACGGCCATTGACACGTTGCCCAAAAAAGAACGGCTCGTGGTTTCGCTTTATTATTTCGACGAACTTACCATGAAGGAAATCGGGAAAGTTTTGGGGGTGAACGAGTCCCGTGTGTCCCAGTTGCATACCAAGGCCATGTTGAGGCTTCGAACCAAACTTAGAAAAGTGAACGGACAGGATGCGCGACTTTGAAATGAATGCAAAAAAGTAAGGTTCGGCTTGCCAGAGCCGATAAATTAATAAGTTGGCAGCGGATTGCGATTTTGTAGGGGTGAATTGTTATGACGGACAATTCGAATAACCTGAAAGAGGTTCACTTCGTGGTGAAATAAAGACAAATCGTTATCGCCATCTATATAATAATCCATTTTCATATATAAGCGGAACACTGAGGCTTCGCTTAAAAAATCAGGCCGTGAAAAAATAAGCGGAGCTATAACTATGAGGCGACTTCTCTCTCAGGATGAGCTCAATGCCTTATTAGCAATCGAAATTCCCAAGAGTTTGAGCTTAAAAAGCCCTTTAGAGGCACCTCGACCAGCAAGACCAAAACTGAACCAAGGAAAAAAAAA
>CAWJGR010000008.1:0-51046 GCA_963842545.1 Candidatus Bathyarchaeota archaeon
GTTGCGAAAGAATAGTGTTGAAGTTCGCGGCGACGAAGAAACCCGAAAAATCGTCCCCGACGTGAAAGCTGCAACGGAAAAGGACTGGGGCACTGAATACCTCGACTTAATCATGGGTGTTAAAGTAGTTAAAGGCCTTAGATGAAGCCATCGCTCACATCAACAAGTACGGCACTCAACACTCTGATAGCATCCTAACCGCGCGATTTCGAAAAAGCCATGAAGTTCATAAAAGAAGTTGATTCAGCAGCAGTCTACTGGAACGCATCCACACGCTTCACCGATGGCAACCAATTTGGTTTTGGCGCGGAAATCGGCATCAGCACCCAAAAACTCCATGCACGCGGACCCATGAGCGCCCAGCACTTGACAACAACCAAATACGTTATTTTGGGCGATTGGCAAATCACAGAAAATAAAAGAGCATGTTAAATTCACCTTTTTTTAGACCTTATTAAACTGAATTGCACAATTTCTGATAAACCGTTGAACAACCTCTTGCCTAATGTGGTAACAAGCAAAATAGGAAAGTTGCATATATTCGTCAACTAACAACGACTAAACATAACCCCAAACCAAACCCAAACCAACAAAATCCAAAACACAATCCCAATGAACTTGTGACACGCAAAACATTACAACAAACCAAAAAGAGAATTAATGAAAGGATTATAATTGTCTAATTCAATTGAACCATAAGTCTTAGATTCATTGACGAAGTTAATCACCAATACATTAGGGACAATCTTTTTTCTCAATTCTGAGGACAAATAGAAACTAATATAGTTGTGATAAGCATAATAAACTGAAAAAAATTAGACAAATTACGCAAACATAGATGCCCTATTCCTGTTTATCATTGAAGAGGAAAGATTTGATTTCTATATTGAGGGGATTAAAGCGGATAGTTGGTGTGCTGCTGGTGTAATTAGTTGCAGGACGAGGTCTGGGAACAATCCTAAGATGAAGAGTGCAGCGACGAGGATGAAGACTGGGATTAGGAGGCGTTTGTTTTCTTTTATGGCGTGTTTCATCTTTGGGTTTCTTTGCAGTACATGACGTTCATGAGCCTGAAGATGTATGCGGTTTGCAGCACGCTTGTTAAGACTCCGATAACGGCTAGCCAAGCCAGGTTTGCTTGCAGTGCGGCGGTGAAGACGAGGTATTTGCCGATGAATCCGCCGAGCGGTGGTACACCAGCAAACGATAAACCGGCTATTACTAAGGCTAAGCTGACAAGGGCACTTTTTTGCCAAATCCAGCGAAGTCGCTGAGCGTTTTTATGCCGTAGCTGTTTATGATGCCGATTGCCATGAATGCTAAAGCTGTGGTTAAGCCGCCGATTAGGAAGAAGTAGAGGTTACCTGCAAACCCAATGAGGACTTACGCTTGTGATTGCGACGAGGTTGTAGCCGACGTCTGCGACGCAGATGTATGCGATTAAGCGTTTAAGTCATTTTGGATTAGGGCGAAGATGTTGCCGACAACCATGGTTACTGCTGCAAGGATGGCTAGCATGAATGTCCAGTCTAACACTTGGTTTGGACCTGTTGGAATTATGATGTAGAGCAAGTATTCTGATGAGGATGTAGTAGCTGCCTTGGTCAACGAGTGCTGAGAGGAATGCTGCTGATGGTGCTGGGGCGGCTGTGTATGCGTCTGGTAGCCAGAAGTGGAAGGGCACGATTGCTGCTTCAATAGCGTAGCCTGCTGCAATGAACACGAAGGCGATGATGAGCAGGTTTTTGTCTGATGCAACTAAAGTTGCCGTTTAAAGCTTCTCTGACTGCAGTGTAGTTTAGGCTGCCTGTTAAGCCGTAGATAATTGACATCCCAAATAGAACGAATGCTGAAGCGATGATAACCATGACGAGAAACTTTAAGGTGGCGTTGAGGCTGAATGCGTTCTTTCGGTACATCATCAGGAACGCTGCTGCTGCTGTTGCTGCTTCCCAGAAGATGAAGAAGGTTAAGAGGTCGCCTGAAAGGACAGCACCCAAGAGTGCTGCGGTTAGGATGAACATTATGGCGAGGTAGCGATCTGAGGGGCGTTCGTTTGAGTTAATGAAGAAAACCGTGTACACCAAGACTACTGAGCTGATGGCTACAATGATTATTGCCATGTAGATGGAAATGGCGTCTATTAGGAAGGAACTTGAAACCGCCGTAGACGTGCTACCGTCCAACGCTAAGTTTAGTGGCGCTGGATTAGCTGTACTGTAATAGCTTAATGCAAGGTTGGCTACGGTTGCTCCTGCGATAAGGAAGACAGCTAAAACCCATCCCAGTGTTAGGGCGGTTTTGTGGTTTTCGTGTTTTCTGATTATCTTGAAAATGGGAATTGTCAGTAAAGCTGCGATTACTAATGTGAATATTGGCAGTATAATGTCGATTATTTGAACCATTGTTTAAGCGCCTCCAAAGGTCACTGTTTGTATTAAATTCATAAAGAAAGTCGGATAGATTCCGATGAGAACCACCAGAACTACCAAGATTGCCAAAGAGACCTTCATGTAATTGGGTATGTCAACGATTTTGTGTTTTTCATGGCCCGGTTCAGTTGCTAATCACTGTCGGCTTCTTCTACGCCGTGTTCATCTTTTGGTTGTCCAAGGAAAACTTTTGAGACAAATCTTAGAGCGTAAGCCAGCGAGAACACTGTTGCTATGAGCATGAGCGCTGTGGGTATGATGTAGAAGCTGCTGAGTCCACCAGTTAAATTGATTATTTGGAATGGCACCGACGAAGATGAGGAATTCACTGATGAAGCATGCTAATGGTGGTGCTCCAGCAATGCTCAAAGCTGCTATGGTTCCTGAAACTGTTGAGAACGGCATTTTGCTGGCTAAGCCGCCCATTTTGCGGATGTCTCGTTCTTCGGTTTGATGCATGATTCCTCCTGCGGTAAGGAAGAAGAGACCTTTGCTTGCGGCATGGGTGACAATGTGCAGTACTGTTCCGACTATTGCGATGGCTGAAGCAGATGCTAGAAGCACGGGGTTGCCGTCTGGCTAATGCTATGGGAAACAGTGAGAGCCCAAACATGATGTAGCCCATGTGGGCGATGCTTGAGTAGGCTATAAGACGTTTAATGTCTGTTGCAACCAATGCGAGGAATGAGCCGAAGAACGCGGTGATTACTCCAACGATTGATAATGCATAGAGGAAATTTGTTCCGAAAGCTGATCCGACTGCTGGGAAAACAATTCCGAAGGATAAGCGTAGAATTGCGTAAGCTCCTGCGCTGATGATGACTCCGCTTAGGAGCGCGGACATTGGTGCTGGTGCTTCTGAGTGGGCGTCAGGGAGCCACATATGAACTGGAAAAACAGCCATTTTAACTGCGAACCCAGCAGTTAGGGCGATTAGAATCCATTTGATGATATCTGGGGCTGCAGTCATAAGGCTGCTTGTGCAGCAAACATGTCTGTGGTGCCAGTTAGGTAGTAGATTGCTCCAATACCCAAGAGCACAAAGACTGCGCCTGCATGGGTGAATATGAAGAGTTTAAACGCGGATTTGTAGCAGTTCCGATATCCCCATTCGCCGACTATGAAGTATGCGGGGACAAGCATGAGTTCCCAGCAGAAGTAGAACAGAAGCAAGTTGGAGGTTAGGAAGACTCCGACTAAGCCGACGCGAGAGCATGCATAGCAGCGCGTAGTATGCTGGCAGGTTCTTTTTTCCAGCCATGTAGTTAACTGAGAACAGTGCTGCTACAAAGATGAGGACTAAGCTGATGAGGGCAACTGATGCGCTTATGCCATCGAGGAACAGCGAGAAGTGATGTGTTGTTTAATGTTGGAATCCAAGTGTAGGATTCTGTGTAGACGTGTTTGGCGCTGTCGAGGATTGTTGGAACAGTTGATAACACTAAACCTATGTTGATTAGCGCGATTAAGGCAACAAAGATTGCTGCTGCTCTTGGTCGATTTCTTTCCTGCAAAGTAAACGAAGGGTATGCTTATGGTTGGTATTGCAAATACTGCTAAGAAGAATTGGTAGCGTCATTTTGTTACACTCCTACAGTTAATATGATCAACACAACGATGAGTATGAAGCCGAGCACTGCTGCGGCAACATAGTTTCTAAACGAGTCTGAGGGTCCCTGCTTCAAGAGTTGTTGCATGTCCAGGTTCTGCTGCTTCGCTGACTTCGGTGCCTGCTGTGTCTGGGTATCGTCCAAACAAGGCGTTTTCAACTCGTGTAAGCCCATCTGAGAAGCCGTTCTAATCCTTTGGATACTGCACCGTAGAAGTCATCGAAGAAGTAAGCGTGTTTGAGCATTGTCATGATGGGGTTTTTGCTTGCTGCAAAGTTTCGGATGCCCTGGAATCCCTTGTAGTATGTGTAGTAGGCGAGTAATCCAGTGGGGATGAGCAGTGCTATGAAGATTGGGAATTCAATGTTCGTGAAAGCGCCAAGTAAGCCTTCTGCCAAGGTTTACATGCATGAAGCTTGCGACCAGTGGTTCAGATAAGCCCCAGATGATGCATAAGCCTGCGAGGATTGCTGCTGGGATAAGCATGACTTTTGGTGCTTCGTGAACATGCTGCTTCTCTAGGTGTTCGGATTTTTTGCCCATAAACACCAAACTAAACATACGTACAACATAAGCGAAGGTTATTGCAGTGGTCGCGTAGAGCAAAATTATTTGGATAAGGTTACCTGCATCGGTTACGCTTGTGATGATTAAGCCTTTGCTGAAGAATGCGGCAAACGGCGGCAAACCACTGGTGGTTATAATCATGATAGCCATTAAAGCAAATGAGATTGGCATTGCTTTTCGTAAACCACCCATTAAGCGCATGTCACGGGTGCCGATGGCGTGTATGATGCCTCCTGCCAGCAGGAATCCGAGACCTTCGAAGAATGCGTGGCTTACCATGTGGAATAGACTTGCGAACCAGCCGACTGAGGCAGCTCCTTCAACTGCTGCGCCTAATCCAGCCATCATGAAGCCGATTTGGCTTACGGTTGAGTACGCGAGGACTCCTTTGATGTCGGTTGTTGTTAAGGCGAGTGTTGCGCCGACTATGGCGGTTAAGACGCCTATCCAGGAGACGGTTGGGAACCAGAGTGAGTTGCTAGTGCAGCTGATTAATGACAGGTGCAACTGAGAAGATGAGGATGAATCTTGCGAGAAGGTAGATACCTGCTTTAACCATTGTGGCAGCGTGTAATAGGGCGCTGACGGATGTTGGGGCTTCCATTGCGCTGTATAGCCAGGTGAACAGTGGAAGTTGAGCGGACTTTGCGATTGCGCCGCCTAAAACTAGGAACGCAACTACAACCATGTAAGTCTATGTTAAAGCCGCCTGCTTGAATGCCAGCTTATTACGCCACGGAAGCTGAAAGTATTGAACATCAAGTAACAGGATACCTATGGCGGCAAGCAGTGCAATGTCGCCGATGCGGGTCATGATGAAAACTTTGACACCTGCTTTGATTGATTCGGGTTTTTTGTACCAGAACGAAATCAAGGCGTAGGAGCATAAGCCTACCATTTCCCAGAATATGAACATCTGCAGCATGTTGTCGGCGATGACTAAGCCAATCATGGAGCCGATGAAGAGCAAGATGAGGTAGTAGTAGCGGGTTAAGCCTTCTTCGCCTTTCATGTAGCCGATTGAGTAGACTGCGATGATTAATGCAAAGAAGCCAACAAGGCAGGTGAAGAGTACGCTAAGTGGGTCAATGTATACTCCTGCGCTGATGCCGGGAAGCCAGGTAACTGAGAACTCAGTGGTTAAGGCTTGTCCAGTTGCCATGACCAGACGCTTGGAACCAATGAAAGCGCCAAGAGCAGCTGTAACCGCTGCAATTGCGACGACAAAGTAGTTTCGGGCTTTGTCATTGTATTTTCCGATTAAGGGGACAAATAAGCTTGCAAAGAGGGGGATAACCCAAACGAACCATGCAGAGAATTCTTCAAGTATCATTGCACTTCATCCTCACTTTCGCCTTTGTCTTGCAACATCTGTATTATTTTGCCCATGTCGCTTGTTCCATATTTTTTGGAGACGATGACAAGCAACGCTAAGATTACGCCGCTAACTGCGGTGTCTGTTGAGAAAGCTAAAACTAGGAATGCTTGCCCTAACCCTTGGCTATGATCGCAACATCACAAAGTTTAATGTGGCAGCTGTTGCGATTAACTCGACTGATATGAAGACTTTTAGAAGTTGACGGTTTGTGAGCAAGCCATAGATGCCGATTGCCAACATAACAAGTGAAAATATGACAAAGTCCATTATTGACCACCCTTCCTCTTTCTCATACAAGACAATGGCGATTCCAAGCGCCACCGTCAAAATAACAATAGCTTGCAAAACAACATCCAAACCCCTCACATTCCAGAGGGCATCACCAAAGATCAAGATCAGAAGTGGTTGCTGTTGAACCGGAAACGATGAGGAAAATTGCAGGTAACGACAAAACTGCGCCGATACCAATTAAAGCGCCGGTTCGTTTTGGAGAGGTTTTCTTTGTTGGTTTATCGCCCAACATTTCACCTGAAAGGAACAGGATGGATAATGTGCCAACGCCCACTGCAAACTGGAAGATAGCAGCATAAGACTGCGCCGTTTAAAACGTAAATTAATGCAGTGAAAAGGAAAGTTCCTGCTAATGCAGCAACGGAATAGATAACTTCATCGAGGAATAAGTGCCAATATTGCGGAAATTATTAAGCCTACAGCGAGGATTTCAAAGATCATTGAGGTTTTGTCTCCTTAGCGTTTGAATGTGGCTTTTGGATTAACGCGCATTTGTCAGTTGTAGCTAATTCGTAGAAAACTGAGCTTTTAATTGCGCCTCTGGGACAGCTTTCCACGCATTGATGACAGAAGATGCATTTGTCGAACCTAATTTGAGGACGTCTTTTGCCTTCTACTTCAACTATTTCAATCGCTGCTGCAGGGCAATCTCGAACGCAGACTCTGCAATTGGAGCCAACGATTGATCTTACATCTAAAGTTAAATCCGCCTGAGCCTGTTCCAATGTCGATTACGTTGCAAGATTCAATTGTATAGACTGTTTTGCCTCGAGCATCGCTGGGAAGTACAGGTTTCACAAATGGATACTTTGTCGTTGCTGGCTTAGTGAATATATGTGATACTGCCCGTTTGAATATTGGAGATATACGTGATTTTTTCTTTTCCGCCATCTTGTTACACCACCAATGGGATAAACCCATGTTACCAATGCGACAGTCAGCATCAAGTGACAGCAACGCTGCAGGTAGGAGGATTCGCCAGTTGCCAGATAGGACTTGGTCGATGCGGAAACGGGCAACAACGGTTGTGATGTACTCAGAGATGAGTACGACTGCTAAGTAGTTTGAGCACAAACCATAAGGTGTACCAGATCCACGATGGACCAAAGATTACAGGTCCGTAGGGTCCGCCAAGGAACAATTCCACAACTAATGCTGAACCAAAAACCACTTGCACGTCACGTGTTAAGTGGAGGAAAGCAAGTTTGGCGCCTGTGTATTCGGTTTCTAATCCGCCGACGAGTTCGCTTTCAGAATGAGGTACATCGAAGGGGTCTTTTTCAAGTTCTGCTTGCATAGTTATCATGAACAGGACAAAAGCCCATGGTGCCATAAGTGATGAATGGAAGGAAAGTGCCTGCTTGAAGCGAAGCTATACTTGCAATTTGTAGGCTTCCAGCGATGAATGCTGGTGTTAAGGCAATTAAGAATAGTGGGATGTCATAGCCTAAGAATTGGGTTAAAACTCTGGCTGAGCCAATGGTGCCATATGGGTTGCATGATGCCCATCCAGCAAGAAACAACAAAAAGTTAGCGATTGTTGCAAACGCCAATATAATAATTAAGTCGCCGCTAAAACCGCTCGTTGATAAAACGCTTGCGCCGTCAATGGGTAGGAAACAGAAAGCAAAAACCATAATGGCAAAAGCTACAAGGGGAGCATAACTGGAAAATGATTTTTTTAGCGTCTCTTGGTTCGATGTCTTCTTTTGTTAACAGTTTTATGAAGTCTGCTAGGGGCTGAAGAATACCTGCCTGGACCTGCAACCATTGGGCCAACACGGTTTTGGATGCGTGCTTCGATTTTTCGCTCCACCCAATCGCAGAACAGAGTCAACAGCAGGATGAATGTGAAGCCTGGAAAGACAAGGATTCGGAAGATTAGGAGGAGGTAATCAATCATTGTCTGGGTCACCGGTCAGTGCATGAGAAGCAGGGGTCTAAGCTGACAAAGTTGGCTGGGACATCCGCAATGCTTTCGCCTATGGCTGTTTTAAGGAATGAAGGAATGTTAGCGAATGTTGGAGTGCGGACTTTTACGCGGTCAGGCATGTCTGTGCCGTTGCTTCGTACATAGTAGAAGAGTTCGCCTCTTGGTGCTTCAACACGGTTCACTGCTTCGCCTGCAGGTACGCTTCTGGGAGTGGCTAATTCTGAATGGTCCTGATGGCAAGTGGTCAAGTGCGTATTCGATGATGTTGATGCTTTCTTCAACTTCATCCATGCGAACATTCATTCTTGCCCAAGTATCGCCGTCTTTGTAGACTATTTCTTTGAAGGGAATCTCGCCGTATGCTTCGTAAGGTTCGTCTTTGCGCACATCAATGTCAACGCCTGAACCTCTCGCTACTGGACCAACCACTGAAAGCTTTAGAGCGTCTTCTCTGCTTAAGTACACCTACATTTTTCATACGCAGCTTTAGGATGGGTTCATTTTCGTAGATTTGTCTGTAGAATGGTAGTTGTCCACGAAGGGTTTTAAGGATAGATTTGATTTTGGGGATATCAGTGTCTTTTATGTCGCGTCTTACGCCGCCAACAGTCATAAGTGACGAGTAAACACGGTTGCCGCTAGTTAATTCGATTAAATCCATGATTGGTTCGCGGTCTCTCCAGAAATACTGGAACAACGTTTCATAGCCGATTTCTAAGCCCGCATGACCCAAAGTCAAGAGGTGACTGTGTAGCCTGTTGAGTTCCAAAGCGATTACACGTAGGTATTTGGCTCTTTCAGGAACCTCAGTTTTAGCTATTTTTTCTACAGCTTCAACGAAGCCGCAAGCGTGGATGCTGTTGCAGATACCGCAGATGCGTTCAACCAAGTAAACATCTTGCAGATAAGTGCGTGATTCAGTTGCTTTCTCGATGCCGCGGTGAACATAGCCAATGCGTGGTTCAACTTTAGTTACTGTTTCGCCGTCGACGGTTACTGCGAATTTTTCTGGCTCCAACAAAGCTGGGTGTTGAGGACCGATGATAATTTTTACGAGCCTTTCATTCTCAGGTAGCTTAATTTCTTCTGATGGTGGCGTTGGGACAAGTTTAACTTCGTGCTGGCTTTAACATCTTTTCTCAGTGGATAAACACCATCTGGCCAGTTTTCCGAGAGCACAAAGTGCCCTGATATTGGGTGCCCTTCGAAAACTGTACACCCAAAAGGTCTGCAACTTCCAATTCATGAAAAACTGCGCCTGGATGAAGGTCAATTATGGTTTGGATTTTCGGGTTTTCTTTTGGCACTTCAGCTTTGATTGTTACAAAAGCATTGGATCGTGTGAACGTGATAATAGACGCCTAAGTGTTGCTCCAAGGTCTAAACCCGTTATGGCGGTTATGCCAGTTTTTTCGTCTGCATCAATCATGGCTTTTAGGACATCACGGTGTAAACCGTTTTGGGCGATTATGGTTCCAGTGCTCAGATGTCCTGGTTGGATTTGGACTTTATTGCCAAGTTTGGATTCAACTATTTTTAATATATCTATTTTATTGTTTGACAATTTGTTTTACCTCCTCAACTACTTGGTTGAGCCGTTTGATGCTGCTACAACTTCAGGTTTTGCAAGCTCTCGTTAGGGGCTTCTGCCTGTTTAGGTTGCTTCTTTGGGTTTAGGTGGATTTAACGCGTTTAGAAGCTTTACTACTCCATCTAAGATTGCTTCTGGACGCGGTGGACATCCAGGAATGTAAGCTGTAACTGGAATTACTTTGTCTACGCCGCCAAGAACATTGTAGTTTCCTTCGAAGACTCCGCCACTGCATGCACATGCGCCTATAGCGACGACGAATTTTGGTTGGGGCATTTGGTCATAGACTCGTTTTAGTCGTTCTGCACATTGCTGAGTAACGCAACCTGTCACTAACAGAACGTCTGCATGGCGTGGTGAAGGTTCAAGTTTTACGCCGAAGCGTTCAACATCGTATTTTGGTGTTAATAATGCAACTATTTCTATGTCGCAGCCGTTGCAGGCTCCTGAGTTAAAATGTAGGACCCAAGGCGATTTTACTCGTGCCCATGTTTTTGTGTCTGTCATTATTCTTTTCCTCCTTCGACGAGAACTATACCTGCGGCAAGAATTATGCCGAGGTAGAGAATTAAGAGAAGGGGATTTGTGGTTCCAGCGATTGACGAATGAAGCAAAAGCGAGAACTAAAACTGATGAGTCAAAGATTACGAAGTAAATCAGGTACTTGTAGAGTGATACGTTGATTTTTACTCCGCGGAAGATTACTTTTTCTCCGCAAGCGTAGGCTGCTTGCTCGTTTTCGCTTATTGTGGTTTTAGGAGCGGACCGTTTGCCTAATGCATAAATTACATAAGTTGAAATGAAGATTAATAGAAATGCTAAGAGGGCTTCTGCAATAAATTCAAAAGCCATATTTTGCCTCTCCGTTCATTTTCTTAATCATTAAAGCTTCCTCATGGATAATGCTTAATTTGCACATTTTATATTCAAAAGCCTTGCCATGAACATATTTAAGTTTATTTGCATAAAAACTGTTCGAATAACCAAAATTTGAGGTTATTGGCAGATAGTCGTCTTTTCTGACAGTAGGCTTCCTTCTCCAAAGAAGGCTCCTAGTATACCCTCTCCATTCGCTCTTGTTTCTCCCATACTACCCCGAGCTAGTTCACATAAAAGAAACACACTTGCTTTTAAATTTTAAGAACAAAAATATGCAAAATTTCATGCTTTTTTAGGTAGTGACCAAAAAAGAAAACAAGCGTTAATCTGTTTCTGCAGTCCAATGCCACCTTCTGTCCAAATAAAGAATTAAGCTGAACAAACCTCGACTAAAAATTACCAAAATAAGCAATTCAAACTCAGGAACAATTCTAGCGGCAACAGAACGAATGAGTTCTGTATCCATAAAGTTTGATTTAACGATTGCTCGAAGCTTTCCAGAATCAGAGTTTTTTATCGATGGTTTAACAAAGAATTAACGGTAATTTTTTGGAAGAAAGCCATAGAATAATGAAAAAAATTTTGAAACAGAAATATACATTGATGGAAACAAGCTCCGTTTAACAATTTTGTTCAAGAAACATTCGGCAACATAATGATGGCGTTCTCTAAAACCCTAAAAGGGCTTGATGCCTACGACACCTGAACTGATTGAAGTTAGAGTTAAAGTGTTGTCTGAGCCCTCGAATGTTGACGCCCATATTTACCCTGTTAATTAAAATGATCTATTAGCTGACTACTTTTCTAAACTGATACAAAGTTGCGCCTAATGTGATGACCGCGACCAAACCGATAACACCCCAAGCAGAAAGAATCGTTCCCCAATCATAACCTGTAGTCATAAGTACTCTTATAGCGTTGACAGCATAGCTTATTGGGTTAAAATTCGAGATGTCTTGAACCCATGAAGGCATGAAACTAAGAGGGAACAAAGCTGTGCTGAGGAATAAGAGTGGAAATGTTAAAAACCCACCTATAGCAAACACCGTCTCAGAGCTTCTTGTCTTCATACCCAAAGCTAAAGAAATACCTGACCAGGCAAGCCCAAAGAACGCAATGGTAAAGAATATAAGCAGAATTCCAACGACACCGGTGGTAACAAAAGCACCCAAGGCGTACGCTAGACCCAATAATAATAGCTGATTGAACAACTACCCTGAAAGCATCACTTGTTAATCGACCCAATAAAATAGCAGGGCGTTTAACTGGTGTCACGAGCATTTTCTGCAGATAACCAGAGTCAATATCAGCCACTATTGAGTTTCCCGACTGAAGAGCACTGCCAAAAGCGTTTTGCAGAAGAATTCCTGCAGTTGCAAACTCTAAGATAACTTCCGCCACGGCAAAACAATTAGAATGCTGAATTTTGATAACAATTGGGTGAATAGAACAAGGAATATTATGGGTTGGAAAAGTGAGAAAAATAGCAGAATTGGGTTTCGGACAAGTTTTTTAAGGTATCTCACAAATATGTAAGCGGTATCAGAAAGTAGGGTCATTTTTATCTCCTTCCACCAAACATTGCGCTTGGTGCCTTAACGAGTTCTTCAACGCGTATCTTCCGCCCAGTATGCTTTGTGAAAACATCGTCGAGAGATGGCTGAGAAAAAGTTACAGATGTCATCCGAATATCCGAGCTGTCAAGAGCGCGAACAATATCAGCAATCAATGATGATGCATTTTGGGCATAAACATTGATGCATTCTTCAGAATCAATTATTTCTTTAACACCAGTCATAGTTTTAATAATTTCTTTCGCTTTCTCGCGGTCAATGTTGCAGTTTTCAAGCCCAATCCTAATAGAGTCAGCACCGATTTCGCGTTTAAGCTCAGAAGGGGATCCGCTAGCCACTATTTTGCCAAAATCAATAATTGCTAAACGTTTGCAGAGTTTATCTGCTTCTTCAAGGTATTGGGTGGTTAAGAAAATGGTTATGCCTTCTTCCTTGTTTAATTTTTCAAGGTAAGACCAAATTGCCGTTCGAGATTGAGGATCCAAACCTGTGGTTGGTTCATCTAAAAACAGTATTTTGGGTTCATGGATAAGTGCAGTCGCCAAATCCAATCGTTTTTTCATTCCGCCAGAATAATTTCTTGCACGTTTATCCGCGGCTGATTCAAGACCCACAAGTTGCAAGAGCTCATTTACACGTTGCTTCAATTTTGCGCTTTCCATTTGCTGGAAATGACCTTGCAAAGTAATGTTTTCTCGGCCTGTTAAGTCGCCGTCAACGGTTGTGTCTTGGCTTTGAACCCCGATTATTTTGCGGATGGCTGGGGCATTGCTGTTTATATCGTATCCTGCCACAGTTACTAGGCCAGAGGTTTTTCTAAGCAAGGTAGTTAAGATTTTGATGGTGGTGCTTTTTCCTGCGCCGTTGGGTCCCAAAAAACCAAAAAATTCACCTTCTGCCACGTTAAAAGAGATGTCATCAACGGCTTTGGTTCCATCAGAATATATTTCAACAAGATTTTTCACAGTAATTATGTCTGTCATTAGTGTTCTAGAATTATTTTTGAATTTGATAACATAACTGTATGTTGTTGCTATCTCACTACAACAACAAGAAAGCGCAAGGTGAACCATTTCGGGTTAAGCGTTAAGTGTTAACAGAAAAGTGTTTATCCATAGTTCCATTTAAAAAATATGTAGGCGATAATGATTAAGAACAATGAAGAAATCTCAACTGCAGAACTAATGCCCGTTCTTTTCCTAGGACACGGAAGCCCTATGAACGGGATTGAAGATAACGAATTCGTTGAAGGATTCAGAGAAATCGCTAGAAAAATTCCTAAAACAAAGGCAGTTCTATGCATTTCAGCTCATTGGGAAACCAAAGGCACTTACGTAACAGCAATGGATAAACCAAAAACTATTCACGACTTTTTCGGCTTCCCAGAGGAACTGTACGAGGTACAGTATCCTGCACCTGGGAAACCTGATTTAGCGAAAGCAATCGCTGGTTTTATAACCAGAACTGTGGTAGGTTTGGATTATGAATGGGGTCTTGACCATGGTTGCTGGGTTGTTCTAAAGCGGATTTTTCCCAATGCCGATGTTCCAATTATTCAGATGAGTTTAGATTATTCTAAACCCGCTCAGTTCCATTATGCTTTAGCAAAAGAGCTATCGATACTTCGCGAGAAGGGTATTTTAATCATTGGAAGCGGCAACATGGTTCATAATTTAGGAATGCTTTCATGGGATAATCCATACGCGGCTGGGTTTGGTTATGACTGGGCACTAGAAGCAAGTGAACAAATGAAAAGATTCATCTTAAACGATGAACACCAACAATTAATTAATTATCGCTCTCAAGGAAGAGCGTTTGATTTAGCAATTCCTACACCTGAACATTACCTACCGCTGCTCTATATTTTGGCATTAAAAAAGGAGAAAGAAGGGATAACTTTTTTTAACGATAAACCAGTTGCTGGATCAATAACAATGACATCCTTAATGATTGAAGGCTGATTTTCCTGAATTTAAATTAGGACTATCTGATAGCTCCAAATCCGGCCTAATAATGACACCGGCATTAACTACAATTCGGTTTAAGCTTGAAAAATAAAGTTATTTACAACATTCAATGGATGAGAACACTTTCTTTAACTTCGTATTTTTTTGGTTTCGGTTTTTGGTTGGTTGACACAATTTATTCAGAAAGCTCGCAGCACTCAAGGAGATTGCAGCGAGCGTTGGTTGTTTTTGATATTTGCTTTTTGCAGATGTAGCAAGAATCCTAATTTTTGTTCATAACAAACATGGATTTTTCGATCTTAGATTGTTTTTTCTTTTATGAAACCACAATTAAGAGTATTGAGCAAGTCAGAGACTTTAAACAATCGTCAACTTTGTCTTGGCAAATTAAGCTTAATTTATTTACTTATGACCAAAAGGTTAACCTGTAAAACCTTTATGTTTCAAATGCCTTAAACGATTAGGAATCCTTGAGCAAAGGATGATTCTTAATGAAACACAAAACAACCATTTCACTAATAATTGTAGTGATTTTAATCATTAGTGCAACATCAGGGTTAAATTTTCTATTGAATCGACGCCAGCCTCAGACCGGATTCCAATATAAAGTTGAGGTTGCATTTCCAAATCTCTATTTTGACCATCCTGTAGGAATTTACAATTCAGGAGACGGCACAAACAGACTTTTTGTAGTAGGGCAAAAGGGTTTAATCTACGTTTTTGAAAACCGCGGAAACGTTACTGAAGCCAACATTTTTCTTGACATTCACAATCAGGTTCATTTAGGTGCTTTTTTGGGTTTGGCATTCGATCCAAATTTTACGAAGAACGGACACTTTTACGTAAACTACCTAGCTGACAATCCTCTTCGAACCATCATTGCTCAATGGTCTATCTTACCAAAAAATCCTAACAAAGCTGATGAAACTAGCGAAAAAATCTTGTTGGAGATCCCACAACTTTTTGATAGCCATAGCGGCGGCCAATTGGCTTTTGGACCAGATCATTATCTGTACATAGCATTAGGTGATGGAAGCCCTTATGGTGATATCTTGAGTAACGCACAAAACCGCTCCAGCTTGCTTGGAAAAATTCTCAGGGTAGACGTAAACAATCCTTCCAAAGGAAGAAATTACGGAATACCCGCAGACAATCCCTTTGAAGGTAACACTGCTGGTTACAGGGAGGAGATTTATGCTTATGGATTCCGAAACCCTTGGCGTTTTAGCTTTGACTCAGTTAATGGTAAGCTTTGGGCCGGAGATGTTGGACAAGACCGAATAGAGGAAATCGATGTAGTTGAAAAAGGCAGGAATTATGGCTGGAATATAATGGAAGGAACATTGCCGTATACAGGCAACACCAAAAACGTAACAGGACTAATTCCACCGATTTGGGAATACGGACGCAACCAAGGCAATGCCACAATTGGAGGGTTTGTGTACCGAGGACAAGAACTAAAAAAGCTTATTGGATCTTATATTTATGGAGATTATGTTTCTGGTAGAATCTGGGCACTTAGTAGTTATGACAAAAGCAATCCGATAAACAAGGAACTTTTGAAAACCAATCTCCATATAACCTCCTTTGGCATAGACGACGAAAAAGACATTTACATCTGCGCGGATGATGGCAGAGTCTACAGAATTACAGATTAACTTCTTCCTCACATCCTAACTTAACACTAAATAGCATTTAGCCTTAGGATAATTTGGTCTGAACCGAGCAAAATTATTCCTTTAAGAAATAGAGGTTCTACGATTAAGGAAATTATTGCTTCAGACTAAACGTAATAGGCTTTAAGATTTAGATGAATTAGAGGTTGGGCGTTTGCCTGATTTTCCTGATAGCGACCGCTATTATTTTTTTAATTATAATTCGTGCCCTTTTGTTTCGTGGTGCCTAGCATCCCTGTGTCTCTCCATTTCGGAGTGAGTCTTGAATGTTTTTCCGCATACTGGACACGGAACTTGATCTGGGTTTACCCCTTGAATGGGTGTTTCTTGGGATGAAGGAACTCCCAATGTATGATTATGAAGCTTATCATCACTCATGATTTTCACCTAAGTATTTTAGAAAGCAACCAAGCGCTCTTAAACATATGTGATTGTAGCTACACAATCGCAAGTCTGTGAGTCCCGCGGCAAATTAAGCTTAATTGTGAGTTTTGTGGTATGGGACAATCTTTGCAATATTTGCGAACTATGAGTAGCTTATGGTTAACTAAAAGTTAGAGAAAAAAGGCTAAAGAAAATTTGGGAAATTTTCAGTTTATCTTACAGTTACTTTTCGTTTTTCCTTTACTGTTTTCTTAGGAAGTGCTATATCTAGAACACCGTCGGATAAGTTGGCTTTGACTTCTTCTACCTTTATTTCTTCGGGTAGCTCAAACCTTCTGTAGAATGTTTTACAGGCACGTTCTTTGCATATATATAATTGACCTTTTTCATCATATTTCCATCCTGCAGTACCAGTTATCGCAATTGCATCATCTTGTACTTCAATTTCGATGTCTTCTTTCTTAAAGCCAGGCATTTCCGCCTTCAGACTGTATTCTTTTTCTCCGTCTTTTAGGTCCACTACGGGAACTCTGATCTCTGGAATAAATGAGAATGCCTCAGGCCAATTTGCTGGAAAAAGAAGATCTTCAAAATCGGTTCTGAATCTTGCAAAGGTATCATCAAAAGCTTGCCAAAGGTCCTGCGGCTGAGCTTTGGTTATTGCAGTCGGTTTTTTTGAGGTTTTTATAGATAATTTTGTTTCTTTTTTGCTTACAGATTCTTCGTTCTTCTTCAAAATTTCTTTGTCTTTAATTGTTTTACTCTCTTTTGACATAAAAAAAACGCCTACAAGTAGTTAATTCTTAAGGTAATTTATGTTTTACTTTAAAGTAAATTGTTTTTTTTACCTCAATATAAAATTTAATTTTAGATGATTAGATTATTTATTCCAACCCTTTATTTCAAAAATTAAAAGGTAAAGAGAAACAACCCGGACAGCCCCCTTCTTCATCAAAGAGCCAAATTTTAAATATCAATTTACCCCATCGTAAATTAGGAAGTTATGAATTTTGGGCGTATTAGAAGACATATTTGGGTTTATTACTTCTGGAAGCATCGGTGGTTTGCCGATAATTGTGATAATGGCTATTCCATTCGTTATTGGATTGATCGTTGGCTATATGGTTCACAAGGTCTTAAAGATCGCGATCATTGCTGGAATTATATTGGTTATTGTTAGTTACCTGGGCTTTTTCGGGTTAAGTCTGGGTACTTTGAAAAGTCTATCCGATAAATACGGTCCTATAGCACTCCAATACAGTACGCTCATAATAGGTATACTACCGCTTAGCATCGGGCTCGTTATCGGTTTTATTATTGGTTTCATACTCTCATAAACTAAATATTCAGTCAACATCCGCCAAGCTAAAAAATAATTACCGATATTTCGTTTTTGAGTACCTATGGATATAGAAATATTGAGAGAACAGTTGTTTCTGTGGTAACGATAGTTTTCTTTAATTCTTTTAAGGTAAAATAGGTAATTCAGGCAACAAATAGAAAGACGGATGTTTTTCTTATGAGATGTTGTTTTTCTAAAGATTTCAGAAATTTTGGTATGTTAAAAATTGTAAAATCATCAAAAACCGTTGACTAATGGGAAAAAAGAGTAAAATGAATTTCTGTGTTAAAATGGTTTTTCATGCTTTCGAGCAAAATGAGGCTCATTTGAGAAATCAATAAATATTATTTTCTGCCTAATTCATTATTTAGAACCCTGTTTTTAGAAGGCGCATAAAATGGAAGAAACAGTTGGAGACGATTTTCAAACAGAAACAAAGTACATCCGAACCAAAAGCTTTGGGGGCAACCTTGACTGGGCAAATAAGCCTGAAACATATAAGAGCTATCCGATCAGCAAAACTGTTCCACTGCCAAGTCAGTTTAAAGAACCTACTTTAACTTTTACTGAAGTTCTTCAAAAACGAAAAAGCATCCGATCATTCTCAACTCAGCCCTTGAGTAAGGTTGATTTGGCGTTTCTTCTTTGGGCATCCACAGGTATCCAAAGAATTGAGCATGGTTACGAGTTCCGAACTGCTCCCTCAGCTGGAGCATTATACCCTATCGAGACTTACATTATGGCAAATAATGTAGAAGACCTGAGCGAAGGCATTTATCACTACAACATAAAGAATCATTTGCTGGAAGAAATAAAACTTGGAAATTTCGGCAGCAAATTAGCCCACGCAGCCTTAGATCAAGAGATGTGTGCAGACGCCTCCGTTGTCTTCATTTGGACAGCGATTTTTGGAAGATCAAAGTGGAAATACAAGGAAAGAGCCTACCGATATATCTATTTAGATGCGGGGCACATAGCTCAAAATTTGGCCTTAGCCTCAACAAGTATCACCTGTGGATCTTGTCAAATCGGGGCATTCTTTGATGACGAAATGAATTCAATACTGGACATTGATGGATTACAAGAAAGCGTAATCTGTCTTAGCGTTATTGGTCATGTCAAATAAGTTTTGGTCAAAGGCAACTGGAAGCAGATCTAGCTTTTTCAAACACAAAAAGACTCATAGCGAGGTACACAGACGTATTCTTCAAACATCCATAAGACTGAAGGCAAAGCAACTCAAAAAAAATCTATCCAGAAATATAAATTCAACTATTCTTCTGTTGAGTAAATTTCAAGATAATTTTCTGAAGAAAGTTTCAGGTTACAAAAAAGACCTCTTACTTTTGTTTATGTCTCGTTTACATTTCCAACTTTTTTTTGCTTTTAAAGGAAACATCTTAATCTTTTGAATTGTGCAAAATTATTTAAGCTAATCAAGTTGAAATTGTGGTTGGGTTGAGGGGCTGGGCAGTTGGGTTTACTAGACATTTACCCATCTTTTCTCCTAAAAGCTCCCCCTCGACCTTTCTTTTCAAAAAGAAATATATTCCGACTATTTCTGCCTTTCCCTCTAGCTATTGTTGAGATTGTCCAAATATTTCTTCTGGAACCATTAAACTAAAACGGCAATTAACTTTCAAAAGTAACATTTTCGTCTATTTTTCCCTATTGCTTATCCTACCTTATTTAAGGATTAATGGTAGCGAAAGTTGGAATGATTGTTTTTAACTCTACGAAATTTTCCTTCAATTGACTCTGTCCTTTCCGTGTAATTCTATATTGTTTGTGGACTTTTTCAAGTGAGAGCTCCCAGTTTGAAGCTATAAGTCCCCGTTTCTCTAAACGTCTAAGCTCAGGGTATAAGGAAGAAGATCCTAAACTTACGCCAAATTTCTTTTGCAAAGCTTTCAATATGGCATAGCCATGTAAACCGCGGTCAGAAGTTTCATTTATAAGGTTGAGCAAAACGCTTTCGAGAATAGCCCCGTGGAAGATTTTTCTATTCATATTTTTCTTCAACTCCATTACAAATCAAAATTGAATCTAACATATATATTAAGAGTGAATATTGCAGATATAAAATATCGCTGTAGTCACGACACTACAACGACCAATCCAACAGATTAAGAGCCAAATTTGTGATTGTACAGGAGCAGTCACATCATTATTTATCATATCAAACACATATGATATATTACTACACTATATTGAGGTTTTAGAATGCCGTGTAAAAACCTTGAGGAAAAACTCAATAGCGCAAACAAGCGATTAAAACACCTAAAAACAAGGTTCGCCATGCCCACCGAATGCCATTTTAACAAAAAAACAACACTCGCCACAATCTGCCTTTTGTTAATAATGTTTTTTGGCATAGCAATTGGAGGTTTCGCTTCAAACATAAGTGTTGTCCAAGCAAACTCTGTGCAGGGCGTAGGCGCAGGGATTTACTGGGATCAAGATTGTACAAACAGAACACTTTCCCTTAATTGGGGATCCATAGAAGCACCTTCAAGTAATAATTTGACAATTTACGTTAGAAACGAAGGGAACTCAGCCGTTTCCCTACGGATAAGTGCTTCAAACTGGACTCCATCTAGAGCTTCAAGTTACATGTCTTTAATTTGGAACTACTCAGGGCAAATCCTAAAAGCAAATGAAGCAATTCCCATAAAACTAACACTTCAGGTTAGCCCAACAATAATCGATGTAACCGATTTTAATTTTGATACAATCATAACTACAATAGGATAGTAATAAGAAAATGCAGCGTCATTAACGAAAGAAACTAAAAATCGTAAATTGTAAGTCCAATTCGTCAATAAGACGAAAAGAACACAAGGATAAATAATAAAATCTGAATCAGTCTTGCCCCAAAAAGCGCACAACCCTTTCCATGTGTTATGTTGAAAAATGACTGATGTTAGAATCTCAAATATCTATTCTTCAAATGAGCTTCGATATTTTTCTGGTTCAACAGGCCCTGCATTTTGTTTTTCATTCGGTCTCTAATCCATCAATAGGTTTTGATGCAACCGCTTTTTTCTACTGCAACAGCCACTCTTACCTCTACAAAAAGCAAGTTAGTTCAACTGAAACGATAGGACATGATCAGAAAAACCAAAAAGCACATAAATAGCCCCAGAGTCTGAGACAGCGGTGCAACGACACCAAGGATTGAATAACGAAATACGAGAATAGCATGCGGGAATAGTACAGCTTGGTTAGTACATAGGCTTGCCAAGTCTAGGACTCGGGTTCAAATCCCGGTTCCCGCACTGTCATTATTTCAGTCTAATTTCAATTCAAAACTTTTCAATCATGAGTAGCATGACCAAAAAGAACATAAATATCAGCACAATCTAAAACAAAGACGACTTGACTTCAAGGGCAAATATCACCAGAGGTCGTAGTTCAATAAGAAACATATATCTGCGGTCGTAGTCTAGTTTGGTCTAGGACATCAGCCTGCCACGCTGACGACCCGGGTTCAAATCTCGGCGACCGCACCAAATATGTGGCTTTGCATCTATTCAGGTTAGAACCTTAAAATTATTTCACTTGATGCATGCTTGAAGGGTTTCTAATTATTCTTACTGGCAAGTTGGGGGTTAAATTCCCTTAAGGTGAGTTAGAAGCGACTAAGAGACATGAATAGAGAACTATCAAGATATATCTGAAGATTTTGTCATTCTATTCTGGGGTTATCGAGGTACTTCATCGCGCTCGTTTTTAACATAGTTTAGAAGTTTTGGAGATAAATAATTCTATTTTGTTAAGTGTGTTCTAAGGCTTGAAGCTACGGCCTCTGCGGAGAGGTTTGAGTCGATGATTATCCAATTGTCAAAACGTGTCAGTGCGAGTGCTTTAGCTCTAACTTTTTTTAGGGAGACAAGGTTCTCAAACATTTCAATGTTGGTGCGATTGCTCTTAATCCGAGATGCCGCTACTTCTGGGTTAACATCTAAAAAAAACATTTCTTTCGATTTTGGAACTATGGCTGAAAAGAAGTTATAACCTATTGAGTGAAGTGGCGATGGTAGGTACGCAGTTCCCATTAGGTACCGTACAAATATTATGTAGTCGTCTTTTCGCCAGGAATATAGAAATATTGAACGTAGAACATCAGCCATGTAGAACAACGCCGATGAAAAATGGGCAGATTTACCCTTAGAATATAAAAAAGTGTGTGCCTTTTGGCCAATCCAATTATCACTTTCAGGGTGAACACGTATTGATACTTGTTTGTTCATTTGTTTTAGTGTCTTAAAGATTATGTGCGCTTGGGTGCTTTTTCCTGAGCCGTCTAAACCATCGATTATTATAAGTTTGAACTAGATTCCTCCGATCAAAAGCAAAAATGCCAAGGCGCTAACTAGCGGCACTGTTAGGTTATCTAGCCCCTTTGGTGTTAACGTTTCGGTTGCTGTTGCTATAGCCGCAACCCCTAATGAGGCCAGTAGCAGTATAGATGTTGAAAAAGGGCATAGGTAAGAGAAAAGTAACAAACTAAGTGTTACGCTCACGAATGTTATTGTGAACATTGCAATAGTTCCTTCTATGCTCTTTTTTGAAAATATATTGAATTGATGACGACCAGTCTTTTGCCCAACTATGGAAGCGGCAGCATCTCCAAAAGCCATTGGCAGAATCCCCGCTATTATAACATATGGTTTAGCAGAGAAAAAGAAAGCTAAAATGGTATAGGAGATTGCGTAAAGGACTAGACCAAATTGGTGTCCGCCAGTTGTAATGTCTGCTAGGCCTGATATTTTGTTTTTTAAGTTAAATGGTGAAGCTGGCGACACCAAAAGAGTTAGTAGTATGAAAGGTGATGCGACGAAAAATGGAAAGTTAGCTGGGAAAGTTGTAAAGGTAAAAAAAGGTATTATGTAAACAAAGTTGCCAATCATAATATGTAGGAACTTTCGTTTTAGGTTTTTTGGGAACTTGCGGTCAATTCTCACTGCAATAACAATTATGGCAACGATGTATAAGTAGCAGAGTATGAGCAACACCAAATTTGTGATAATTTCAATGTTGGTAACCATGCAGTCACTACCTAACTATTCCAAATATGAATGCTAATAATCCAAAAATGAACAGGAATAGGACGATTTTCTTTATTTTTCGCGAGTTTTCTCTTTCAGGGTTTTTTAGTAAGGAAACTGAGCACCAAAACAAGCCAACATCGGTTACTAGAACAAATGGTATAAACCAGATTGAGACTATGTCTAGAATTAGCGGTATTGGAGATAGGCAGACTGCAAAGATGAAGAATATTGTTGCTGCCAAAGCTGCTTTTTTGCTGCCAAAGACTACAGCTAAAGTCTTGATTTTGTGTTGTCTGTCACCTTCGATGTCAACTATGCCTTTGGTTATTTCTCGTCCTGTATTTGACAGAAAGGCCATGGACGCAAAGAGCAGTATATTGATCGACACCGTGTTAACGGCAACTAGACTGCCAAAGAGGAATGGTGCAGCAACGCAAGCACTAACCAGAAGGTTTCCAGGAAACCCTGCGCGTTTTCCTATTGTCGTGTAGGTTACCATGATTATCCATGCAGCCGTAGCAAAAACCAGGCAATAAAGACTAATCATGAAGGCAAAAGACAGACCAATAAGGGTCATGGTTGCTGTTACGACCAATGAGGCTTTTAGGGATACTTGACCACTGGGAATCGGCCGGTTTGGCTCATTAATTTTGTCAATGTCATAGTCATAGTAGTCGTTTACTGCCATAGCAGCTCCCGTTAGAGTAAACGCAGTTATGGCACCAAAGAGCAGATTTATCCAATGAAGGTTTCCAAGACCAGTCAAGATAGCACCCACTAGAACTGCAAAACTCATAACAATGCAGTTTAGTGGTCTTATTAGTCTTAGCAAGCCCTCTATTTTAGCCATTAACACTTACCTGCATGCTAAGATAATAAATGTCTAATTTTAAAAGACTAACCCTTAAAAAAAGGGTAACTGGATGTTTATAGATCGATTTCTGAAGCTGAGCTGAAAGTAAAGAAATAGCCCTACACTAATAGTTTTAACATAATGACCTACACCCTTTTCAGAATGTGTGAAAACTCTAATCAGCCTCCAAAAATTGCTTTAAATATAAAAGACAAGGCTAAACCAAACGCAACAAGCCGTTATTAGACGTATCCTGACGCAATCTTGAGAAAAATGAACGAACACAGACGCATAAAAAGAAAAACAAAAAGCTCTAGCAATAAAAGCAACTCAAAACAAACTCAGCTCTGCAGCAAATTCAATTCTTCTTCTTCTATCACAGAAAGCATTTTTCTTTTCCTTCCATTTTTCCTTTAATGTTCAAAACAGAATAATCTACGATAACATAGGTTTGGAACAGAACAAGATTAGATTATTGAAAAGTTTTAATCCTATTTTTTGGTTAAGCGTCAAAATCTAAACGTAGAAGTCTGTGCTGGCATTTAGTGTCTTTGCAACCATATAAGAGTAAATTGGGATTGTTGAAGTTGGTGGTTAGGACTTCAGTTGTTGATTTGCAGTTTTCGCAGCGTTCCGCTCTTACTTGGTCGTTTAGAACATTTCCCTTAACTAGCAAGACACTCCAAGATTTTTCTTTAAAAGAACTTAACATTTAAACCTAAACCTTCTAAAAAGTTAGATACTCATAACCCAGTTTTTACGACACAAAAATGTCGGATGCGTCTTAAATTCGTTTGTGATTGTTAACGAACTACAACTTCAAAATAAAAATAAATGCCAGAAGTCAGCGATTGTTGTATCAAATATTAGTCTTCACCCAAATTTTTGCATACTCAATATAGTTAAGTATTATTTCGTAATCAGATGCTGAAAATTCAGATTGGCCACTTAAAACAACAGCTCTAACATTTAATTTACCAGTTAAACTCAAAAACAGGTATATGTATCGTCACAATAACAATATTCAACAGGAAATCTTCTTTCTTATGTACCACCCCAAGCAGAAAATCTCACAAATAAACTAAAATATCCAACAATTCAAATATGATTTAGTTTTCAGGTATTAATTTCTGATTCATAGGAAGCTTTCATAAGTCAGTTATATACCTTCAGCCATTTTGGTTGGTCATTATGATTGGGAGGATTTGTGTGTATGAAGCAAATTGCGGATAAAGATAGAAAAGAAATAGAAGCCAAGTTAGCGGACGTTTTTGATGATAAAATCAATGGTTTGTCTACAGAATTGCGTGAAATATTGCTAGATGACATGGTGACGGCATTCGAAAATAGATTAAATGTGTTAAACAATGCATCTAGAAAAGTTGCCAATTGACAGCTCGGATGGACAAAAACACTGATTACTAATCCATAAATGATTTATAACCAAACGGAGCATTAAACAAAAAAAGAGGAATATAATTGCGTCGATCAAAACTTGAAATGTACGTTGACATCCTAACAGTGCTTGCCCACAGAGGACCATTGAAGTTAACACACGTCATGTATAAAGCAAACGTTAACTGTAGCGTCCTCAAGGAATATCTAGAATTTCTCATCAAGCAAGGCTTAGTTGAAGAACGCATCGTGGGAAAAGCACGTGTAGTTTTTGCAGTAACACAACGGGGCATAACTGTTCTAAAGTACTTCAAGGAACTAAAGCAGGTTTTACCGATAGTAGAGGAAGCCAGGAACCAAACTCCTATTCCCTACTAAATCTTTTACTTTTAGAAAATAATCCTTAATCAACCTATTTTTGTCTTGTAAAAAATTAATATTTGTTTTGTTTACTTATTCAAAATAAGTACTGCTATATCGCAAGACTTAATAAACAGGATATGGTTATCTTATCAAACTGCACCATGAAAGACAACTCGGGGGAAACAAATGATTAGAAACGAATTATCAAGTAAAAAACCGTTAAACATTCTTGGAAAAGATAGAAGAAAGCCTCGAGAAGCTAAACGACAAAATGGAAGTTATGATTGAAATCCAAAAGAACGGCAATTCAAACAACCAAAGAGCATCCTCACCCTTGCCAGATGCATCCCTCGATGTCATGACTCTTCTATCCATGCCTGATCACTTGCGCAAAACAGCTATGACAATTTGCAGGTGCAGTCGAGCAACAGCTGAAGAAATCGCAGATCAAACCAAACGAGCAAGAGCAGTAGAAAGCGCTTATCTTAATCAATTGGTAATTATGGGTTACCTAAAGAAGGAGCGAAAAGGCAGGAAAGCTTACTTCTTCATAGAAAAAGAATCCCAGAGTTGAAAATTATGAGCAAAATAATTGCGGTACATTCATACAAAGGTGGAACGGGAAAAACTCTTTTCTCAGTAAATTTAGCAGCAACATTTGCCAAGGCAGGGAAGAAAGTTTGCCTGTTCGACCTTGACTTTCGAGCCCCAAGCTTATTCGCTATTCTCAAAACTCCAAACGCTGATTTCTGGTTAAACGACTACCTAAACAACACTTGCGAAATCAACAAAACTCTCATAGATTTAAGCAGCCGAATCTCAGGAAACGGCAAATTCTATGCATGCTTAGCAAACCCATCAACGGAAGCTATCCGCGACATGTCGTCAAAAGACCGAAAATGGGAAATGCGAGCTTTAGGCAGACTTTTAGCTTTACGAGAAGCTTTGCTTAAAGACCAAAAATTTGATTACTTATTCTTTGACACAAGCCCAGGCTTACAGTACTCATCTATAAACGCTATTGTAGCTGCGGACTTCGTAGTAGTAGCAACAACTGGCGACCGATCAGACGTAGACGGAACAAAACGCATGCTTGCAGAACTCTACAACCTATTCGAAAAGAAAACAGGTTTTGTACTAAACAAGGTGCTCGATCCCTCAGCAACCGCCAAAAAAACAGAGATGCAGAACAAAATTAAAGCCGACTATCAAGTACCAATGCTGGGTATGGTGCCGTGTTTCTGTGAAATTCTAAGAGCAGAAGGAAACCTGATTTTCGTCCAAGATAAACCAGACCACCCCTTCACCAAGATTCTGGCAGAGATGGCTAAGAAAATAGAAAATAACGAAGTAGAATAACCACCTTTCTTTTCTTTCATAAAAAAGCTTAAACAATACTGCGTATGCTAGATTTTCCTAGTTGGAGATGCATTTGTTTGGATAGGTCAGCTATTATTTTGGCAGGGGGTTTCTCAGAGAAGTTTATTGGCGATAAGGGTCTTTTAGACTTTGAACGGAAAACCTTTGATTAACTATGTGATTGATGCCGTTGAGGGTCTTGTTGATGAAATCATTGTAGTTACAAGTTCGCAGCAACGTGCTAGACTTATATGAAAAAGTGGTTTCTTCTAAAGTGAGTTTTATCGTTTACGATTTTGAATCGGAGGGACTTTTGGCTGGAGCAGTAGCAGGTTTTGAAGCGGCTCAAGGCGAGTATTCGGCGCTTCTGCCTTTTGACAGCCCATTTGTTTCCCAAGAGGTAATGTCTTTGCTATTTGACTGCGCTATTGGAAAAGCAGCGGTTATTCCAAGATCGACAGACTTGGAATGTCAACCTCTACACGCCGTTTACAATACAAAACAAGCGTTACAAGCGGCTAAAGAGGCTTTAGCGGAAAACGAATTTGATTTGCAAGCGATGGTAGATAAGCTGCGTGGAGTTCGTTATATGTCTATAATGGTTATTGAGCAGTTAGATCCCGATTTGAAAACGTTCTTTACTGTAAAATCGACTTTTGACTTAAAGAAAGCTGAAGTAATGGGTAAGCCAAGAAAAACATCAAAAACAAAGGAAAACACCCAAAGGAAGAGGTAGCACCTTTTTCGCTCTAGTACCCTCTCATGTTTTTTGTCAATTAGATTAAAATAATTAGAGTTAGCATTTCAAGAAAACAGAAAATGAATGAGATCTAAAGGTTTAAGGGCAATCTTGTTTTATGTTTTATGGCGATTGCTCTGTGAAAGTTACTTTTTGGCTCTTAGACATTAACCCAAAGATCGATGAGGAAAAAGGCACTATTGAAATGTGGCTGTGGGGAATTGATTCAGCTGGCAATCGAGTGCTCGTTATTGACCGCAACTTTATTGCTTATTTCTATGTTGTGGTGACTGAAGGTGTTGATGCGTCGAAGATTGCAAATTCAATCAGGACGACTTATGCCCAATCAATTGTGAAAGCGGATGTTGTTGCTCGACGCTTCTTTGGCCAACCCGTGATGGCAATAAGGGTTTGTTGCAAGATTGCAACTGAAACTGGGAAGATTGCTAAGCAACTTCGAAGCTTCGAAGGGGTAGCTGATTGCCTCGAAGAGGACGTTCGCGCCTCAATGCGGTACCTTATTGATAACAACTTAGCGCCATGTGGATGGCTTGAGGTAGAAGCAATTGAGGAAGAGAACTCTGAAGAAGTTAGAGTTGCAAAGATTTTTGAAGCGAACTTGCCTCCCAAGCAGCTGGATGAGACGGTTATGCCGGTTTTGAAGGTTTTGAGTTTTTCGATGATTTGTTACAGTCGCGAAGGTTCCCCTAAACCCGACCGAAACCCTGTCCTAATTATTTCAACATCAGCTAGCAATGGTGAAACAAGACAGTTCATCGCAGACGAGGACAAAAATGACAAACCTGTCATTGAAGCATTCATCGCTTACATCCGAAGATTTGACCCCGACATTATAGCAAGCTATGGAGCTAACACGGTGGACTGGACTTACCTCAAACGCAGAAGTCACAAACTCAAAATGAAAATGGATTTTGACAGAGCCCACCTTGAACCCCATACTAGCGTTTACGGGCATGTTTCCACTACAGGCATAGTGAATGTTGATTTGGCGGATTTTATGGATGTGTTTCCTGAGGTTAAGGTTAAAAACCTTTGGAATTTTGCTAACCATTTAGGTATAATGAAAGAGCGGCAGAACATCATTGAGGATGTTGAGTTTGCAGATTATTGGGATGATAAGCAAAAACGCGGAGAACTTGAACGTTTCGGGTTGGATAGCGCCTGCAAAGTCCAGGGCATGGCGAGTTTGTTATTGGATTTTGCCATGCAACTTGCCAGTCTTAACAAGCTTGCCACTGGATCATGTAATGACCGCGGCTGTGGGTTTCCGCGTTGAGTGGTTCCTAATTAAACAGGCGCAGAAAATCGGCGAACTTGTTCCAAAACGCATCGAGCAACCCTACCAACCCTATGCTGGTGGCTTGGTGCTTTCCCCCAAACCAGGCTTGCATGAGAACATCGCCGTTTTAGATTTCAAGTCTATGTACCCCAACATCATGATAACCTACAACCTCTCACCCTGACACCTACATCGCACCCAACGAGCCAGACCCAACAGGCGGAGTTTATACAGCGCCAGAAGTGGGACACCGATTCCGCAAGGTCACCACCAGGATTCTACAAAGAAGCTCTCACATACCTAATCAACGTAAGAAGCACACATACGCCAAAAAATGAAGACCCTCAATCCCAAGACTGTCGAATACCAAGTGTTGGACGCACGCCAAAAAGCAGTTAAAATCATAACAAATGCTGCTTACGGTTACGCTGGCTGGGTAGGCGCAAGATGGTACATTAAACCTGTCGCTGAAGCAGCTTCTGCTTGGGGGAGACACATCATTTTGACGGCGTCTAAGATGGCGGAGAAAGCAGGCAATCCAAGTTGTTTATGGAGACACTGACAGCTTATTCCTCAAATATGACCAAACTAAAATTCAAAAGTTAGAAAAAGAAATCAAACACGACCTAAGTTAGATGTGGAAGTCGGCGAAGTTTATAAACGAATTTTCTTTACCGAAGCAAAAAAACGTTATGCTGGCTTACGGCAGGATGGCAGCTTAGACATTGTGGGTTTGGAGGTTATTCGCGGTGACTGGGCAGAAGTTGCAAAAAAAGTGCAGGAGCACGTACTTGAAATTATCCTCAATGAACAGTCGTCTAAGAAGGCGGTTGAATATGTGCGTTCTGTGATTGCGGATTTGAAACATCGCAAAGTTCCCTTGCATGACCTTATAATCTGGAAAACCCTTACAAAACGACCAGAAGACTACGCAATAAAAGCACCCCATGTGGAAGCGGCAAAAATGCTTAAAGAAAAAGGTTGGCGGCTAATGAGCGGCGACAAAGTGGGCTACGTTATTTTGACTGGAAAGGGCGCCTATACAACCGAGTGAAACCCTACATTTTCGCTAAACTCGAAGAAGTAGACGTTGAATACTACATAACTAACCAAGTGTTACCTGCAGCCTCAAGAATACTTGCGTTTTTCAACGTGACAGAAGCAGAACTTGTTAAAAGAAACCAAAGAAACAGAAGAAATTAGGAGCCTAATGGATTACGTTTAGGCGGGTGGGATAACGTTTTGGAACGTTATCAACTCAACGTTTAATGCTGGTTTAACTGCTTCTGAGACTCGTGAGGCAACGATGCGTTTGATGTTCTTGTCCGCTGCGATGTCAACGATTCGCTGAGTGATTATGCCGTCGAAAACCACTGTGTCAACGCCTGTTACCTGTGAGAGTTTCTCTGCAAGTTGGCTTACTGGTAGACGCTCGATTAATTCGAGTTTTTCGTTAAGTAGAACTGCTTCAAGTGTGCCGACCAATGCTTTTGCTGCTTGAATGATGGTGTCTGGAACTTCAACTTTGACGCGTTCAGGAACTACGAGTCTTCTTTAGGTGCTGGTGCTGGTGTGGGTTTGCTTGCTCCTGCAGCTTCAGCGATTGGCAACTTGTTTTCTATGGCTTCAGCGATTTCTTTGCAGTTGCATTCTTCGATTTCTTTGCCTCTTGGAGCGCGACCGACAAATTTTACGTTTGTTACCTGCATGAGTTCTTTTAGGATTAAGTCGCCGCCTCGGTCGCCATCGAGCAATGCTGTTGCTGGTCTTTCTTTGGTTATCTTCTTTATTGAGTCAGGAACTTTTGCGCCTTCAAGAGCGACAGTGTTAAAGATTCCGCACCGCATCAAATTTATGACATCTGCGCGCCCTTCAACAACATAGATTTCTTTAGCACCCTCTAAGTCCTGGTCCAGCAGGCAAGTCTTCTGGTCCATACTTTTCTACTTTGCCAACTTTCATGGTGTCGCTGATTTCTTTGTAGACTTCATCGACGCTAGGCATTGATTCGATATTCCATCTGTGCAGGATTTCTTTGGCGCGGTCAATGATTATTTTTCGGCGTGCTTCGCGTATATCTTCGATTTTTTCCAAGGTTACTTTTGCTGAGCATGGTCCGACACGGTTTATGCTCTCGACGCTTGCTGCGATGAGGGCAGTAGAAACGCGGTCTAGGCTGGTTGGGATTGTTATAGATCCTGTGGTTCGATCGTTTTTAGAATGTAAGTCGATTTCGATTCTGCCGATGCGCCCAGTTTTTTGGAGTTCGCGTGAGGTCAAGTTCTGGACCGAAAAGTCCTTCTGTTTGACCGAAAACTGCGCCTATAACATCGGGTTTTTCAACTACACCTTCAATTTCAAATTTAGCGTGTACAACGTACTTTATAGTAAATGTTTGGGATGTTCCCGTAAATATGCAACTCCTATTGTAAATTATATTTTATTTGATTATGTTAATCGCACTTATGCGAGTTTTTCTCGCAATGATGAGATTTTAATTTGTTACTGATTACGAATTTAGGTGCATTGTGTTTAATATAATTATCGTCTTAAGGCTATATATTTCGCATATCTTGGTTTTTTTCTGTTTTTAAGGCTGTTGCGGATAATACTAAAGAAGGTGAACGCACTACCTTCAATGTTTGTGGGTGATTGAACATCCAAAAAGAGTAGCGGGAATATTTTTATACGTAACCCCTACCGCTTCAAGCAATTTTGAAAAAATAACCTGCATTCTAAGGTAAGTTCTTTAACTAATAAAATTATTATAATTTTAGCCGTAGAATTACGAAAATTAATTGACATTAATTCCAATATGTCATTTTTTTAGCTCCATTTAAAGAAAACTCGGTCTTATGATATTGGCTAACCAAGAAAGATCTGGTGATACAAACAGGTTAAAAAAAAACAGCTAAACGAGTACGCTTGATAATTGTTGCTTCATTTTGTAGTCACATTGTCTTATATTTTTCTTTTAGCTAAAATGTTGTGAGTTAGGCAAGGTCCAAGATGCTAAAAGATAAGGTATTTCCTCTCTTTCCTTTCTTCCTTATCTGAGTAAGCATAAGACTAGACCTGTTTAACTCTTTTTTCTTCATAGATGAAATAGTAGGTTATTCTTAGGAAATCTCTTAAACATTATTAGAACATTAAAAATTAGATGGAGGAGGCCTACACGCATTTTAAATAAAGGAAAGAGTTTGCAAATAAGTACATTGCAACCCCTTAGCCAATCAACCAAACCACTATATTTAGATAAATAGATTTTCCCAAATCAAACCCCAACCGATTTGAGTGTTGACATGAGTTTTTTTGTAGAATAAGGGTCGACTCACAGTAAAAAATTGATGAATTAAAAAACTATATTTAATAGAAGGTGAAGATTGAAAGAGCAACCTTGTTAACTAACCAGAAACTAAAATCTTTGGTAGAATGAGGAAAGAGCAAACCCGCATTTAGTTACCCATTGCACCGCCAAACAATGCTAATGAGGGTAATATACAAATTATATCAAACAAAAATAAGATAAGAGAATATGCGACCATATAGTGAAACTAACAATATAAAATCATCGAGATAAAAATCTTCAAACCCCTCAACTTAAATAACAATACCAACAAAGAAGAATAAGGTAATCATGAGCTTACGCTTTAACCCCGAATATGACAAATTACTCCCAAAAATGTCTGAAGAAGAATTTTCGGAGCTAAAGAAATCTATTCAAACTGAAGGACAACACTATCCAATAATCGCAAACGAAAATCTAGAGGTTTTAGATGGTCACCATCGCTTTAGGGCCTGTACCGAACTTGGCATTGAACCAGATTTTGAAGTGCGAAAATTCGAAGATAAACTTTTAGAAAAAAAATTCGTTATTGAGGCAAACCTAAGACGACGTCATCTAAACAATTTCCAACTTATAGAATTGGCTGTACCATTATTAGAAATTGAAAAGGCACTTGCAAAGAAGCGACAATCGAAAGGCGGCAAGAATGGTCGAGACATGCAAATGGGGTTAGCGTCGGATGACTTAGAGATAGAACCAAAATCTAAAGCAACTGATGCTGTTGCAAAAAAGGTTGGTGTTTCAACTCGAACATTTGAACGGGGAAAGAAAATCATAGAAAAGGCTAGCGAAGATGAGAAACAAAAACTACGAGACGGAAAAACAAGCATCTCCAAAGTATACCAAGAAATTGTAACTAGTGAAAAGCCAGAACTAAAAAATATAATGCCTAACGAATCAACAGAAATCTCAGAGTCACCTCGTGAGGTACAGAATAGGGCTGAGTTGCTAGCCCTTTTAGATCGGATGGTTAAACAAGAATTGTTCTGTCCATCTTGTGGCACCTCGATGTTTGAATGCAGCAACTGTCACAAGGACCTACATGAACTAGCAAAGCATAAAAAAACTGTTTAGCAAGTTAAGAAATAACTAATTTCCAAAGGAAAGTTTTTATAATTCTCATGACCCTCTGACTGAAAAATTAACAGTTAGATGTTTATTGATGGTACAATATAAATGGGTTGCACTCTCGAATACGACTATTGGTATGTTGATGGCTTCCATCGACATGACTATTGTTTTAATTGCCATGCCATCAATTTTTAGAGGCATAAACATTGACCCTTTCACCTCATTTCAGTATCTACTCTGGATAATGTTTGGCTATAGCATCGTAACTGCCACCTTGCTTGTAACCTTTGGACGATTGTCTGACATTTATGGGAGAGTAAAACTCTACAACTTAGGCTTTGCAATCTTCACTGTAGGTTCAATCCTACTTGCGATTACACCCAACACAGGCGACGCTGGAGCTATAGAACTAATAGCCTTCAGAATCGTCCAAGGAATCGGCGCTGCATTTCTCTTTTCTAACAGCGGAGCAATCATAACCGATGCCTTCCCAGCAAATGAACGCGGCAAAGCCTTAGGAATTAACCAATTAGCATTCCTTGCAGGTTCCCTAATCGGTTTAGTTTTAGGAGGAGTTTTAGCGGTTTTTGATTGGCGACTGGTCTTCTTGGTTAGCGTTCCTGTTGGTATAATCGGGACAATCTGGTCTTATTGGAAACTTAAAGAACAGAACATCGTGAGAAAGAAGCAGAAGATGGATGTTTGGGGTAATATAAGCTTCGGCGTAGGCTTAACTCTGGTTTTAATTGGCATAACTTATGGATTAACACCTTATGGATCGTCACCTATGGGGTGGGGAAATCCATGGGTTGTAGGTTCGCTTCTTACAGGTACAATTATGCTATTTGCGTTTCCATTTATCGAGAAACATGTTGAACAGCCAATGTTCAATCTTAATCTTTTCAAAAACAGAGAGTTCGCAACCGCAAACATAGCTACCTTTCTAAGTTCAATTTCAAGAGGTGGAGTAATGGTGATGCTTGTGGTGCTTTTACAGGGAATTTGGCTTCCCCTCCATGGGTATACTTATGATTCAACACCGTTCTGGGCAGGTATTTTCATGCTTCCTATGTCAATAGGAATCGCGCTTACAGGACCATTGAGTGGTTGGTTGTCAGATAAACATGGCGCAAAAATTCTCTCAACAGCTGGCATGATAATTACAGGTATAGCTTTTCTGGTTTTCACTTTGCTGCCGGCTAACTTTGAATATTTGCCTTTTGCAATAATACTCTTAGTTCTTGGTATTGGTAACGGCATTTTCATGTCACCTAATATGGCATCCGTCATGAATTCTTGCCCGCCGGAACATAGAGGCGCAGCTTCTGGTATGCGTTCAACCTTGCAGAATTGCGGGCAAACCATTAGCCAAGCAATCTTTTTTGCTATAATCATAATCTCACTGAACACCACTTTGCCTGCTGCACTTTCAATAGCTATAACAAATACAGGCGCATCATCGCAGATTGCGTTTGCGTTTAGTCATACTCCAGCTGCGGGAGCTCTCTTCGGTGCTTTCTTGGGATATAATCCCATCGAAACAATGCTACATAGTATGGGTTCCATAGCAACAGCCTTGCCGCAAACAACCTTGAACACTCTAACAAGTCAAACTTTCTTCCCGAACGCTATTGCCTCGCCATTCATGACTGCACTAACAACGGCCTTCATTATTGCAGCTATCTTATGCTTCATCGCTGCTGCATTCTCAGCTATGCGAGGTGAAAATAACACCAGTAAAGAAAAGGAAATATCGTCAAAACAAAACAGACTCTAAGTTAGAAATTTTCAACTACCATTTCCTTTTTCGGAAAAAAAGCACTAAAAATAATGTTGATAAGATAATTAGGATTAGAATCCATTCTGGAGCTTCTGGAATTATTGCAGGTTTTGTGATTTCTGTGGGCTGTGGACTGGGAGAAGCTGTAGGATTTATTATTGGGGATGGGGAAGGAAATTCAGTTGGATAAGGCGATAGAATGGGAGTTGGACTGGCCGTAGAAGTGGGAGTTACTATTTGTTGAGGAGTTTGAAGAGTGATAGTGTAATTGTAGGTTGATGTTAAACCGGCGTAGTCCATGAATTGGACATCTATGGTTTTCTGACCGTCGCCGTCTTGCAGAATCAAAGTCTTAGATGTAAAGTATGATTCCCAATTTGACCACATGCTGTTATCGTCTGAGAACCGCATTTGCGCAACTCCTGAGGTGTTGTCTGTTGCTGATAGAGCCAGAGTGATAGTTGTTGCGGTGGTAGTTGCGTTTGTTATTATTGAACCGATCGGTGGGGTTTTGTCCAGTTTTATTCCTGTAACAAAGATATGCGGGAGTTCATTTAGAGATGGTCCGTATACGTTCCAATGTGCTCCAGTACTCAAGCGAGTTGCTGCCGCCTTCCGTCGTTATTTTTGGTTGACCGTTTGTTGTGATATTGTAGACTGGACCACTATTTAGTCTGTAGAAAGTTTCGTTTAGAACATAGTCAGGCATCAAGTTAATTGTTACGTCTGATGTGTGCCAAGTATCCACGTAATCGTTAGCTACTGACGGCAAACGCGTTAAATTGACGCAGAAATTTACCTTGTCATCGTTTACTGTCAATCTGTGCTCCCCTGCGGTGGTATTTGTCACCGTTACGGTTGTATTAAAAAAGCCTGTTCCATCAATTAATGTGCTACCTAAACTTGTTATATCATCCCAAAACAAAGATGCCGTGCCAGGGGAAAAATAGGTTCCCGAGATCACAATGGATTGACCGTTTTGTACGAAAACCGTCTGAGCCAAATTCGTATTATTCCCATACAATCCAGTTGCTGTTTTTGTGTCGATTTGATTTAAGCCTCGGCGCCCTTCTGAGTAAGGAATTGTTGTATTGTATGATTTGTAGTTGCTGTTGTCTTGAGCTCGGAAAACAATATTGTCAAAACCTCCTTGATAATCGCCTGCATTGTTATTTTTTCCCAAATCAGGAGCGGTTGTTATAAAAGTGAAATTTTCAGAAGGTGTTGCTAAATTGTTGATTATTGGAGTCCAAGATGAGGTTAAAGGGTTTAAGTAGGAGATGTTAACAGAACTCTCTGCGGTAAATCCTAATCCAGTAAGAGTAATTGATCCATTGGGTGGACCTAAAGTTGGAGATAAATCGAACGAAGTACCAAATTTAAATGTCAATGGACTGCCTAATCCAGTGACCAAATCGAAACCCGAGACTGTGGAGTTAACATAGTTCGATCCCTGAAGTGATGTCCCTGAAATAAGATGAATATGCTGATTTTGCTCTTCTGTATAGATTGTTGTTTGTAGCTGAGAGTCCCAAGAGCATGTATCGCTGCCCATTGAGGCGCTCCAGCACTTGTGCCTCCTAATTTACACCACGTACCATTATAAACAGGCACACCTGTCGAAGGATTTCCGTTATAGGAAACATCTGGAACTGCACGATTTAAAAAAGTTAAACCGTAATTTGATTGATATGCAGGTCTTGCTACATAAGAGCTTATTCCTCCACTGCTGTTGCGCCAAGCTGTTTCAGAAATTACTGTTCCATCTGGGTTAAGGTTAAGTGTGGTTCCCCCAACACTAACAACGTTAGCTGAAGCAGCAGGCCACATTACTGTTAAGCCATCGTCACCGGAGGAAGCGAAAAAAGTTATGCCTGGTTTGTTGAAGTGACTTTGATAGCTATAATTGGTTTCTATGGCTGTTTCTTCGCCACCCCAGCTCATGGAAACTGCGACTACTCCGGGTTGTCTTGTTGCATAGTCGATAGCTGAGAGAAGGGCAGCATCAGATGGTGAAGCAGCCTCCACTAATAGTATTGTTGCGTTTGGAGCTATTGCATGGGCCCATTCAACGTCTAGACAGGCTTCCAACGACCAACCACTTTCACTTTGAATAATTGGTGCCATCTTATGAACTATAAAGTTGCCCGTAGTGTTGTTTGGAAGGCTATAATTTCCAGAAAATGCGTTGAAATAATCCAAGATGTTTGGTGTGTCAAAAGCGTCAACTATCGCAATTGTGGTATTTTCGCCGCCTGAGGAAGGTATGTTATAAGCCGTTCTCATCTGAGCTGGGGAATACCCTTGGGGAGTTGAGGAACCTGCAAATGGTGAAATATGCATGGGATAAGCTACCCATTGATCCTTTTCTTGTTGTGAAAATAAATGCGTTCCTACCGATACAGAGTAAGCAATTATAAGTATCGAAAATGTGACGAGGGCCAAAACTTGGGTTACTTCAATTTGGCTTGCTTTAGCCAAGTTCCATCTTTTCATTTAGAATATACACAACTTGTTTGTTTACTGGTTTATGTGAGCGTTGCTTTCTTTTATTGTTTATTTATATTGAATCTACTGAAAGATACCCCAATATTTTAGGTAAAGAACCTAACGAATATGTTTACGCTCATTCTAAAGCACAAGTAATATAGCATAACTAATAGCAACATTATAGTAAGTGAAAATAAATTGTCGATGCAAAAATCATATTCACGTTTACTTGGAGTAGTTGGAAAACCAAACACTGGAAAATCTACTTTTTTTAGCGCCGCAACATTGGTTGCAGCTGAAATCGCCAATTACCCCTTCACAACCATTAAACCCAACCGAGGCGTCGGCTATGTCCGAACCCCCTGCGTCCACGATGAATTCAAAGTCAAAGATAACCCACGAAACTCACTCTGCCTAGACGGTACCAGACTTGTCCCAGTCGAATTAATCGACATCGCAGGCATCGTTCCAGGCGCATGGGAAGGAAGAGGCTTAGGCAACCAATTTCTTGACGAAATCCGACGAGCAGACGCACTTAATCCATGTGGTTGACGCTTCAGGGGGAACAGACTGCGAAGGAAAAAGCTGCAAACCAGGCGAACATGACCCCCTTGAAGACGTGCAGTTTCTGGAACGGGAAATCACCATGTGGATGGTCACTATACTCAAGAAAGACTGGTCAAAAATTGCACGAACAGCGGAAGCGGACAAAAAAGGCATCGCCCACCATCTTGAGGACCGCTTAACGGGCTTAAGCATTAAACGTCAATACATTAGTGAGGCTGTTCGAAGAGCAAACTTAAACCTTGACAAACCTGCATCCTGGACTGATGATGACTTTTACCGTTTCGTAGACAATCTACGACGCATTTCCAAGCCATTGCTGATTGTTGCCAACAAAATTGATTTGCCAACCGCCCAAGCAAACATTGAGCGGATGAAAAAACTCGATTACATCGTCATCCCAGCTTCGGCAGAAGCGGAATTAGTGCTGAGACGCGCAGCAGAAAAGCAGTTGATTGATTATAAACCAGGCGACAAAGACTTCAAAATAACTCATCCTGAGAAGCTGTCGGCTGGTCAGATCAAGGCGCTTGAGCAAGTAAAAGAAAAAATCCTCAAACCCAACGGCTCCACTGGCGTACAAGAAGCCATAAACACCGCCTACTTCAAACTCCTTGACATGATAACTGTCTATCCAGTTGAAGACCTCGAACACTTATCCGACCACAACGGACGCGTCTTACCTGACACATACCTTGTTCCCAAAGGCACCACCGCCCACCTATTCGCCTACATAATCCACAGTGAACTCGGCGAAAACTTCCTCTACGCCATAGATGCCCGAGACAAAAGAAGAATCGGCGAAGACGCCATCCTAAAAGACCGAGACGTAATATCGATAGTCAGCGCTAAAAAACGCTCTTAACCTTTATTTTATGCTCCAAAGCGGCGTTTGCGGTGCTGGAAAACCCTAATTGCCCTTAAAAGGTCAATTAGACGGAAGTCAGGCCAGTAAACATCCAAGAAACAAAAGTTCACTGTAGGCGGCTTGCCAAAGCAGAAATCCGCTTAAGCCGTTCTTCGCCTGAAGTGCGAATAATCATGTCAGGGTCCTGTTTAGTCATATGTGAAGTGTACAGGTACTTTTCAAAAGTGCTTTCAGTTGATGTCGTCGATCGTTTAATTCGTTGTCTTGCACTTTCTTGGCGATGGTTTTAGCTGCATCCACAATTTCTGCTCTGCCACCATAAGCAAAAGCAAAATTCCAGAAGTAACAATCATAATCTGCCGTTGCCTTCTCAAGCTCCGCGATCGTCTCCTGAAGCTCAGTAGGCAACATGTTGGTTCTGCCGATAACTTTAACATGAACTTTATCCCGATGAACACGCTCATCTTTTAGGAGTTTACGGAATCTTTCCTCAGCAATCTGCATAATCTGGGAAACTTCATCTGGATTGCCTAGCTGAAATTCTCGGTTGAAAAAGTGTAAGTGTGACATATTTTACACCTAACATGTGGCACCAATCTAAAAGTTGCTCAACTGTGTCGGCGCCTTCTCCGTGACCCCACTTATCTTTCATTAGCAGAGGATTAGTTTCCTTTTCATTTGCCCACCGCCTATTGCCATCTAAAATTATAGCTATATGTTCAGGTTTTATGCCGTTTTTAACTTGTTGCCATAGCCATTTCTCATAAACCTTGTAGGCGCCAATGACTGAAAGAAATCTTTTAAGCACTTACTTGAACCTCTCATATCTGAAGGATTTTGCACATAATTTTGATGTGCACTATAGCTAAAGCCATAAAGGGTTCAATTAAAGTTTCCCCTAAATTAGCAAAAACAAATTCGACAAAAATTTAAAGTTCTTCGGTTTTTTCTCCTCTTTTCTTAAAGAAATCTTTAGCTGACTTGTTAACAATGTAAATCAGCAGAACTGAGGCTACGCCGATTAGAATCCCAACGATTATGGTGAACAGGAAACCTGAGAAAATTGAGTCATTTAACCCAACAACTGCTGTTGTACTCATTATAATAGTGGATTATGACGTTTGCTGTTCCATTAAGGACCCATCGTAGTCCAAGCGACGGAGACAATTAAAGCAACGTTCCTTAGCAATCTTGAATCCCGCTCAAATACAATCGGACACTTCTACCTAATAGAACAATGCATTAAGCCAACTACCAGCAAGGTCTATGATTCCTGTGATGAAGTAAGTAGGCTAATTTTCGGAGTCATGGACAGCCAGCCGCCTAAATCAGCTAGGAAATGGCGCTACATTGATGTTGACGTTTGCTATACCCAAGGTAAACGCTGACGGCGATGCAGAGTATTCCGGCAATAACTGTATAGTTTGAAATCTGCATCGGAAGCGGAGGCGGTGAGTAGTCTCTTGCCCAATTATAGAAGTCTTTGGTTGCCTTATCAACACCAAAGCCTTTAAGCAGCAAGAAACCGCCTACAACGATGACAATGGCAATACCGTACTAGTAAATGGCGCCAGGAATAAAATAGTTTATTCCCCAAAGAATACCGAAAATAAAAACCAAAATCCTGGCAAACCCAAAGCCATTCGAGAATATCTTGGATTATCCACCAGTAACCGAACGTATTTGGTGAAGACAGCAGCGGTTTCCTCGATTGATTCACTGTGCTTGATTACAATGCGTCTAACTGAGGAAACGGGAACTCTTGATTCCACAAGCGGCAAAACTGCTTCATCTGAATACCCATCTGAAACCAGAATGACTTCGTTTGCGTTAAAGGATTCAAGCAGATTGTTTAGTTCTGAGACGAGTTTTCGGTCAGCGCTAACTCCACCCAAGTCTGAACCTGAAATGGTTGCGACTTCAAAGACTTCTTCGGGTTGTTTCTCGTCATGTAATCGGTCGTAGAGTCTGAACAGCTTCAAACATGGCGTTTGCGTCGGGTTCTTCAGGATCTTTGAGGGCTAAGGCAACTGCGCCATCGAGGTTGGCGGTTCTTCCCAGAAGAGGCGTTTTAATGCCTGCTTTAACTTCCAGATCGCCATCTCTATCGACACATAAAATTAGGATACGCTTTTGCGTCTGGGGTTGCGTTTCCTTTTTAGCCATCACGAATCTCTATCTCATTAATATAGACACTTAACTTTAATCTTGTGTTTCTGAATCGTCCTCTTCATCGTCGCCAAGCATCAGTTGGAATTCTTCCCAGTTCACTTTTTCTCCCCGTTGCAGTTTCTCTTTAGCTTCGGAACCGATTTTCTCTTTAATCTCTTTTTCTTTAACTGCTCTTTGGGCTTGTTCCTCTTTCCGTTTAGCCTGTCTCTTCGTCTTGCTCTTCTTCTAGCATCTTCTTCCTTTCGTCTTAGCTAGGTCAAATTGCTCTAGATGTCAGCTCTGATACCTCTGCTTTGATCAATCAATGCCTTAATTTGTTCATACCAAAGAGTGTTTTGCTCCTTAGCTTTAACAAACGCTTGATGTAGACTATCTGCTTCAGCCCGGTCTTTTTTCACAGCATTAACTTTCTCAATCATTGTAGCATGTAATTCTTGGCTTTTCTTGGCTAAATCAGTTAATTCTTGATGGAAAACATCAGCTTGGGCATCGATGGTTTTGCGTTGAGCAATTAATTCTTTGATTTTTTGATTTTTTTTATCGATTTTTTTGTAACCCTTAAGTTGAATTTCAAGTTCTTTCACTTCTCCAACAAGTCTTTTTTCTTCTTGCAGATCAATGAAGTGGTTGAAATTTTCCATTCAATAGCGTCAAGCTCTTCTTGTAGTTCACGTTGACTGACACGTGGCACATTCTTTCTGAGTTCAGCAATTTTTTCATCTATAGCCTTTACTTCTTCCATAATTGGTGTTACTTTGGCTCTGATGACGTTTCTTTGTTCTTTAAGCAACTTGACCTTCTCGTTTAAAGCGTCTCTTTCAGTTTTTATCTGGTTAATTTCCTCGCGGGACTTTCGTACTTGCTCATGCAATTGGTTTCTTTTCTCAACAAACTTTTTGATTTGAGTTGTTTGCTTCGCCAATTTGTTTCTTTATTTTGTCTATTTGGAGGTTGATGTTTCCTTCTTGGCTTTTTTTTGATTCTCTGTCACGCATTAGCCTCTGTATTGTTAAGTTGAGAGTTGTTACCTTAGCTTTGCTTTCCGAATTTATATTAGTTTACTTTACAGTATATATAATGTCAAAAAGCTCATAGTAATATTGTTTTCTTATGTTATAATTTTAAATATGTGCTGACACCATATTGGGTGAGATGGAAACATGACCTTCAACTACGATGACCTACTAAAACGAGCCTGCGCTCAAATGCCCCAAGTGTCAGAAAAAGTTGAACGCTTAGAGCTACCCAGATTATACGTCAATACTGTTGGTATGCGCACAATAATTTCAAACTTCAAAGAAGTAGCCGACGCCTTAGACCGCGACCCACAGCACATCTTAAAGTTTCTAACCCGAGAAATGGCAACAGCCGCCACATTCGCTGATACACGTGCTATTTTCCAAGGAAAATTCCAGCGGGACAGCTTCGAGCGCTTGCTGCAAAGGTACTTAGAGGGTTATGTTAGTTGTCCAGTTTGTAAACGTCCAGATACCAGAATAGTAAAAGAAAAACGCTTGTCTTTTCTAGTATGCAACGCTTGCGGAGCAAAATCATCAATTAAACAACTCTGAGAGAGCGAAACTTGGAAGTTTACCTAAATATAAAAAAGATGGGGCAAAACGTGCTCTTAGCAGTTTGCGACTGCGACTTGCTTGGGACGAACGCTTACGAGAAGGCAAAATTGTTTTTAAGATAAAAGACGAATTCTACAATGGTCGAAAAGCAACTGTTGATGAAGCGGTTGGCTTGATTAATAATTCAACAATTGTGAACTTGGTAGGCAAGAACTGCGTTGAAAAAGCCATCGCTCAAGGATATGTTCATCCTGAAGCAGTGATAAAAATAGAAGGCATACCTCATGCCCAAGTAATTAAGTTGTAATATTTATCTGCTTTGAGCTAAATAGGGGCAGATTCATATTTTGGCGTGGAAGATGACATTTCCGCCATTTTCTTAATATTAACAATTTGTCGTTTCACGTCTTCGACTCCTGATTCGAAAGATTGAAGTGGAATCACTTCCCAAGTGTTCTGAGTCCAGAACGGCAAACGTTGAATCAGGGCACTTAGTTCCTCACCCGACGCTGCTTCAATAATCATTACGCCTGCCCTTTGACCCGAAAACAACCCTCCAACAATCACTTTTTTTTGTTCCCAGTCCTTCACCATTTCGATGCTGGGTAAAATCACTTTTTCAGAAAACAGAGCAAATTGTACTGGTTCAACTGGACCACCATAATCTATACCTTTGCCAATAACTAAAAATTTCAAAATTTTCACCGATAATTAGGAAATTTTCTGTCCTTTAAGGCTATGTGATTGAGAAGCGACGCCTACAAGAACTAACGATATCACCAAATGAATTTATTTTCTGCTTTTTACTTTTCGGAATCGTCTTAAGACAAACAATATTATCACAACAACGATAATAGCTATTGCAATCAACGCAAGCTCTAAAATAGAATACATTGGGTTATTAAATCCTACAATGATAAGAGGGCGCATCATTTCATTGTCTTCATGGTCAAGAATGTGGCAATGCCAAACATACCCTGGACCAATTGTTGGGTCAAACTTGTACTGGGAACCGTCTTGTGGTGCAAATCGTATTCTAATTACTGTGATCGATCCGGCGTCTGCTTGAATCGTATCTTTCCAGCACTGTTCGTTGGGAGCTGGTTTAACTGGTTGACCTTCCAAATAGCGATTTAATGAAGCCACATTGACGGTGCTGTTTTTTAGGGGAAGATTTCCGTTTAAAGTATCCCATTCATACTGGTACTGAGCTGAAGCAATTGTTTGGCGCATGACAAGTTGAAATTGAACCAAATGAAGGTGTATTGGATGGGAATTCATCGTAGGATTAACTATAGTCCAATCTTCTGTTGTTCCAACTTGAGGTTTCTCGGATGCTGGAGCATCCCAAGGTTGCCCATCAAGTAGCATTGCTATTGTATTTGGGGCTCCTTGATCGATTAGAGTGAGGGTTCTAGTTCGTACAGGAGAGGGCAAAGTTGGAAAGCTACCGGCAAGCGTCGGATTTAAGGCATTAGGCAACGTAAAAGGTCTAAATCCTTGATCATTAGTAACTGTAAACTGCATGATTTGTCCTATATTTTGTTTTTCACTGTCAATTAGAGTGATATCGGAATTCTGAAGGACAACTTTTTGGCCAGCCGCTACATTGGAAAAATCTATAAGTAAGTCAACTCGTTCGGCTGGTGCAATAGTAAGTGAAGTCAGCTGGACGGGAGCTTTTAGGTATCCGCCGTCACTTCCTATCTGGGTAAAAGTCATGTTGTTTGAGAAATGCAGCGTATAGAAACGGGAGTTTGATCCATCTAGAATTCTTAGTCGATATTGACCTTGTTTAACATCCATATTTGGCCAAACCAACCCATTAACCATTATGGTGTTTCCTAAAAATGTAGGATTCCAGTATGGATGAATAGCTGGGGCACTTCCTTCATTGGAAAAATATAATGAGCCATCTGAGAGGAAATTTCTGTCCTGAATCACGAGGGGAACTTCAAATTGACCTGTTGGTAATAAATCGGCAATTTGGTCAGTAGAGCTTCTTAAGAGGTAAAAACCAGCAAGACCAGCCATGACATTTAGTCGAGTTATACCCATTGCATGGTCATGATACCAGAGTGTAGTGGCTTGCTGCTCATTGGGGTAAATAAAAACTGCTGAATTATTTTCTGTTGGCAACTCTGTATTATAGGCTGGTCCATGCAAGCCGTTCGGGGTCCACCATGCATCAGGGTTTCCATCTGAAGTGGAAGGATCTTCCCCGCCGTGGAGATGTATTGATATAGGAACTGGGCTTTGAGCTTGCGGATAACTATTTGTGGGTGCAGAACTTGGATTAGGCGTCTGGATACCGTTGGGGTTAGCCCATATTAACGTAGGGTCAACTGTAAAAAGGTTCGGCAAAGGATTCCCTGAAGCGTCTACAAGGTCGTTTACCCATTTAACTTGAATAGGAATGCCGTGGATAGCTTCAAAGGTGCATCCGGGAGTGTTATGAATTAAACCCAAGTTTTCTCCAGTCACAGCGTCTTTAGCTTCTCCCTCAAACCCCCAAACCGTTGTTGCGCCGAACCCTGTTGGATTTCCGTTGGAGTCAATGGTGGGCAACAATTGCTGTTGAAATTGACGTACGCTTACGGTATATTCTTGGCGTATTAGTTTGCCAGAGCTGTCAGTAATATTGTTTGCCGCGATAGATTGGGGGAGCCTGTGCAATTTGGTTTACCCATTTGGGGATTGCGTTGGGATCTAAGAGGGTAGGAGTCTGCGAGAAAACGCCTTGAACAATAATGCTTGAAAAAGTCGAGCATAAAAGGACTGTTATTAAAAAAAGACAGAATTTTTCCTTCATTATGATAACCTCAAGAACTAAGGATTTCCTTTAAAAATAATTAGAAAAAGGAGGTATTTAAATGGCATTTCACAGATCTTTTTGCTGTGTGATTTTATTTGATTTGAATTTAAAAACAGTTTACATTTCCAGTAACCACAGCCTCTCTATTTTTTGAAGCTATCATCAATAAATTTAATTAACAATGGCTCTTACATGGTAATTTAAAACTATTGAGCCATAAAGATGAAGGATTCCCTAAGAAAATTCGCTTCTAAACGAGCCATAGTTATTGTCCTCGCAGCTTTGCTTGTCCTAACATCATTTAACACTTATTTAATTTTTGCAGGGACACAATCATCCATGAGCACAAACGCGTTAAACTACGATTATGTGCTTTCTCAAGATGGCAACAATTATAAATTAAAAAACATGTTAACCGGCTACGTTGTTGAAAAAACAGAGAGCGCATCTGCAATGATAAATTCTGCGTTAATAACAGGCAAATCTGTATTTCTCAACCCAGGAACCTACGCTTTAACTGACGACATAAACATTTCAAACAAAGTGAATGCCAAAATCGTCAGCAACGACGACGCAACCATAAATGGCAACGGCCATAAAATAATTGTGTACGGCACCGACTATACAACATCAAGGAATGTACTCATTTCGGGTTTAACAATAAACAACGCTACAATTAGAGTTGTGAACTCTTTTAGAACAACCATCGAAAACATGATTTTTGAAAATACATCAACAGGAATAGAATTTGCTAATACCAATACTTGGAGTGAATACAATAAAGTTGAAGATTGCCAATTCATAAATGCCACTGAAGGCATCGCATTCCGAACACCCGTCGGAAACGGGACAGGCTCGTACTCCAGCACAGAAATCGACCGTTGCTCCTTTAACCTTATAGATTTCTCTGTTGGCATCAAAGTTGAAAAGAAAGCAGAGTTTTCCGATAGCCAAATACAGGATGTACGCTTCTGGATCGGCGAGAATGGAAGAGCCAACCAAACTGGTCTCTTTGTTGATGGCTCTATGTTTCAAACATTGTTGTTTGGGGTAGTTTTTGAGTCTTTTACTCCCGATCCTGTCTACTTGTTCGGCATTGACATTGGCAATAATTGTGATCCTGCGCCCATCCTTGATAGTGGCGTTAGTTTCTTGGGAAATTTGACGGCTAAAGTTCATGATCCTCAAGGTATATGGTTATCTGGTGAAAGCTCTCTCTTTAAACGGGAAAATGTTATCGTGCCCGTTGGAACCAACAACCAATATGGATTAAACGAGACCATTCAGGTTCGTCCCCTCACGATTTCATCTTTCAAACCCAAGATTGCGGTGAAGGGTAGCTTCATCAACAATGAAACTGTTACTGTCCGAGTCACGTATCGAATATATAGACAATATCATCTCAGACCCTGTTGTTCGAACGTTCACTAGCAGCGGTGCAGTGTGGTTGTCTGATGATGACATGATGCAATTGTTTCCATCCCAGAGCATAATTTGGGCTATTCTGGTTGACGCAAAAACAAGTTCAAGTTCCACAGATGCAGTTGTGACAGTAAGCGGATATGGTACAGCTGTATAAACCAAGGATAGTTTTTAACATTAACTGCGAGATTCGCTAATTGCCATGTTTATTTGCTATCGAGAAATATTTGTTGTTTTTAAAAGAAGAAGAGCCAAAATTTCATTTTGAATAAGCTTGTTCTGGGTTGCTTTGCCCATCAAAGTTTAAGACATCTCCAGGTTGAGATGGTAAAAGTCGCAAATATGTCGGACCAATCGGAAAAAATTCGAATCTGCTTCTATCTGCCCCATGAAGAAGTAGCTATTTTGGTATTATACTTATTCGATGGGCGAATGGTGGTCAATTTGAACTGGCTTTAGCGTCTTGCATGCATTTTGACTTGACCACTTTATTTGAGAACAAATCAAAAATTTATCTTTTAAACAATCTTACAATCATTCAACTCGAGAGTTTCAAACTGCAGAACAACACTGGTTCCTCAGTTGAGAGTTTTAGGCATTTTAATATTACTTTAAAGTCTATTTTCAACTTTTCCAAAAATGCAGTAATAACCAAAATAAATTGTATCGATTAAACCATCTAAAGAAAAATTTGTGGTGCACATTGCTCTAGAATTGTATTATCATTCGTTTAACAAGTTTTTTCGGCTAAAGATTTTATCAAGTTCCTCAGGTTTAAACAATCCTTTTTGAATAGCCACTTCTTTTACGGTGCGATTTTCTTTTTGTGCTTGTTTCGCAATTTTTGCGGCTTCTAAGTATCCAATTTTAGGCGCTAAAAGCGTAGCTAAGGAAGGATTTTTTTCGAGGTATTGTTCGCATCGTTTCTCATCAACTGTTATCCCTTTGACGCATTTTTCTGTAAAAATTGGTATATAGTTGGCGAGAATTTGGATCCAGAAAAGCATGTTATAAGCAATTGTAGGTGTCATGACATTTAGTTCCAATTGGCCGGCTTGCACCGCTAATGAGATTGCTGAATCGTTTCCAATAACTTGGAAAGCTACCATATCGAGGCATTCAGCCATAACTGGGTTCACTTTTCCAGGCATAATCGATGACCCAGGCTGAACAGGCGGCAAAGTAATCTCATTGATTCCAGTTGTAGGGCCTGAAGACAAAAGACGCAAGTCATTAGCTATGCGAATAAGCTCTAAAGCCAGCTCTTTGAGCCCGCTGGAAACTGTCTGTGCTGCTCTGTGACTTTGCAGAGCTTCAAAGTTGTTCTTGGAAGGCTTAAGCGGAAAACCTGTTAATTTGGCTAATTCTGCGATGGCGATTTGTTTGTAGTCTGGGTGAGTGTTAGCGCCCGTTCCTGTAGCTGTACCTCCTAAAGCAACCGCGTAGAGGCTTTCTTGTCTTCGCCTCAGTTCACTGCAAGCGTTAGCAACCGCAGAACCATATGCCATGAATTCCTGCCCAACCGTAACAGGTACTGCATCCTGCAAATGAGTTCTTCCCGACTTCAAAACATGTGAATTCTTATTTCCCACCTCATCAAAAGCTGCCACAAGTCATCGAGTGCAGATAGGAGAGGTTGAAGTGCCATTAAAACTGAAACATGTAAAGCGGTCGGAAATGTGTCGTTAGTGGATTGACCCATGTTTACATGGTCGTTGGGACCCACGATCTTATAGTCTCCTTTTCGCTTGTCAAGAAGTTCCAATGCTCTGTTTGCTAATACCTCGTTAACATTCATGTTAAAAGATGTTCCTGCGCCAGCTTGGAAAACATCTACTACGAATTGATCGATGAAGTTTACCTGCGAGAACTTCGTCGCATGCCGCAATAATTGCTTTAGCAATTTTTGCATCAAGCCATCCTACCTGCAAGTTTGCAGCGGCAGCAGCTTTTTTTAGGAGAACATATGCATTAATAATTTGAATTGGTGCTTTAAGTCCGCTAACTGGGAAATTCTCGGTTGCCCTAAACGTTTGGATGCCAAAGTATGCGTTTTTTGGGATTTCCCGTTCTCCTAATGGATCGATTTCTTTTCTGGTTTCCATCTGCTTTTCCCTGCTTGCTGTTGCCTTTTAGAATGTTGTTCTTGATTATTTTCTTTTTGGTCTTGAGTATTGCTTCGGTTACTTTGATTTTCTTTGGACAAACTACCGTGCACATATAGTAGCTTTTGCATCCCCACACTCCATGCGGTTTCTTGCATCATTGGCAACGTTCCTTTGTATCCGCTGTTCTGGAATCGAAAATGTACCGTTGCGCTCGCAGAATCGCAGCTGGACCAACGAATTCTTGGTCTTGTTCAGTCATAACTGGGCAAGCGCCATAGCAGCAACCACAAAGAATACATTTGAGGGCATCGTCGAATTGGCTACGTTCTTCGAGGGCTTTGGATCCTTTCCTTTTCATCAAATTAACCATTGTTTGACAATTGTGGGCTAATAGATTTGATTCTTTCAAAAAAAGGTTTCAAATCAACAATCAAATCCTTAATGACGTCAAAGTATCTTAGTGGTTCAATAAGAATTTCCTTTGAGATAATCATAATCTTTAACGAGTTTTTGGCATGCTAACGCTGATTGGTTGTTGATTGTTAAGCCGTCGGAGCCACAGATTCCATGGGCACATGACATCCGAAAGGAAAGGTGCTGTCTTGTTGCCACCTGATCTTGTTTAGGCAGTCGAGTATTCGATCGTTTGGTTCAGCTTCGACTGTTAAAGATGTCGTAGTGGGGTTCGTGTGTCGGTTTCTGGGTTGAAGCGGTAAACTTTCAAGGTAACATTCATCTTAGTACCTCCGTAATTCAGGCTCAAACCTACCAACGGCCAGAGGCTTAAAGTTTATCTTAAAGCCAGTTGGTGTTTCGTTAACTAAGCTGTGTTTTAGCCATTCTTCATCGTTGCGTTCTGGGATAGTCACTGCGGAAGTGGGCTCCTCGGCTTTCGGTGCGTAGAAGCGCTGAGTAGACAATAACCTCAGCAACCCGTAAGCATGTTATTTAATTCTAAGGCTTCCTGCAGTTCATAGTTGAAGACTTTGGTTTTGTTTGTTAACCCAACGTTTAAGCTGCGTTTCTTTAGGTGGCGAATCTGTTCAAGTGCGTTTTTCGAGGGTTTGCGCCGTTTCTGAAAACGCTGCACTGTGTCGTCATCAATTGCTGCAAGTTTTCTCGCAGAACAGCTACGCATTCACTGCCTTTGCATTCAAGTAAACTATTGATTTTATCTACAACTATGCTTTCAGCTTGAACTGGCAGCGACTGAAGCATCTTTGCCTTAATCTCTCGGAGAATACTTTGTCCTGCTCTGCGTCCGAAGACAACCAGGTCAATTAGTGAGTTGCAGCCCAAACGGTTTGCTCCGTGAACGCTTACACATGCACATTCCCCAACAGCGAATAGACCCGGCAAAATAGTGCCTGCCTTATCAGCCAAGACATGTCCATCGACATCGGTTGGGATTCCACCCATCATGTAGTGGCATGTTGGCGCAACTGGAATTGGCGTTTGGCTTGGGTCAATCCAAGGTAGGTTTTAACGAACGATGTGATTTCGGGGAGTTTCTGGTTTAACCGTTCCTTGCCGAGATCTCGCAGATCCAAGTAAACGTAGTCTTTGCCATCTACGCCCTTGCCCTCGCTTATCTCCTTAAGGATTGCCCTTGAAACTATATCTCTTGGCGCCAAATCCTTCAATGTCGGTGCATAACGTTCCATGAAACGTTCACCCAACCCGTTACGTAAGACGCCGCCTTCTGCTCTTGCTGCTTCGCTTATGAGGATTCCCAGTCCGTAGATACCTGTGGGGTGAAACTGCACAAACTCCATATCTTCAAGTGGCAACACAGCATCCAACGCCAAGGCAAAACCATCACCTGTCGATGCGAAGCCGTTGCTAGTGGTTTTGTATATTTTGCCACATCCGCCAGTAGCTAACACCACTGCTTTTGCATGGAAAACATGAGGATTGGAGGTTGCCAGGTCGTATCCTGCTACGCCACAGCAATTGTTTAACTCAAAAAGCAAATGTTGGATGAATATTTCGTTGTGGAATTTTACACCTTTTTGTTGGCACCTATCATAGAGTGTATCCATGATTGCCCGTCCAGTTCGGTCTGAAACGTAGCATGCACGTTTAATGGGGCTTCGCCGAAGTTTTTGGTGTGTCCTCCGAATCGACGTTGATCAATTTTACCCTCGGA
>CAWJGR010000009.1:0-62255 GCA_963842545.1 Candidatus Bathyarchaeota archaeon
AACCGTTCCATGAACTGCGCCAGCGCCTCACCGTTGGCCCGGCGTTGCGCCTCCTCCTCGGCCGGGGTCATGTCCCAGGTCGCGTCGCCGGAAATCGTGAGCTCGTAGTCGGCCGACTCGATGACGACCCGCCCATTGGTGGCGCTGAACCATTCCAGATAGAGGCGTTGCCCCAATGCCACGGCCAGGGCTTGCGGGCCGCGTAGTACTCGCCGATCTGCTCGAGCGGAATCTCCGGCACCTTGACCTTGCGCGACGCCGTGATGTCGCCCACGACGCCGGTCTGCCGGGCCGCGAATCCGCGGGCAGGCCCGGTTTCGGCCGCGGGTTGGTGAACACGAGCCGCCGGCCGGCGAGGTCGCGCCAGGCGTTGCCGGCGAGGTCGAGCTCGACCGGTCCGGCGCGCCCGGCGAACCACAGTCGGCCCGTCACCCGCCCGCGCGCGCGGTTGTCGATCTCGCCGCGCACCAGAAACTCGTCAATGCGCCAGGCCATGCCCCGATCAAACCCCGCCCGGAGCGGATGGCGAACCTCTTCCTTGGCCCCTCCGCCGGCGGCCGGTCGCGGCTTGCGGCGGACCGCGGAATGGATTCGTTTGGCGCCACGATGGATGCCCACGTATACTTATGGCGAGTGCTTTGAGCCAGCCACAGTCAAAGAAATGTTTCACCAATGCCAGCCAAATAATGAGCATTACAATGTATGCTATGAGGACTGCTAATCCTGAGACAATAAAGTCTGAAAGAAACAAGTTGAAGAAGTAGAACACCACTGTACCGATAAGTACAATCCAGAGAGCGTCAGTGAATTTTGCTTTTTGTTTGCCCGCTAAAAGTCTACCCGCAAGCCAAAGGAACGGCGCCACGAAAATCAAGTTAATCAGTATGTTTATGATAAGCTGCAACAGAACGGTTTCTATGTCAATTATCATCATTCTTTTTCCTTCTTAAAATCTCTGTACTCTCTATTTCTCTTTTGATTTAAGAATTTTCTGATGCCACTAACGCTGCAAGCTGCGCCTTAGAGTCGGAATTTTCGGTTTTTGGATGCCATATCTAAGCCAAATTCTTTGGCTAACTGCTCCAAAAGTGCCTTCTGCGGGGCAGTAAGCTTTTCTGGAACCGAAATTCCTATACGCACTAATAAGTCGCCTCTGCCGTAGCCTCTAAACCGTGGCATGCCTTTGCCTCGCAATGTTATGGTTTCGCCAACTTGTGTTCCCGGATGAACTTTGATGTTTGTGGGTCCTTCGAGCGTGGGTATGGAAATGTCTGCGCCCAATGCCGCTTGTGGATAGGTGATGATTGCTACATAAAACAGATCATCGCCTTCCCTGATAAACTGTGGGTTCTGCTTAACGTGAACGACTACGTATAGGTCGCCTGGTTCGCCGTCGCTGGAAACCATATCTCCTTCACCCCGCAACCGAAGTTGGTAACCTTCGTCTATACCCATGGGGACTTTAACGGTTATTTTGCGTCTCATTCGAACGAGCCCTGCGCCGTGGCAATTGTTGCAGGGTGAATCAATAATTTTGCCTTTTCCTTTGCATGTTGGACAAGCAGAAACTTGAACGTACGTTGCGAAGCCAGCTTTACGAAGATTCTGAATTTTGCCTGCGCCACCACATCTTGGGCAAACTTTGGCGGATGTACCTGGGTTTGCTCCTGAACCTCCACAGACTTCGCATCTTTCAGTTCGAGGAATCTCAATTTCTTTTTCAGTACCTCTTGAAGCTTCTTCAAGAGTTATTTCGAGGTTATAGGCGAGATCTTGCCCTCGGGTTCGCTCCTCAAAACCCTGGAATCCGCCTCCACCGAAGAAAGTGCGGAAAATATCTCCGAACCCCATATCCCGGAAGACAGAGTCGAAGTCGGCTCCACGGAAAATATCTTCGCTTGTATAGCGTTGGTCGAAGCCTTGGTGCCCGAGGTTGTCGTATGTTTGACGTTTCTGGTCATCGGATAGGACGGCGTATGCTTCGCTTATTTCTTTGAATCTTTCTTCAGCACCAGCTTCCTTGTTTCGGTCGGGATGGAATTGCATGGCTAGTTTTCTGTAAGCATCTTTAATTTGGTCCTTTGTAGAGCCTTTTTGGACGCCAAGAACCTCGTAGTAATCTCTTTTTTCGGCCATGCAGATTTACCGCTAAATTAATTTTTTATTAACGCTTTATAAGGATGCGCAAGACTGCAATTTATACCATTTCCCCCTTTCCCCACTTTTTTTGGGGTACGAAGGCGAAACTTTGGTGGATTATTGGACGGAGGATTTAGCTCCATTTTACCTTCAACGTTTTACGGGTTTCTAGGCTTTGAGTTAAACTGTAATGTCAAGGTTTATTCTTTTAAAAATGGAGATGTTTACGTAACTATTTTTCTAAATTTGTTTCTTTTTCATATTCCTCAACCATGTGTTTTACTTTCTTTTCCAACTGCAATTCATAAGCGTGTTCATGTACCATTGGCCGCAAATCATCTTTCTTAACTACATCATTTGGTTGGACGATGCGTCTTTCCCCCGCTTTCACGGGAACTTTTTCGCCTTCGATGCAGTCTTTAAAATCTTCAAGCGCTTCGACGATCCAGTAGCCCTCGCTTTCCGTTACAACCTTGACTCGGTATAATCCCTTGTAGTAGAATTGGTTCATAAAAGCCACAAGGACTAGTTGGTTTTAGAGTAAATAACTCTTACTCGAATCAGAAAGTGCGCATTCTATGTGGAAACTAGATTTATTTCATTCTGCCATACCCCTGGATGCAAATCAAAAGTAACAGACATCGCCATTAACTAATTACACTCTATTTCTTCAAAATTGAAGAAAGAATGGCTTAAACCAGCTTATTCTGATACTTCGAAACTTCGAAGAAGGGAAAATCTTCCAGTCTTCGTCAAAACCTTCAATCAACTTGTTTTCCATTAACAATAGCACTTCTTCGATCCTCGAAAACTAAATAATCACCCCTTCAAACACTAGAACTTGATTGTTTGTCTACGCGAATTGTGTCGAGGAAATTAACTCTTAAGTGAACCAGCTTAGCACTAATTATTCTTCTTCTTCCTAAAATGAAAAACCTATTGAAGCAGTCTTCTCGAAGAAACCAATTCTGCCATTTTATTGTGTCAAATGGTAATGCAGACTTTTTGGTTTCGCTTCAGCATCATCTCGTTGGTGGCAGTTGCTCCTTTATCTGGATTATTCATTCACAAGGTTAGATACTTTTAGCCTTCTTGGCTTTGTCAAAAAATGAAATTAGTCTGTTTTGTTCGATATTAAGTGACTTCTTCCTTAATTTCCTCCGCTTTTTTGCAGATATCTGAGATGGTACGAATTGTTGGTGGCGGCGTAAAGATACTGAAGACCCGAGTGTATTTGGGTGCTCCCGCCTTCTTAATGTTAATAATTTTTCCGCCACCTTTTAAATATCCAGCTATGAATGCTTTCGCAAGTAATTCAGTTTTGGAACTGCTGGAGAACGGTTGAAGATAGTGCCCGCTATAGTAGAGGAAAACTGCTACATCCCAGGCTTGGTCGCCATCTTTTGTTGCTTGCTCAAAATCAATTAAAAATATTGTGCCATCAGGTTTTATGAGTACATTATCGGGTTTTGTGTCCCCTAAAGCAACGTTGCGGGAGTGGACACGCGCAAATATCTCACCCACTCTTCTAACTTTGTCAGTTACATCAGAAGTTAAAGCCGAATCCTTTGACGTTGCCAACCGTTTAATGGCTTCACTGAGGTTTTCTCCTATCAATATATTCCATGAAAACTATACGTTCAGCATTACTAACATGTAAAATCTTTGGAACATTGAACCCTTCGCTACGCAAAAACTCGTTAATTGCAGATTCCTTCGCTAATCTCGCTTGACCTGAAACTGCAAAGGACCTAGCTCCAAAAGACCACAACGTCAACGGAAACCACTTTAACCCTGACCAATCTTTAAATCGCTTAGCTAAAACTTTGTTTTCTCCTCTGCTGTCAATAGCACTGATTAAGTAAACGTCGTTTAGCATGCCGCCTAAGAGTTCCACTTTGGTATTAGCATTTTCTTCTTTAAGGAGCATCTTTTGAGCAAACCCTTTGAGGTCAATCTTGTCGGATAATGAAACCATTCCTTTGGAGGTTGGGAAGAAAACATATTTTTGTGGGTCAATGAGAGTGCAGGTTTGAGTCAGGTTGCCGCATCCAGATTGATTTTTTGGGTTCTAAGGAAAACTTCTGTGTTTTGTGAAACGATGTTCATGAGTTGTGGAAGGACGCCGAAGATTGATGTGAAGAAAGTGCGAGGCATATTTTTTGATAGGTTAATTATTTTGATTTTTGGGTTTTGGCATTGTTTTATAAACGTTTTTGAAATTGTTATGTACCCATTTGAAATTTCAATCTTTTTTTCTGCTTCAAGCTGTTTTAGTGCTTGGTTGTAACCTTTGAGCGCTTCCTCTTCATTTGTTACAAGGTAATTTGTTAATTTTTGAAGGTCATAAGCGATTAAGGGAAAAACTCGAATGCGATTAGAAAGCACTTCGTACATGAAGTATTGAGGTTTAATCTGGATGCTTTGTGCAAGTTCAGGAAAATTCACCACCAAATTTTCAAGCAATTCAAGAATCAAACGTTTTTTTAATTGCGACTTCTTTTTCATATAAATAATCGTTCCCTTGAAGGGCTAAATGGGGAAAAATCAGTTTGCTTGCAATTGCTTCACCCAGAAACCCTCTGTCGATGTCACGTTCAAAAATCCATTGGTCAACTGCAAAAACAAAAATTGTTTTGTTGTTAATTGTTTTTAGGTAACTCATCAGTCTTGGCTGGAAATCGTGAATGACAAGCATTACTTCATGAATTGATTGTTCGTTTGAAGTTGTTCGATCGAATAATTGTCTACAAGTGCGACTGCAGCGATTTTTGATGAACCAGCGATGTGTCTACAGAAATCAAGAGTTTGATTGGTTAACTCGAAGGCTTTGCCTTCTACTTGCTTTCAACTGGTCACCCTGAGCTTTCACATAGCAATTGCATGTAGATGTATTTAAAACAAGTTTATTGACTAAGAACAAATTAAATTTGCGTGTTCAGAATTAATTTAAGCACAAAATTACTGGCAAGTCTGCTAGAACTTGCCAGTTTTAAGGTACTTCTAATGTCAAGTTGCTTTTGCTCTTTGTGGTTATCATGCCGACTGTTGGCTGCGTTATCTCGGGGTTTGTTTGTTATTTTTCTGCAGATCAAATTCAGTGAGTCTTCGGTGTAGTTTAACATGTTTTGTCCGTCGTTTGTTAGGCTGTAGACTTTTCTTGGTCGTTCAAAATTCATGTTCCAGTTGCTGTCTACATAGCCTTTCTTTTCGAGGGTGCCCAGTAGTGGGTAGATGGTGCTTGGTCCGAAGTATACGCCGAAGTTTTTGCGGATTTTTGTGATGACTTGGTAGCCGTGCATGGGTTCGGTGCTTAGGAATTGCAGTATTATTAGGTCTAGCAGGCCTTTCATTAGTTTGGTTGAAACCTCTTTTTGTGAGCTTGCTTTAAACATTTTTTTCTCCCCGGTTTGTGTATTTTTGTTGAACAGTTTTTCTGTTATACTTGTATACAATATGTCCTTATTCGGACATATCTTGAATACTTAGTTATTAATACAGCCCGATATAAACCCTCATACATAACCAAAGCATACCAAAACATAACACAACATACACAGCAGCCCAAAAAATTAACATAACCTAAATAAATCCAAACATCAAACCCATACACAAACAACCCACAACAAGGCAAACCAATGTCAGAAACCTACAAAAAAGAAATTGTACAACACATAATCAGAAACCTACTCGACATCCAACTACTACGCATCATCCAAGCCCAACCAACATGGGGATACAAAATAAAAAAACAAGTAGAAACCGATTTCAACATAAAACTCGACATGGCGCACTCTACCCCACGCTAAACAATCTTGAAAAAAAAGGCTTTGTTGAAAGCAAAAAACAGCAAAAAGACGGACGAGCCAAGAAAAGTGTACACCATAACAGAAAACGGCAAAATCTACCTCCAAACATACTACAGCATTCTGCAGGGACAACTAGAAAGCACATAGACAAAAACAATATTCGGAACTCACTTTTAGTAATAAAATGTTTCTTAATGCCTATGGAGCAGCATGAAAAAGCTTTTATCCTAATAACAATGACAGAAACTAAAGAGGAAAAATAAATGACTTTTGAATCAAGCAAAATTTTGGGCGGCATAGGCGCAATATCTGATGTTCATCGGCGTAATACCCTTTCTACAATACCTGTGGGTAATCGGGTTAGTAGGGTTAATACTTGTGCTAGTTGCTTTGCATGACTTCGCTAACAATTTACAAAGAAGGAAGCATCTTCAGCAATGCTATGTACGGTGTTGCAACTGTCATTATAGGCGGCATCATAACGGCAGTTCTTGCTTTTGCTGTTGTCTTAACGAACTTGAAGGATTTAATAACCCAAATCTATCCTGGCTGGAATGGCGATTGGACAACACTTCAAAATATAACCCCAAACACGAGCAACTTTGATCCAACTGCTATCTTGCCATTCATCGCCGGAATACTAGTGGTTTTAGTTATCGTTTGGGTTTTTGCTATAATCGCAGCCTTCTTAATTTGGCGATCACTAAAACAGGTTTCAAACAAATCAAACACAGGCTTATTCGGAACTGCTGGGATACTCTTGCTTATAGGCGCAATAATCCCGGTAATTGGGTTAATCCTAATGTGGATATCAGCGCTTTTGCTGGCAATTGCCTTTTTCACAGTGAAAGCTCCACAACAGATGCCTCCCATGCAACCTCCACCCCCACCAACAACCGTCTAAAAAACAAACAAGATCCTCTCTATTTTTTTTCTTTTTGAAATAGAAAACTGAATAAATATCGCTACCAGTAATAATTGAAACTGGAAGATTATTTTATGAAGCTACCAAAAGACCCCAGCAAATTTAGTTTTGGCGCAACATCCTCAACTGTTACAAGCCTGGGAATCATTTTTGGTTTACTATCTTCAGTCAACCCTAAAGCTGGCGTAATTGGGTCTTTACTTGTAATTGCAGTCGCCGATAACATAGCAGATTCCTTGGGAATACACATTTATCGAGAAACCACAGCTACAAAAAAAGAGAATACCCGAATGTTCACAATCAGCAATTTCATAACCCGATTTGGAATAACATTAACGTTCGTTGCGATGTTTGCGTTCTTGCCAATTGATTATGCTGCCGCGTTGTGCGTGATGGTGGGGTTTGGAATACTAATTTTCCTAAGTTATCTCATCGGTGTGCAACGCAACACTAGCACAATAAAAGAAATCTTCATCCACATCGGCATCGCTATTCCCGTAATCATCATAAGCCATTTCCTCGGTCAACTAATATTCACCGTATTTGGGTGACCCACTTAACACTGGGTAAGATAGGAAAGTTTTATTTTAAAACGCTTGTTCTCTAGAAATCGGTGAAAGCTAACTCGCCATAGAGACTGTTAGGCTCCAGAATAAATGAGATACCTATGTTAGGCAAATATAACCTAAAAAAAATGCTTGAAAAATACTATCCACTCTTAGCTATCCTAATCGGAGTTATTTTTATCTCCATGGCAATAGGTCCCTACTTAACCCTCGACACCGATTTAGAGTTCTCAACTGCACAAGGCATCATAAGGTGGGGGTACCCCTACATCAATGCATGGGGCAACCTCTTCAATGAGCCACCCTTAGGTTTCTACACGGAAGCAGCAGTCTTTCAAATTTTTGGCTTCTCAGTGGCAAACGGCGTTGCTTTAATTACACTGTTTGGTTTAGCATGCACAATTGCAGTATACAAAGTCGGAAAAGAACTTTACAACAAAACCACGGGGATGTTTGCAGCGGCTTTCTTTGCTTTGGCACCCTGGGAACTAGTCCTAAGCCGCAGTTTTCTAATAGACGTACAATGCCTGCTTCTTAGCCTAATTTACCTCTATTTTGGAATCTTAGCAATACGCAAAAACTCCATCAAAATTGCGGGGGTCGCGGGCATATTTTTTGCAGCCGCCTTACTCACAAAGTTATTTGCTGTTTTCATGCTTCTGCCATTATTGCTTCTTTACCTCTACCATCGTCCAACTAATAAAAAACAAATAATTAGCCAACTTGGAGCTTTCAGTTTACCCGCAGTTTTCTCAAGTTTGCTTTGGTACCAAATCATCATGGGAAAAGGATTACTCTATTTAGTTCAACATAATGACTTCAAAGATTTCAACTTCCAAAACGTGCCTGTCTCCTACATGTTTGTTCCTAATTTTCTTGTAAACGATGGGTTAGGCGTCTTCTTTGTGGCCGCAGTCATCTTTTCCTTTGCCATTGGCCTGGTATTTTGGAAACGCCTTTCAAAACAATCAGTTATCTCAGATTTAATCTGCATTGCAACCATTCTTTCCATTTTGGTTTTAGTGATGTATTTGGCTGTTAACCTAAACCTTAAAGCGCCTTACAACACTGCCGTCAAATACATCTATCAATCCTTGCCATTTTTCAGTTTGGCCGCGGGTTCATTAACAGCTAAAGTAGTTTTGCTTCTAAAATCTGCCACTCAGTTAACAAGCATTAAGAAAGCGGCGTTAAGGGTAGCCAGCGTAATTGGGTTGTCATTGGTGGCATTGGCGTTGCTTACCAATATGGCCGCGGCAAGACAACTTGCTAGTGTTTCATATTTGATTTTTCGAGTTCAACCCAACATAGATTTTGGTTACGCTTTCCACGTAGATTCCCCAATAAGCCAAGATAGCTTTCTTTTTGTTGTTCAATTTATCGGTTTTTTGGTAATGTTGTCTGGACTCCTATGGGCAGGCAGAAAATACATTGTCATTTTTTTGGTGGATTTGTTTAGATTGATGCGCAGAAGAACTGTTGAAATTCACAAGGTTCATGATCCCCGCATTGAATAGTATTTTAGCAGTTACTTCTTTTTTGGTATTTATCGTTTATTCGAGGGATTAGATGCGTCTGCGAGATTACACACATATTTACAAATTCATTTCGCAAGGTATGCTAATCAAGGTGAAAACTCATTACGAACATATTCTACCGATTACACTCTGAGAAAATTACTTTCGCAGCCAGAGTTGTCTGGGCAAATCAAGAAATTGCAGATGACATCGCCTCAAGCGCACTTCAGATCCTTGCCAACGCCTCAAAACAAAATTTAAGATTTTTCTGCGGAAAACCCCCTAAATGCATTCTCGCTGGATTGTTTTACGTTTTGGGATTTAGATTTAATGATGTGAGGACACAGAAAGAAATTGCTGACCTTCTATGCACAACAGAAGTCTCGATTAGAAAATCATACAAAAGTTGGCTGAAAGAGTTCCCGCAATACTTCACAGATATAAATAGTAAATTCCAAGAAGAAAACTCAATTGATATCAGCATTCATACTAATTTTTCTTAAGACGTAGTGGGTTTTATTCTGAACTATTATGTCGACTGCTTTTTTAGCTGAGTAACAGTAAATTTTGTTCCTTTATTCAGGGCACTTTCTACCTCAATTTGATATAATGCGCTTCCACAATCCGTTTACAAATTGCCAATCCAAAACCCATACCGTGAACTTTGGTTGTGAAAAGAGGAGTAAAAATCTTTGAATTACATCTTCAGATATGCCATTACCGTTGTCTACAAATGAAAAAACAACTACTTTGCTAATATGAAAGTTTATTTTTTCAATCTGCTGTAACTCAGTTTAGAGTTGTTATGCTTGGACGTACCAAAATCTTATTAGGATAGTAAGCAAGCAAGGGGTTTGTGGGAACAAATGCAAAGAAAGGAAGCAGTGACTCTATTTACAGAGTTAGTTGCCAAAGGTTACGTTCGACCCAACTCCGTTTTCATCGAACAAAGGAAACCAGGTAAATTTCAACTGAAAATCAAAGGCGACTATAATTGCAAAGAATTCGATTTATTTCTTAAAAATAAAGGCTTCTCATTTGAAGAGAGCAAAGATTACCTAATAATTTTCAAACCATAAGCAATTTATGTAACATGTGTTTAGGCCTTTTTCTGTTGCTCCTCTATCAAATCAAGCCGTTTTGAAACTGTTTGAAAATTTCTATCAATTGTTCTCTCCAACATTTCAAATCGTGCATTAATGCTTTCTTGGTCAATTGGAAGTTTAATTTTTGTTTTATCTTTTCCAATGTACAATCCAATCCCGCCGATAACGAAAAGAACTGTTGCAAGTATCATCCAAGGAGCTATTGCCGATAAGAACAATGATAAAAAAGAGCTCATCGATGAGTCGGACGATCCAGTAAATAGAGCAGTTGTAGGATTAATTGTTTCTATTAAGGCGACATAGAATCCGTAGAGAAAACTAAGTGTTCCCAAACATGCAAAGATGTAACCAATTAATTTCCATGCTTTCATGAACAGGTATTATGGTCAAGAGTATTTTTAAAATTTGCTTCCATCATTCGCCAAGCAGATCAGTGCCATTTCTCGATAGAATTGAGGTTTCAGTAAATCCTATGTATTTCTTAAGATGAAGAAAATGGAATTTCAGGGATGGATAGGTGTATAATGTTCTTAAGAAATAGTTAATTTTGGCAAAAACCCAATTATAGTTAGGTTCACATTTTAAAAATTGAAGGGCTAAAATTATGGCATTTGACTTTCAAGGAAACATTGTTTCTATTATTCAAATCATTGCATTAGTCCTGCTAATAATAGGAGTTTATCCTTACAGAATAAGAACCAAAAATAGAAACCTCATAATGCATGGCTTCCTAAGCATTTTAGCGCTTGCACTTAACCTTGTTACGACAATTTCTGTCATGATTCCTGTTTTAAGTTCAAGCTTTAATGTTATCAGTGGATTGCCCATTTTGCAATTAACGATTGTTTGGCTTCATGTAGCTTCCGGAATAACTGCAATAATATTGGGTTTTGTCATCATTCTTTCATGGCTAATTCATCCTTTGGGGGAACTGGGATGTTCAAAGGTATGGAGACTGATGATACCTACTTTCTTAATTTGGGCTCTCGCATTGGCGTTGGGGTTAACCATATACATTTACAATATAATATAATACATTGAAATATCCAAAAGATAATTCGAACAAGCAGCTTTGCAAGTTTATGATATCGCATTTTCTTCTTTTTCGTTTGCTTGCTTTTTATGCAAATACAGAGTCGTTATATACATATTTACGATACATCTTCAAAATTCAATAACCTTATTTCTCTCTACTCAATTAATTTCTTAAATGTTCTTTATGCGCAAAAATAGCAAGAGGAAAGATATTCAACGTTTACGGAAAGCTGCAAAAGAAATAGCACTGCAGTCAATTGAACTCTAGTACTCGTTAGCTTGAATTTTCCTAATTTTTCAGGTTGTTTTGCAAAAAAGAGTCTAAGGTGCAAATGATGGTGTAGCCTTCTAATGAAAAGCGAACTGTTACCTGAAGTGACTCTGACTGAGTTATTTCGCTTCAAAAGCTGAATTACTTTTACAACATTCAAATCTTACTGGAGACTGTTTTTCAGCGAATGAGAAGATGTCAATTTCCCAGAATTAGGTTCAATAATTTAATGGGTTGTGCTGCTAATTCCATTTATTTTGTCATTGTTCTTTTTTCTGGAAGTATTGGTCTAATGCGTCGTTTATTGTGCATGATATGTCTCCTTTATGGCGGTTTTTTTCTCTTAACCTTGTGTCATTTTCATGGCTTACGGTGAATGTTAATTTTGGCATTTTGTTTTTCATCCGTTATTTTTACGGTAATGGTATAGTAGCATATAAGGTTTAATTTTTTCCACATTGCATAAAATTTGATTTTCTAATTTGGGTTTTAATCTAATTTTTGTGATTTTTAATTATGGAAAGAAATATATTCCTCATTATGCTTATAAAAAAAATGGAGATCGATTTTGGTGAACTTTGATAAACTTTCTGGAATATATGTTATTTGTGCAGGCGGTTTTGACCTCGGGAATGTTAATGGAATAGAAATAAACACTATGAATTGGCAGGTTACCCATTTACATATCAAGTTATCGAAACCAGCATCTGAAGACCTTGGATTCAAAAAAAGATTCAGAAGCGCAACAGTATGCGTGCCTATCTCATTAGTTGCTACAGTAGGAGACAATATTCTTCTAAACAAATCTATTGATGAATTAAGCAGACACCCTGAAATTTCAGAATGCGCAGAATAGGGTACACAGACACTTGTAAACGCGTTTATTTTTCTTTTTAGGCCTCAAAATCAACCTTTATGTATCTAAAACCGCATTTTCTATCTTTTTATTATTGAGCACATATCTACTATGGATGGCTACTTATCCTCATGAATAATTTCGCTATTCCATCTTAAGTTTTATTAGTTTTTACTTCTCGTTTTAATTTTAAAATTCTAATTATTCTGGACCAGCTATAAACTTTTAGGGATTTTCTCTTTCTAAATATCGAAAGTCAGGGTCACACTGAGAAAACTTGCTTACAAAGTAATATAGTCTTTATGAGAATTATTTAATGGCTAAATTAATAAATATCATGTCATTAACAAAATACGCTTGAGGTTAAGAGATAGACTTTGAATCATTGGATAAGAATATCTGAAATTGGATACCTTGTTTTTGTAGTTGTTGTTGCCATTGTTTTGGCAAGTAGATTCCTGAACGATTTAGGAGTAGCTGCTCTTTTGGGGGCAGGATCATTCTTTGGATTAAGCCTTCTTGGATGGTTTATTTTTGAAAAAGTGCTTCCTGAACATGAAAAGAAACCCTCATAAATCTATATTTATGAACTCAACTCTGGGTTAAATTATTAATTATTTTGTGTGGCATCAGTTGTTTTCCGTTTTTATAGTGATAATTGGTATTCTCGAAAACCAAAATTGACAATTTTATGTAGAACTTACAACCATTTTCTTTCTTGGATTGCCGATTTGTTTGCGTAAAAAAATCTAGGTTCGGTGGTTTAGCCCAATTCAGCGTAAGTCAAATGATAACAAATTCCAGATATCAAATGCTAAGATATCACTTGACTGTGAAATCTTATGTGGATTAACAACTCAGTCAAGAATTGGGTTCGTAAATTAAAAAAAGATTGGGTTGGTGAGATTTAGGTTACCTCACCTCTTGGGTTTATTTTGTTTTTTAGACGTTTTCTCGTAGGCAAAAGCCTACTTCAGCTGGTTTCCAGTTGTGACTAAAAGGCAGACTGTTTACGATTGATCGGTCGTATACATTTAGACGAATTACATATCCACAAGCTGGCATAAGGTTGGGGTTATGGGCTGCGTCGTAGGCTGTGTCAAGCGACCATGGGTGTCCGCTTGGCGGTGGTGCTTGATCGGTGTTTGCCAATCCTCCTACCGTAGGTGTGTTGGAAATCACACCAAATAGAACACTTGGCAATGTAGATAAATTCCAGCTACCAAAATTGATGTCGCTAGCGATGAAGTACCCATCTATCGTGTTGGTTTGTTGGTAGGTTTTGCAGTCGCCGCCCGCGGTTATGTGGATGTCTGCTTCTGGTGCTGTGTTGTCCAATTGGATAGCGTACCAAATGCTGCTTTTCAGCTGCGGATCGAACTCGCTTGCTGTTGGGGCAACGTCGAGTTGCATCTCCCATAAGTCGTCGCCTGCGGTGTCCCAAAGTCCAAGTATTCGGTCAAACTCTTGTGTTGGGTCAAGGAATTTGAACCAACCTTCATTGTTCACTTTTGTTTGGTGGTCGAAACCTATGTCAGCCCTTTCAACATCGAAAGGCTGAACCACAGTCGTGAACATGCCTGGCGGATCGGTTTGTTTGCGCACTTTTATTCGATAATATAAGTATGGACTTATGAGGTAGTTGCCTTCAACGACTATTCTTCCACCAAATGGGCATGGTCGATTTCCCCATTGATCAGCATTGTAGTATGGATAGTGTGCGAAAACTGCGGTGGGTTTAGTCATGCCTGTGCTATCTATGTCTTCGACCGGTATGCCTCCGATATTTCGTATTTTAGGTGGACCATCGGGATCAATTACGTCGCCTGGGTTGATCTGAATATGTGCGTCTATGTTATTTCCCCAGTAGTTTAGAGCATTAGGGTCTACTGTGGATGGAGGCATGTTCCAGGATAGTACTGCTCTTATGCGGGCTGTTTTGGGGTTTTTGCAACTTCGGCGTATTTTAGTTAAGTCTACAGGCAAAATTACAGAGTAGCATATTCCTTTCTTCTTTGCAGCATCAGGGATATCGTGAACGTTTACTTGGGCTGTACCGAGGTATGTCCATTGGCAATCGTTCCAGTCAGCCCAGAAAGCGACGTATTCGACGCTTCCTTTGGTGCATAGGTTGCCGTTGAAACCAACTGGGAGTTTAACGCGGAAGGTTGCTACAAGTCGGTCGGTGATGTTGTCAATGCCCAAACATTCAAGTTCTTCGTAGGTAACATTGGCCTTTGTCTCATTTAACGCCGCAATTGCGCCTTGCCAGTCAAGATTAATGTTTTTCCACTCAACCATTTTTGCCATCGAGGTTTCAAAGTTGAATCCGCCTGTGGCAATTGCATTATGAAGGTCATTCATGCCGAATCTATGATTCAACATGAAGGTTTTCTGCGGTTGTTTGGGAAATATCTGCTTTGGTGGCTTTTGCTGCGTACATCTTTGCCAAGTCTGCGATAGTGAGTTGTGGTGGGTCAGGTATCGGAAGAGGTATGTTTTTTGCTTCTTCATAAATTGGCGGAATTTTTAGTTCTTGACCGATGTTTTTGCCGATGGATTTTATTGCGCAAAATAGTGTTTTCCAATATAGAGGTTGGGCTTGGATGGTGCATTCAAGGACGTTTCCCCATGGGGGCTGCCAATTTGCATTTGCGTTTCCTGGTGGAGGAATCCATTGCCAAGAAAGAATTGCTTTGACTTTGGGTATGATGGGTGTGTCGCAGCAATCTGTTTTGGGTGAGTACCTCAGTGATGCAACGTACATAAGGGGTTTGTCTGGTTTTTCAATGCAATCTTTGCCAGTTGGGATATCATGAACACGGAAGCCTGTTAATCCCACGTCTTCCCACCCTGTGCCATAATTGACAAAGAAACGAACGTACTCATGTGTTCCGATTCCGCAGAGGTCGCCGCCATATCCGTATGCGAGTTTGATTTGAACTGTGGCTTCGAGCATGTTTTTTGCTGGATTGAAACCGACGCATGTTAATGCTTCGTACTTTGTGTTTGTTAGGGATTTCAATACTGGTTTATACTTGCTCAATTCTAGGTTGCCGAAGTGGTTTGGGTTTTTCAGAAGCAATAGCTTGAAGTTGCTTCGCTCCGCTTCTATCTTTAGGTTTGTTTGTTTTGACAAGAAAATTTCTCCTTTAGGGATTAATTAAGCGATAATCCCAAAAGGTATGTTGATATCGTAAGAATTAAATATTGTGTCTAATGACAACCGCTTGTATAGAAGGGGAAAAACCAAAATAGCGCTTGACCACAAAGGAACCTTACGAAAGATCTTTATCTTGAAGAAAGAATATTTCTAACTTTCCAGTTTACATTATATAGCAAAAGCAATTAAAAGCGATAACTTAAGATAAGATATCAAGTGATTTCATGACTAGGAAACAAAAGCCTAAGGTTTTCTGGCTAGGCATGGTCACATTTGGCTACTCTTTTTTCCTTTTCTGTCAAGGAATTTGGCTATGGGTAAATTATATCTTTATTTATCCAGTGATCACAGATATTCCGTTTCCTCCCTGATTACAATCCTCCGTATACTGGGATTTTTACAGCAGCAGGAGCTATTCTGCCTTCCCTTTTTGGTGGAATCATTCTCATTGTAGGTTTAAATCTTAAAAACAAAAAAGTGACATCAAGACTCTTTTGGCCAAGCTTAATTATTTCAGGTTATTCCTTTATTTTGCTCCTTCAAACCATTTGGATAATAATCAAATTTCCGTTTTTTTACAAAGAACTATACAGATATGCTATATCTAATGTTTTTATAAATTTCCCTAGATTTTTTGAGCTACTCGGTGTTGTTGTACCTCCTATTTTAGGTTCAATAATATTCGGCATCGTGGGATTACGATTGATAACAATCGATAGGGCTCAAAAAACTAGTCTTGCTAAATGACAACTCTATTTCTTTTCTTGCGCGTTTTGTTGCACACGCGACTAATCACTAACCTCAATTTATCTCCCTTGATCTTAATGTTACTGTCAAAAATAAGTTATTAGAAAGCTATTTTTTTGAGGACTTTTGAACGATTTTGTTAAGCGGAATTGTAGAGAAAAGCTTAAGAAATCTCTCATATAATGAACAGTTAGTGACGTTGCGTGTCAATTGGTACTTTCGTCGCTTACTTACTTTTTATTTTATCTGATTCTGTTATGTATATTGCCATTTCTTGGTGGCTAGTAAAATCTTTTAAGTATCATCGATTTGGGGTGGCTACTTTTCTAATTCTGATAGCCCCATTCATTTACCCAATTGTTTATGCTGGCAGCCTGTTGAACGTTTTGTGGATGTTAATATTTACTCCATTTTATGGGTTAATTATTATGATTATTGTCTTTCCAACCACGATGCTGCTGTATTATTCTGTAACTTTTGGAAGTCTACTTGCAATATTCTTCTCAAGAAAAAAGTTAGAGCGATTAAAAAGGAATGGTTGATGTTTTTCCTTATCCAATAAACGTCCTTCATCTTTGTTTGTTTGGTTTGTTTTGCAGAGACGGAGCCCTTAGGTTCGAAAGGTGGCAAAACTTGTCTACTGGAGTCTTTCAACTTTATTAGGAACCAATAGTCTGTAATTTTAGGTGAAAATATGGCTTCTGAGCAGAAACATCATGAAGAACTTGTTAGTGGATTTTATAATCAATTAAAAGAAATTTTTGATTCCTCTGAGCAGGCAATTTACCTTTATCTAGACGATAATCATAAGGTATGCAACAAGAAATTTGCTAAAATGCAAGGTTTTAGTTCACCTGAGGAATGGGCAAAAGTGGATAACCCCCTCGAAGCAGGTGTGGAGAAATCCAGTCAGGATGCCATTGTTTCTGCGTACAAAAACGCAATGGAGAAAATGGTCGCTTCCAAAATTAATGTTAAATTAAAGAAGAAGAATGGTGACACCTTTGATGCTTCGGTTATAATGGTGCCATTAGCATACCAAGGACACTGTTCGCCCTTCACTATATATCGCCAATTTAACTATTTTTTCTTGCTTGTGAAAAAACAGATCTCCACGATGCAAGGGATGCCCTCTTGAGAAGTGTACTAGTTACCTGAGTGTTTTTGCTTAAGCATCCTGATCGTTTTTTGTTTTAAATGCGTTCAAAATATTCCTGTGGTGAATACCATTTAACTATAATTGGTTTTTCGCAGTTTGGATTTGGGCACAGATATTTAGTTTTCACTATATTGCCGTGGAAACTGTGTGGTACTGGACTCACGAACGAGAATGCTGTGTGAAGTTTATCGGGTGGTTCAACCTCAAGAATTTCATTGCAGAAGGGACATTCAATTAAAACCATCCATTCCACCTTCAAACTATATAGCTCATCTTAAGGTAAAAAACTTACTGTTTCGTTGGAAAAACGTGTAATATTTCGCTTTAAAGTGGTTTTTTGTTGGACGAGTGCTTTTTGAGTTATTAAAACGCAAAGACTTAAAGGTTATATTAATATTTACGATATAGTAAATTGCGAGAAATTACTATTCAACGGAGAAGTAATATTGAGTTGCCCAAAATGTCATAGCCGTAAAAATATTATTAGTTTAGCTGGTGGGATAGTTTTGGCGCAAACGCAACAAATGCCTCTTTATTGCTTTAAATGCAAGCAGAATTTTATAGCGATTTCGAAAAAAGGACTTGAACCTGGGTCCCAATACATAACATTTGAAGTTATAGACCCGAAGCTTTTACTTCCCAAACTCTCAAGCCACAGAGCTGACAACTTAAAGAGGTTTGGGGTAAAACTGCAAAAAAGGTAACTCGGTCTTAGCAATGACTGAGGCTTGAGTAATTTGCCATTTGTTTTTTTAGGTTTTGGAGTACCCAAAAAGGCTTAGATTGTTGATTTGACTTCCTAATTATTTGCGCTGTTGGTGTGCTGTTACTGCAATTCTTCTTCTTTCAAGGGATCTTTGTGTTGTCGACGGTCACGTTCCGTATCGCATACGCTTCGTGGAACATGTCCTCTATGCGAAAAGATATCACAACTTAAGACGATGGAAGATTCGACATTGAAATTTGAATTGCGCAAACCTGCCGATTTTCCTATAACCATTTTTCAAACACCTCTCTCTTTATTATTTAATCAATTATAACACTGTTATTGGAGGAAATAAACTTTGGGTTCCATCAGCCATCTTACAATAATAACTCTGAAAAGCAGAATTCTTAGGTACGACGCGGGTGCCATAAAGGGAGGCGCACTGAAATTTCTTTTGATTCACCTTCCCAATATAATAGCCACAAACCAAGACCAAATGACAAAATACCAAACAAGACTAACAATACAAAGCTAACCTGATGATTGTAATAATAATTTAGATTATTGATTAATTCAAAATAGAACAAGATGGATGCAAGAACAAATGATAGCAGCAAAAAAATCAAACCTAACAATCTAAAAAGTTTCATGTTATCACTTGTTTGTTTATGTATAATAATCATTTTTCAATGTTCAAGCTATAAGACTGCGTGATTGTATGATAACTGTCACAATTAGGATGCCCAGAACAACTGACAGAAACACTGCGTGCTAAAGTTTTTTAGAGACTTTGGAGGTTCCTTTATGTTTCCTCCCTTTTGATAAATGAGTCCTTGCAGCGTTCTTTTTTACCCAAAAAATAACCTTAACATTAATAATTCGTGGACACTGTCTGCTGATCTCAATTATGTGCCTTTTTGAGCTATTTTGAAGGTAGTTGAATAATGAATTTTGTTCCTTTCCCTTCTTCACTCTCAAAAGTTATTGTTCCTTTTAACGCTTCAACCAAACGTTTTACAACAGCTAAACCTAGTCCTTGACCTTTCGCTTTGGTAGTAACCATAGGTGAAAACAACTTATGCTTTAATGTCCTCAGGAATCCCAACTCCAGTATCTTCAACTGTAATCAGTATATTATCGTCCTTTCTGGAGCTGCTTAGGCTTAGTTTACCTCCAGTTGGCATGGCTTGAATGGCATTTATAATTAGATTGGTTAAGATACGTCTAATTATTGCACGGTCTGAAGTGATAGTAAATGAAGGATCAATGTTTACTGAAACATCCAAATTATTTTGGCGACTAATAGATTGTAAAACACTTGTAATCAAATCTTTTAAGTTAAATTCTGAATATTCTGGATTTATTGAGCGAGAATAGTCCTGCAAATCAGCTACAATCTTGTTAATGTAGTTAATATTTGTCTCTATGCTGTCTAAACTCTCAGCAACTTCTCCTTTTTTGTTTCTGATTCTGGCATTGAATTGAGATATTCTTTAAGCAAATAAATGTCTCCAACAATGGCTTGAAGCGGATTACGAATGTCATGACCAACCATACCTGCGGTCGCACCAATAGCAGACAATCTTTTTGTTTTCTCTTCTTCGGTCTTATCTTCAACGACTACTATGACTCCTTGTTCAGAAGGATACAGTGAAATCTCAAATATCGATGGCTTTTTAGTTTCTCTACTGATTGTATTCATCATAAAACGGGCTCGCTTTCTTTGTTGAAGCAAAGTTATGTAAGGCGCAAAGTCAATAGTCATCATTTCAGGCAAGACATCGTTAATTTTTTTTCCCAGAGCATCTTTGGCTTTAACGGTTGTTACTCTCTCGGCAGCCTTGTTCCAATGTATAATGATTAAATCCCAATCAATCGCAATGAATGCTTCATCAAATTCTTCATACAAATCAGGGTATCTTGGTTTATTGTGTACTTCTTTACAGTACTTTCAATACTACTGAGTGAGTTATCTTCTTTCGTGAGAATGCTCAAATCAGTATCAACTCTCAAATCTGTATTAACTGATTAGTTATTAAGCTTTATTAATTAACAAGTTTATTGAAGCAGCTACCATTTGCAATTTGGATTGTTTAGAGTGAAATAAACTCTCATTTCTTCATTTTCGTAGTTGTTCTGCACAAATGTTGTTTCTTGGTTGAACAGAAAAAGTTCTTTAGAGTATGCAATCGACCTGAGGGTTCTTTACATTTAATATCACAAATTGGCGAAAGTTCTGGAGTAATTGATGCATCATTTGCATTTTTATATCATATTAAAAGTTAAATACTAGTTACAATAAATTGATTTTTACTCGTATTAACCTTAAACATAAAGGAGGTGACTACAATGAATCGAATTCTAGTGGTCTCATCGGCATTGATTTTGGTCGGTACTATACTCGCAATAATAATTGGCTTGATGGACTTATCCACAAAAACAACAGTTGACGGACAATTATCTGGCTTTTATCTCTTCGGTTGTGGCCTATTCTTTACTCCCATTGCGCTAATACCCTTTAGAAGAGGAGAAAAATGGGCTTGGTACACCGCTTTAATCTCTGGCGGGATTGCCTTAATCGGACAGCTAATTCTTGTCTATTTTGCAGGTTCTGCACTCCCTTCATTTGGTTTGCCTGCTTCCATATTACTGGTTGTACTTTGGGTAGCTGGGATAACTCTTGCTGCAAAAGAAGTATTTAGCATAACCGCATGAAAAAAATTTTGCTAAATATGTTTCGCAAAAACAAGGGCCTTATGTACAAACACCCAGTTTTAATCACAAATCTTAAAACTCGATCCCTAAAACTAATTATTAAAGTGTAAACATATGTCATTCACACTCGATATTCCCGCAATATCAGTTGTGATTGCATCAGCCAGCGTAATAGGCAGCGCAGTCTATTACATGATAGAAACCAGGCACCAGCGTAGAACAAGACAAACCGAAAGTATAATCAGACTTTCTCCATGGTTTAGTATGGACGCAAAAGAAATTCAAGAAGCAATAAGCAATGTCTGCTCCACAGAATATACTGACTACAAAGATTATCTTACAAAATATGCTGGAAAACCCGAACAAACATCGCTAAAACTTTTAGGTAATTATTTTGAAGGTGTTGGTTTGCTCGTTTACATGAAACTAGTAGAAATAGACATAGTCTTTAATTTCTGGGGTGACATTGCGGAATCTGTTTGGGACGATAATGAAGAAGTAATTAATGGCATGCGCAAGGATTCTGGTACTCCATTTACATTTCAGTATTGGGAGTTTCTTGTAAAAGAGTTCAAGAAAAGAAAAATTTTCCTAAATAAGAAAAAATAATCTCAAACGCAAACACTAACAACTCACAATATCTTTCTTTCTTGGTTTGTCGTCCAAAAAAAGTCCTTAGGTGCGAGCCGGGTACCCTTTAAGGCAAAGTGTACTTGCTACCTCAGGTGTTTTTATCTAATTTTTAGGGAAGTTATTTATTCGATGTTTTTCTATCGACTATTGAAGATTGTTTTGTGCTTGGAATAATTAAATATCCAAAGCTGTTGTTTTTCATAATAAGCGTTATCTTAGTTTACTTCCTTTTTTCTGGTTTAGTGTATAAGCCTTTGCATGATACTCTTTTATTTCTGGGGTATGCTGGAACTTTTCTGGCGGGTTTACTTTACCCTTATGCATTAACTTCGGCGGCAGGCACAGGCATATTGTTGATTTTAGCGAAAGAACAAAACTTTCTTTTGACAGGAATTATAGCTGGAATTGGAGCTTTGATAAGTGACTTTCTAATCTTCCTTTTTATCAAACATGGCTTTTGGGATGAAGTACAAAAACTCTCAAAAGAAAGCTTTGTTCGAACTGTTAACCGATGGATACCTGATTCTACTAGAGTATATCTGGTTGCGACCTTTGCTGGTACTCTAATTGCTTCTCCACTTCCAACGGAAATCGGAATCATTCTGATGGCATCAATAAAGAATATGTCAATCAAAAAATTCGTAATTCTAGTATATTTTTTGCATGCAAGCGCAATCTTCATAATTCTTCTAATTGGCAACCATATATAATTTGGAATTTAAAATTACTTGCCAAAAACTTTGCTAATTTGTTTCATTCGTTGAGTACTTTAGATTCCTTTTAGCTCAATCTACATTTTTAAGAAAATAGAAAAAAGAAGAATTTAGCTATTGATTTATTTCTTTGCCAACGCCACCGCTGCTACAATTACAATTATTACGCCAAGTGCGACTATTATCCAATATTCGTAGGAAAAGCTCCAATTAGAGGTAAGGCTCCAATTAGGAATGACATAGCACCACAGCAACGAAACCAGCATCACTAAGATTCCCAATACAAGTTCAGCGACTGCAAAAGATTTAGAAGCTACCATTCTCTTTTTCTCCAAAAAAATAGGGTGAAAATAATCTTTTAAATATTGCTGTGCTATCATTTTCGGTCGGGCTGATAATTAGATTCAAATTCCAGCGATTGAAAAAGCAAGTTTTTATGGCGCTTTTAGGATCCCGAAAAAGAGTTATTCATTTCTTAGCGATTCATTTAATTGGTCAAGTCTTCAACCCATTCTCTTTCATCGAAAGCATCAGTTTAACAATATTTATTTTGGGTGCTGTTTGAATATCGAGGAATGATTTTGCTGGCTCAGTCCTAGGGCTAAGTAATTTCTTGCTCTTTTGTGTTCCATACCACTAAATTCTTAAAGTCTTATTGTTGGTTCTAACTATGTTTTTTTTTAATTTACCCCCTCAACAATTGTTTATTGATTAAGAACTTCAGATTAGACGTTTGTCTACTAAAATGGTGGGAATACTTATCATTCGGTCTAAATATATTACTAATTTACTAACAAACCTTGTCTTATGAGGGTTGTTTAATGAACGAAAGTTGTAGAGATTGTGTTTATTTTGAAGATCGCAGATGCATAGATAAAGTGGCATTCTGCGCGATGCTTCACGGACCCTCGTCGGTTTGTTGCCAAGAATTTAAATCACGCAATAAAAGAATTGATGAAATCAACTTCAACAATAAATTCTGTGTAGACTGTGCACATTATGAAAACATACTGGGTATTTCCATCTGCAGTAGGGCTCATATGCCTGGCATCGCTTGTCCCGCGTTCAAAAGAAAAATCGACGCGATGGAGATTACAATTTAAAAGCCCGCGATTATGTTCAAGACTTCTGTTTTTCGATTTGGACGATATCGCCGTCCCAGCCTTAGGACAAAGCAATTTTTTAGGCGTTTATCGTTGACTCATATTGTTGCAAGCTTGTTATGAATCTTTATAGCTGCGCAATTGCTTGAATATCTCCAACTCCCCATGAATCCGTAACTTGAAAACAGGTACGCGCACTTACTTTAGTCTGAATAACTAAGCTTCTGTTTGTAATTCGTTTTACACACTTACGTCTTTTTCTGTAGGCGATGCTCATTATTTTAGGTAGAAGGTAAAAAGAAACGACAAAATCAACTGAAAAGAAAGCCGTTGCGGTATTCATCGTCGCTATCTCAGTAGTGACTATCTTGTGCATGGTATTTGCTTCTCAAACTACTGCTTATTCTTCAACGCCTCGTGAAAATCTTTGCATAAACCCCCCAACCCCTTCAAGCATTAAGCTAAACAATGGTTATTACAATGCATCATTGACATTAAAAAGCGCAGGAGAAGCCAATACCATACTGGAAAAATTCTTTGTTTACCCACAAACAAAAGCTTCTGACACATCTGTAACAAACAAAACCTGTCCTGACGTATTAGTTTACTTCAATGGAACCGCCGTAAACCCCAACCAAATTAACTATAACCTCAAAAATGGGGACAAACTGCAAGCCAACTGCCTAATACCCATCGCAAAATACACCCCAAATACAACAATGAGCATCACTATCTATACAAAACAAGCAATCTACGTTACTTGTTTCTCAATTAACTGGATTGCTTAGCGTGTGCATTCAGTTGGCAGCAACCCTTGTGGTTGCTCGCTTCCAACATTTCTTTCTACGTATCGGGGTAACTTCGCTTCTTTTGTTTGTGAATATAGTCTTAGTGCAAAAGAAAGATTCATTGCTTGTGAGTGGGGTACCATGTAGGGTTATTGCTCCTTACTAAGCGATGTGCTTTGCTTTACGTTGTCAATTGAAGTTTTAAAAATGGTTATGGGAATACCTTCTTTGATAAATAGAAAAGTTCCTAAAAACTAGTCTTGGAGCGTCAGAATATTAAACCTAATAAGGTGCTTCGAATGATAGGAAACTGTGCATAAAATAATCAAATACGCAATAATAACTAACCTTCTTCTTGCAGTACTATTTGTTTATTCAAACCTTACACTTTGGGAATTAGTTAATAGCGAATATCCTTATCTGATTTCCAGTCATTGGAGTCCATCAGGAATTGGCGCTCCCCACTACATAATTAATAATGATAGTTTTTCAATTGTCCAAACTATCTACATGTATTTTAATACGCCATTTTGGATATTTTGGATGTTAATGATAGTAAACCTTTACTTTAGATTGAGAATAAGTACAGAAGCAAATGAACAAAAGAAAGGGCAGTAATAACCCAGAGAAATAGTTTTAGAAAACAAATCTAATTTAAATTATACTCGTTTTTGGAGCATGATAATGTCAAGAAGTGGCTTTCTGATACTCTTGTGAAGACATAGGGTTAATTTCTGCTTGTTTTCTCCTTAAAATCATCAAGTTAACAACATTAATTGGGACTCTGTTTGAGTCTCGGGGATAATGTCGCCGTCCCATAAGGACATGGGAATTTCTTGCTATTCTACTTATTGTTTATCCCTGTATTCTCATTGTTACTGTCTAATTAGGCTTTTAGATTTTTTCTCTCTCCCCATAACAAATCGCTATTATTCCTGTTACAAGGAAGAACAATGGTACAAAAAGTATGTGGCATCAATATTCGGTATTCTGCGACAATATCCCCATAGTCCCAAGAAGTAATAAAACACTACTTATGACACACAAAGCGATTCCAGAAAGAAAGGTGCTTTTTACCTTACTTCCAACTTCCATATAGAGCAGTTATAGTTTTTTGTTATAAATAATTTTGCTATTTTAAGAGTCCGTCAAAGTTTAAAGAGTCATATTTTTAGATGGAAAAAGGTTGTTAGCGCTAATTAATTTAATTAATTAGAACAATTGTAAGGTAATTTCACATTTAGGAAGGATAGGCTTTGGCTTTAGACCCTGTGCTGAGAGCTATAGTAACAATCTGTATCTTGGTTTTCTCAGCAAAGGTTCTAGGCGAAATTTTTTCGTGGAGAAAAATTCCATCTGTTCTAGGTGAGTTACTGGCTGGCATCATTTTAGGTCCTTACGCTTTGGGTTCATTGATTGTAGTCAATGGTTCGCCTGTAATTCAAATTAACGAAATTGTGCGAGCGTTTGGAGAGATAGGTGGAATACTCATCTTGTTCGTCGCTGGTTTAGAAATGACTTTTCGAGACTTCAGAAGGATTGGGCTCGGCAGTTTTGTCGTTGGAAGCGTTGGGGTTGTTGTTCCCTTCATTATGGGTTATGGAATTGCATTAGCATTTGGATTAAATATTATCGCATGCTTGGTTATTGGGGCAGCGCTCGTAGCTACGAGTATTTCTATTACTGCACTTGTTCTTCAGGAGCTTAAGCAATCCAGAAAAATAGAGTCAAGAATGATGGTTAGCGCTGCAGTAGTTGATGACGTTTTGGGATTGGCAATTTTGGGAGTCATAGTTTCATTCATAACAACCTCTAACGCTATGAGCCCATTGAACATAATAACTGTAATTTTAACGTCTCTTGGGGGTATGGCTTGTTATGACGATCTTTGCTGCAATAATTCTTCCAAGGATAATCAATTTTACCTCAAAGGGATCGGAAGCAACACTTGAGGCTGCGGCAACGGCTTCATGCTTTGGCGCTTCAGCTCTAGCAGCAGTCCTCGGATTATCACCCATTGTCGGTGCTTTTGCTGCTGGGATGGCAATTGCGAGTTCTGAGACTGCTGAGAAAATTCGAGACTACGCTAAAAAAATAAGCATAATTTTCTCGCCAGTTTTCTTTGGCTTAGCAGGTGCAGCATTTGACATAAGGGCGTTTTTCACCACGGACTGGTTCTTTTATGCCTTTTTCATATCTTTAATTGCAATAGCTGTAATCAGCAAGATAATTGGATGTGGATTACCAGCTGCTTACTTCCTAAAAAGTGGAACTAAAGGAAAACGCGTTGGTTATGGGATGATTTCTCGTGGTGAGGTTGGTCTTATAGTTGCTGGTGTGGCTATTTCGGCGGGTGCTATTACACAAAGTACCTATGCAGCAATTTTGGGCATGATTATGGTAACTACTTTTATTGCGCCTTTGTTGTTGAGAAGGTCATTTGAAAACGAACCAGAAGAAGAATTAGACGAATAATGAAGATACAACCGCTCCCGATTATATACCAACTTACCCTCTTTGACATGCAAAGCTTTTTTTCATTAATTTTCTTGTACAGCAAAACAGAGTCAATAGGTGCAAAGGTGGGATGCCCTTAAAGCGAAGTGTACTAGTTAGCTGAGGCGTTTTTCTGGGCAACAGATTGGCATTATTTCTTTTAAAAAGAAATGAGATTGCAGATTATTGTTTCATAAGTTTTAAAGCATTGGTTGCCGTGTAGATGTTTTGTTCGTATACACCATTCCAACTGGTCGTGCCATGTGCCTTCCATCTGGTTTGAAGTGAAAGTAAATACACCAACTGTCCCAATTTGCTCAATCGGACCAACGTTTCCTTTAGTTAGTGTCAGTTGTGTTCCATTTATTGTGCCTGTTAATTGCATGGGTGACACGTCAGGTGTATAACCTGACCCTTGAACTAACTGTCTATTTGAATAAGTAAACTGTACATCGACCATTACAATGTGCTGATTGATTGTTCCCGTTATAGTCCAAACCATTGTACGATCTTCAGAACCCACATCTGTAGTTGACCGAAGCTCTCATAGTCTGTGGCGATTGTGAATTGTGTGGATAATGTTGTTGTCCATGTTCCTTCTATGTTTCTCGTTGGAGTTAGCTTGCCTGCATCAGAAAAGAATTGTCAGCAAAGTCATTAAAGAAACCCGTAAAATATAATGCCCAACTATTGCCACGATTAGTATCACAACTGGCACTATTTGGCTTGCTTTCGCTTTGTTTTTCATTTTGTTTGGTGACGATGGCATTTGTGCGAATCTAAACATTTTTACACCTAACGCGAGATAACATGTAAACCATAAATAACTTATGTATTACAAATACACATGCCTGGACTAATTTTGCCATTTACTTGACTTGTAACTTCAATAATTCATTTCTATGCTTCTTTACAAGAAAAAATACTTTGACAAACTTTTTCATAGATCACGGATTTGGCTTTGAAGAGTAGTTTCCAGTTGCTTTATTTTTTCAAGAAACTTTTTAGCATAATCGCATTACGTTGAGGAGATAGTTTCCTATATCTTGGGGGTCTTTGGTTTCATGTTGAAGTTGTTTTAAAGTTCTTGGAGTTTGTTTCTTCATTTTTCATCTCTCCTTTAACCAAAGGCTTTTTAGTCGGGGACGGTGCATTTTCCATCGGGGGATGATGTCGCCGTCCCAGTCTGATAGGGAAGATGAAGAACGAAATATTGACAGACCCCACTCTCCCAATTAATTTTGTGCACTGGCTGTTCTTCTGGGAGAACAGGGTGTTCTTTGGGGAGAGTAATATTTGAGAGACATCATATTCTCGCAGGTGAAATTGAAATGAAAGTTCAATTCCGATGGGTGCCAGTTCCGAAAAAAAGAGCAATTCTAACAGCTCTAACATTAACACTAATCATTTTTTTTGCAGTCTGGATGTTTAATGTACCTTCCAGCCAAGCCTCTAAAACCATTGTGGTCCCTCAAGATTATCCTACAATCGGTGCAGCAATCAATCACGCATCTGACGGGTGACACAAGTCCTTGTGCAAAGTGGTGTCTACTACGAAAACCTGCAGATTGACAAATCCCTAACGCTACAGGGACAGAACAAGGCAAATACTGTGATAGAGGGAACCGGCGGTTCAACTCCAACTGCAGTTCTAAGCTTAACCGCAAACGATGTAACAATCTCAGGATTCACAATTAAAAGCCAAAGCAACACAAACACATCCCGCTACGCTTACGGCATCTGGGTAGAAGCAGACAACTGCACAATATCCGACAACACAATCGAGAACACTTACATTGGCATCTGGGGCTCAACCCCATCATCAACAACCATCACCAAAAACACCATAACGGGCAACATAAAAGACGGAATCCGCTTATACGGCGCCTCCCAAAACACTGTTTCAGACAACAACATTACTGCAAATGCCGTGTCAGGCCTCGCAATAAATGGATATTCAAACACAATCATAAATAACACCATCCAAAACAATTTCCGAGGCATAGGCCTTGGTGCCTCCTACTCAATAATATTCGGCAACAATATCCAATCCAACCAGGAATCAGGCATCTTTCTTGATGGCTCCCAAAACATAATTGCCCAAAACAGTGTCTCAAATAACAAATACGGCGTCTACGTTACGCAGCAATTAACTGGCCCTACGGGAAACAAAATTTTCCAAAACAACTTTGCAGACAACAACATCAACGCATACGATAACTCGTCTGGGCTTATCGAAGTTTGGGATAACGGCTCCCTAAGCGGCGGAAACTTTTGGAGCGACTACCAATCAACACCCTACATCATTAACCCTAACAACATGGATCATTACCCCTTAACCTCGCCGATTAACACCTCAAACCCAGGCAACCTGCCAACCGTTACGGCTCCAAACCAAAAACCCAACAGCATAGTTGCCTCTTGGACATTTGACAGCGTAGATGCAGGTCTTGTGACTTCGGACCAAACAGTCAACAACCCAGCGATTTTAGGGTCAATGACGAGAATTTACAATTATACTCCAGCAGTGGTTCCTGGCAAATTTGGTAATGCATTTCTCTTCGATGGAAACACTTTCGCAGCTGTCAACACTTCGCCAACTCTTGAAACCCCAAACGACGTAACCATTGACGCTTGGGTAAATGTGCCAGCAATCAAAAACGTATCCTACAACAACATCCTAATTGAAGCTGTCCGAACTCCCACAACAGTCTATCCAATAAGAACTCTCGGAGTCGCAGTTAACGGCGAAACCCCCAGCAACGCGAGTTCTCCGCCATTGGGTGCATTGCGTGCTTATGTGATGACTTCCAGCGGGTTAAATGAGATTGATACCAAAGCTGCGCTTCCATTCAACACATGGGTTCATGTGGTTTTCGTCCGCAGTACAACAACAGGAATGCACATCTATGTCAATGGAGACGAGCAAGCAGTCACCGTTGCCGCTGGAATAGCTAACCCCACTGGTCAAATACTCAAACCAACCGACATCTACATCGGACACGACTCTATGACTGAAATCGATCAACTCCAAATCCTCAACACCGCCCAACAGTTAGATACGCCGCTGTGGATGCAATGGTGGCTTTGGACAGCAATCATATTAGTAGGTATGGCTACAATCGGTCTTGCGATTTATTTTAAGACCCCAGAACAAAAAAGCAATGAGACAAAATTGATCTTAAAACGTGGATCAAGGATAAATTGGATATGTAACAGGGCAATTCAATGCCTTGATCTGCGTATTTTTCTGAAATACCATACTGACTGAAGCAACTCTTCATCCGTTGCTAAATCGATTTCTTTGAATTACGGTTGTTTTATTACGGACGCCCACGGCGTAGCTTATTGAATACTGCTTGTGTAGGGTTGTGGACTAAAAAATCATGGAATAATGCCCGAAATATCATTGTTAAACTTAAGACCAGCGCAACCTGTATGGGAACACTATCAAAAGCGTAATCTAAGGTTTGTGGAAGACTTTCACTTATCCCACTTAAAGCGTAGTTTCCGATTATTCCTGACGAATGGTCGTTTGCTAAGGCTGCTGCATTAAAGGCGTTTAACGCACTGGAATTTGCGTATAGATAGTAGTTGAACCATGATAGTACGTATTTTTCTGTTGTTGGTGTTGCTGTAAGGTTGTATGGGAATCCATATGCTGTTCCGTTCCATATGCCAAGATCGTGGTCTACACCGCTTATTTGGATGTATTCTTTTGAGGCATTGAAGTGGTTGTAGTAGTTGATATTGTCGTTATAGGGTGAACTGGCGTCTTGTGAGCCGAAGAGTAACATTGCTGGGACGTTCACATAACTAGAATTGTTTATAGCTTTGGTTAAGTTTGCAGCGCCCATTGCAATGATAACTTTTATTCGATTATCTGTGCCTGCTTGTTCAATGACACTTTCTCCTCCTCTGCTATGTCCAAGCGCTCCAATTGCCCCAAGATTTACAGCATTCGACAGGGGAAAAGTGGGTAAAGAAACATAATTTACGATTAAATGTTCCGCTTCTGTTTCCGCTGTTACTCCTGTATCAGGCGGTGTTAACGGATTGGCGTTTGCAGCACAAACAATGTACCCGTTTGAGCTCATGTATTTGAGAAACGGTACGTAATCAGCAACTGATAACCCGTTATATCCACCGCCAATGCTAAAAACAATTAGTGGGTGTGAACTATCGTTGCTTATTTGAGATGGATAAAATGTTTCTACAAAATAATTTTGAGCCCCAATAACCGTGAAATTAAAGGTGGAAACAGAGTTTCCGTTTGGTGGTGGTGTTGGAGATGGAGAAGGCGATGGTGAGGGCGTTGGAGTTGGAGTTGCAGTTGGTGTTGGAGTGGGAGTGAGTGTTGGTGTAGGATTTGGAGAAGGTGAGGGCGTTGGAGTTGGAGAAGGCGTTGGAGAGGGTGAGGGAGTTGGAGATGGAGTCGCAGTTGGCGTTGGAGTTGGGGTTGGCGCGAGTGTTGGAGTTGGAGTGGGTGAAGGTGTCGGAGTTGGAGTTGCAGTTGGATCGGGGGTTGGTGTTGATGTTGGAGAGGGTGAAGGTGTTGGAGTTGGTAGCGGTGATGGTACGGGCGTTGGCAAGACTGTTGGAGAAAGCGTTGGTGTTGGAGTAGGTTTGTGTGTCGGTATCGGGGTTGCTGTTGAAGTTGCTATAGGAGTAGATGTTGGAGCTAGAGTAGGTGTTGGTTGAGGGTTTGGTTTGGCAGATGTTGAAAAGTAAAATACTCCTCCAATAATCACCAGAAGAATAATAATTGCAACAATTATTATGGCAGAGGGCATGCTAAGCCATCTTGCTCTCTTTTTTTTCCAAGATGATTGTTAACCATCAATAAATCCAAACTATCCATTTTCTACCTAAGAATTGTACTTAGAATATTACATTAGATATTTATTTTATATTCTTTTTCTTGAAATATTGCACTTTGAAATAGGACCAAAGAAATTTTGCACTGAATAGGTTGTGAGGAATAAATAGAGCGTTATTTTTACGATAAATCGGTCTCAAAAAACCAAAAAACTTAACGAAAGTGCCCTTATTATATCACTATTTACTATCACATAATCTTGTATCTACTGGTGCATCATTGGAATGGGAAAAATCCGAAAAAGTGCGGTTCAAATACGATTCGAAATCTTAGAGTATTTATTCTTTAATTCAAAAAACCAGTTAAGAACAATAATTTGGCGCAAATCCACAAACGTTTCCTACGATGACTTCCTTAAACATCTGGCGTTTTTAAAGGAAAAACAACTGGTGAAAGAAACTCCAGAAGGCTACTGCATGTTAACTGAGCAGGGAAGAGCTTTGTATATTGAACTTCGCAAATCATTGCCTTCGATATTGTAAGCAGCTAAAGTTCACTTGTGGTGCATCAGGTATAAAACTAAAAACACTCCAATAAATGAGGAAGACCAATGACTAAAGAATCCAATGAAGACAAACAGTACCCAGTCAAGTCGCTACATGACTTTTTATTCGAGCTCGATCGGGAATGGACAAAATTCAGAAACGGCACTCTAATAGGGCTGATATCCTCCGGAATCCTGTTTTTATTGGTTGTTTGGTTGTTGCTGCGCATAAGGCATTTGGGTTTAGGATTACTAGATTTTGTTTTGCTGATTTTTGCAGGCATCTTTTTAGCCTATAGCATCTACGCAATGTACTCCCAATACCGCTTCTTCAACCGGTGGGAACGGCGAGTAGGCTTGCTTTTGCATATGGAAGAACAAATTTTAACTGAAAAATTAGATGAAACCAAAGCTGCCAAATCTGCTTAGTGTTCATTTGTGGTGCATATCAAAAGTGCGGCTTTCTTTTTAAAGAGCACACCTAAGAAACCATAGATGAAAGATAAGTCGAGGTGAAAAAATGAATAAACTAAGCAGAAAAAGCAAAATCCTAATCATCTCAGTTGTCGCAATCGCTATAGTCTTCACAGTTGCAGTTCCTTATGTAGGCGCACAAATCTCCGCTAACCCAATAGCTAACACAAAAACCCTTAACGCCCAAGGATACGCGTATCAAACCATAGACAGCCAAACAATCAAAAAATACCCAGCAAACTTTACCCTCACATCTGGCGCCAACGGGCACTAACAAAACGGTAAAACTATTCGATGTCACAGGCGGCTCAATAAGGGTAAACGGCGTCACATACACGGTTACAAACGGAAACGGCGGAGTATTAACAGGAAGACATGCAATTCTACTGCAAGCCCATCGAACAAGCCCCGACGGACAAACAGTGACCTTCAAGCTAGCTGGCCGATACTTCTGGATGGGCGAAAACCTCTACGTCATTCGCATCGAAGCTAAAATGCAAACAGACAACACAAACTACACCTTACTAATGAGGGCAGCAATACGACGATAATTCGATGACCTGGAAAATCTTCTATTTTCTATGCTTTTTTGGAAATCTTCTAAATTGTAAAAATAAAAAGTGTTTATCAAGAAAAATACAGTTTTTTTAGGCAATTATTTTTTGCCTTTGCTTGCGTGTTTGGCTGGAAGAGAAACCTGTTTTCTTTCTTTTCGTTTTTGTTCTTTTTCGCGCATTATTTTTTTGTGTTGTTCTAAACCTTCAGCTTTCTTTGCTTTTTTAGACAATATTTTCAACCTTAGCAAGCAATAGAAAACAGTCGGCACTCAAAAACCTTGCCCCTAACTTTTGGCATTGGGCAATATTTAATAGCAAATCCGTTCACGGGTAGTTGGGAAAATTAGACTTGCCTAATGTTGAGATTCGCTGTCCAAAGTGTGGTTCATCTTCTGTGGAGCGAACCAAGAATCAGGAGTGTCGTTGTTGTAGGTGTGGGGAGGTTTTTTATTTTGTTACTCCGCGGTGTGGTTCTCAGGCTCAAGATGATTTGGGTAGGTATGAGCTTTAAGGGGTTTTTGTGTTTTGGTTTGACCACTAAGTTTATATGAATAAGTATTCATATGAATAATTATTCATGCAATAAGGGTGGATGAAAAACGAAAAAAGGACTAACAAAAATCTGCTACCAATTCTTCACCAACCTAGCAAACCCCACCAGACTCGCCGCACTCGAACAACTAATGGACAAACCCATGAGCGTAAACGAACTCGCCACAGCCCTCGGACAAGAACAAAGCATGATATCCCACAACCTCAAACCCCTCCTCGAATGCAACCTAATAACCATCCAAAAACAAGGCAAAAAACACATCTACACCGTCAACCAAGAAACCCTTCAACCCAATCTTTGAATCCATCCAAAACCACGCAGAAAAATTCTGCCCCACAGGCGGAAAATGCCTAAGAGAGGAAAACATATGAAAAGAAAAATAGTAAACATAAATGAAAACCTCTGCAACGGATGCGGCAGCTGCATCCCTAAATGTGCAGAAGGCGCCCTCCAAATCGTAAACGGCAAAGCTAAAATCATTAAAGAAACCTACTGCGACGGACTTGGTGCCTGCTTAGGCCAATGCCCGCAAGGTGCAATTACGATTACTGAACGGGAAGCCCCAGCTTTTAGCGAAACAGAAGTTCATGAACACCTAAAAAACAAACCAACCACCATTCCAACCACAAGCCAAACTCCAAACACACCGCAAAAGCCTCAATGGCCCGTAAAACTAAACCTCGTACCAGTCAAGGCACCGTTCTTCGAAAACGCCGACATTCTCCTCGCAGCTGACTGCGCTCCAGTTGCCCTCAAAAACTTCCACGACCTCATCGCTGGAAAACGGGTCATCATAGGTTGCCCAAAATTCGACGACGCTAGAGCCTACGCCCAAAAACTAACAGAAATCTTTGCATCAAAACAACATCGCAAGCGTAACAGTGGTCCACATGGAAGTCCCATGCTGCACAGGATTGAAGTGGGCAGTGAACAAAGCGCTTGAAGGCTCAGGAAAACAAATTCCAGTAAAAGAGTTTGAGGTTAAGATTGGAGGTGAAATAGTTGAGCTCTAAAGACAAACCCCCACAAAAAAACCCAGAAACATGCCCAGGACTCCGCGACCTACTTCAACCCAAACCAGCATACATCAAATGCCACGTTTGCGGTGGCGACCTTGAAATCTGGAGTGACGAAGACAAAACAACGTGCCCTAGTTGCGGAGCCGAATGGAAACGCCCCGACAAAACTGCCGCTTGCCTAGAATACTGCCAATATGCCGACAAATGCCGAGGAATCATAGAATCCAGAAAAACCTAACAAAACAAAATTTTTTTCTTTTCAAAAAGTTTCCGACAATGACCAAGTCACGTAACTTCTGTTTTATTATTAGGGTATTCTACTTCGATTGCGACTTCATTTCTTCGCAAGAATCCTGGAATAAATGGTGGATTATAGAGCATTGTGAAAACATATCCTCTTGTTTTAATCCCTTCTTTAGCCAGCTCGTTTAGTAGTTCTTGTGTTTCTTTTTCAAAATGTGATTCTGACCAACCGCCTGAAAAACATAGGGCGGCAATGAGTCTTTCTGGGATTTCAGCAATTTTTACCCTTGTATCTAAGGGTTCGGGGGTGGTTTCAAGGGTGAATTCTTTTGGCATTACAAACGCCATTGTACCCGTTTCTGAAAGAACGGGTGATGTCATTTGAATCTCTTGAGATACAACTGGAGAGGTCATTTTTACTTTTGCCTTTTGCCTATTCTCTCCTGTTATGAATCTGTATAATAGATTGAACCCGTATGAGGGGTCTTCGACTTTGGCTACGATAATTTTGGGGTACCTGCGTATCTCTACTTTGTCTATCTCATGTATGATTTCATATTTTATTGTTTCAACCATACTTTCACGCTCACTTCGAATAGTTTGCTTCTTTTTAATTTAGTTGCCTAAAGCTTAAAAAATGTGTTGAAAAAAAGAAAAGGGTGATTTAGAAGGGTTTGAACAGTCCTGTAAATACTAACCATACTAGTAGCGTTTTGGCAACGAAGCTCAGGACAATGTATGTTCTTTCTCCGTATAAGTAGTCTTTCCAGCGTCCGACCCCTTTATACTGCAATACTTGATTGACTGCAAAGCTCATGAATAAGACAAGATACACAAACAATATGGCGTAAACGAAATTTGGCACATTGTTTCCGCTGTTGATTACGGCACCTGTAAAGTATGCGAATAGAACAACCCAAGGGAAACCGCCTGAGATGCTGCCCAATATGAATGGAGACCAGCTTGTTTTTTCAGTATTTTGGTTTAGTTTTTCCATCAGATAGCCAAACATTATCATCATTGCATTAAGCACAAATATCATTGCAAGCGACCAGAAATCCCAGATTCCAACGAACGTTGAGATGACCCAGATCATTATTGAGCTGGAAAACGCGTACTCGAACCATCTGTAAGGGTTCATCCCCTTCTTTAGGTTCTCGTTGTAGCTTTTGTTTTTGGGAAATGCAATCATGAAATGTGCAAACGCTGATATCAATGGGAAAGCTGCAAGTAAGGCACCCAAGTGATTGACCGAGAAAATAACTTGAGGGCTAGGTGCACCAAAGAATGCTGGCGTTGTAGGCGATACGTGTTGGAAGTTTAGGTAGAAAGTGTAAAGGTCTGTTCCTTTTGGCCATGTCAAGGCAAATGTTAGCGCGAGAATAATGATGCCGTTTACGAGTTGTAGGATGCCTGCGCCAATGTTGAATCGTTTAAGGTAGGGAAAAGATATTGGTGATTTAGCGATTATTTCCTGTCTTTCTTTGTAGTTCATTGTTATTCCTCCTTTCTTCTATTTTGTATTTCGGTGTTTGAAATTAATTAGTCTGTTGGTCGAATCTGAGCTTGACTCGCCCCTTAATGGATAATTTTATATTTGACATGGTTTCTTAAGATTCTGGTGTAAATTTTGTCGAAAGCTCAACCTCATCCTGGACATGAAAAACACCTCTGCAAGATGGTAGAGGACAAAGTATCAATTGAAAAGATAAAGCCACTTGTTAAAGACGCTAAATACATCTGCAAAGGATGCATGCGAACAGCTGCCAAAGCAGAAAACCTCTGCGCCCCAGAAAAACTCTAACATCTTTTTTCTTTTTAAGATATAGTAAGAATAACAAATTCGAATGCGGCAAATTGAAAAAATTCTTGAGGCTTGCTCGTAAATCTAAATGAGAGAGAAGACTGGTTGAAGTTATATTATTGGATTGTCATAGTCATCTTAGTCGTTGTAGGAATTGCCACCTTCGTTCCTGCTCCTGGAATTAGATCAAACTTGGTTGGGTATTCTTCGTTAGATCCATCTGCACCATTAAGCGGAGCATTCCTCTGGGCTATTGCTGTGAGAATCTACTGGTTTGGAAAGAGAAGAGAAAAGAAAACATAATTACCTATATATCGGGTCAATTTTCTCCTTAATCTGTTGTTCTCTTACTAAAAAGTATTGGCTTAGATTCCATGGAAGTTCAATTGGGGCGAAGATTAACACACGATACATACTATTCAATGCGTTTTGCAAGTCTCTCAAAAAGTCTATTTAGGCATAAAAAGCCTTTCAAAACTCAAATCTTGTATTCTCCGACAAGTCCCCATTTCTTTGTCTTTTCATATTTGTTGTTAGAATAATGGAAATGAGCCAGAATTGGGGCTTGGTCAAATTCAGGGTTTTCGTCAAAGAAGGATTTATCTCCAAAAAGAATAGCTTGTACATTATACGAAACATAATGGCGTAGAATCCTATATCGCAACCCGGCGTTGCCAAAGACAAAGCCTCCGCTGACATGATAATGCATGTTTAACGATAATTCGTCTTCATATTTTATCTCCGCTAGGACTTCATCTTTCATAAAGCGCGTATACAATTTTGAAGTCTTTTCAACGTCATAGCATCGGCCAATTGAAAGAAAAAGGTCTCCTGTCAAATCCGAATGCGTAAGAGTATAGCATCTGGGAGTTTTTGGGCTGCATTCGTTCACGTCCGGCATGTACTTAACATGCAGTTTCTCTGGTTTAAGACGCGGCATTCAAACCAAATAATCAATAAAGCACGAGAAATAAATACTCTTTTCAACCTATTTTAGCCTGAATTAGAGCACGACCCAAAACGGCTGCTATCTACCAAAGATCATGCCACAGATTTCCCGCTTAACCAAGACTTAGTGATCACTGGATAATCTGGATTTCCCCAGTATAGCCGTCAACTATTATTCTTGCATTGTCAGGGATTCTTGTGGCTCCCTCCACCGCAACGACAGCTGGAATCCCATATTCTCTAGCTACGATTGAACAGTGTGAGAGTATCCCTCCCGATTCGGAAATAACTGCTCCTGCTTTTGCAAAAAGAGGCGTCCAACTGACATCTGAATACGGAATTACAAGCACATCTCCTTGGACGAGCTTGCCAATGTCTGACAACCCCATCACAATCTTGGCATGACCTTCGTAATATCCTTTTGATGAAGGCAGCCCGTTTAAACGTTTTGAAACCGCGCCCTTTCGTATTAATGGCGGGGGATCATCGCCAAAAATAACTTCGGGCAGAATTACGTCTTTGTATTCTTCTATCTCGTTCTTTCTTTCATCTATTGCTTTTGAATATTGAGTTTCGAATGTTCCTCTTTCAATTGTCCTTCTGATTTCATTTAAAGTTAAGATAGAATATGTCAGTGTTTTTTTTAATGAAGCCTTTGGCGACAAAAAGGTCGCCTATATGCAGAAAATAAGGCCTAAATTGTGCGTATCCATAAGCATAAAGAAAGCCCACTCGCAAAGAGTACTTCTCAAAATCAACAAAACTCTTAACAAAACTTCGCAGAACTGAAACCGTATAAACCCTTCGGAAACTCGCTGGTTTCAATTTTCTTGTCGGGAATCTTTTGGGCACCTCTTATTAGACTAGCCATCAAATTAGGGTTTTCTCGCCACTGCGGAACGGACATATCCGCTGTACTGTCACTCAGATGACCAAATCTCCTTTTAAACTCTTCATAATTTTCCAAAAAGCCTCTGCCCACCTCATAAGATAGCGGAATCAGACCGGCGTCTATTTTCTTCTTAATATCCATAGGAAGAGCATCGTATTTTTGTTTCAAAGCAGCAAGGTTCTGCTTTGCATCCACATCGGATAGATCATTTCGTTGAGAATTCAATTTTCGAATCAACCCCCTTTCTTCGTAGCATGGTTCTGATTAACGTGTGATGAAAACTTCTAACTATCCGAACGACAATGACTTTGTATGCGCTTTGCTTATTTAATTCAAAAAGTTCGTCTATAGCTTTTAGTGTCTGTTTTTCGTTCAAGTTGAAGATGTCTTTCGAGTATGAATCAATTTGCCTCTTTTGGTTCTGAATAAACATGCCTACCTTCTTTGATAGGTCTACATTTCTGATTGCCAAAAGCGTGAATCTGGGAAGGAATCTGGCAACCCTCATATCCATCTTCATTTTGGGCATTCTCGTGCTTCCTGAATGGGCTTCGCCAAGCATCATGATTTCAAGAGTCTCCCTAGGCATACCGAAAAGAGCGAAGAAGCTTCCAAACAGTCCCATGTTAAAATAAGCCCGATAATAGAATTGCTTAGTCATCTCTCTTAAGTCAATACTGTTCTTTCCAATTAAACGATCAATAAGGTGCTTCCATGAGGCACTGTTCAGAGGTGCATTAATCGACCACACAAAGGGTTTTATTATTCCCGGGAGCATGTCTTTGGCAATTTTGTTAGAGTAAATATGCAGATCTTTCCAAGTCCTGAAGCGGCTGAATTTGAACCCAAAAAACCTTCTGCCCATCATAAATCCACTCTAGGAACAAAGGTTTCTGGAAAATTTTCTCGATGTTCTTTGACTGCGTCATTATTTCTTCTAGCCAGTTCCAACTTGATAGCAGGTCCTTATCCTTTTCGTTTTTGACCTTTCCGTTTTGAAAAATTAGTTGTTTGAAGGGTATCTTTTGCTGCTCTTGCTTTTGTGCGGTTAGTTCTAGAATTGTTTCATCAAGACCGTTAAGAGGGTTTTTGGTGAAAACAAATCCGCAAAATTGTTGTTGTGGCAATTGCATTAATAACTATTGCAGGTTTTCTATTTTGGGTCGAGCATCTGATATCTTCTTCTGAAGGTCGTTCAGGACCCGTCTTCGTTTTGCAGTAATAGCTGTTAATTTTCTGTTTAAGTTCATGAATATTGTTAACATGTTTGAGGCGGAATGAGCTACTAAAGTCCATCGTGTTTCTTCTTGCTGAGTCATCAGGAAACACCGCATAAGTTTTCTGCGGATCAACTATTTGGCTAAGTCTAAGTTCAGCTTCTTCAGAATAGTTACCGAGACTCCCACAAAAATCGAAGAGTGGAGAATTGGAGAATTACGAGTTTCTGGCACAGAATAGCCATTTTTGCTCAGAAGTTGTAAACTCTGTGTCAACGTCCCTTTTAATGCTTTTTCAGGCAAATCTTTCAATTTTATTATATGCTCAATGGTTTTTCCACTTCTCCCGAATCTCAAATGCTGAGTTAACTACTCGTATCTGAGTGCGTCGACTGGTTGGAGCCTTGATGCTCTCCATGCTGGATAAAACCCGAAAAAGATGCTAACTCCAAGCCCAAAGCCAAGAGCACTAAGCAGATTGGTTATGTAAGAATAGGATACATAGGGATGCCTCCCATTATCGTCCCTGATGTGGCACTGTTGATCATTCCGCCCATCAGGTTGAACTTGTTTAGGCCATAAGCCAACAGGTATCCTAAACCTATTCCTGAAAGCGTCCCCACAAGACCCATAATTATTGATTCGCTGATGAAAACCGCGAGCACGGTGCCATCTTTCATGCCTATCGCCTTCATTATACCTATTTCCTTGGTTCTTTCCATGAGTGAAATGATCATTATATTCATTATTCCCACGCCCGCTACAAGTAGAGATATTCCAATTACGCCTGTCATCAATGTTTGAACTTGTATCATAACGGAGTTTATTGTGTTAAATATCGAGGCAGACGAAACAACTATTACTTTATTGTTAAAGGCGTTCTCAATTGATTTTGAGGTTTGGGTTATTGAGTCTTGATCACTTTTTTGTAACTGCACGATTATTGTGGAAGTCTCGTTTGTGCCAAAGAAATTTTCTGCCGTATTTAATGGAACGTATACAGAATAGTCAGAAGGACCTCCAAGTGTTGAACCACCTATTTCGTCAAGAATACCAACATTTTTGACAGTAAGGGTTTGATTTTCGAATTGGGTGCCGTTTCTAGTTGTGTAAATTAGGTCAAATTGCTTATCGATGCCAGTTAACAAAGTACCATTTTTCCATGGATCGTTTATGCGAACACCCACAATTGCATCTGTATTTCCTGGGTTGCTTGGAATGTTTCCGGTATTTGCTACAAAACTGTTAGGGTAGATCGACGCATACTCTGAGAAGTTAACTCCTACTACGCTTAACGTTATGGTTCGGTTTCCAAATTGCCCGTAGCATCCTTCCTGCATAGTGGCTATTGATTGCTTAATGTTATTCAATGAGTTTATTATGGCTGTGTCATTAGTCTGCATTTTGAAGTCGGTTACTTGATAGCCAAAACCCAGGTTCTGGGTAGTTACAACTACTGAGTCTGTAGCGAATCCACTTTGAAGCTGGACCTGCACTGAAGCTTGAAAACCTTGCGTTAGAGCTAACAATCCAACCAAAGCCGTTATTCCTATAGTTATGCCAAGAATAGTCAACCCCGCCCTTAGCTTTCTAAGTTTGATTGCGCTTAAGGCGTACCTTAAGATCTCGGAAAGATCCATCTATTCAGCTCCTATTATTCGTCCGTCTAACATTTCTATAATGCGATTTGTCTGTTCAGCCACATGACGATCATGGGTAACAATTATGGCTGTAACTTTGTCGTCTTGGTTTAGTTTCTTTATTAAATCAACGATTTCTTGGGTAGTACGAGAGTCTGTGTTCCCAGTTGGCTCATCCATCAATAAATAACTTGGGCTATTTGCTAAAGCCCTGGCTATAGCCACTCGCTGTTTTTCCCCTCCGCTTAATGCGGTTGCTTTGTGATTCATTCTATCTTTGAGCCCAACACTGACAAGTAAATCCTCGCTTCTTTTGATACGTTCCTTTTTTTTCATGCCTGCAACGATTAGAGGCATCTCTACATTCTTTTTTGCTGTATATCGTGGTATTAAATTGAAGAACTGGAAAACAAAGCCTATTTTTCTTCTCAGCACAGCAAGTTGTCCAGAATTTAAAGAGGAAATATCAGTTCCTTCAATCAGAACCTTCCCCTCGGTCGGTTTGTCAAGGGCGCCAAGCATATTTAGAAGCGTAGATTTCCCGCATCCAGAAGGCCCTAGAATAGAGATCAACTCACCCTTCTTAACACTTAAGTCAATTCCGTTCAAAGCAAAAACGGGAAGTTTGTCAAGCATGTAAGTTTTCTTCAAATTCGAGGTCTCAATGACTAGTGACAAAATTCTCGATCTCCTTAAGGGAGTAATTATTTAGGTGCGTTTTTGAATTAAAGCTTTCTAAACACATTGTTATTTATAAGCAATATTCCATCATAATGTGATCTTTCAAAATTAAAACTAGGCATATAGCCCCAAATTTTAAAAAGCCAAATAACTCTTACTGATTATTTGTAATGTCACTTGTATTAGTTTTAGTATTTGCTTTAGCTGGGTACTTGGTGGGTAGCTTTTCTTTTAGCCGTTTGTTTGTCCGAGTTTTTGCTCCAAACTGTGATGTCAATAAACTTGAGGCTAAAGCTGAAGATGGAGAATCAATGAAAATGTTAACTTATGGGGCAAATGCGGTTTCTCTTGTGCTAGGCGCCAAATTGTCGATGGTTGTTTCTTTGTTGGATCTATTAAAGATTGCAGTACCAATGTTGATTCTAAAGCTACTGTATGGAGCTGAACCATATTTCCTGTTTTATTCCTGTACTGGGCTTATAGGAAATAATTGGCCTTTGTTTTACCGATTTAAGGGCGGTACCGGCTTTTCAGTGATTCTTGGAAGTTTGCTAGTCGTGGATTATTGGGCGGTAATAGCCACCCCTCTTTTGGGGCTCTTGTTGGGTTTTTTTGCATTGGGAAATATAGGAATAGCAAACTTAGGGTGGATTATCCTTATGATCCCTTGGCTTTGGCTTGGCAACTTTGGCTTAAATATAATAGTTTATGCTGTTGTAGTGGCTTCAATAGTTTTGATAGCGCTCTTACCTGAAGCAAGAAGATATAGGCAATACGCCCATCAAGGTAAAGTAGAGGCGTTAGGAAAGAGTTATTATGAGTCATCATCGATGGCTCGCGGTATGAAAAAGATTATGGATCGGAGAAACAGTCTAGGAAAGTGGAAATACGTTTTATCCGTTGCTTCATTTGTTCTCTTCATTATGATCTTTTACTTGGAGTATTTACTGAGATAGAATCAGACGTAAGAGAACCTCAAGATAATACTATAAGGGACCTTTGCGGAATATTGTTCTAGTTTATACGGCAAATTGTTTTTTATGAATCCACACTGAGCTTTTTTTCCTATGATACTTTTCGTCTGAACAGTAAGATGCTTGCACCTAAGCTTAACACGCCAACGATGAAAATGGCAACTAAAGCGTATTCTATTTTTTGCCAGACAAAACCGTTGATGATGAGTGATTGAAAGGCCTCTGCGATGTAGGTGAAAGGGTTAACATTGGCTACTTGCTGCACCCAGCTTGGCAATAAACCGAGGGGCATTACTGATGCAGATAGGAATAGCAGTGGAAAAGTGGTAAGTAACCCCACAGAAAGAGTTGTCTCTGCGTTCTTTGTGTTTAAAGCGACAAACAAGGATATGCCAGACCAAGCAATTCCAAACAGGGCAGCTAAAATGAAAATCACTATAGCTCCTATGATACCCGAAGCTATGTTTACGCCCAAGGCTAAACCGATAACTAATATTATGGCTACTTGGATGACTGTAGTGAGAGCACTACTGAATAATCTGCCGAACAAGATTGAAGATTTGTTAATTGGTGCTACTCTCATTTTGTCCATAAAACCGCTATCAAAATCGTTAACTAAACCGATACCCGTGTTAAGCGCCGAAGATGCTATGGTTTGTATGATAACGGCTGCAGTGAAGAATGTAATGTAGCTACTAGTGCCTGTTAGCAATTTGAATGAAGGGATGTTTCCAATCGCTGAGAAGGCTTGTGTAAAAAGCAGGAACCACACCAACGGTTGAATAAGATTAAAAAAGATAAGAATTGGCTGGCGGAGTAGTTTCTTGTTCCAACGAGAAAAAATCGCTGCGATTTCAGATAGCATTTCCATCATTTTCATCTCCTCCTTCTTCCCCATCCACCAGTTGTTTGCTTGCGTTCTACTACATTCAGCGTTTTTCCTGTGAGCTTTAGGAAGACTTCGTCAAGAGTGGGTGCTGAAAGGTTGAGCTGTTCCACATTGATTCTGGCTCCATCCAATTCTCTCACTACCTGTGTAACTAAGGCTGAGCCGTTTTTGGTCATTATTGTTAATCCGTTTTCAGCAGCTATTCCTTCTCCACATTTGCCAACAGATTCGATTCCTTGTAGCTTTGCCATTAGTTCCTTGGCTTTCTCGCAGCCCTCAAGATCATCTACTTTAAAACGTATCGTGATCTTGTCTGCTCCCACTTGAGCCTTGAGTTCGGCGGGTGTTCCTTCGGCCACGATCTTGCCTTGATCTACAATACATAATCGGTTAGCTAATCGATCTGCTTCTTCCATGTACTGCGTTGTTAGAAATATTGTCATACCTCCGCGGTTCAGTTTAACTATATAATCCCAGATGTCTTGTCTACTCTGGGGATCTAACCCTGTTGTTGGTTCATCTAGAAACAGTATTTTTGGATCTGAGACAAGTGATGATGCTAAGTCAAGCCGTTTTCTCATGCCTCCCGAAAATGTTTTCAATCGTCGATCTGCAGCCTCAGAAAGACGGATAGTTTGCAGAAGCTCGTTTACCTTAGTTTTTGCTTTTTCCGTTGGTATATGGTGGAAGCTGCATTGAAGCATAAGGTTTTCACGAGCGGTAAGATCGTCATCTACCCCTACTTCCTGAGAAGAGTAACCTATTATACGCCTAACTTTCACCTGATCAGCGTCAACGTCTAATCCGTCGATAGTTGCCTTTCCAGAGCTTTTTTCGAGCAATGTGGTAAGGATTTTGATTGTTGTGCTTTTCCCTGCTCCATTTGGCCCCAAGAAACCGAAGATTTCCCCTTTCTTAACCGTAAATGATATCCCATCCACGGCAACTACGTTTTTTCCGTAAGTCTTATGCAGGTTATCGACTACTACTATGTCTTCCATGTTAATTTCCGCCATTTAACAAAATTATAAGAAAAAAAGAACGTATTTCTATCTTACTCTACTTTGGCAACAGCACTTTGTCGATAACGTGGATGACGCCGTTGTCTGTTACAATGTCTGCTTTGATTACTTCAGCATCGTTTATCTTGACGTTCTTGTGCATATGCCATTTAGAAGCGTCAACTTTTATATCTTGACCTTGCAGGGTTGTTAATTTTGAATGTTGTGCTACATCGCTCGCTGGAACATTTCCCGCAACAACATGGTATGTTAGAACAGCTGTCAATTTTGGTATGTCTTTCAGCAGACCATCTACTGTACCTTTGGGGAGTTTGGCGAAGGCTTCGTCTGTTGGTGCAAAAACTGTGAAGGGTCCCGTGCCTTTTAGGGTATCAACTAGTCCTGCTGCTGTAACAGTTGCGACGAGTGTTTTGAATGTGCCTGCCGCAACTGCAGTATCAACTATATCAGCCATAAAATTTCACCTCCTCTTAACAAATTAATTTTCTTTTCAATTTAGATTTAAAAATATGTGACTGCGCACTCACAACAACAATTTTTTTTCATTTTGAAATTCCGCTCAGTTAAAAATTAAGCTGGGGAATACTAACAACTTTCAAACCTTCATTGTCCTTTTGTCAAAGCGAATAATGTCAGAATAGATTCGAAAGATTATGTAGATATGTCTCTTAAAAAGATGGCTACAGCCCACGGCGAACGCTCAACTTAAAGGAAAAGTAATCCAGTTCAGTCTTGACTGCACTAAAAATTGAGAGAAAAACAGACGATATTTTTTCTTCATGTTTAAAATGGGAATACAACTGCTGCAATCCAGGCAAGGATAAGCGCGTTGAAAATTGCGCCTGTTCCTATGGTTCCTGTTCTATTGTACAACCACCATGAACACGTTGTGGTTATTACGAAGATCGGGATAATTATCCAGAGGAATTCGGCAACAAAACCTAAGAAGCTTGGTAGCACCCATACATTAAGAATCAGACGCGGCAAATACTGAATGCAAATTATGAACAAGAAAGGGCTGATCTTTGCAAAAACCACTTTTGCACATTCACCGGTTTTTGCCAAGTTTCCTTCTATTCTTGTTTCATAGGTCTGAGACTTGTGAAGATATATGCCTTCAGCAATAAAATATGCTAAAAAGAACGGCACAAAAGCCGCAAAAGCTAGTATGCGGCGCAGTTGCGTCAATTCTTGGAATATTGGTGCAATTATCCTGAAGTCAACCGCGAAAAGTGCTTGGACAATACTTGAAAGAGTGAATAAGATCAAAAACAAAACAATCGCTGTTATCGTTCCGTTCTTGGAGAAGCTTTCCAGAAGAATTCTCTTCAGATCAGGTTTTCTCTGCCAGAGTTCAGGATTGTTCTTTGAGAAGATGAAAATGCCGATTAAGCCTGTAACCAGTACCCACCATGCTATTGATGAACCGAATATCAATGGGGGAAAAGATATTACGAACCCAATCAGTACCATTGGGAAAAATAGAGATAGATTAAGTAAGCCCCAGAATCCACGGATCTTCCATTTTGAAGTAACTCTGATTCCCAAGTTAGAGAGATCATTCGTGTTTTTTTGAGAAATGAATTTAGATATTGGATAGTAACTCATCAGCGTAATTCCTAACAATCCCGTCATGGCAACGATTAATACGACTTCTCGTCCAGGGTATGCTAAGCTGAGGTTGGAATCTGCTTGTGAAATTTGGTTCGTTCTTACTGAGCTTTCCATCCAGTCTACGATTTCCGCAACGGTTTTGGGGTCAACTGGTTCAAAGAGGTGAGTTGTTGCTGGAACGATTAGTTTTCTGGCAGTTTGAAGTTCAAAACTGCCATATGTAATATCCTGCACCACGGGGCTTGAAATGTTGAACGCTGAGGGCAATTCTTTTGTTTCCAAATCTGTTAGGTTAAACAAGACGTCGTATTTGCCGACGATTACGAGAAGATTTTTGGGAAATGTGGAGGTTAGCACACCGTATTTTGGGTTTTGCGCTTCAGGTCCTATTCCTCCTGCGATTAGAACCATGGCCATGATGTTTTTGTTTTGGGCAGCTTCTGCTCTGACCGCACCGCCTCCTAGGCTGTGCCCCACAAGTCCTATTGCTGAAGAGTTGACGTATGGTTGTGACTGCAAATATTGGACTGCTGCAGATACCCCGAAATCTATTTCATCGTTTCCTTCTGAAACTGTTCCACCAGAGTTTCCGTGTCCTATCAAGTCCAAGCAGAGAACTATGAACCCCTTTCTGGCAAGTTCAAGTCCTATGTCACTCATCATGTCTTTGGATTCGCTAATTCCATGTGCCACAACGACTGATGGGTAAGGGTTTTCTTGAGAAGCCCCATGTGGAATATACATAAATCCACTGAGTTGTTTGCCTCCATCTTCTATTGAAACAGTTTTTACTTCAAGTTTCCCATAATCTGAATTAACCGTTATCGCTAAATATGTTCCAGAAAGAAAAATAGCGACCAATAGAACTGCTATCGGGATCTTGACTCGGGAATTAAGCGTAGGCTACCTCCGACAAATTACTTCATCTAAGGTAAATCCAATATTCAAATTAGGTAATCAAAGTTCCAACAATTAAAACGATCATAGTTGCAACAGTAATCAAGACATTATCGTCGATTGGACCAATTTCAAATCTTTCAATAATCGATGCAACAACTGCCGCCAAGACTCCCCACAATGGAGACAATTTCGTTAGCGTGAACAGACTATTTAGACCTGAGTTCCCAGCCATGACCACAAAGAAATAGCCCTACGAAAACGCAAACAATCAGCATAAAGACGTTGCCAACTGGACTCTTAGTTCTCTTTTTTGTACAAAGCATTACGTACTACTCCGGTAACTGCATCGCCAAATGCCATGAACAATGTTGGAATAACGGCAAGGAATGGGTTGTTGAATAATATCCACAAAACTGCGATCGATACTCCCCACATTAATGTGAATTTGGTGTCGTTCCAATTTTCCTTTGTTTGCATGAAATCCATTGGTTTGCCTTGGAGACGAGGTAGTACAGTGAATACAGTCAATGCTAATCCTATGATAAGAGGGTAAACCCATGAATCAAACAAGAAAGGAACTGATAGGGCAACAACTCCGCCTGCTGCCATGTGAACTATCTTTCGATTATAGTAGACCGCAACCATTTCTTCAATGCCGCGTTTTCTCATATATTCCGTATGTTGACTTAGTTACAATAACAATTGCTACGGCATATACAATCGCTATTACGGAAAAAATGATTTGGAGATATATTGCTGTCAAAGTGTTGCACTTCCTCCAATAATGACTTTTTATATTTGTGTTTTGCATATATAAAACTATGCAAGCAAGTAAGCGTTGATGGCGAATATCATGAATCTTGGCTTCGATATAGATGGCGTAATCTCTAATTTCACTAAACAGTTCACTGATATAATACAGAAAAAATATGGTGTAGCATTATCAGACTCAGATATGTATTCCTATGAAGTGAACCTTGTTCTTGGCATATCGAAAGAAGATGTTGCTGAAATAGTCACTGAAACCTTGAAAAGCGATTTGCCACTAATCCCGTCGGCAAAGGAGACACTTAATAAATTAGCCGCAGAAGGTCACAAAATTTATCTTTTAACTGCTCGCTCAACAGAATTAGCTAACCACACTTCAACATGGCTTAAGAAAAAGGGCGTTCCATACACAGAAATATTATTTTTGATTAGAGGTAAGAAATCTCTTGCAGAGTTTTCCGTTGATTTAGTTGTTGAGGATAGTCTTGAAGAAGCGCTAGAATTGACTAAGAAAGTGAATCATGTTCTACTTTTTGATCAACCTTGGAACAAAACAAAGAATGTCAAAGGCTTAATCAAGAGAGTTTATAACTGGTCTGAAATATACGAGGAAGTCCAGAATATAGAAACTAAACCTATCTGAAACTAAGTGAATTGTGTTTCAACAGTCCTTCTTCAGCATTGGTAAACTCGAAGCTATCCGTGGCGTAAGGCAGAGCGTGAGTAAATTTATCAGCAGATATGTATACATTATGTATTGATAATAGATGGCAAGACAAATTTCCGTTTCAAACGAAGTTTACAAACTTCTGTTAAGACGAAAAGGTAACAAAAGTTTTTCAGAAGTAATTAAAGAAAGCCTCTGCCCCAAGGAAGAGAAAGTGGACATCATTAGCTTGGCTGGTATCTTAAAAAATGATAAGCAGGCGCTTGAGCGATTAAAGCAGCAAATCGCTGCTGAAAGAGGAGCAAATTACGGACGGACATTTAAGTGACATTTCAGGATACGAGTATCATAATAGATTTTTTAGCTGGCGATCAAAGATTTGTTGCCATACTGAAAGAAACCTTGACTTAAGAAGATCTCAAAACCAAAACTATCACCGAGTATAAGCTGCTAAGACACAAACTAAAATAAGGGAACAAGCTGCTGAAAGATTTCTGCCTGGCGTAATTGTTTGCTCCTTTGATAGAGACGCCGCTAAAAAAGCCGCCACACTTTTTCAAGAGTTGCGGGATAATGGAAGAATGGTTAATGAAAACGATTTGCTTATTGCGGGTATTGCATTGGCGCATGATGAGGCTTTGCTGACAAGAGATCAAAAATTCTCCAGCATTGGTAGTTGCAAGATTAAAACCGTTTAATCCCCAAATTTGAGAAGAAAAAGGACTCAAATATTAATTTAAATAATCTTAGAATTGTTTATTTTTAATTCATCATTGTCCCAAAGCAACAAAGATGTGGAAAACTCGCTATTATTTGCCTTAGCAAGACTTATTGTAAACAGATAGAGTTGAAAAACAAAAAAGGGAGATTGATTGGTTTTTAAGTTGCTTTGTTTATGGCCGTTTTCTGAGTACCAGAATTATTACAAAGCCAATTATGGCTATTGCAGCAATTATGGCGATTGATGAGAGGATGAAGTACATTTCAGTTGGTGGTTGAGTGGCAACTGGGAGGGGTGTTGGTGTTGGTGCTGCTGCGTCAACTGCGAAGGATGTTTCTGCATGTGAAGGCCAGTAGGATTTGCTGCCATCAAAGCTTGCGAAAACAGTGTATGTCCTGCAATGTCTGGTGTCCATTGAAGCTGAAGAAGCCGTCATGCATCGCTTGTTGTATTGCCTATTTGGCGGTATTATTGTTGGTGTCAATTGCGTATAGTGTCACAGGTACACCCATTGTGTTGTTGGACGAGGCTTCTGCATGTACACATAGTCCATCCAGTCGCTCATGCTTGCGTCTGAAACTGCGGGTACACCGTTTGGAAACCGTCCAGCTTGCTCAGTTTGTTTAGTGCCTGTAGCAATGTCTGTTACGGTACCTTCGATGATTACGCTGCTACCTTGAGTTGAAACTTTTGGTGAAGCGGTGACTGTAGTTTGGCTTGGGCCTTTACCGACATTGTATATCTGCAGATCGTATAAGTTTAGATATACAAAGTAGCCATCTGCAATAGCAAAGCCGTTATTAGTGCCGTACCCATCGATTGTCCATATTTCAGCTCCAGTAGTTGCGTTTACCCAACGGAATTGAACGCCTTTGAGGTGCGGTGCGTTGGCAGAGTGTTCAGTGGTGTACAAGAAGACTTTTCCATCAGATGATTGCGCCTATACCTAGTGGGAACCCTGGATAGCCTGCTTCTAAGCCAGCTGGTGCTGTGTAGTTCCAGAGTTGTTGTCCGGTGTTAAGATCGTAACAGTAGAGTACTCCTGCATAGCCTGCTGAGTAGAGTTTGCCGTTTGCAACAGCGTATCTTGTTAGACCAACGTCAGCATAGTAGTTGAAGTCAACTTCTGATGGAGTTTGCCATAGTTTTGTGCCGTTATCAACGCTGAAACCAGCCCACTGTATCTCTTCTTTATCATACATTGTAAAGACGCGTGTGGTTGGATCTATAAAGAGACTCATGAATACTGGCGCAAAGCTTAGAGTTATGTTGCCGGATGGGGCATCATAGTTTTTCATCCACAAAAGATTGCCGCGGCTTTCTGGTTTGAGACTTATTGCCCAAACTGTATATGGATTCCAGCTGCTGCCTGGTGTAGGTAGAGTGCCGTTGCTGCCAATTAATACGTCGTTGTAGATGAACCCTTGTATGGTTCCGCCAGCCATTAGTGGCACTGATACGTTCCATGAGTATGCTGTATAGCGTCGACTGATTTGCCTACAGGTCTCCATTGATTGTAGTTTGTGGTTGTGTAATCGTTGGGGTCAGTTGAGGCTGTTAAGCCGTGAGCTGCGGTGTTGTTCCATAATGCGAGCCATTTGCCATTTGAGCCTAGTACGTATCTGAGTATTTCGCCGTTTGGACCGTAATATGCGGTTCCTGTTGGGACGTTAGTTTCGTTGAATAGCCAGTTTCCTGTTAGGGGGTCATATGCAATTAATGTTGTGCCTTGAGATGCCCATAAGTAGCCGTTTCGGATCATTCCGTGTTGGTTGATTGACTCATAATCGTAGAGTTGACCAAATGTTGGAGTGACTGATGTCCAGTTTTGATACCATATTTGTTTGCCAGTCATTAAGTCAACACAGACATATCCTGAGCCTTTAGCTGCGTCGCTTAGAGTTAGTGGATAGTAGAGTTTTCCTTGCATGATTAGTGGACCGCCAAAGATGCCTTCGTAAGCGGTTCCATCGTAGTATGTTATGTCTTGGATGCCTGTTTGTGATACATCGCCACCTACGACACCTCCGAACGCGTATGGTTGCGTCCACATTATGTGTGCACTGTCAGGTGCTGAGCCGCCTAGCTGAACTTTTCCCCATATCTGGGGGGATGCAAGCCAGTTAGATGCGATACTATACCATTGTGTGTTTTGTCCTTCTATTGGGCGTGTCCAGTATTCGGTTGGAAGCGGATAGTTAGGTACTGTTGCTATTGGATCTTGTTGGACAGTGATTGTTGTAGTTGCAGTGCTTGCTGCGTAGGTATCGTTGATACCAATGTTATAGTTGTAGATGCCTGTTCCGTTGCTTCCCGTTATGACTTGTGGTCCGAAACGAGAAGTAAATGTGTACGTTCCAGTCATATCAGGGGTGAATAAGTAGTAGCTGCCTCCGACGGGGTCGGAAGTGAATGGCCCTTGTGTTGTGGTTGTGTTGTCAGGTGCTTTAATGTCTAATAAGAAGATCCATCTGTCTCCGGCAGTGCCGGCTGCGGATGGCGGGATTTTGTCAACCCAGAATACGATGGTTGCAGGTTGACTTACTCCGATTGGGTTAGGTGCAGCAGTGATGTAAGCGAAAGTTGGATATGCCCAAGCAGGATAATGTGCATTAACACTCGGTAGAGCAAAAAGTGGTACAGCGGTAGTTAACAATAGTAACAATGCAAAAATAGTGGTTGTATTTTTATGTTTATTTTTTGGAATCTTCAAATTGTATTTTTCTCCTTAATTTGTAAGCACCTTCTTCGGTGATTTAGTTAAAAAGACTAACTCACCTATCGTGAGTCTCAAAAAAATTGAAGCCATCTTTGAAGCGAACTTATGCAAAAAGGTTGGATAATTGATTTGTGAATTTTTTAATGGATAATCCCACACGGTTATATTTGGAAGAAAGAGGGTTATTCTCTTGCGACTCAGGCTGTCGCATGGTTTTACTGTTTAGCTAGTATCAGCTTTTTCCAAAACACATGCTCAAAAGGGTGATTTTCCAATTCTTCAGCAATTACTCAATAGTAGAAAATGGTTGAGTGGAAGAGTTCTGTGTTTCAAAAGGCATTGATTTTGTAACGTGAAGAATACTTGTAGCCGGACCGGTTGTTACGTAGATAATTTCAACTTCAGGAAATTGTGTCTCTATTAATTCTTTAATTTTATAAAGATCTTTATCTTGCGCTTTAAATATGAGCGCCCTTGGCTTGATTTTTCTTGAATAACAGCTTTCTAAAGCCGAAGGAATTATTTTCGGTTCTTGCGTAGTCGCATCTAATTTAATTATCTTTTCTAAAGAGGATACTACCTTAAGTTTCTCCAAAGCCCTTTCAACTCCATTTACTTCATTATATTAAAAATTAAAAAAAGGGAAATGGATTGTTTTTGCTTTTGCATGTTTTTACGGTCGCTTCCTAAGCGTTAGGATTGTTATGACAAAGCCTATGGCGATTGCAATAATGATTGCGACTACTCCTGCAGCTATGTACATTTCAGTGGGTGGCAAAATTATAATTGGAGCTGGCGATGGCGAAGGGGCTGCGTCGTCAACTGAGAATGCTGTTACTGCATGGGAAGGCCAGTACGATTCACTGCCGTCGAATGTGGCATATACAGTGTATTTTCCGGATACGTCGGGTTTCCAATTCAAAGAGAAGAATCCGTCGTCATTGGTTGTCGCAGTTCCTATGTCTCTGAAGTTGTTGTTGGAGTCTATCACGTGCAGATTAACTGTAACGCCTGTGGTGTTTGTTGGACGTGGCTTTTGCTGGTAGACATATTGCATCCAAGCGCTCATGCTGTCGTCTGAAACTACTGGAACTCCGTTTGGAAAACGAGCTGCCTGTTCTGCCTGATTGGTGCCAGCGGATATGTCAGTCACTGTACCTTTTATTGTTAGAGATTTTCCTAATTCAACTGATAGATCTGGTGCAGTGATTGTGGTTTCTGAGGGACCTTTGCCGAAGCAGTAGATTTGTTCGTCAAACAAGTTGAGGCCTATTAGGTAGCCGTCAGCAACTGCATATCCCCAAGGAACGTAGCCTGAAGAACCATGGAAGGGTATTGTCCATATTTGTTCGCCAGTCGTAGCGTTCAAGCAGATTAATGGTGATCCTTTCCAGTATGGTGCTCCGGAAGAGTGCTCGTTGGTATGCAGGTAGAGTTTTCCGTCGGCTAAAGCCGCAACGCCAAGTGGATAGCCGCCATAGGGTGTAGAGAATCCAGCCATCAAAGCAGTGCTGTAGTTCCATAGTTGATCTCCAGTCTTTGTATCGTAGCAGTATACTATGCCTGAATAGCCTGTTGAGTACAGTCTGCCGTAAGCTGTTGTTTGCGTCCAAATAGCTCCTCCTCCGTTTGCATAGAGGTTCCATGGATTTTCAGACGGCGTTGTCCACTGATAGCTTCCGTCATCAATGCTGTAGGCAGTATAGCTAATTGTCTCTTTGTCCCAGAAGATGAAAACGCGGTTTACTGGATCTATGAATCTGAAACTGCGTGTTACGTTGCCTGCTGGGGCTGCATAAGCTTTAGTCCAAAGCAGTGTTCCTCGTGATTCTGGTTTTAGACTTATCGCGGACATTGTATATCCCGAATTGGTTTCGCTGATTCCTCCAAAGCTACCGTTGCTGAGAAGTAATAAGTCGTCGTAGAGTGCTTGGCGTACAGTTGAACCTGCTGGCAAGGCGGGTATCGTTACGTTCCATGAATATGCATCGCTCATGTTGACACTTTTACCTATGGGACGCCATTGATTGTAATTCGTAGAGGTATAATCAGTTGTAATCGTTGAACCGGTTAAGGCGTGTCCTGCAGTGTTGTTCCACAGAGCCAACCAATTGCCCGACTGGTTGAGTACATATCGGATGATTTCGCCGTTGGGACCGTACACTTCAGTGCCTGTTGGGACACTTGTCATGTTGAAGAGTAGTGCGCCCGTCAATGGATCATAAGCATTAGCGAAGTTAGCTGTCCACAAGTAGCCGTTGGGGATTACCCCGTGCTGGTTCATTGAGTCGTAAGCATAGAGTTGCCCGAATGTAGGTGCAGTAACTGCGGATGTGCCGATAATATTACTTGACCAGACAGTTTCGCCAGTTCGAAGATCAACGCACATGTATCCACCGTTTCCAGCTGTGCTGCTTAAAGGTAGGGTGTAGTATAGTCTGCCGTACATTATCAGCGGGTTTACGAACTGCATTTCATATTCTGTGCCATCGTAGTATGTTGTCCCGTTTTCTCTGGTGTTTGTTCCTCCGACAACTCCGCCATCCCTAAGCGCTCTGGTCCACATTATGTGGGCGCTGTTTGGTGCAGTACCGTCTGTTTGGACCTTCTGGATTTCGTGTGCTCCTGCTAGCCAGTTCGATGAGATTTGATACCAGCCGTTGTTCTGTCCTTCTATTGGGCGTGTCCAGTACTCATTAGGCAGAGGATAATTGGGTGGTGAAGCGATGGGTTGTTCTTGTACAGTTATGGTTGTTGTTGCATTGCTGGGTAGATAAGTGTCATTTACATAATCACTTGCGCTGCCGAGGATTCCAGTTGGACCGTATAGTGAGAGGGTTTGTCCAGGGAAGATGAAGAAGAATGTATATGTTCCTACGCTTGTTGGTGTGAAAATTTCGTAGCCGGAACCGACTGGGTCAGAATCGTATGGTCCTAAAGTTGATTTTGTTCCATCAGGATTGGTAACCTCTATTTTCAGGTTACGCCATCTATCTCCTGCATAACCTGCTGCTGTGGGCGGAAGTTTGTCTAGCCAAAATGCGAGAGTCACGGTTTGACCGACGCCTACATTGGTGGGAGTAGCGGTGATGTAGGAATACGTTGGAATCTTCCATGTGGGAACATGTGCATTAGTGGATGGGAAAGCGACGAATACAGATGTAACAGTCATAGTTAGTATCAAAAACAAAGATATCAAAGTTGCTTTAGTTTTGTTCTTAACAATTGTCATTTTTCTTTTTCTCCTTATCTCTTTGACAAGTAACCTGTTGAAAGCTTACTTGCCAACAATGCAGTTATCCCATAAAAGTGAATATAATATAACCTCACCTATCGTGAGTCTGAAAAAAGTACTAGCAACTTTGAGGTGGGCTTGTACAAAAAGCTGAATAATTGATTTATGAATTTTTGGCTATAGCTCCTCGGCTGTTACTAAATCGTTAAAAGTGGTTGAGTAGGGTAGTTCTGCGTTTTCAGAGGGCATTGATTTTGTTATACGCGGAATGCTTGAAGCAGGACTAGTAGTGATACATGCGATTTCAACTTTAGAATACTGTGTTTCTATTAATTCTTTGATCGTATCAAGATCTTTTTCGGTTGATTTAAAAATGAGTATTCCTGGCTTGATCTTTTTTGAACAATAAGTTTGTTAAAACAGAAGAGTTTCTCGAATTTCTATCAGCACAATTACTGCTTTAGTTGCCTCCCTCTAATGATGATTCGATTTTGAGTTTTTCCAAAAGTCTTCAGCCCTTAATCTTTCTACTTCCACAATTTTATATCCTACAAAAAGATAAAAAAGGGCAGCCATTGGACACTTTCAGAAAAAACTAATATGCACCAAAACAAAAAATTAATAAATTCACCATTTAATTTTCATTACCAAGTTTCTTTACTTAGAATAAACCTTCCTATTTCGCCATAAAGAAGCGAAAAATATTTGATTATTCAACAGTGTAAAGTGGTTGCACGGAAGCGTTCTGCGTTTCAAAAGGCATTGATTTTGTAACACGAAGAATACTTGTCGCAGGACCCGTAGTAATATAAACGATATCGACTTTCGGAAACTGTGTTTCTATTAATTCCTTAATTTTATGAAGATCTTCTTCATTTGCTTTAAAAACTAGTGCTCTCGGCTTGATCCTAGAATGTGGTTCTGAATCCAAACGCACTTCTTGCGAAACAACACTATCTTGGGTAACTATCTTGTGAGTTGACTCAATCATGTTTTATCCAGTCCTTTTCGCTTTTTTGGCGATTTTTATTCTTGCTAAACTAAAAAAAGAAAGAAGGGGATTTTGTTTTTTGGCGTCTTATGGCCGTTTTCTTAAGACCAGTATTGTTGCAACGAAGCCAATTACGATTACAAGGATTATTGCTATTGCAGCAGCTAGAATGTATGTTTCAGTCTGAGGCAATGTAATTTCTGGGTAGGGTGATGCTGTTGGCGCTGGGTTGGTGACACTCATGTATGTTTGTGCTGATGAACCGCCGTATGATGTTGAGCCGTCGAAGGTTGCTATGATCTGGTATGTTCCTGGAACCTGTGGTGTCCAGTCACAACCATAGGTGCCTGTAATGTCACTGGTGACAGTCTCCGATGTGGACGTAGTTGCCGTTTGGATCATATGCATCTAAGGATACTGGTACGCCAGTGGCGTTTGTTGGCTTGGGTTGCTGCATGAATTTGTATTCCATCCATGCTTGCATGCTGTCTTCGGATACTGCTGGTGAGCCCTGAAGTACAAAGTCTTGCCGAGCGGGTGGTTAAGAGGGCGGCGTAGTTTTCGTTTAGTCTTCCTGAGGGTGTTTGGTCGGTAACTGTGCCGGTAAGGGTAACGCTTCCGCCGAGTTGAATGTCAATTTGGGGTGCAGAAACTGTGGTTGCGCTGGGTCCTTTTCCGTAGCAATAAAGTTAGTTGTCGTAACTGTTTAGGCTTAGGAGCGCGTCCGTCTGCAATGAATACGTCGGTTCCTGCTGCCATGCCTGCTGCCCAGTGAAGGATCTTCCAGACTTCTGTTCCGTCAGTTGCATTAATGCATCGTAGATCTGATCCTCGCAATAGCGGCTGTGTTGGTGAGTGTTCACTGTAGTCAGTAGAGTTTACCGTCGCGATGCTGCGATGCCGACTGGATAGTTTCCATAAGGTGATTCAAAGCCTTGATCTTTTGCTGTGTACTGCCAGACTATTTGCTCCTGTTGTGATGTTGTAGGCATTGATTTCGCCGCCGTAGCCGTAGCTGAAGAATATATGGTTATAGATGGCTGTGTCGTCAGCTGTACTTAAGCCGTAGAATTGCATTTGGTTTCGGGTTGGGTTACCCATAATTGTTGACCAGTTTTCATGTTGAAGCCCCAGTATTGCCTTGTTAAATCTTGTCTGAAGATGAAAACGCCATCGTTAACGCTCATGGTCTCATACATCATTCCTGGTCTGCTGCGTACAGCTAGGATGCTTGATGCTTTTGGTGGTGTGAAGGTTATGTTCCATAGAAGTGAGCCGACTACGCCTTTGTTGGGGTCTAAGTTTAGTGCCCAAAGGTTGCCTGCGTGTCGGTGTTTCCGTGCTGTTTCCGTTGTTCCGCCGACTACGTCTATGCCTTCTCGTACCCACTTGATGGTTCCTTGCACAGGCAGTGATCTTCCGCCTTGGCCGTCAAGGGTTACGTTCAGTGAGAATGCTTGTCGTCCGTCATGTACAGCTATTGTTGTGGCCGCCATTGCCAATAGTTGGTTCCGGTTGTCCCCAAGAGTTCTGAGGGGATAGCAGATGAGTTCCAGATGTCAGGTATTGATTACCGCCTGAGGTTGGAATGTTATAATACTAGTATGCTTCCGTCATGGCCGTAGACTTGCGTGCCAGTTGATGAGACGTTGGCTATCTTTGTGATTGTGTCAAATGTATAACCATCGAGAATTCCCAAGTCTGACAAGCCAGTTCCTGTGGTATAGCCAGCTGGTAGTGTAACGCCTGAGGTTCGCCAAAGGTAATTGAAACCGCCGTGCTGATTAGGTGATTCATAGTTGTATATTGAAGCGAATGCTGGCATGACAGTGTCGTTGTATTGAGCCATTGTTTTTCCAGAGTACAGGTCGATGACCCACCAACCGTTGTTTCCGTGTGCAGTGTTCCGGTCGGAAACAAGGATTTTTCCGTTGAGAACAATCATACTGCTGATGGAAATGCCTCCGTAGTGCATGGTTTCATAGCCTGTGTCGCTATAGCGTTCATCCATAAGACCGCCTGTGAAGTAAGGTCGTGACCACAAAATGTGGGGGCTTTCCGGTCCTGGTCCCGTATGAAAGTTTGTGTTGGGGGCGATGTTGATTGCTGCTCCACCCAGCCAGTTGGCTGAAAGCGAGTACCAGTCTCTGTTTGCACTATAGATTGGGCGAGTCCAATAGTCATTTGGAAGCGGGGTTTCATTCCATGCATGGATTGGTTCTTGTTGTACTGTAAGAGTAACTGGGTCGCTAGTTAGCTGGTCCATAGGTATCGTTGAGATTATCACTTGCAATTGGCATTCCGTTCGCTGAAGGAAGCCCTGTCAGTGTGTATGCAGGCATGCGCGCTACGATAGTGTAGTTACCAACTTCAGTTGGAGTGATACATTATATATGAACCACCAACAGGGTCGGACTTGAATGGCCCTAAGGTTTGGTTGTCACCGCTAGGTGAAGTGATGTCCAAGTAGAAAATCCATCTGTCGCCATAACGACTATCAGTGGATGCTGTGGGCATGATAATGGTGCACCAAAATGTGATTAGTGATTGCTGACCAACGCCTATGGTGTCTGGTGCAGCGGCTGAATAAACCCAGACTTTGATTTCTGAGGTGGAGTGTGTGCCGCTGAGTTTGGCAGAAGTGCGACTGGAATAATCATTGATATCATTAGAAACAGCGCGATTATAGAGTAGGTTTTCTTTTTCGTTAGATTATTAGATAGTTTCATTTTCTTTTCTTCCTTTTTAGTTTGCGGACTATCATTGCTTATGTTAATCTAATAAGTCGAACTCACCCATCGTGAGTATAAAAAAAGTGATACTATTTTTGGAGTGCAAAGTGCAGGCTATCAATTTTCAGGAGAACATTCAATTAGAAGAATAAGAAGATATTTGGATGCAAGGAATAGCTAAAGGGTTTGCTGGAGCTCTTTGTAGGAATAGGAAAGAACGAAGGATAAACCTACTACTCTCGAGTTAAGAGTTTTTCAGAGCTCTTTCAGCCCCTGTCTGCTTTCTTTAACTTGATTTTTCATTAAAAATAAAAAAAGGGAAATGGTTTTTGTGGTTTATTGCCGGTTTATGGTCGTTTGCGTAGAGCTAAAACTATAACGATCGTAGCGATCGCAATAGCGACGATGATGCCGATGGTTGCTGGAATCAAATACATATCCGCCACAGATGCTGGAGCAGCAGTTGGTTGCGGAGACGGCGTAGCTGGAGCTTCACCTACAGCTAAATAAGTAGACGACTGCGAAGCACCGTAAGCCTTAGAGCCTGCAAAGCTAGCAAGGATCTGGTAGGTTCCTGGAACATCTGGTTTGAATGCTAATCCATAATTGCCGTTTATGTCGCTAGTGACTGTGCCAATTGACACCATGTTGCCGTTAGGATCAATAGCTGAAAGGCTAACTGGGACACCTGTCGCATTAGTTGGCTTAATCTGGTTCTCAAACATATATTCCATCCAACGACCCATGCTCGCGTCAGAGATTGCTGGTGTGCCTTGCAAAGTGAAGTCAAAATTGTAGTTGGCGTTGCGTCTGCCAGTGGTTGTTTGATCAGTGACTGTGCCTGTAATCATTACGCTAGATCCTAGTGCTGGAACTGTTTGCGGTGCAGAAACTGTAGTTGCGCTTGGACCGGGCCCGATGCAGTAAAGTTCATTGTCCATGTAGTTGAGGCCAACGACTTTGCCGTCAGCCATCTGCATGTACTGTCCAGTAAGGTGGGCACCGTTATCAGCTCCCATACCTAGCAAGTTCCATATTTCTGTTCCATCAGCAGCATTTATAGCAGCGGATGTTTGGTCCTCGCCAGAGCGGGTTGGTAATTGAGTGTTCACCTGATAACGTGTAGATTTTTCCGTCGCAGATTGCAAAGATGTTGATTGGGTAGTTGCCGTAGGGTGATTCAAAGCCGAGGTTTGAAGCAGTGAAATTCCACGATTGCACTCCAGTAGTCAAATTGTAAGCAATAACTACTCCGCCATAGCCAGATGTTAACAAGTTGCCTTGATAGTAGTTGGTTTGAACGCTGTAGTAGTTTAGGTCTGGTTCTGGTGCGCCTGTCCAAAGTGGAGCTCCTGTTTTCATGTCGTAGGCAAAATATTTGTTTTCCTTTGTATTATGGAAGAGGATGACTCCTTCGGTTGGGTAAACAGCTATCAAGCTGGCAGTTTCATTTTGACCTATCGGTGTATATGGTGGTGTAAAGGATGTTGTCCATAGTTGTTTGCCTTCTTGGCCTCTGTCTAAACTAAGACACCAAAGCTGACCCTGAATAGCGCCTAACTCGTTGTTTTGTCCTGAAGTTCCAATGATTACGTATCCGCCGACATTATCCGAAAAGCCAGTATCAGGAGCAGAATCTGTACCTAACGCGAACATCAAGAATCGTGCCAGTTTGATTAATAACCGAGTTGCGTGGTCCATAGGGAGTTGGTATCGAAGCGTTAATTGAGAAGCCAGTGTTGCCGTCAAAGACCAAAGTATTGCTAAAAGCTGGTCCGCCACCGAATCCACCGCCTTCAGGCCTCCATTGCCAATAGGTAGTTCCGGTGTTAGGTGCAGTTGCAGTTTCACCAATAACATTAGTATTATTCCAGCAAGTCAAGTAGTAGCTAGGATTAGTAGCTGTTCCTTTGTTAACAAGGTTATACCAGAGTAGTTCGCCGTTGTTGCCGACAACGTTTGTGCCTGTGGCCGAAGTGTTAGCGATGAAGCAGATGTGTTTTAGTGGCAGTGTGTATCCGTCAAGCATCTCCAAAACTGTACCGTTATTGGTACCCCAAACAGTAGAAGCACCAGTAGTAACAGAACGCCAAAGCATAGAGTAAGCCCCATGCTGATTAGGCGAATTATACATGTAGATTTGACCATACGAAGGCATAATTGTGTTGTTGTACTGACCCAAAAGCTTGCCAGTATAGAGATCAAGAACATTAACAGCTAAACCTGCAGCAGCAGCATTAGAAGACTGTGCATACGCATCCGGACGATCATAGTAGTAGATCCTTCCATTAAGAATAATAGCGGAAAATTCCAAGCCTTGATAATGACCCGTCATGTAACCTTCGTTGCCAAATCTTGCGTCAGCGTAGCCGCCAACATAATCTGGCCTTGTCCAAAGAATGTGGCTAGTTTCAGTGCCTAAACCATAAACGAAACGACTAGTTGTGCCGCCTGCCTCGCCAGTGGGTTGTTGCCAAGCACCACCAAGCCAGTTACCAGGAAGCGCACTCCAGTCACGAGCTGCATTGTTAATTGGCCGTGTCCAGTAGTCAGTTGGAATTGGAGATTCAGTCCATAAAGCAACGGAGTCTTGTTGGCAAACAAAGGTTGCGGGGTTGCTAACAGCAGCGCTATAGTATTGAGCTTGCGGAGTTGGATAACCAAATTCAAGTGTACCCATAGCTTGAGTTCCATTAGGCAGAGTATAGAGAGTGCTGTTTTTCCATGTAGCAGAGAAAATTGATACAACCGAGTATGTGCCGACTTTTTGGGGTGTGAATAAGTAATATCCGCCGCCAACAGGGTCGCTTGGTCCCAAAGTAACGGTTGATGTGATTCCATCAGGGTCGGTGATGTTGAATTGTTGTCCTGTCCATGCGGCTCTGTTTTCGGATGAGGCAATAATTGCGTTTGTTTCACCAATATCTGGGGGCATATCAGCAGTCCATAAAACGAGCAGAATCGATTGACCAACACCTACCACATTACCGCCAACACTAACGTAAGTGAAGGAGAAATGAGTAGTTACAACAGTAGGATTAAGAGCATTAGCGGATGGAGTAAACGCGAAAGCGCCAGCCATAGAGATCAGAAGAATAGCCATAATTGAAATAGCCATTATTTTGTTGCGAGAGAATTTCGAAGTTTCTATTGTTTATATTAAAAGATATCATTTGTTTTTTTCC
>CAWJGR010000010.1:0-125607 GCA_963842545.1 Candidatus Bathyarchaeota archaeon
GGCAAGTACTACCTCAACGAGGAAAGACTCAGACAAATCCAGCAAGAACGCGCCAATGCAGGTAGTGGAGGCGGCGACTGAATAGGGACGTCGACCAACTTGGATTACGTTACGCGGGGATTCTGCTTATGCTACCGATTGGCTTGATAGTTGTAGTTTTACTGTTTTTCTTTTTCAATCAGGCTGGAGCAAGTTATTATCCCGGGGAATTCTTGATCGTTCTCTTGGTTGTTATGCTTGGTGTGTTTGTTGCTCGAATGCTGCTTTGGCGATCAAGAAGGGGGTACTATCAAAACTCGCGAAACCAGCCACCAATCTAAAGAGAAGATGCTGCTGATGCTGATGCAACAGCATTTTACACAATTGTTGCATCTTTCAAAATTAAAAAACCCTGAGAAAGGCAATCGCGTGAGTGGTTCAGTTACAGTTTTTATTAACGATCCAAAACCAGTATAGTGAATTAGGTTGCGGTAGAAGGCGCGTTTGCGAAATAAGGCATTTTCTATCTGAAAAATGTGTTTAAAAAAAATCATGTATATAAGCGGCTCCTTTCTCTCAGTTAGTTTGCGCGGATCGCATTATCATTTTCTTTACCTTGATCGGGATTTTATGATTTAGTGACGTTCTGGGCAAATAAATGAAGTGTAAATGAAAAATGAGTATAACCCAAAATAGTTTAAGTAAAGAAGTCCCAAAAACTCATCAGCGCTTAGCTGAAAATTGCCCTGAATGTGCAAGCAAAAATCTTGTTCACGACTACGACACTGGCGAAACTATCTGCGGTGACTGTGGTCTGGTTTTGTATGAGCAGATGTTAGATAAAGGACCGGAATGGCGAGCTTTCACTCAAGAAGAGAAAGCCTCAAGAAGCCGCGTTGGCATGCCAACATCATATTCAATTCACGATAAAGGATTATCCACAACCATCAGCCAAGTGGACAGAGACGCATTCGGAAGAAAACTACCGCAATCTACACGATTGCAGATGTGGCGTCTTCGAAAATGGCAAATACGAAGCAGAGTTCACTCATCCACCGACCGAAACCTCGCTCAAGCAATGGCTGAACTTGAGCGTTTATCAAGCAAAGTAAACATTTCACCTCCTATCAGAGAAAAAGCCGCCCTCATCTACAGAAAAGCACTCGACAAAGGCTTAGTTCGAGGAAGATCAATCAACGCCATCGCTGCAGCAGCACTTTATGCTGCTTGCCGCAAAAGCGGATCACCCAAAGCTCTTCGCGAAATCTCTGAAGCAAGTCTTGTAGACAAAAAAGACGTTGCAAGATGCTATAGACTGCTGCTGCAAGAGCTTGACTTTCACATGCCAATTTCTGACCCATTGACATACGTTTCAAAGATTGCAGAAAAAAATAGAGTATCTGGCAGAACACAGGGTGCAGCAATAGCAATACTTAGGGAAGCCAAAAAGAAACGATTTTCAGCAGGAAAAGATCCAATGGGCATGGCTGCAGCTGCACTCTACATTGCTTGTATCCAGAATGATGAAAAAATAACTCAAAAAGACATTGCGGAAGCTGCTGGAGTCACAGAAGTTACGGTTAGAAACAGGTACAAGACATTAAAGAAGCAGCTAAACCTTGAAATTCCAGAAAGAAGCCGTTTTTAGGTTCTTCCATTTCTTTTTCTTTTTCAAAAATAGATTAATGCAATCCAACTTGAACTTTGGAAAAATCTTGCTTGAGTTCCTCAAGCTCGATTATTATTTCTGAGCAACAATCGCATTCCACTTAGATTTTCTCTTTCCATAAACCTTCACTGTACTGTAGCCAGCAGAATACAATATCTTCTGCATTTCTTCTAAAGGCAAAAGATGTACCTGTGTTTTAGCGATTATTTCCGCGTTCTCAACTTCATAAACTCCGTCCTTAATCATTTCGCTTATGATGAGTAGGTATCCTCCTTTCTTTAGAATGCGTTTTATCTCTCGGAAGGCATCTGAAAGGTTAGGCCAGAAATAATAGGTTTCAATAGCTGTTACCAAATCAAATAAGCCATCTTTGAAACCAGTACTCTCAACTGAGCCATTGACAATTTCCACACGATTTTGATTGATGAATTTTTTGTTGATTTGTTTTGAATAGTCAACCATGTCAGGAGACTGGTCTAAACCATACACTTTGCCCAAGCTTGCCCGTCTCGCGAGGCGGCTTATGGTTTTACCTCCTCCACAACCCACATCCAAAATTACAAAATCCGGCTCGATTTTGACATGCTTTAGCCCCCAAGTTGTTAGCTCCCAGTGACCCTTGTTCATTTTTGAGGCAACATTTCTGCCAAGAACACCAGTTGGGCATCTATATTGGCTCCAGTTATCTTCAGAAGATGGGTTTTTCTCTTGAGGCTGCATCCTGCAAAATCAAAAAACTCAATGTAATAAACAATACGTTTAGGCTCTAAATTTTGAACTCTCTCAGTTTTCTAATTTAATGGGCTAACCTTCTTTTTTTCACAAAAACAATACCTAACAATAATGTCAAAGTGGCAATTGTCAAAAGTAATGTTTCAACTGAGAGCTCAGGAACAGGAGGCGTTGGAGTCACGGTTGGATTTGGGGTTAAATAAAAATTTTGATCTGCTGGGGGCAAGAAATCTATTTCAACTGTTAAAGTTACGTTTTTGCTTGACGTTAAATAGCCAGTTTTCAAGGCCGTCACATTATAGGTTACGCCTGTGAGGCTTCCTTCTAGGCCTCGAATGGAGTATAGACCTGTACTGTTGGAGGTTACAGTTTGGTTTACAAATGAACCTATCCCAACAGTTATTATTGCGTTATCTATAGGCTGAAATGTTGATGCATCAGATACCATGCCCATGATTTTACCTTCCAAATTTGGAAAAGGCTGCGCAAATACTCGGTCAGAATAAAATGATGAACAAACCAAAACGGCAATTAAGGCGACTAAAAACAGTAACCGTCTTCCCATCTTCTTTGCCTCTGACCAAACTAATACTTTGCTGAAAATTAAATTTTTCTAACTTCTATCGCTTCGTTGAATATCGTTATCGAACTAAAAAGAATAAGAAAAAATTCGTGAAAAAATGAACTTTTTTCTAATTACTAACTTCGCAGTAGTAACGTTTGTCGACATTTAATGCAATCAAAGGACCGGTTCTTTGAGTAGTTTCACGGGCTCTATTCAACGAGTTACTTAGAATTTTTAAGACTTGTTCTTTACTGTTGATGTCTTGGCTTTGGCTTTTGCATGTTTCTGTCTTTACTATGTTTTCTGCAATAATTTGGGTTCCACAGATTTCAGCATTTTTTATTAATGAAGACACCACGATTCCAATTATTTCTTCTTTGCATTCTAATTTTGTCCACAAGGAGTCATTTTTGGGACCGTTTTCAGAGGCTTTGCATTTTTCGTTTGTGATCCGTTTTCCAATACTGAGGTTAACACGTTGTTTCCATTTCCGAAGCCAAATACTACTCCAAACAGCCAGGAAAGAGTCAAATTCAGACGGGTTTTCTTTTCTTAGCTGCTCCATTTTTTGGGCTTGATCTAAAATATTTGTTTCTTTGTTCTCAATGTTACTGTAGAAATTAAGATAATTTGTAAAGTCTTGAACTGCAACTTGGAGAACTTTGCGGTCGGCTCCAAGAAGATCCAAACTTGGTTCTGCTTCTTTTAATTTTTTTGAAAGTGTTGTTTCTATGAAGTTCATGTTATCCTTTCCTTTCGTTATTTGATTAATTATCATATAAATCGTAATATAACTGGCTTAGGCTGACATCAACAATATTACAATTCTCAACATATTTCGAAATCTCACCATAAGACCAGAAGAAAAACAATTCAAGAAACACAAAACATTGCAAACGCAAATTGGCAGATTTGATGCTTGTTACTTTTTTTGTTCTTTAAATTTCTCAGAGAGTGATTGCGTTTTCCCATGACTGATAACTTTGATTTCAGTATTTAATCTAACATCCAAGCCAACATTTCTTAAGAGTGCAAACAATTGTTCACCATCCATTTCTGTCAACTTGCCTTCAGATATAAGACTCACAAGCCTAGCCTCTATAGTAGCCATTTCATTTGGATATTGAGAATTCGCAACGTTAAAAACTTCCCAAGCTCTTCCCCTAAAAACTCTGTCAAGGACTTTATGTGCATCAATAGGCTTTTGCTTTTCTTGACGAAGAGCCATTCTTCTCTGTAACTCCAAGAGTCTTTTCCGCTTTAATGCTTCTAACTCATCATCGCTCATTGAACATCACAATTCTATCTTCAAATCTGCTCAATAAATGTAGACAAGCTTATTTGTTCGGCGGCTCTTATTTTCACAACTATGATTCTGCAAGAATCGTTTTATCAACAGGACACGATAACTGTTGCAAGAGAACTTTTAGGGAAAATTTTAGTTCATGAATCAAGAGAAGGCACGACAACTGGCAGAATAGTTGAAACAGAAGCATATCGTGGACCTGAAGATCAAGCGGCGCATAGCTCTGGAGGGCGTCGAACTGCCAGGAACGAGGTTATGTATGGGCAAAAGGGGCATGCTTACGTTTATTTTATTTATGGATTATATTTCTGCTTTAACATAACTGCGGGCAACGTGCCTGGAAAACCCGAGGCGGTTCTTATCAGAGCTTTAGAACCTGTGGTAGGAGAGGAAATTATGATAAAACGTCGGGGTCAACAAGTTAAGGTTGCTAACTTGTCGAATGGTCCAAGTAAACTTTGCATGGCCATGGGAATATCAAAGGCTCAAAACAAAACTGACCTTACTGCTCCGCCATTGTATATTGAGGATGCCCCATTGATTCCTCAAGATAATATATTGGAGACAACTCGGATAGGTGTGGATTATTCTGGTGAATGGAAAAATAAGGCTTGGCGATTCTACATTAGAGACAATAGGTTTGTTTCTGTAAAATAAGATTACATTATGAAAGGCAATATAGTAATTGACAAGAATAGAATTACGCAAACAACCGTTGTTCCAATAGTTATTGAATAGATCGCTTTTTCACTTATCCGCTTTCCCACTGCTCTTTTCAAAGCAATGTTGAAGATTCTGCCTCCATCCAAGGGATATATTGGTAGAGCATTGAAGATTGCAACGTTGAAGTTGACAAACCAAAGCCAGAACAAACCGTTTGCAAGTATTTGCCATTGAGGTACTGGGCTTGAATAGAAAGGCGCTAAGGCATCGGAAAATGGCGTTAATCCGGATGCTAGAGTTGGGGGAGCCAAATACATTGCGAGCCTATCAATTGAGAAAGTTCGGTAGGTGTCTAATCTTGCTTTTGTCATTAAGTCACTTGACAAGATTCCCATGACAGTGCGATTCTGCGATTCGGTAAGATTGACTGTTGTGGAAAAGTGATATTGCCAGTTCTCGCCCCTTAACACAGTTACGTTTAGGGCATCTCCAGCAGTTTTGTTATCCAATATTGCCCTCAAATCTGTGGTGCTATTGATTCTAACGTTATCGACTTGAAATAAGAACATCTTTTGGCATTAAACCTGCAGTCTGAGCCGGCAGTCCAGCTGTAACATCATTGACATATACACCATTATCGATTATCGGAGTTAAACTACCTACGAGAAGTAAAACTCCCAGAAGGCATACAACTGCTAATATAATGTTTGCGCCAACGCCTCCCGCCATTATTTTTAGTGAAGTTCGGGATCTTGCTTTCTTTATTTGCTCTTCGTCGACATCTACAAAGGCACCTATCGGAATAAACAAGAAAAACAGCAAACCACTCGACTTAACCTTCAACCCAACATTTCGGGCTATAACTCCGTGTGCGCCTTCATGAATCACAATAGCTAAAACGATTGCAATCCACCCGTAGACTATGGGAAGCAACGGATTGATTCCAGGTAATAACAGAATCGAACCTGGTCCTAAATCACGAACTACTTGGCCAACACCAGGATTAGATAACAAACCTATTAGGCTGATAATTATGAGGTAGAATGCGATTCCCGCAACAAAAGGCACAAGAAAAAGTCCCAACCACGAAAAATACCGAGAGCTGCGAAAAGAGCCTAACTTGTCAAAGACGGCTGCAAACCGTTTAGTTCTAATGATGAGCATTGGAAAATTAAATTCTACTCTTGGCTGCTTCTCTTCTGGCTTTTCAGTTTCATTATTATCGGTTGCCAAATTGGTAATCGCTCACTTGAAAAACTCATTTTCTAAAAAATAAACCTTTAGCGTAAGAGTCAAAAAACAATGTCCAAAGAATATCATTTTCCAAAAAACCGCTCAGATAAATATTCTTTGATTTCTTTCACAAATAACATAGCGCTTTTATAATCATTGAAGGGATTGTAGATAGACCCCGTTTGCCAATTACTTACTTGTGCAGAAAATGTGTCAAGATCTTTTCGAAGGAAGAGTATGCGCAGAGCAAGTTCTGCAAGATATGCGGCTCTTTTCTGTTGCCATTTTTCGGAAGCGAAGATCAGCATATAGCATCCCAGATGAGCGTAAAAAGAGGGGCTAGTTTTCCTAAAGAAAAATTAGCTTTAACTCGAGCCGCCGAAAGTCTAAGACAGAGGATAGGCCGTTCAAAAGAGTATGAGGTTGTAACTGAAACAGAAAAAAAACAACCTAAGCCTTCATATGAGAGCTGGATTTGGAGTTCAGAGTACGATGAAGCGTTAAAACTTGAAAAACAGCTTATCAAACAATACAAAGACAAAGACCTGGAGGATACCTTGTCTGGGAAGGTGGTTTCAAACGAACAAGGAGAATGCTACGCTATCACTTCTTCTTGCATTTCAACATTTAGAAAAGCAACCTTTGAAGAAAGCAGAAGAGTCCTTATATCAGAGCTCAAGGTGCTTTCCGGAATAGGACCAGTACGTGAACAAACCTTAAGACAACAAGGTTATAAAACAATAGAAGATCTTGCAAGTCATCCTCTCTGGAAAAAACAAGCTTGCGATTTTATCAGATTGATTGATGGCAAAGAACTTGATGCAACACAGAAATGGCTTTGGAACCGCCTTCCAAAATCTCATCCGCTTCTTCATTATTTAGCTGGGTTTTGTGAAGATCAAGAATTTGCAATTGTAGACATTGAAACTCTGGGGCTTTCAGAAAGACCCATAATTTTACTGGGCATAGCAAAACCAACTAAAACCCACATTTGTACAAGCCAGTTTCTGCTGAGAGATATACCCGACGAGCCAAGTGCTATTTGGGCGCTGATTTCGCAGCTTGAACCCAACATTTCGCTCATTACTTACAACGGAAGAAGCTTTGACATTCCCTACATTAAGCAAAGATTAGCCTACTACGGATTGGATGCTACTTTGGAGAATCAAAATTTTGACGTTCTCCATTTCACCAGACGGGCTTTGAAACCTAAACTTGCAGATTGTAAGTTGGAAACAGTTGAAAAATACATGGGAATCAAACGTGATATCAATATTCCAGGTGCCTTGGTGCCCCGCTTCTATGATACTTACCTTAGAACAAAAAATGTTGGTCCTTTGGTTGCCATAGTTGAGCATAACAAACAAGATCTGCTAACACTTGGCAGTCTCTTCTCCAAACTGTATGAGGAATGGAACCTTTGATTGAGGAATTCATCAAAAACATAAAGCGAATGCGATCTTACAAAAAACAAATTGTAAATGTACAAGAAATTCCTGCACAAGAAGCCAGCTTTGGCGAACTAGAAAAACCCCTGCCTGAAAATTTGCAAGAATGTATACTGAACCGAAAAATCAAGCTATATTCTCACCAAGCCCAAGCCATTAACTTAGCTAGGCAAGGTAAGAACGTGGTTATTGCTACTCCAACGGCTTCGGGGAAAACCTTAGCCTTCAACATCCCCGTTCTTGAAGCACTCACTAATGATAAAAAAGCAACCGCACTCTACCTCTATCCAACAAAAGCTCTAACAAATGATCAACTAAAAGTTCTAAAGGAACTGGAAAAAGACACAAACATCAAAGCCGATTCTAACGTATATGATGGAGATACTCCTCAATACCAACGAGCTAGCATTCGAGAAAATTCAAGAATAATTTTAACCAACCCATATGGGCTTCATCAATATCTTCCATGGCATTACAAATGGAGAAGCTTTCTGCAAAACCTCAAATTCATCGTAATTGACGAAGCGCATGTTTACCGTGGAGTTTTTGGTTCCAATGTTGCAATGTTGCTGAGGCGTCTTCTTAGAGTGTGCAGTTTCTATCATGCAAACCCTCAGATCATTCTTTCTTCTGCAACCATTGCAAATCCTATAGAACATGCTAAGAAATTGACTGGGAAAGAATTCGAATTAGTCTCAATTGATGGCGCTCCCAGAGGAAAGAAATCTTTCGTATTCTGGAATCCACCCTTCATTGATACGACTAATACAATTCGACGCTCCACCCATCAAGAAACCAAAGACCTCTTGACGCTCAATATCCAAAAAAACCTACAAACCCTTTGTTTTACAACTTCTAGACAAATGGCTGAACTAATTACGCGTTGGACCAAGGAAGAACTTGGAAGAAAATTACCCAAATTATCGAATGCTGTTACTGCTTACCGAGCGGGTTATCTTCCCCAAGAAAGACGCGACATTGAAAATCGACTCAAGACCAAAAAATTAATCGGTGTAGTCTCAACCAACGCATTGGAGCTTGGAATCGATATAGGTTCACTTAGACTCTGTGATTATTTCAGGCTATCCCGGAACAGTGATCTCAACTTGGCAGCAAGCAGGACGAGCTGGAAGAACTAACGCAGATTCACTTGTAACTCTGGTTGCATTCCAAAATCCTCTTGACCAATACTTCATGAAACATCCCGACGACTTTTTTGGAAGACCACATGAACAAGCCATTATTGATCTTCATAACAGATACATTTCTCTGGGACATATAATGTGCGCCTCAAGCGAGCTGCCAATTACAGAAGTGGACAAACAATTCTTTCCTGAGCTCTTCTCTGAAAGTATTCAGGCTCTTGAGCAAGAAAACCTAATCCGAAAAACACCAAGAGGATATGTTTACTCGGGAACAGCAAGAACAACTGAAGTTGTAAACCTCGAAAGCATTTCCCATCAAACCGTCACCGTGACGTGCAATGGAAACCTACTTGAAACGCTCACTTTAAACAAAGCCTACGAAGAAGTCCACGCAGGCGCAGTTCTGCTTCATCAAGGCGAAACCTACATATCAGAAGAACTGGACCTGGACCAATTAACAGCCAAAGTTAGGCAAGAAAACGTCAACTACTACACAGAAGCACTAAAAGACGTCGACGTTGCCACAAAAAAAACGTTCGAAGAAAAACAAAAAGGCGTAAAAGTTGGACTCGGAGAACTATCAATAACCGAAAACTACCACACCTACATAACCAAAACTTATGATGAAGTCATTAAAAGACAACCCCTACATCTACCACCTCTATCATTTTCAACAGTCGGCACATGGTTTATCGTTCCCGATGAAATTAGGGCGGAAATTGAAGAAAAAGGACTTGATTTTGCCGGAGGACTGCACGCAGTTGAGCACGCAATGATTGCGATGTCTCCAATATTTGCAATGTGTGACAGATGGGACATTGGCGGATTATCAACTGCTCTACATCCGGATACTGGGGAAGCAACCATTTTCATCTACGATGGATTTGAAGGCGGTATTGGAATCTCAGAAACTCTCTACTCAAACATAAAACCGCTATGGGAAAAAACTCTTGAGCTCATCGACAACTGTGAATGCAAAGACGGCTGCCCCTCATGCATTTACTCACCAAAATGCGGAAACGAAAACCAACCCCTAGACAAAAAAGCGGCAAGCATCATCCTAAAACAACTTCTAGAACTCAGTGAAAAACCGCTAAATTGAATTTTGGAGAATTGGAAAAAACCAACAACTACCTAGCGAATTTTGAATTTAGTAGGTTAAGCCCTATGCAATGATAACTATGCCTAAACTAACATATTCAAACATGAAATGTTGTCTAACAGCGCATAATCCTTTTATCTCATGTAATGCAGGCACACTTTGAAAGTGCATCCAAATGGTTAAATGCCCTAGATGTCGAGCAGATGTTGCCAAGCTCCAAAAAAGAATAGATAATCCGTATTTCTCATTGGCATATTACGGCTGCGATAAATGCAAACATGTTTTCAAAGTGGCACGAGTTAAATATCCTACCAGCTAATTCAATGAGATGGCTTATAGTCTTCCACAATATCACATGGGAGTTATAAAGAAAAACTCCAGTTCTTATTGCTTAACCGAAAAAAGAACCCAACTTCGCTTGTTTGATTTTTGCTTTATCTTTAGCTTTTTTCTGTGTCTCTGAGAGCAAGCCAAGTTTCTCAAGCAAATACAAGCAGTTTTCTGGAGCGTACCCGTGATAGTGATTGTTGAAGAATCCAATTACTTTCTTTACGGATTTGCTTGTGTCTTGAATTTTTGGGACCCAACTGTCAAGTTCTTCAGGTGAATACCGGTAGTCAAACCAGATGTTTTGACCTTTGCCATGCCAGCGGAAATAAGCAAAGTCGGTTGTTAAATGCACTTGAGACGGAAGCAAAGGTTCATCGACGATTGTGTAGGCAACATCATATTTTTTAAGTAAATCCCAAGTCTCCTTCCTTAGCCACGATGGATTGCGAAATTCAATGGCGAACCTAAACATCGGATCTAGCAATCCAAAAAAGGATTCGAGGTTGTCGTAGTTGCAGTCGCATTTTGGGGGAAGCTGAATTAGAAAACAACCTAACTTACCACCTAATTGCAATGGGCGCATCAAATCAAAGTAATCGGTCAAATCTGCCTTAATATCGCCTTTCAAGCCCAGTCTTTTGTCATGCGTGATTAGTTTGGGCATTTTGGCGGTGAAGACGAAGTCAGTGGGAGAGTACTTTAGCCAGCCCATAACTGTGGCTGGAGATGGGTTGCGGTAGAAGGTTGAGTCAATTTCTACGATCTTGAAGACGGTAGAGTAGGCGCGAAGTTTTCTTTTTTCACCTTTGCGGTAGAAGGGGCCTTCCCACTCGCTATAACTCCAGCCTGAGGTTCCCAGATGAATGTTAGATTCGCTCACTGTTCTGCCTCCAAAGCACTGATGACCTCATCTACTGAGGCATAATTTTTCTCGGGCAGTTTCGCTAGCAAACTCTGAAAGATGAGCTCTTTTCTCAGCAGTTGAATCATACACTTTCCAGCCCTGATCGCTAATCAAAGTCTGCTTTGAAGATGGAAAAACTGCATCTTCAGATAGAACTGCTTTTGCAGAATCCAAACCCCTGAAAGGAGTTACCGCCGGGAAATTTCCTGTTAGTTTGAACTGTTTGAATCTTAGTGCGTCTTTTATCATTCTTGCCCCATGATAAGATAATGCTACAACCTTAGCGGAACTTTCTGACGCGTTTTGGTCGATTTCCTTTAGTTCTTCGTCGGTGAACTGCCAAATGTTATGTATGCCCTTGCCAAAAAGCCTTGCATACCCAACATCTGACCAATCGACTGGTTTGGATATGGAAATATCAACGCAGTGAATAATATTAAGATCCGCCATCAACTCAATTGCCTGCGGAGTTATAGGTGCTCTGATTTCCCAAACAAGCCTGACACCCTTCAAATTGACGGAAGAAAAAAAATCCCTCGCATCACCTAAGCCATCATCGTCAAGACCATAGCTGGCAGGAGTTTCCAAAACGAGAAAAGGCGAATCAAGAAGCCTGCAGTAAGCAATCATCTGTCCAATTATCTGGTAGGCTTCATCGGTGGGTTTCAACCCGATCCTATGAGTCAGGTCTTGGTGGCAACGGACCGAAAAAGTGAAATCTTTGGGCACGGTTTTTCGCCAGCCTTCAACAAGCCGCGGATTTGGATAGTGGTAGAAAGTGTAGTTGACTTCGACGAAGTTGAAGACTTCCGAGTAGGCTTTGAGGGATGGCTTGTTTGGTACTTTGAAATACGCCCAGCCGCCGGTGCCGACAAGAAAATCAGGCATACATTAAACCCAAATAATTCTTTGGCTTTATTGACTTATTAGGATTGCAGCTTCCAAAGAAGAACTTAACCTAAACAGCACAGATATTGGCAGCATGAAGACACCGACTTAACCGGACGCAACCATAAGAAAAAACCACGAATACAGACGTAATCAGAAAACATCCCTAACCCTAAATTACTAAAGGAATTCAAAACAAACGCACCCAAAATGCAAAATTCAATCTTCTTCTATCACAAACAAAACAATTATTTTCAAGCTTAATGCTGCCTTACTTTTTTAGGGTTTAGGCAGAGAGCTAATCCATTCAGTAAGTTCCTTGAACATTTTGGCAAAATTTTCATCTTCACCAACAATCAATTGCGAATACCGAGATAGTGCGATATCATCAAGTTCTTGAGTTAGTTTTGGCAGATTGAAGTCATATTTTTCGATTATTTTTGGTCCAACCTCAAATGCGGGATCAGAAAGCACTTTCTTTAACTGTGGCTTTTTTTGTTTCATTTGGGCGTAAATGTCTTTTCTTATGTCCGAAATCATTGCTTTCATTTTCTCGTCAATTTCAGGAAGTCCCTGTTTAATTTCTTTGTCGACTTTTTCTGAGGCTTCTTTTCCACCCAATCGCTTCTGCCATTCCTGAAGCCATGGCGCCCATTGTGGAACCATTACTTGGGTAAATGCACCCATCATTGTGCTCATCAAAATAACACTTGTATTAGCCATAGCGTAAATGATTTTATCTTCAAGAACCGCATTGCCAGTGAGAACATTTTTGGTTTTTGAGGCTAGATTTTTTGTGCTAGAAGACTTTTTTCTAACCATTACAGCGCACCACAGTGGTATATGGTTTGGTTAATTAATAACAGTTATCGCTGTAGGAGAGGATTAAAGTGCTTGAAAGGCAAAATCAAGATAGGTATAGAAAAATACAAAATCACTCATTAGGAGTTCAATTTTGTCCACAAATACTTTGTTAATATCAAGTATGCCAAACCGCGGCTGAAGTAACCACAGCTTTCCCAACGATGTCCCTTAGAACATCTTCTCTCAACCCAGTTTTCTCAGCAAGCTGACTCAAGTTTTCACTAAGCAGTTGTCCGATAAGTACTATTCCAGATTCAACCAGCTTTAGCCTAATCTCAGCACCTAAACCTCTAAGGCAACTCAAAGGATACAATCTCTTTTCCTCAATCAAGCTTTGTAATCCAAGGTTTCCCGGTGAACTCCAACCTATCTGAAGTATGTTTCTGCAATTGCCGTACATGACGGCATGATCTGAATATTTTGTGTTGGTGACTATCATGGCGCGGTCGATCTTCCAGTCAACTCTATCAGGTATTGTGTTCTCAGTTACATCTTCAAGTATAGCTCTAGCTATGCGACTCTCATCCAAACCTGTCAGGGAATGATAGCTAAAATGATGCTTCGCTTCCACAAAAAACGTAACCCCATCTTTCCTTGCTAAGGCATCAACTTCATGTTCAACACATTTTCCCCTCAAAATTTGGTTTGGCCTAACTTCAAACCCGTTATGCATAAGCAGAGTCTGAACGAACAGCTCAAATTCAGGCTTTGGACTCATTAAGCTAATGCCTTTTCTCAGATCAAAAAGGTTCCTGACCTCGGGTTTGTATTTTCGCAAGAACCTAATGATCATTCGATGGATCGTTTGAGTTGATATATTTTCATAGAGTCGGCTTTCAACTTTTGCTGTAACCTCATATGCAACTTGATGGTTTGCACCCAGCTTCAAACAAGTTCTGATAGCCTTGTTTCTATCAAATAACTGTCTTGAGCCGTCGGCTTTGGTTACAAAGATAGCCAAGATAATCACCCTAATGATTAACAACTAATGTTGGGAAATCTTTTAAGAAGTTATCCTCTTCTCCGATGGAACCAATTAATTTATTTACGGGACTTTTTTGGATTTAAGTCTTCTTTTCTTCTTGATTGAAGATAGGACTTCTGCAACCTGTTTTACTTGATCATCGTTAAGTATGATCTCAGATGTTTTTGTCTTAATAGCCACATTCTTCAGCATTTCAAAGAACGTTTCTCTTTCCAATGTGTACTTCTTTTCTATTTCAAAGGCACAGTGAAAGTCACCTTCATCAGTCTCCACACGTGCTTTATCCAATATTCTTCCCTGTGTGATTTCTATTTTGCCGCGTTTGCTGAAGTCAGCTATGTACGCAGTGTCTCTAAGTTTGACTTGAGTAAATGTGTGATAACCAATGTCACCTAATACTGGGAGATCAGTTGGCCAATTCGTTTCTTTCTTTATTTTGTGCTCAGATTTTTTGGATATCCATTTGGAAACTCCAATGTACCAGGTATCGATGTAGGCGTTTGTCCAGTCCCTGATCTGTGTATGAGGCTTGATTTTTTTCTGGACAACTTTTTTTGTGGTCTTCTGAGACAAATTCCAATTAATCTTATGCTTTTTTAAGTCACCTATCGATTTTGAAGTGGTCCATAGGCTTTGAGTGAAAAATGTTTTTACTTCTTCTACGTCTGATCCTTCCAGCAGTATTCCAGTTTCAATATTGTTTTCAAACGCCGAATTAGTCAAATTGGCTGACGTAATTACTGCTGAATTATCAAAAATGTAAATGTTGGAATGAAAATTTTCATTAGATTTAATGCTAATACCCTTGAAGCGCTCTATCAGGTATTGTATTTCATTCGGGTTAACTTCTCCACTGTTAATTGTCAAATCATTTACAGGAAAAATAAATCGCATATCAGCTGGTGGGTTCTTTAGAATTTCTTGAGAAAAAACTCTATGTGCGCCTAACCCCAAAGATGGGGAGCATACCCACAAAATCTCTTTTGTTTCTAATGATTTTAGAAGAATAGTCTCATATAGCTCTGTATTGCAGAGGAATTTCGCCATATATTGAAGTAGCTTAGTATGCATAAAAGTTTTCTCAAATAATCAGTCATGGGACTGTCTGAACTGCCTTCGCGACGTGTGTGGAAAGACTAACTATACTTCGATTGGTTGAGCATATTTGGGCAAAACAACTTTTCCTGCAAACATATCCTCAAATATTTCTGGATTTTCGGTGTGAATAGGAATTATTTTTGCAGGGTTTATTTTTTCTATCAGTTCTTTTAGTTCGGTTTTTGAAGCGTGTCCTGAAACATGTCTTCTAACAAATATTTTTTGTTCATTCTTTATTTCATAGTCATAATCGATATTGAAGAAATCCAGCCAATTCACCATTTTGGCTTCATCAATTTCCATTTCTTCACTGAAGGGTTCGGTTGAAGCAGAAATATACCGTGTCTTTTGATTGTTATCGAGGTCGGAATTAAGTCGAAGAGTTCGTTTGCATCCCAATAAGAAAACATCAAAACATATCCTGCTGGGCTTTTGTCTAATTTGATATGCTCTAACTCCATTGTCTAAGATGATGAGTTGCTAACTCATAGAGCTCTTGGTAATCGTAGGGTTCTTGCTCGCTGGTTGGTGGCAATGGGTTTTTGGGGTTGTTTGGGTTGCCGCCTATTCCTAGTCTTTCTGCAACACGTACAATATTGCGGTCATCTTGTGCAATGTTTCTTCCATGATAATGCAGATAGCCCATTTTGTACTTGTCATAATCGGCTTTTGAGTATAGAAGGTCGCCTTCTCGTTTCAAGTAGACTTTTAGATTAGTCATTTTTCTTGGGTCTGCATATTCAGTTGGAAAATTAATGTGCATTTCGTAGAGCAGGTATGCTAGTTTGGGATGAAATTACCAGTGTGCGTCCATTTTCTTTTGTTGCTTGATAAACTGTGTTGAAGCGTGTTAGGTCTTTCCAACCAAAATTAATGAGAACCAACCCTTCAGCATGCCCAATGTCAGCAGCTGATTTCTTTTCCTAACTTCTTCTTCTGTTAAAACTTCTTCTGACTCAACTCTGGTTCCTTCAGTAATTAAAACATCAACTGGACCGTCAATCGAGCGAACATAATCATCAATTGAAACCTCATTTGCACCATGAAACCTAACATCTCCAGTGTAGAGAATGCGTTTGCCGTTTGGAAGAGTGAGAAGTACTGAGCAGGCGCCTGGAACCGAATGCCCAACAGGAATCAACTTGTACTTGATGCCCTTTATCTGTCCCTCAGAAGCCGTGTTAAACGTTCTATATTGTGGTGCAATGTCATAGGTAAATTTGAATTTGGTTTTTGGGTCTTCAACAATCGGGTGCTCTTCTTCTTTTTCTTCACTGCATGCGCATTCGCCAGGACACAAGCGTCTTAAACAGCGGTGCTTTCTGCTTAATGGTAACTTTCTTAGCAATTTTATAGTACTGGTCATCCACGCCAGAAACCGAAACATCAGTCATCGCCTTCGCCAAAACCTTCGTTTTTTCTGTGCAGTAAACTGGAATGCATGGATCAAGAAAACTGACGTCTTGAATATGATCAAAATGAGCATGCGAAACAAAAACACCGTCAACCGCTGGATGCTCAGAATTGCAGGGACAAACATCAGTAGTTTTCCAGTAATCCAAAGCTTCATCTAAAGGAACCTTTTCGCTAACCTGCATCATTCTCAAACAAAACTGTCATATCAACCAAATATGGCGTGTAAATGCCATCGATTTTAGGCAAAATCCCCAGCCTAAGCATATCCCGCAGAGCATTTTTGGAACGAGCTAGAAGGAATTCTGAAAAGAACTTGCCATATTCGCCCATTCTGCGGCCAAAATCCAGAAGAACCGAGCCATCTTCTGTCTGGAGCAGAATCTTGTTGCCGCCGATTTCATCGACTCCACCGTAAAACGTAAGCTTAGCAGTCATGACTCAATTCCCGAATGCCAGTTACAGGTTAACTTGCTTTAATAATTTGTTATTGGCAGCTTGAAATAAAACAAGGTTCATTTCTACAATTACCCGACCGGATCGAAAACTTGTTGTTGCAACAAAACGCTACTAATCAGTTGCTATTTCTATTGAATAGCGATACTTCTAAACTTCCTTCATAATCTAAAAAGCAAAAGATAAAAAAATAATCTCTTACATATTTCTTACACTTGGTGTACAAATTGGCTCTGGATTGCTTTCTGCCTGACAAAACAATTCTCATAGATGCTTCAGGATGGAGCGATCTCTTATTGGGAGTTGTAATAGGTGCAATTAAACCACCACACCCCATGCTGATGGAGCGCAGAATCCCCACCGTTTCCTTTCAGCCTCCAAACTTCAAAAACAAAAAATACTTAGAAGACGCAATAAAAATCGCCAACGAAATCATTACTGTTATGCAGCCTGACGGCGAGACATGTTTCAAAGTTTGTTCAGAATACGTTCTATCCGGCGTAGTCTTGCATCTCGAAAGCCAAGGATTCAAAGTTCAAAGAGTAGAATCCACAGGAGAACTAAAGTCGTTAGTTGAAAAAGCCTACATCAGATGGTGCAATGAAAAAGGAGTTCCCGAAGAAATATTGAAGGAAAAAAGGCGTTTCTGGAAGTTTTTAGATTGGGTCGCAGAAAAACCTCACATTCGAGAGGGTCTGGTGAAGACTGGCTGGGCAAGTTGGGAACAGAAGTGGCGGGTCGAAATATTCAAAAAACACCTAAACATAGACACTTGACCTCTTTGCCCCCCATTTTTCTGAAATGTTATAAGGAAAAAGAATTTTAAAACTAACAATTTCTTTAGTCCCAGGAATCTTGATGAAACAGCAAATTGAACAACGTTTGAGAGAACTTAAAGCTGAATATGCAACAGGGCAGAAATCACTTGCTGAATTGGAAAACAAACAGGCCGCTTTAAAAAACACTCTGCTTCGCATAAACAACGCAATTAAGGCTCTAGAAGAAGAATTGCAAAAAGAAAATAGCAATGAAGAAACAAAGAAACTTTAGCTGAGAAAAAAATGAAAAATATCAAACCATCCAAACAACTAACTCTGGACAAATTACTCGCCGTTACCAAAGAATCGACCATTGCCGCAAAAGTAAACAAAAAGCAGATAGTCATTACCGAAATCTCCACATCTACAAAAGTCGATGAGATAACTCTAAACGTCGCATTCAAGCTCGTTCCTTCAAAAACTGCATTTTCAAAAGTTCAGTTCGATTTATGGTTTAATAACCAACAAATAAGTTCCGGATCAATCAGGATACTTCAAGGTCCTTTGGCGGATGACAAGTTTGAGTTAACCCCGTGCTGGAGATGAAAGGAATACCTGCTGGCACATACACTATAAAAGTAGAGATGTACGAGTTATGGTCTTCAGGCGAGAAGACTTTCCCAAGCTTAAAAAGAATTGAACGTCGATTATGTGCCTCAAACCCGAGAATCGAGATTTGTTAGAGTTCCAACTGTTAAAAGTATTGCAGGAAAAGATTTAGCGGTTATCTCTGAACCGGAAAAAAACCTTTACAGTGAAATTGAAAAAACAATAAAGAAAGAGTAGTTAAGCAAACGGGACGATTGGTAGTTTTCTTTTTCCCAGATAGCTTAAAGAGAGTTATTTCTTTTTTCCTTTTGGAGGAAGTTGATTTAACATAGCTTTCTTTTTTGCTTCTTTTTCTCGTTGTTCTTTCTTTTTTTTTTCAAGTTGTGTATTTTTGTTTTTTCTACTCATAACGCTCATATTTCGACACTACAAGCAAACAAGTAACGTTTCATACTCTAAAATGTTACCTTTTTAAATAAGAACCTTCCATTTGTCAAAAAGATAAGTTTTAATTCAGTTTTTATCGAAATCGTTATGAGATAAAGTTGCATTATTGATTTGGTTAGCCTGTTTGAAGTGTGGAATTTTGACCTACTAAGACTTTGCTTTGCGGATGCGTTTACGAAGAAAACGAGTGGATGCTTGTACGCATTAAAGAATGCGAGAAGCATTACAAGGAACGGCATAAAAAAGTAGAGTACCGGCCCAAAGCGGAATGCAACCGAAATGACACAAGAGGCGAATAAAACCGTTTATGCGGCTTTTTCATTGGTTACCTCAGAAGATTGTTTCGCTGATATTTTGTAGAAGAGCAACGCTATGCCGACTAGTGGTAGAGATAACATCCATAAATCCAAATTATGTCCCAAGAACCATGCGTACCAACTGCTCCATCCGCCGTTAAAGAAAACCCAGGATAGATAATTCCATAAGAAATACATACCGAGTCCGGTTATGATGGCGCCGGTACTTCGCAGGTTTAGCTCTTGAAGAGTTTGTGTTCCACTGTTTTTCTTTGTAACGTAAACGGCGTAAATTACCAAGAGCAAGAGTCCAACGGTGGTTAGAACCCAACTCAGTGTATGTTGAGGGTAGAGGGTGAGGTATTGTATGCCTTTAAGGTTAATTGCTTGCATCCAGGCGCCGGTGTTTGTTAACCAAAACACCAAGACATAAGTTATGCCGGATATTAACGCCCATTTTATAGCTTGGTTCTGAGGTTTGTTTGGGTTGAGTTTTTTAGCTAAAATCAGGAGGGCGACAGGGGGAACGATGGCTTCTACTATGTTGGGAATAGTAGTCCAAGCAAGGTTGCTGAGAAAATTCATAGTTGACAAACTAGCGCACCTGAATGCAAAATAGACTTCGATTCCCGCCAGCGGTACAAGCGAAAGCCAATAAATTGCTTCTAGAACTAAAATCCACTTAAGGATAGAGTAAGTTTTTTGCTGCGAGGGGAACCCTTTTTTGTAGTAGAACAATACGGCGGCAATTGAAATAATGCCGGCGATAAATCTAGTTACTATCCCAACAAAGTTGGTTATGTCTTGAATAAAAACAGATAAATTAAATCCGCCACCGAAACGATTCCACTCTCCGATCCACTCGGTTGTAAAGAGCGAATGCAAGTTAAAGAGGAAATATGAGGCAACCACAACTAATAACCCAACTTTTAACGGTGACAGAGATTTGAAGGTAGACCAGCCGCGCACAGCAGAAATAATGTTTGTCAGCACGAGAATCAGCAGGGCAACACCCAAAATGTCAAGTGGGACCCTGATTATGGGGTCTGAGTGATAAACGGTGGTCGTAGGCATCCCAGCTAAATACGCAATTAGAAACAAAGCGACAAACAATCCGCCGACTGCTTCAAGTGCTAAAAGCAAAGGTTGTTGTTTGCGTTGCGCTATCCACCGGGCACAGAAAACTACTAACGCTGCAGCAACGACAACAGTTGCCGCCATGGTTGAATAGAATACTATGGGTGATAAGCCAATGATGTCTTGCGGCCAAATGTTTGTGCCAACTGTGCTAGTAGTCATTCTGTAATCTGGCTCTATTGAAAGACCAGCAACTAAAGTGCCGGTTTCCTTATCCCACGTGTAGTTTGTGTATCTTGATGAGCCTAAAATGACTGTTCGACGAGCACCTGCAATGTCTTGCGTTTGCTGGCTGGTGATTTTTATGTCGCCTTGGTAGGCATCGTAGAATTGGTCGCCGACGTTGAGGTTTTTGGGAATGAAAAAGTCATCACCTAAAACTCCTGTTGCCAAGTTGAGTGTGATGCGTTCTGGATAGTTGGTTCCGTTGTTGAATAGAGTTTGGATTTCTAGTGTAATAGCAGTACCCTGCACATCCGTCACGTTCATAGTGGCCGATCTTATATTGTGGTCTCCTGGGGGATTTCCAGTCACGATTACGTTGTATCGAATCCAGTCACCTTGCTTTACCCCAACCGAAACATCGCTTGCAGCGGTCGCGATTGGAACTATCATAAAGATCAAGATAAAAGAAATTGCCAACAGAGCTGATTTGTGCATGTTAATCAAATATTTGTTGTTCTTCTTACTAAAATAGTTATTAGTTTGCAACTTTGCTATTTTTTTCCATTATTTCTATTATTAAATGTTTTGAAAACAATGACGAATTCTGAAAGTCCTTAACTGAAAATTTGCCGCTTCCCTTTATGGAACAAATATACATTATTAATCGCCGATATTGAACCATTATTGTAGATGAGCGCTGAACATTTCGGTACAGCAAAAATATCCTCAGTCTTCGATAACTCAACTAATTCTCTATCCCAACCTAACCTGTAATGCGCCTTAAGAATGATGTCCGCAAGCCCTAATCCATCGATAACCTTGACTTCGGAAGTGCTCCGGTAAGTTATTACACATTTTCTGCAAAGCGCCAAAGCCCCCGCACTTCTCCCAACAATAACACCTTTAAAATCCCTAAGTAAACTGTCAACACCCATTTTTCTTAGACGCTCAATCAACATGCTGGGCACGCCGCCTGTTAAATAAACTAAGTCTGATCGAGCGATTTTATCTTTGATTTCACTATTTGTACTAGAATAATTGACGGTGTTAATTGTACTAGGCACCCAAACTTCTGAAGTAATCAAAAACTATTTTGCTTTTGGCATAAGTATTATCAAAAGAAGCTCGAGCCCAAGAAAAAACCAGAATTTTTGGTGCTTCACCTGCATCGTTGAATGCTCTCTGGTTGACTTTTTCTGCGTCTCTTTTATGGGTGTTTTCTCCGCCTAAAAGATAGATTTTGGGCATACAAATCTTGAGGTTTTCTGGTTTAAAAAAGTTAACCCTGAGTCGTATGCGGGAATATTTTTTTGGTTATGTTTTGTTCTTCAAAAGAAGAAGAAGAGTTGTTTTGCATTTTGGATAGGTTTGTTTTAGAATTGCTTTGGTTGTTTAGGGTTTGTAGGGCTTGCAGGTTGCGACTAAAAAAGGTGCTATTTGTCTTGGTGTGTCTTTTTGTGTGTCTTTTTTGGTCGGTGTAGAAAAGCAATTGAGGACATAGTAGGACAAAAAAGGTTCCTATTAGGGTTTTATTGTTGAAATCTAAAGGGTGATAATATAGACCAAAACCTTAAGGGGCAAACAAGTGTTGGCAAAATAGCTTCAACATCATTTTGCAAATCAATATTTGTTCGAGGTTTTTGTGGTTCCCAAATTTATTAACTTTTAACCAAAAGTTAAGCAGCGATGAACATGATTCCAGAAGGGTACACCGAGTATAAACGGCGAGAATTCTGCAAAGACGTCCAGTGCCCCATCCAAGTCAAGTTGAACGAGCAATCCGAAGGCTCTTCAGCGTACGAGCAGACACGTCAAAAATGCAGTACAGCCTGTCTATATACCACTTGGCAGGTTCATCATTGGCTTATCGAAAAAGGTTATATCATAATAGCCAAATCAAAAGACTAAATTCCTCAATAGGCTCAACAAAATAATCTATGATCTTTAAAGTAATTCTATTTTATTTTTTTACTACTCTATTGCGCCATCCCCAGAGTACAGCTACGAAAATTGGAACTAAAGCAACAATCGATATTGCAAAATTAAGGTCAGGACTTAAACCTGAAGGAAACTTGACGTTGGTTACGATGTCTCGTACGAAGAACTCCCAAACTGCTGCGTAAGAAATCACTATTGAAACAACAAGCGCTAAGATACCGAATTGACGGCTATTTTTTATTTCAAGTATGTCAATGTGTGCTTTTTGGGTTTCTACAATTATGGCAACGTGGTCTTCTAGTTCTTCAATTGCGTCGCGGATTAGAACTTTTACTTCTTTTGTTATACCCAATGCGATTTCTTCAACGTAATCCCATTCATGGGCGATATCGAGGATTGCTAGTTTTTCTCCTTGGAGGTTTTGATATGTTTTCCATAGCTCTCGTTCATTTTGGCTGAAGGTTTGTTTTTTCATTGCAGGCTTGAGTTTGTTGTCTATAATCTTAATTTTCGAGACAACACCTTTGAGTTTTTTCGTTGTCTCTTCGTCGACTTCTAATAGTTCATTGATTGCTCTATTTATTTTATCGTAGTCGTTGTGGATTGTGTATTCTTCGTTCTCAGTCATCGGGTTCTATTCCCTATTGGTGTTCTTGCTTGTTAGGATAAGTGCTTTGTGGACGGAAGTGACATTAAGCAATTTTTTTCTTAGAAAGAGTTATTTAATTCTTAAACTAAAAACTTCCACGGAGAAATGATTATGGACTGGGGAATGAAAAATCGCTTAAGTAGACTCATCCAGAAAGATGGCAAAGCGCTCTTTTTACCTATTGACCACGGATACTTCCAGGGACCAACACATGGTCTTGAACATCCTGAAGAAACAATCAAACCGATTTACCAGTACGCAGACGCTCTCATGCTAACACGCGGAGTGCTACGTAACTGTATTGATCCAGCAATAGAGAAACCAATTATCATGCGGGTTTCAGGTGCAGTATCAGTGGTTGGAGAAGATTTAGCCAACGAAAGCATAGTTACAGGTATCCACGAAATTCTCAGATTAAACGCTTCAGCAGTTTCCATGTCAGTTTTCGTCGGAACCAAATATGAAAACAAGAGCTTAAGCAACCTCGCGAAACTGGTTGATGAATGTGAAGAATACGGAATTCCTGTAATGGCAGTGTCAGCAGTCGGTAAAGAACTCGAAAAACGAGAAGCACGCTACCTCGCTTTGGTTGCCCGAATCTCAGCGGAAATTGGCGCACGCGTCGTAAAAACATACTACTGCAAAGAACACTTCGAAAAAGTCGTTGACGGCTGCCCTGTTCCAGTTGTTATAGCTGGTGGTCCAAAAACTGATACGCAAAGAGAAGTTTTCGATTTTGTTTACGACGGTCTCCAAAAAGGCGCAATCGGCGTAAACTTAGGACGAAATATTTGGCAAACTGAATATCCAGTAGCGTCAATAAAAGCTATTAGAGCTATAATTCATGAAGGCTATACTCCTAAAGAAGCCGAAGACCTCTTCAACCAAGTAGTATCAGGCAAAACCTAACTCTTCCTTTTTTCGGTGAATATCGTGCTTGCCGCTTTTTATTATAATAACCATGACGTCCGCGTTGAAGAAATACCCGTGCCCAGCATTCGCGAAGACGAAGCGTTGCTTAAGGTGATGGCAAGTGGAATCTGCGGTAGCGACGTCTTGGAATGGTATCGCGTTCCAAAGGCACCGCGTGTTTTAGGTCATGAAGCCACAGGAGTTATAAGCAAAGTTGGCAGCAAAGTAAAAAATGTAAAAGTAGGCGATCGTGCCTTCGTTTCCCATCATGTTCCATGCAATACATGCAGATATTGCCAACGTGGAAGCCACACAGCCTGCCACACCCTCCACACAACCAATTATTATCCCGGCGGCTTCGCGCAATACATTCAAATTCCCAAAATCAACGTCGAATGTGGCATTTACAAACTGCCAGACGCAATGAGCTATGAAGAAGGTACATTTATTGAGCCACTCGCATGCGTTTCACGCGGACAACGTATCGCAAACTTGCATAAAGACGACTCAATTTTAATCATCGGTAGCGGAATTTCTGGAATCTTGCATGCTCAACTTGCCAAATTTAAAGGAATAGAAAACATCGTTGTGGCAGACATCAACCCTTATCGGCTGGAACTTGCCAAGAAAATTCGGGGCAAGCCAAGCGTTAAATGCCAAAGATAATCTTCCTGAAAAACTCAAAGAAGTAAACGATGGATACTTGGCTGACCAAGTTGTCGTTTGTACAGGGGCAACCTCAGCTGCTATGTCTGCCATGGACTGCGTTGAAAGTGGCGGAACCATCCTGTTCTTCGCCGTTCCCGACCCAACGGTAAAGTTGTCAGTACCTATCAACCAGTTTTGGCGAAACGAAATCACAATGCGCACAAGCTACGGAGCAGCACCAAACGATCTTGAAGATTCCCTACGGATTTTGGCGACTGGAAAATTGAATGTTAAAGACATGATTACCCACAAACTCAGCTTACGTGAAGCGCAAGAAGGTTTCCGTTTAATGGCTGAAGCTGGACAATCGCTCAAGGTTATTTTGGAACCAAATGGCGAATTAAAAGGATAAAAATACTACGCAACATACAATCAAATATGACAGACCTCTTAGAAGCCATCAAAGAGAGGCGAAGCATTAGAAAATACTTACCCCAACCCGTTCCATCTAAATTAGTTGAAGAAGTTTTGGTTGCTGCTGGTTGGGCTCCGTCAGCTCACAACTCTCAACCATGGCGATTCATAGTTTTAAACAATGCATTTGTTAAGCGAGATTTGGCGGATGCGATGGCTAAGGAATGGGCTGCCGACTCGATAAAAGATGGCAAAACCGTTGAAGCACAAATGTATAAAGAAAGAGTTGAGCGATTTGCGAATGCACCGATTCTAATTTTAGCATGTTCAACCATGGAAGGGCTCAGAAAATTCCCTGATAAACAAAGACAAATGTGTGAGAGGGATTTAGCTATCCAGAGCTTTGGTGCAGCGATTCAAAATCTGCTTTTAACAGCACACGCTGCAGGATTGGGGGCATGCTGGTATTGTGCCCCAGGTTTCTGTAGGGAGACTGTGAGGAAGGTTCTGAAAATTCCTGATTCTGTTGAACCTCAAGCGTTTGTAATATTGGGATATCCTGCAGAAACGCCTTCTGTGCCACCCAAAAAATCTTTTCCCGAAAACTGCTTTTTGAATATGTGGGGTAGTAAGCTTTAGGATTTTATCATTGTTAAAAGCATTTTGAACTTTGTTTTCGCCTTTAAAGCATGAGGTTCGTTGGCAGGCATGATTGTCACTTCGCCTTGCTTTAACGTGATAGGTTTGCCTGTTATAGTAACTTCCACTTCGCCATCCAAAACGTAAACCAATGCGTCATAGGGTGCGGTGTGTTCGCTTAAACCCTGTTTTTCATCAAACGCAAAAAGTGTCACCGTTCCAGCTTTTTTGTCGATGAGGGTACGGCTGACAACCGATCCTTCCTGATAGCCAATTAAATCTCGTAAGTTTGAGGCTTTGGCACCGAGTTCATTTTTAGTCATAGCTTAACTCTCTTAATTTCTGATATTAGACTTACTTAAGTTGCTTAGCCCTTAGAAAACGATTCTTCACTCTTTTTTGTCTGGGATAAAATCCATAGACATCGAATTAACACAGTGGCGTGTGTCTTTTTCGGTGAAATGTTCACCAGTGAAGACATGCCCGAGGTGAGCACCGCAATTGACGCATTGAATTTCCGTTCGCTTTCCGTCGGAATCTGGCAGACGTTTTACTGCGCCTGGAATTTCATCGTCAAAGCTTGGCCAACCACAGTCGGCTTCAAATTTGTTTTCGGAACGATAAAGTTTTGCGCCACAGCGTTTGCAGACGTAGGTGCCTTTTTCCCAGAAAGCGTAATATTTGCCTGTGAAGGGCATTTCTGTGCCTTTGCGGACTATGACTTGTTCTTCTTCTGGGGTGAGTTTTTTAAAATTATTTGATGTTTGAGAAGTAGACAACAAAACACCATTATAACCTATACATTTAGATAGTAAAAAAGACTTCGTAGAGAAGTAGCCTTAAAAAAACAGATATAAAGAAGCGGTTGGTATTTACTATCTGAAGGTTTTTGCATGGTTGAAATTACAAGGCTATTTTGGAAACCAGCTATCACTTCCGACGGTTTTATGCTAGGCGAAGTGCAAAGCGCTGAACTTGACATGAGTAATTGGCAAATAATTAATTTGTTTGTAGCTCTATCTGAGGAAGCATCGAAAAAAATGGGGTTCAAGCATCCTTATCTTGGCAAAGTTGTGGTTTGTTTGCCTGTATCTGCTGTTGAATCCGCATCAGATAAAGTGATTTTGAATAAGACAACTGAGGAACTGCGTAGCCTAAGGCAATGCAGAGAATAATCCTTTCCTTTTTTGATTAAATTATTAATTGTCTTTCGATTTTTTGATTAAATGTTCCGCCGACTTTTTTTCCAGCATAAACAAGGAAGAATCCATTAAGGTTTGGCTGAAACTTTATTAGTGGATACGGACTTTTCTGAGTAAAGCACCATGGTGCATAGAAATTAACTGTCAAGGTTAAACTTATGACTGAGGCAGCAACAACCCCACAAAACAGAGATCAACCGCCCATAAAAGCTTCCGAACTTGACCCAAAATTCAAGTATGAACTTCAAAAAATACATGGAAGCGAAAAAATTCTGAAATGTTTCCAGTGCGGAACATGCACCTCAGATTGCCCAGTTGCAAGGTTCAGCGATAGTTACCGACCACGAACACTAATTCATATGGCACAGCTTGGGCTTAAAAGACCGAGTTTTAAACAGCGACACACTATGGCTTTGTGCAGCATGCTTCACATGCACCGACCGTTGCCCACAAGATGTTGAAGTCGCAGCTGTCATACGAGTTTTCCGCAATTTAGCCGCAGAAAAAGGCTGCTTCCCACAAGTTTTCAAAGACCAAGCCCAAAGCCTACTTGAATCAGGTTACGCTTACAAGATTCCTGAATTAAGAATAAAGAAACGTGAATCTCAAGGGCTCCCACCCCTGCCAAAAGGCAACCCTGAAAAAGTCAGAAAAACCCTCAAAGGCGTAAAATTCATCGAAAAAATCCAAAAACCCCCAGGAGAAAAACCAAGTGGGCAATAAATACCTAATATTTCTTAGGATGCGCAATTCCCTATCGGGTTTCTGGATACGAGATTTCTTCACGCAAAGTTCTCGCTAAACTCGGCGTTGAACTGGTTGAGATGCCAGAGTTCAACTGTTGCGGTTTGCCGCTTGGATCCTGTTAGTCATGAAACCATGCTTATTTTGGCGGCGAAGAACTTGGCGTTAGCGGAGCAACAGGGGTTAAACATCCTTACGCTTTGTCCAGGTTGTGCTGGAACCTTAAAGAAAGTTAACAAAATCCTCAAAAGCCGACAAAGCCCTCAAAGAACAAATCAACAGCTCACCTCAAAGAAGCAGGCTTAGAATTCAAGGGAACCATTGAAACAAAACATCTTTTGCAACTCCTAAAAGAAGACGTTGGCTTAGAAAAAATCAAAGCGTCAGTCGTCAAGCCACTAACAAACCTCAAAGTTGCAGAACACAACGGCTGCCACATATCTGCGACCAAAAGAATACATTGGCTTTGACGACCCTGAAGACCCACAAACGCTAAAAGCTCTCATCGAAGCAACAGGAGCCACATGCCTGGACTACATCGACGAAACCGAATGTTGCGGTGCACCCAGCGTTGGAGTCAGCGACAAAGTTGCGTTGGCATTGGCAAGAGACAAACTAAACCACATAAAACAGGTTGAAGCTCAAGCTTTAATCACGATTTGTCCTTTTTGCCATATAATGTACGATACAAACGAGTTGCGCATAGAGAAACTGTTTAATGAAACCTATGGGATTCCAATTCTTCATTACCCGCAACTACTCGGGTTAGCTATGGGTATGACGCCTGAAGAGTTAGCGTTCAATGAACTTCGAGTAAATGCATCAAACCTGCTAAAACAAGTAAACCAAGGAGCAAACAAACCATGAGTCAAAACAAACTAAAAATAGCCTTCTATTGGGCTGCAAGCTGCGGCGGCTGCGAAATAGCCGTCTTAGACTTAAACGAGAAAATCCTTGACGTAGTAAAACTCGCCGACATAGTTTTCTGGCCAGTAGCCATCGACGTCAAATACAAAGACGTCGAAGCTCTCCCAGACAAACACATCGACATAACCTTCTTCAACGGCTCCATTCGCAACTCAGAGCAAGAACACATGGCAAAAGTCCTCAGAGCAAAATCCAAAACCTTAGTTGCATTCGGCTCATGCGCCCACGAAGGCAGCGTTCCAGGCTTAGCAAACCTGAACGACAAGAAAGAGATTTTCGATCAAGTTTACATAAAAGACAAATCAAACGTCAACCCACAAAGCAGACAACACCAAAAACCCAAACCAAGTCAAAGAAGGCACACTGAAAAACGCCAGAGTTCTACGACACCGTAAAAACCCTCGCTCAAACAGTCGACGTAGACTATTTCCTTCCAGGTTGCCCACCTCCAGTTAAACTAATCGCGGCAGCAGTTGATGCAATCGCAAGCAACAAACTGCCACCAAAAGGTTCAGTGCTCGCACCACTCAAAGCAGTATGCGATGAATGCCCCAGAAAACGTGAAAACAAGAAAATCGACAAAATCTACCGTGTCTACGAGAAAGTTCCTGAACCAGAAAAATGCCTAATGGAACAAGGCATAATCTGTATGGGAATGGCAACCAGAAGCGGTTGTGGTGCTCAATGCTTAAAAGTTGACATGCCCTGCACAGGCTGCGGCGGACCAGCCCCCAACGTTCCAGAACAAGGAGCAGCCATGATAACTGCTTTAGCCTCAATTCTCGGCTACGATGGTGTAGAAGGAAAAACAAAGTACACTGAAAAAGAAATTGAAGAATTAATCGAACCAAGTCAAAGACCCAGTCGGCACAGTTTACATGTATAGTTTGCCAAATTCCATCTTAAAAAGAAAGGTGATTAAGAAATGAAAGAAATAATAATAGACCCAATCACTCGCCTTGAAGGACACGGAAACGTATCCATATTCCTAAACGACCAAGGCGAAGTAGAAAACGCTTACCTCAAAATTCCCGAACTAAGAGGTTTCGAGAAATTCTGCATCGGCAGAAGAGCCGAACTCATGCCTCAATTAACCACCAGAATCTGCGGTGTCTGCCCAGTTGCCCACCATTTTGCTGCAGTAAAAGCTTTAGATGCAGCATTCAACGTTGAACCAACCTCAGCCTGCAAAGAAACTTCGAGAACTTATGTACACTGCCTACTTCATTTACGACCACACACTGCACTTCTACTATCTCGGCGGACCAGACTTCATCGTTGGACCAGACGCACCAGCAGAAAAACGCAACATCCTCGGCGTAATCGAGAAAGTCGGCATGCCAATTGCAGTCGGAAGTCATAAAACACCGTGCATACGGACAAAAAATTACTGAAATCATCGGAGGCAAAGCAACTCATCCAGTCTGCGGTTTGCCAGGCGGAATCTCCAAACCACTAAGCGAAGAGAACAGACAAGAAATCGAGACTATGGCTTCTTCATGCGTTAATTTTGCCCAGTTCACACTAAAAATCTTCCATGACATCGTCTTGGGCAACACCAAATACGTTGACATGATAAAAAGCCCAGCTTACACGATGCCAACCTACTACATGGGAACGGTTGACAAAAACAACAAAGTCAACTTTTACGACGGCAAAATCCGAGTTGTCGATCCAGCAGGCAAAGAATTCCTCAAGTTCGAATCAAAAGACTACCTCAAACACATCGGCGAACACGTCGAAGAATGGACATACAGCAAATTCCCATACCTCAAAGCAGTCGGCTGGAAAGGACAAGTTGCAGGTGCAGACAGCGGAGTTTACCGTGTTGGTCCACTTGGACGATTAAACGCCTCAGATGGTATGGCAACTCCACTTGCACAGGCAGAATACCAAGAAATGTACAAGACACTTGGCGGTAAACCAGTCCACAGCACACTTCGCATTCCACTGGGCAAGAGCTAATCGAACTGCTCTATGCTACAGAAAGAGCGATGGAGCTGGTTAAAGACCCAGAAATCACAAGTACAAACGTCCGCAACACGCCAGGCGAACCAGGCGAAGGAGTCGGCATCGTTGAAGCCGCACGCGGCACACTAATCCACCACTACACTCTCGACAAAGATGCACTCGTTAAAGACGTAAACCTAATCGTTGCAACCACCAACAATTACCCCGCCATCTGCATGAGCATACGTGACGCAGCAAAAGGCTTAATCCACGGCGGCAAAGTCGACCAAGGCATATTAAACAAAGTTGAAATGGCATTCAGAGCATACGACCCATGCTTTGGCTGTGCAACACACGCTGCAATCGGTCAAATGCCTCTAACCGTTGAAGTCTTCAACGCCCAAAAACAATTAGTCAGCTCAGTTAGCCGTTAGTTTAGCCCTTTTTTTGAAGATACTTTCTTAATTTTCATCTTTGTTTCTTTCAAAGTAAATCTTATATGTCAATGCAGTCGAATACAAGCTTGTTCAGGGATCATACTTGAAGAGTTTAGTTGTTTATTACACAAGGACTGGTAACGCTCGATTTCGTTGCAGAAACAATCGCGGCAGAAATAGGTGCAGACGTAGAGGAAGTTGTTGACCTCAAAAAACGAAGTGGCCCACTTGGCTTTTTAAGTGGTGGCAAAGATGCCCGGCAAGGTAAAGAAACTGAAATATCCTTAACCGCAAAAATACCGGCTGATTACGAGTTAGTAATTTTTGGAACGCCAATTTGGGCAGGAAGACCGGCGCCAGCAATAACGACATATCTCAAGAAGAACGATCTTTCTGGAAAGAAAGTGGCTGCTTTCTTCACTCAGGGGCAAAATAAATCCCAAGCTATCGAAAAAGCCAAGATGTTGATTCCGAACTCTACTTGGATTGGAGAACTCTCAGTAATTAACCCCCTAAACAATAAAGAGCAAGCCGAAAAACAAATCCTCGAATGGTGCAAAACACTCACCGCCAACTAGCAAGTTAATATCGAGTTCTTTTTGGTGCATCCATGGCTGATCAAATCCAGCAAGAATTAAAGAATTGGTTTGCTTCCAAAAAGAAAGTAGTTGTCGCAGGCATTGGAAACACTATTCGCCAGGATGATTATGTCGGGTTAAAGATTGTTGAAAACCTGAAAGGCAAGGTTCCCAAAACCGTTTGTCTTTTAGAGTGTGAAACGGTTCCAGAAAGTTATCTTTTGGAAATAGAACAGTTTAAACCAACACACGTTTTGCTGATTGATGCTGCTTTTCTGGGGCTAAAACCTGGGGAGGCCTCTTTGGTGGAGGCTGAAAAAGTCGCCAATTTTCCAGCTGTATCCACGCATTTGTTGCCTTTGCGAATTTTTTGTGACTACATCAAAGAGGCGACGGACGCCAAAATTGGTTTGTTGCTGATTGAGCCCAAAAACATGGAGTTTGGGGAGGGCTTAAGCGCTGAAGTTGAATCGACTGCTAAGCGTATTGCAATTATACTCCTTAGGTTGCTTGGTTAGCCTCTTTTCTTTTAAAGACATAATTAGCGCTAAGCTTTATTTTGGCATTGGAAAAATCTGTTTCTTTAACCTCAATTTGGTCTCTACTTACCCAAGTTGCGGTTATTTTTTCTTCCAGTTCCTCTTTCCCAACGCATCCCTTCCAACTTAACTCAAGGGTTTTGTCGTTTGTCCATTCTCCTGTGTGATCGTGGGCATCGCCTTGGGAGTTAGCACTGAAAAGATGAATTTTGCTGGCTGAGTTATCAAAACTCCAAAGGTCGCTCTCCACATAATCGTCCAAGTTTTCGATTTGCACGGTCATTTCTGAGGTAATACCAATCTGGCCTGGCAGTTCTTTGGCGGTCATTGTTCCGCAGCCAGTAAGTGGTTTGCCGTTGCCTGTTTTCATGGCTACACCAACTATCCATTCGCCAACAAGCTGATTTAGTAATTTTAGTTCTTCGGTTTGTTGTTTCATAAAATCAACCCTTAAAATCAAGAATCAGTCAGCAGATTAGGGGTAATAAATGCTTGTGGTTGGTGAATTGTAGCGACGGAAATTTTGTCAAGGAAAACTTGTTAAAAACCAATTTAAGCCCACATGAAACAATAGCTTCTGAGATTAAGCACATGATAAATCAAAATGAGCAAATTGAAAATGTCACTTTCCAAGCATTAGCTTATCCAACACGCAGAACAATAATAAGAATCGTGCAATCAAGAAACCAAGGCATCTCATACACCGAACTGATTACTGAACTTGGCATGTCAACTGGAAAACTAAACTATCATATAGAACAGTTGAAGGGCTTGATTGAAAAAAACAGCAGCCAACATTACGTTTTGACTCCTTTCGGAAAAAAAGCAAACGAACACCTAAACCTCATAAACCAAAAAATTAGTCCAGACGATGAAAAATAAGTTAAACTCGCCGTTTTATCCCAAAAAACGAGTCTTCAACCCATAGTAAAAGCGTTCTTGACAATCAGTATTGCGCTCTCAGCGGTCTTAACATCAGTATGGGTGTATCTTGCCTACATAATTATCATCGAAGGGGCCTACTAATAATTTACGTGATTATGCCAGTGTTAATTGCCGTTGGGTTTTCCTTGATTGGGATATTAGTTTATGCTTTAGTTAAAGCGCCTGTGTGGATTAAGCGATTTGAGCAAAGGTTCTTCGGAGAAAACTAACCCAAAAAAGATTAATTTCTCCTTTCTTTTGGGTCAATTAAATATTATTTTGTTTGTTCACCAAACCAGTATAAGAATCAGTTGAAACCAAATAGTTTTGTAGCGCTATGGGGGGGAATAGTCTTTGAGCCGAATGAGGGGATACTTTTCCTTGGATGCTAACTTTCACAAGCGCCAAAAACTGGACTTGACGCATTGCGGTCTGAAAATACAAACGAAATCTTTGTTTTGAGTTTGACGCGGTTTTGTGACGACGTTGGCAAAATTCCATTTGAGTTAATACAGCTCAAGATTGATAGCTTGAAAAATATAGTCACTGCCAAAGATTTCCAAGTGGAATCACTTTTGAACTATTTTTTGCAACGTAGGATTTCTTCCGTAACTGTGTTTGGCAACTGCTTCAAATCGAGGCACCCATGGGAGGATAATAATGGTTCAAAATGACAAGGTTTGAATTGGAGCGGCTCCATGTTCATGAAGAGTGGAAGCTTAGTTAGAAGGTGTTTTGGTTTGAGTTATGATAAATATTTTCTTGAAAGCTTCCACGAATATGATAGTGTTGAATATGCTTCAATGGAATTTCTTAAGGAACATTTCAATTTAACGACAGAACAAACTAAAACAATTCACAAAGCCCAACAGGTTAGGCGCAGACCTTTCCACGATAACGAAATGAAGGCTGTTACCTATTATAGCTTTTATGATGTGAAACGCCTTTTTAAAATAAAATAAAAAAGAAAGTTGCGAGATAAAGAATCAATAAACATTGATCTTGAATTAATCAAGCAATTCCTAGCTAAAGTCGAGGGTTCTAAACTATGACAAGCAAGAGAACATCTGAAATGACTTTTAGAGAGTTCCTAGAAGCAAGTAAAGCTGCTAAAAATCTCCTAATTGATAATGTAGAAACGGATATGCTCACAAAAATGCGTCAAGAAGGATTTACCGATGAAGAAATCTACAATATGCTCATGCCCAAGCTTTGGAATTTGTATTTTGAAGTTATAGGAAATTATTTGGAGAAAGCTTTTTCGGAATTGGTCCCAGTAATAGAAGCAAATCCCAATTTAGCAAAGCATCCAACACTGCAGAAACTTCAAAAACAACTCACGGAATCTATAGAAAAACTTGAAAAAGAAGGCGCTAAATAATGGCCAAGAAGATGGCTAACGGAAAAAAAAATAAGGAAATTAAAGCAGCAGGGGGCGAACTTAGCGATGTTAAGTGCCCTTTGTGCGGTCGCTTCTTTCCAAAAAAGGAAGCTGCAATTAAGACAATCGCAAAAGAGGATCAAGAAGATGGCCTTGAAACTGTTAATACGTGTATTCGGTGCTTGTGGACAGCCCCAGATATAGCGAAACATATTGATCCCGTAAAAAAGAAAAGTTGGCAACAGTGGATAACCGACTATGACTTTACTTACGAAAAAGCGTTAGAGCGTAAGATGAATAAGAAACTTAAGCCTTAACTCTTTTTCTTTGGTAGGAAGACTTAAGAAAACAAGACAACATAAAGCTAAAGGAGAGAAAAAAATTGGAAAAACACAGTTATGACTTATTTACTCCAGACTTTTTCGTAGTTTTGGGTGAGAATATATGAACAATTTTAAATGCCCAATATGTGGTGGACCAACGGAAAAGATTTGGGAAAATGCAACCAAAACAAAATACGGAATGAGATGCACGAAGGGCCACACAAAAACAGGGGGCAAATCAGGTGATTCACTAGAGTACCCCACAATTCTTGTTCCAAGAGAAGAACTTGTCAAGTAAAGAATAGGTGCTTTTCTTGCCAGTTACAGAAACCGTTTTCTCTTTTAAACAAAAACTTATCCTCATTTTGGAGTATCCCCCTTGCACATAAGGACTCTGTTTTGCACAAGAAACCAATAAACAAGGAAATTTTAGTAGTTAAGACGACTCTTTAATGTAGTCTTCTACCGCTTCATTGGATAGCATACCCCATTTCTTTGTTGCTGTGGGAATGACGGCAATCTTTATTCTTAGCGGTAACTCCCTCGTTTGTAATGCTTTTACTAAACATTTTACTGCGAGCTTAATGCTTTTTTCAAGAGTTAAATCTTTACGGTATTCTTCTTTCAGTATTGATAGAACTGTTTCTGTTCCTGCACCTACGGCTGTTGCTTTGTATCCCGTGTAGTTTCCGCTTGGATGGGTTCCGAAGACATGTGGACCTGTTTTGTCGACTCCAGCTAAGATCATTGCAACTCCGAAGGGTCGTCCTCCACCGTGTTGTGTATATGTTTGTTGGGTGTCGCATATTTTTTGGGTTACAACTTCTAAATCGATGGGTTCATCGTATGTCAGTTTATTACTTTGGGCGTTGATACGTGCTTGGTCGATTAAGACTCTTGCGTCAGAACCTAAGCCTATAATAGCTGCTCCAATGTGTTCGTCTACTTGAAAAATTTTCCATGAGCGTCCTTCTTCTTCAAGGACTTCTACGTTTTCTTCTGAACCCAGAACAACCCCTTCTGCACATCGGATACCTAAAATGGTGCCTCCACGATTAACTAATTCACGTGCATATTCGACTTGGTAAAGCCGACCATCGGGCGAGAAAACAGTTGAATTATAATCATACGCTCCTGGTTGTGCAAATACAGCCATAGTTTTACCTCTATTTCACGATCTAACTTTAAGCTTTTCTAAAGACTCATATAAGGATGCGCTCGGTTCGCGTCCGATTTGCTTCACCGCCAATTCTTTGAAGAAGACTACATGGATTCTATCAAACGTCACATTGGGTAATTGTAAACCTGTAAAAGCTTATAACAAGACAGCCAGCCAACAACCAATTTTCGGGTTGATGCAAAGACAGGGGAAGCCACTTGGGACAACTGGAATAACTGGCTAATAATAAGTGTTTTTTACCTTAAAAAAACCACTTAATTCGAGTTACAATTAAAGAGTTCTTGAGGGAAGTTGTCATAGAGTTGAGCAGAGACACTTCGATGAAAAAGAGTATTATTCTTGTTGCGGGGCAAACTAAAATATTAATTAGCTAGTTTCCAGTTACGATATTTTGTGAAAAAGGTATGGCCGGAAAAGCAGTTATCATTATGGGTTCTGAGCGGGATTTGGATTTTTCCCGCGAAATCGGAAAGTACCTCAAACTTTTAGGCGTAAACTATGAGTTTCGGGTTGCTTCAGCCCATAAGACTCCAGAGAAAGTGCTTGAAATAATCAAAGAATTCGAGACTGAAAAAGTGGTTTTCGTCACAGTTGCAGGCCGCTCAAATGCACTCAGCGCCTTCATAGATGGCAACACCACAAAACCCGTGATCGCCTGCCCACCATACAGCGAAAAATTCGGCGGCACAGATATCTACTCTTCACTTCGAATACCCAGCGGCATCGGAAGCGTCGTAACGATTGAACCAGAAGGTGCAGCAATCGCAACTGCAAAAATTCTGGCGCTCGAAGATAAAGAATTGGAGGCTATGGTGAAGGGGTATCAGGATGGTAAGCGCAAAGAACTCGACAAAGCTAACGAATTAATTAAGAAACTAAAGTAACCTCTTTCTTTGCATATTACTGACTTGAAAAATAGCCATTGAAGAAGTTCAGGTAACAAAGGTTTTGTGTTGGAAGGTGCCCAAGTGAGAACTGTTCTTTTTCCTCATTGAAAAAGTGTTTAGGGAAGGCGAAAAAACGAAATAAGTAGTAGGTGTATTAGTAAAATAGGCTGGTGTGTTGGCTATAACCCGTCTTATGGTACTTTTCCTAAAAATGTTGTTATGCTCTGTTTTTGAAGCGAATACTAAGATAAAGCGATATAAGCACAAAAACAATAATTACCAAACAAATTGAGGCAACCAAAATGGGCAGCGTAAAAGACCTACAAGTAATCCAGAAACCAACCCAAACCGAAATGGGCACAGGTAGATTCCTGTTTTCCGATCGCTACAGTGTTTTTGATTGGGGAGAAATGCCTGACCTCATCGAAGGCAAAGGCGCGGCTTTGTGCCTTATGGGTGCTTACTGTTTTGAGCAACTAGAAAAGGTAGGAGTCAAAACCCACTATAAGGGGTTAGTTGATAATAACAATAAAGCTGTAAAGGTTGCCGAGTTAAAACATCCTTCCTGCATCATGGAAGTGGCTTTAGTTAACGTTTACAAACCCAAAACAAACTTAGCTAACGGCAAAATCCAACACGACTATAGCGTTTATACTTCAGTGCTGAAAAACTGTCTCATCCCCCTCGAAATCATTTACCGCAACGGCTTACCCGAAGGCTCATCTGTCTTCAAAAGGCTCGCCCAAGGAAAAATAACCCTGGAAGATATAGACTTAGATCACTATCCTGAAGCAGGCGAAAACCTCACTAAGCCAATTATTGATGTAAGCACAAAACTTGAGGAAACTGATCGTTATGTTAGGTGGGCTGAAGCGCAGAAAATCGCTGGGTTAACCGACCAAGAATTATCCGACGTTAAAGCAGTGTTGCTGAAGACGGATGAAACCATAACTAAGGTTTCTTCTAATGCGGGTTTAAAAAATGAGGATGGGAAAATCGAGCTAGCCTTCGACGATAAAAGAAAACTAATGGTGGTCGACGTGGTGGGTACGTTGGATGAGTGCCGCTTCACCTACGGCGGCGTGCATGTAAGCAAGGAAGTTGCACGGCAATTCTACAAGAACACCAGTTGGTATGGAGATTTGGAGCAAGCAAAGAAAGAAGGCGAAGCCAAAGGCGTCCAAAATTGGAAAGCCCTCTGCAAGACTCAGCCACCCAAACTTGACCCCAAACTTAAAACAATCATAAGCCAAATGTACATGGCGGCAGCAAACGAGATGACGAACATTAAACTGTTTGATACTCCAAAGCTCGCCAAAGTAATTGACGATTACACATCGTACATGAGTGAACGAACATGATGCAAGATAAAATAAAACAAACCATAGCCGATTACGACCAAAAGAAAATCCACATAGGCGTCTTAGGCTCACACTCAGCGTTAGAAATTGCTTCAGGCGCAAAACAGGAAGGCTTCAAAACCGTGGTTGTTTGCCAGACTGGCAGAGAAAAAACCTACGCACGATACTACCGAAACATCTTTGACAAATTCATCTTCCTGAACAAATTCTCAGATATAACAACACCTGAAGTGGTCAAGCAATTAACCGATTTAAACACGGTTTTTGTTCCCAACCGCTCCTTTAGCGTCTATGCAGGCTACGAAGCTATCGAACAAAAATTCACAGTGCCGCTTATGGGCAACAGGTACCTGCTTAAAACCGAGGAACGCACAGCCCCAAAAAATCAATTGTGGCTTCTCAAAGAAGCAGGCATTAAACTTCCCCGCGCCTTCAAATCTCCCCAAGACATTGACTGTCCCGCAATCGTGAAAGTGGCTGAGAAAGGACGCGCAATCGAACGCGCCTTCTTTTACGCTTCAACACCCCAAGAGTACGAGCAGGAAGCCCAAAAACGAATAAAAGCAGGCATCATAACCCGCGAAGCCCTCAACCAATCAGTCATCGAAGAATACGTCATAGGCGCAAAATTCAACGCAAACTACTTCTGGTCACCCCTAACCGACGATATCGACCTGCTCGGATTTGACCGCCGCATCCAAACCGACCTTGACGGCGTACTGGACCTGCCCGCAAAAGAGCAGCTGGAACTAAACATTCCCACTCAGAACATTGAAATCGGACACATGGGCGCAACCATGCGGGAGAGCCAACTTGAAAAAATCTTCGAGGCCGCAGAACGATTCGTGGCCATCTGCAAAAAAGAGTTTCCGCCAGGCATGATTGGACTCTTTGCACTTCAAGGAGCAATAACTAAAGAATTGGAGTTTTGCGTTTTCGACGTTAGCCCCCGTGTTCCAGGATGCCCCTGCGTTGAACCAACTTCGCCCTACATGAAATACAAGTATGGCGTTGAAGTGGGTCCTGGCAAACGTGTTGCTATGGAAATAAAACGTGCGCTTAGAAAGCATAGGCTTCGCTGAAGTGGTAACATGATTGGCAGCGAAGAAGTCGGCGAAATCATCGAGAAATACGATCAAAACAAAATTGCTATCGGCACTTTGGGTTCGCACAGTTCACTTAACATTTTCAAAGGCGCCAAAGAAGAAGGCTTTCGGACTGTTTGTATCTGCAAAGAAAAAGACGCCATAATGTACCAAAAGTATCCGTTGGTTGACGAATTAATAATCGTTAAAGACTTCACTGAATTGTTAAAGGAAAAAATGCAGGAACGACTGCGCAAACTCAACGTGGTTTTGATTCCTCATGGCTCATTCACCGCATACTTGAGCACTGAACAATTAACCGACAGCCTCATGGTGCCCATGTTTGGCAACCGTCAACTGCTCCATTGGGAAGCCAACCGCAAATCCCAAGAAGAATGGCTCCGCCAAGCCGGACTCAGATTGCCCGCAACATTCAAAACCCCGGAAGACATCGACCGTTTAATCATCGCCAAACTTCAAGGTGCCAAAGGCGGCAGAGGCTACTTCCTCGCCAACTCACCCAAAAACTTCCATAAGCAATTCAACGAGATGGTTAAACGAGGCATGCTCACAGAGGACGATTTGTCAAGCATTCATTTGCAGGAATACGCTTTAGGCGTGAACGTTTACCCCAGCTACTTCAGCTCAATTATTAACGATGATGTAGAAATGTTGTGCGTTGACCGACGCTACGAATCTGCGGTGGACTCGATTGGTAAAATCCCCGCATGCCAACAGCTTGAAATCGACATAAATCCTACATACACTGTTATCGGCAACTTTCCTATTGTGCTCCGCGAATCCCTCTTACCCGAAATCATGCGAATGGGAGAAAATGTCCATAAAAAAGCCCGTGAACTTGTTCCACCAGGAATCATAGGACCTTTCTGTCTCGAAACTGTAATCACAGACGAAGCAAAAATCTACACCTTTGAAATTAGCGCAAGAATAGTCGCAGGAACCAACGTTGGCATAGGCACATCACCCTACGCCTACCTCAAATACGGAGCCAACATGTACATGGGCAGACGCATAGCCATGGAATTCAAAGAAGCCATCAAACAAAAACGACTACAAGATATCGTAGCCTAAAGCTATGGAAGACACATCTCAAGCAAACCTTCAAAATTCTTCCTATTTTCATTTTTCTTAAAATTTTTCAAAGCAGCAATCAATTCTAACTTGTTTTTCTTGCCAAACACTTCATCCAGCATCTTTGCAGCCCTACTGTTCCCCATAAAAAGAAACTGGCAAACCGAAGTAACATTAATCACTCTTCGCATAATGCTGGCAGTCTCAAAATCCACAATAAACGGCTTATCCGCTTTGTCCACAAGCAAATGTTTTGGTGCCTTACTGATTTCCCCATGGTCCAAACCGATTTCGTCTAATCGCCAACACTGCTCCAGTATGTCAATCAAAATCTTGCGAATAAGACCTTTATCCTGGTGGGTTTCAAGCCAATCTTCAAGCAAATCGCCGTCAATTAGCTGGGATAACAAAAAATTGTTGCTTACCGCGATGAATTTGGGACCGACACCGATTGTGTTGGCTTTTTGGAGCATTTGGGCTTCATGGTTGAAATCTGGTCGGTCGGCGTCTATTCGGCGCATTTTCAAAGCTACCTGCTGCCCTTTCACTTGTGCGATCACTACAACGCCAACGTAGCCCTTACCCAAAACAGGAATATTAGAAGCTGAGGTTTTCCCCGCAAACTCAACGGCTGAAACGCCGTGTTGCCGTAGTTCTTCTATGCGCTTTTGTATTTCTGTGGGGTTTGTTCTGGGATAACATACGATTGAAGCGTACGGTTCCGATATTAGTGTTTCAAGGGGGACTGTAATTGGTGGCTTCAATTCTTTTTTGTCCTTTTTGGGTGCAAAGCTACATTAACTTTTAAATTTAATAGGAACCTTAGTTCCAACTTAAACTTATCTTAAAGGGTTCAGTATGCCACGGTTTAAACAAATCCTCGAAATCCAGCAACTCATGGGCAAAAAAGAGCTGATCAGAAACATAGGCATAATTGCGCACATTGACCACGGCAAAACCACGCTGGCTGATTCTTTGTTGGCTGGGGCAGGTTTACTATCCACCAAGATGGCTGGAATGGCACGGGTTCTCGATTATCTTGAGGAGGAGCAGAAACGCAAGATTACCATTAAAACAGCCAACATAAGCCTACTGTACAAAGCTTCAGGTAACCCTTATGTTATAAATTTAGTTGATACTCCTGGACATGTTGACTTCACGGGCAAAGTCACTCGAGCGTTACGCGTAATCGATGGCGCAGTGGTGGTTGTGGATGCTGTTGAGGAAATCATGGCACAAACCGAAATCGTCACAAAACAAGCCCTTGAAGAACGTGTCCGTCCTGTTCTTTTCATTAACAAAGTCGACCGCTTAATCACTGAGCTCCAACTAAACGAAGAGCAAATCCAAAAGAAGCTTGACCAAATAATCAGCCGATTCAACGACCTCATCGAACTCTATGCGGAACCCTCATTCAAGAACCAATGGAAAATCAGCGGTTCACAAGGAAATGTCGCTTTCGGTTCAGCCTTGCATGGTTGGGGCTTCACTATGAACATGGCTAAACAAAGAGGAGTGAAGTTTTCCGATATAACCAAAGCCTACGCTAATAGTGAGCAGATTAAATTGCAAAAAACATTGCCAGTTTATGAAGCTATTTTTGAAATGGCAATCAATGTTGTTCCGAACCCAAGGGAAGCGCAAAGTTACCGAACTGAGACGATTTGGGATGGACAAATCACCTCCAAAATTGGCAAAGCTCTAGTTGAATGTAGCGATGAAGCACCAACTGTTCTATTCATTACAAATGTTCATGTAGATTCAAACGGTGACTCCGTCGCGACTGGACGGGTTTTCTCTGGAAAAGTCAAGAAGGGTGATATTTTGCATCTTGTCGATGCTCTATCTGAAACCACAGTTAAAGAAGTCTCCATCGACATGGGTGCACTACGCGAAGAAGTCAGCGAGGTTTCCGCTGGCAGTTTAGCTTCCTTTACTTTGACGGGAAGAGTTAAGTCTGGAGCAACCCTTGTGGATTTGGTACATAAAGACGGCATGGTGCCTTTTGAGAGAATATGCTATGTTTCTGAGCCTGTTGTTACTTTGGCGGTTGAACCAAAAAACCCTCAGGAAATACCCTTACTGCTTGATGCCCTTGAGAAGCTTGCGGCTGAAGACCCAAACCTCAAAGTAACAGCGGACAAACAAACCGGTGAGTACCTTCTCAGCGGTATGGGTGAACTCCATCTGGAAATAGCTATTCACCAACTAAAAAACGATGGACTCAACGTCACAGTTTCTTCGCCCCGAGTCGTTTACTCAGAAACCGTTCAGAAAAAAGGCTCAGTTGCTTTGGCAAAGAGCCCCAACAAGCTAAACAGTTTTTGGGTGCAGGTTATGCCTGAAACTGAGGAGAATGAGCATCCTGCGGATGAGGATTCGGGAAGTGTTCTTTCGGTGGATGAGCATCGGAATGTGCTTTTGGATTGCAGCGGAAAAACCGAGGGAGTCTCCGAGGAAACGTTGGAAGCTATCATTGCTGGGTTCGAGTACGCTTGTAGGGATGGTCCTCTCTGCGGCGAACCAGTGCGACATTTAAAAGTGAACTTAGTTGATTTGCAGATAACTCAAAGCGGAGAGCTGAGTTCAGAAATCATGCATGGTGTTGGCAAAGCAGTTTTTGGCAGCTTCTTAACTGCTGATCCTATTTTGTTAGAACCAATTTACAAAATAATAATCTCCGTTGCCTCTGAATTATCGGCCGAATGCTCAAGAATGTTAAATATGCGGAGGGGAAAAGTAACTTTGTTTGAACAGAAAGGACTCCTGAATATAATTAGCGGTTACATTCCTGTATCGGAAACTTTCGACTTCTCAAAAGAACTCCGCTCAGCAACCTCAGGACGAGCATTTTGGCAGACTTTCTTTGACCACTGGGAAAAGATGCCCCAAAAACTCACTTCACAAATGATTACTGAGTTACGACAGCGAAAAGGTCTAACACCTGAGATCCCTAAAGCAGAGAAATTTATGGAGTAAACCCGATGCATCTTAATGTTGCGTTTGATTTGGATTTTTCGCTTTGTTGTGGGCAGGTGTTTAGGTGGCAGAAGGTTAATGGTTGGTGGTATGGTGTTGTCGGTGAAAACGTTGTTAAGATTTGTCAGTGTGGTGCCGAGCTGCAGTTTGAGAACGTCAGCAAAGAATTTGTTAAGACCTATTTTGGTTTAAACGATGAATTAACCCAAATCAACCAGTGTATCGGAAGGGATGACTATGTTAGGAAGGCTTTGCATAAGTTTGAGGGGCTGAGGATTGTTCGTCAAGTGCCTTGGGAATGCCTTATCAGCTTCATTTGCGCTACCTACAAGAGCATAGCTGCTATCGAATTAATGCTCAAGAAACTGTCCACCAAATATGGTGAAAAACAATTTTTCGACAATATGGACTTTTACACTTTCCCAACTGTGGAAAAATTGGCTAATGCGAGCGAGAATGGTTTGCGAGAATGCGGTTTAGGCTACAGAGCCAAGTATGTGCAGGCGACTGCCAAAAAAATCCACAATGAAAAAATAACCCTCGAAGATTTGAAAAATCTGCCCTATCAGGAAGCAAGGAAAAAACTTTTAGAGTTCTCAGGGGTCGGCTTGAAAGTGGCTGACTGTGTGCTCTTGTTCTCGTTGAGGAAACTTGAGGCTTTTCCCGTTGACGTTTGGGTTAAACGCGTCATCTTAAAATACTATGCTGACCGGCTGCCCGAACCGTTCGTGAAGAAACTCCAAAGCCACAACTCCCTAACAAACGGCGAATACCAAAAAATCGGAGATTTCGCCCGAACCTACTTCGGAGCCTATGCAGGCTACGCCCAAGAATATCTCTTCCACTACGAGCGAACACAATGTTAAAATGGAAACAGAATGCATTTGGCTACTGGTGTGACCCATGAGTGACGGCAAAATTGAAGAATTAATCAAACACAAAAGAATTTTCTTGAGACAAACAACCAAAGATTATTCTGCAGGCGGCAACGATATGCTCGACGATGTTGACGCCATAGTAAAAGAGGCAAAAACTGAGATCTCCCATAATTTAGAACTCGTCAACTGCCTTCGCAAAGACGAAGGCGAACAAGCATGGCAAAAAGACTGCCTATCCATGTTCAACGCTTGGTACGAGAAATGGTTCGGCACAACCTAAACATCGACCGGTTAGTTGCTTAACGGTCGGCGGAAAATGTTTAAATCTGTTTTGAAACAGCAATATTAAGAGTGTAGCGGTTTGGGCCCGTAGCTCAGTTAGGTAGAGCGCCAGACTCATAATCTGTTGGTCAGGTGTTCAAATCACCTCGGGCCCACTAACTATCTCATCTTTACAAGATTGTCATTTTAAGAAAAGCCCTCAAAGGCCTCAACGCGTAGCATAGGTTGTGGTTGGATCTGCGGCTGGTCTGTGCGTACTTTGCAGTGGTAAAGATTCCTGTCTACGAGCGAAAGACTAACGTCAGCTTAGCTGCTGTATACAACTTAAATTTTTGTCGCGAGTTCTTGTCCTCATTTTTGTATTGCTTCTTTGTCTTTTATGTCAAATTAACCTGGTTCTTTTTCTTTGTACGATGAGGCAAATTTTGGGCGTTCGCTTACTTTCTTCTAAGAGATAGATTCTAAATACAAGAAGTACCATTATGCTAATGAACCCCACTAAGAGTATTCCAAATGATTGATACTGAAAACCTGACAAGAAAATTCGGCGAACTTAACAGCCGTAGATAACTTCACCTTGCATGTTAATGAATGGCGAGGTTTTCGGTTTTCTCGGACCAAACGGCGCTGGAAAAACTACAACCGTGAGAATGCTCTGTTGCTTGATATCAAAGACAGCGGAACAGCAAGAGTTGCAGACTACGATGTTGGAAACGAAGCAGATGCCTTGAAAATAAGAAAAATTATCGGGTTTAGTCCCAGACAACGTGGGTCTTTATGAAGATTTAACCGCATACGAGAACCTGGACTTTTACGGGAAACTCTACAAATGCACGGAAACTCAGAGAAAGGAAAACATTCAGCATTTCCTAAAAATGCTGGGGCTTTGGGAAAAGAAGGAAGTGCAACTGGAACATTTTCCAAAGGAATGAAGCAAAAACTTGCGATAGCACGGGCCCTTATACATGACCCAGAAATTCTGTTTATGGATGAGCCAACTGCAAACCTTGACCCTGAATCAGCCAAAACAGTCAGAGAATTCATTCTCCAGCTAAAAGCAGAGAAGAAGACTATTTTTCTAAATACCCATAACCTTGATGAGGCGCAAAGAATCTGTGATAGAATCGGCGATATTGAATACGAAACTAATGGCAATTGGAACTCCTGAAGAACTCGAGCACTCAGTTGGTGCAAGAAGAACGATTGATTCAGTTAGAGCAAGTAACCGATGCTATTCTAAATTCGTTAAAGAAGTTATCAATAGGAAAAGATATTCCAAGATGACAAACAAATTGGTTATCGAGCTTGCGGATCCCGTACAAGGAAAATCCCGCCATAGTTCGAGCGATTGTTGAGGCAGGAGGAAACAGTTCAATCTGTTTCAGTATCAAGTTCAAGTTTGGAAGAAGCATATCTGAAACTTGTGAGGGAAAAAGAATGAACCTGGCTACCGCATGGATTATTGCATCAAAAGACCTGAAGTCAATTAAGAAAAAGAAAAGTATCCTATATGGAATCATTCTTTTTCCCCTGCTTTTGGCGTTTCTTTTTCCAGCGGTCGTTATATTAGAGGAAAGGAAGGCAGTGGCGGTATTCCTGCTGAAGTTCTTCCAGGACTGTTGAATGCATTTTCTTTCTTTTTTGTCATTGCTGCCGCCATTCTTCCCACAGCGATTGCTTCTTACAGCATAGTCGGGGAAAAGGTTGAGAAGAGCTTAGAACCGCTTTTGGCGACTCCCACTACTGATGGAGAGATACTGTCTGGGAAAGAGCATAGCGGCATTCCTTCCGCCTCTCCTGGCAACGTACGCGAGTGCTACGCTCTATATGGTGTCTTATAGATAATTTGGTTTATTCCAAGATTGGCTTTTACTACCCTAATTGGCATATAAGCATCATACTTTTCCTGGTAATCCCACTTGCAGAAATATTAAGCATCGAATCCAGTGTAATTGCATCATCAAGAGTCAGTGATGTACGGGCTGCAAACCAACTTGGAGGTCTTATGTTCATACCCTTCATGATTATTTATCTCGCTAGTGAACTAGGAGTCGTACCATTAAACGATGCTAACCTTTTGATAATTTCCGGTGTTCTCCTTACTGGCTAATGTTGTTTTATTCTTCTTGAGCACTGGCACTTTCCGTCGAGAAGAAATTCTAACAAAGTGGAAATAGATTAAAAATCGCTCAAATCAATATAGTGCTTCGAATTATTTGTTAGTTTATTGCCATTTTTTAAGAAATATTTTTGCTTCCCCTCTTAGGGAAACTCTTGAACTGTTAACGTATTTTTGAGCGAAGGCTAAAACTTGTTCTTTCTCTTCAACTTGCTCGAAGAATGTATCAAATGCTTTGAGTGTCTGTTCTGCGATGACCAGTTTGCATTCCTCAGTCAAGTGTGGTGTAACTTTGAGGTTTTTTACCTTAAGGAGTTCCGCAGTTATTTTCTTGGTTAGGTAAGGTTTGGCTTGGGCGATTTTCGCCGAGTTGACAACCAAGTTAGCAACTGTTACCATATATTCATTGCATAAAAAGCTGTAATACTTGTCAAATACGCGGTCAAATTTTCTATGAATGTCAACCTGCGTTAAATTAGCGATTGCTGACAATGCGTTCCAAGTCAAAATTCGATAATTGTTGTCAAGGAGTCCAAAAAATTGGTCCATGTAATGGTATAGTTTGTCTGGGTGTTTCTCGCTTAAGCCCACTAGCACACTTGCGCAACCGTACCTGACAGAAGATTTTGAAGACAAAGTACCCTCGAATAATTTAGGAAGTAACCCAAAATCCGTTTCAACCAGCTGGAAAAGCTGGGCTTTGCTGATTTCTTTGCTACCAAGTTTTTGCAGCAAATCCGTTTCCACAACTATCGCCAAAAGATAAAATAAAGAAATAGATTTAAAAAATTTTTGCGACAGGAAATCCTCGAGCAACCGCTTTTGTTGGATTGCGTTTTTGTGACTATTGTTAGGCAGAGATGCTAATAGTTGTTGTATTTTTGTTTTACCTTTACCAAATCCTTGTATTAGCAATGATTTAACAAAGGCTTAATTTTTTAACTAGTAAAGCTACGTTTTTACCCAACGTTTCGCATTCAACTAAGTCTTCTTTACTGGGTGCTCCCATAACAGCAACTCCATAATGGGCATCGTCGGCTCTGCCCTGCACTATCATCCCATGAATCAACATTGCATTCACAATAGATAGCAGCGTGGTTTCGGCTCCGGAAGCGGTTCCGCCGCTGCTTGTAAATGCACCGCCAACTTTGCCTCCCAATTGCTTATGGACCTGCTCAGATTGATCGATGACCGCTTTAAGTTTAGCTGACATTTGCCCGAAATAGGTGGGTGACCCCATGATTATTCCGTTAACAGCGAGCAAATCGTTTGGTTTTGTTTCTGCAGCTTTTTTCACAATAACTTCCAAATCTTCTTTTTCTACTCCTTTTGCCACCGCTAACGCCATTTTTTCAGTGTTTCCAGAATTAGAATCGTAAACGATCAGTACTTTCGCCATAGTCTCACTTCACAATTTGCCGTATTATCTCATTGGTCTCCAGAATCTTTGAGTTGTAGACGTACTCCAAATATTTTAGGCCCTGCTCATGCTCTTCAGCCGTGAATGCTTCGACACCATCTTTAGTGATTACGATATGGTAACCGCGGAAAAATGCGTCAGCGGAAGTATGTCGAATGCACATGTTGGTATGTAAGCCGCAAAGAATTACGGTTTTTACACCTTCGCCATTGTAGAGACTCCGAAGAAGTGGATCCAAACCTGTTTCATAGAAGCCGCTGTAGGTCCGTTTTTCTACAATATAATCTTTTGTTTCATCGGGTTTGAGTTCGGGAATAACTTGAGCGCCTTCAGTGCCTTTTATAGCGTGGTTACCCCATTTCCGCACAACCTCAACATCTTGGGGGTAATGGGCATCGATGCTATAGATAACTGGGCACATTGTTTTTGCGTGCCGCTACAACGAGGCGTTGCATAGGTTCAACTATATTGATTACTCTTTTGATTTTTAGGGGACCTGTAAAAAAATCGTTCTGAACATCAACAAGAATAACTGCTGGATTGTTAATCACAAAAACACTCTCAAATAGAAAAATGCATAGAGCCTATTTAGTTTTATCCTATGGCAAGCAAGGTCCAGCAGTTAGTATCTCGGCGCCATTTTTCGTAACAAGAACGGTGTCTTCGATTCGAACCCCGCCTAAGCCAGGCACATAAATTCCAGGTTCATCGGTTACAATGTTTCCAGCTGCTAAGATGTCTTTGCTGTCGGGGCTTAAGATGGGTGCTTCATGAACTTCCAACCCGACTCCATGACCGAGGTTGTGCACAAAGAACTCGCCAAAGCCGGCCTCCTCAATCACGCTCCTAGCAGCTTTATCCACTTCATTTGCAACAACATGGGGTTTAATTGCTTCAAGAGCTTTGTCATGAGCAAGCTTCACGGCGTCGTAGATTATTGCTTGATGGTAGGTTGTTTTGCTGGCGATGAAGGTTCGGGTGATGTCTGAGCGGTAGAATTTGTGGGTTGCCCCAATATCCACTATGACAAAGTCACCGTCGCTGATGGTTCGTCTCAAGGTTACTGCCATGTGGAAACGCTGAGGTTGGACCTGAAGCCACGATTGTTTCAAAAGCTACTCCATCTGAACCTGCTTTCCGCATGGAATACTCAATTTCTGCTGCTGCATCTTTTTCTTTTGTACCAAGCCACATTATTTCTTTAGCTGTCTGCATGCCAATAGTCGCCAACCTGCATGCTTCCCGAATGAGTTTGATTTCCTCTGAGTCTTTGATGCTGCGAAGGTCCCGAATTAAGCTGTTGATTGATTCAAGTTTTTCTTCTCCGCCGACTGCTTTGGAAAGAATACGCCAACTTTCAATAGGTAAGGAGTCTATGGAGAATTTTTTGCTTGGGGCTTGTTTGGCGATTTTTTCCATGAGGTTTTCGCCCCGTTTTAGGAGTTCAATGGCTACACCTTTGGCTTCTGCTTTTGCTTGCTCAAAATTTACTCCCGAAACGTACAGTGTACATTCTCCTTGTTCAGGAATTAGGAGTGCATTTGCTCCTGAAAAATTTGTGAAGTACGTTAAGTTAGCTTGGTTGAAGATTATGAAGTTGGATGGTTTGCCCTGTTTTTGGGCTGCTTGTTTTAGGGCGTCAGTTCGCTTCATGGTTTTTCGCCTGCCTCAATGGAAAGAGTTGGGGTTGGTTTAAGTTTTCGCTTCCAGAATCGGTTTAGGGGTGTTTTAGTGAGTTATCTATTGCGTTATGTAAATAAAAGCAGGTCGCGTTTAGTCGTATTTTTTTAAATGAATTCGCCATTAACTTAATATACTTTTCAAATCCCTTCTAACTCACACGACATGAGGGGAAAAAAGCATGTTTGCTTATGCAGGAAAAATTTTACATGTTAACCTCACAACTGGGGAAACAAAAACCGAGCCATTAACAGAACAGATGGCTAAAAGTTACATTGGGGGCATCGGATTAGGTATCCGCCTGTTATTTGACAACTCCACTCCAGGAACAGATGCCTATAATCCAGACAACCCTATAATCTATTTAACAGGTCCACTCAGCGGCACAATGGGTCCAACAGGCGGCAACAGTTATGCCGTCGTATCCAAATCTCCTGCCACTGGCGGTATCGGAAATGGCGAAGCACACGGCTTCTTCGGCCCTGACCTCAAACGTGCAGGCTACGATGCAGTCATAATTAAAGGCAAAGCTCCAAAACTCAGTTATCTTTGGATTGATGATGATAAAGTCCAAATAATGAACGCTGAACACCTCAAAAATTTCACTGTCGGTCAAACGGACAGAGCCATCCGAGACGAACTTGGCGACTTCTATATCCGCGTCTCTGCGATTGGCGAGGCGGGCGAAAAACTTTGTAGATTTGCAGCCATAATAAACGATGAGTTCCGGGCTATTGGACGAAGTGGCATGGGCGGTGTCATGGGCAGCAAAAACTTAAAAGCTGTTGCCGTTCGTGGAACGCATGACGTTAACGTCGCAAACATGCCTGGCTTCATGGAATTTGTGAAACTTATTCATGAACGCATGAAAGGACCCTCAACCAAAAAATACAAAACCTTGGGTACACCCGAAAATGTTCTTGTATTAAATTCACTCTCAGCTTTGGCAACAAGAAACTGGACTAATGCCACTTTTGAAGGCGCCCAGAAAGTTAGTGGCGAATACTTTAACGAGCATTATGTAAAGAAAATCGTCGGCTGCGCAACTTGTGGTATGCGTTGTGACCACATCGGTGTGGTTCCAGAAGGACCATACAAAGGCTCAACCTCAAGGCTTGAGTTCGAATGTCTCTGGAGCATGGGACCCCTCTGCGGTGTCGACCGCCTGGACGCAATAATAGAAGCTATGCGCATAGTAAACGAGTACGGCATGGACGGCATATCCATCGGCGTCGTAGTCGCGTTTGCAATGGACCTTTATGAACACGGAATAATCACCAAGGAACAAACTGATGGAATTGACCTCAAATTCGGCAACGCCGAAGCCCTAATTGCAATAATCCATAAGATAGGCAAACGTGAAGGCTGGCTAGGAAACATCCTTGCTGAAGGAGTAGCAAAAGCAGCGGAATTAATCGGTGGAGACGCATACAAATACGCTTGCCACATTAAAGGCTTAGAACTTCCAGGTTACGACTTGAGAACATTAAAGACTGCAGCATTGGGCTTTTCAGTTTCATTCCGGGGTGCCTGCCACCTGAGAAACGGAGCTTACTCACCCGACGTTAAGGGAAAAGTAAACCGTTTCAAAATCGAGAAAGGCAGAGGCAAAATGATTACTGACGAGAGTCTAATGTATAACATTATTGACTCACTCATTGTCTGCAAATTCAGTAGAGGCACCTATTATGATGGCTGGAAGGACCTAACCAACTACTATACGTTAGCAACAGGCATCCCAATTACCGTGGAAGAAATGATGGCGGACGGCGACAGAATCGAAAACCTCGCACGTCTCTTCAACATACGCGAAGGCAAAGGCACACGCAAATACGATGATGTCCCATACAAGATAAAGAATTTCCCAGTGCCAGACGAAGGACCAGCTAAAGGTGTCTGTGTCAACGACGAAGAAATGGCAATTGGTTTAGACGACTACTACGCTTCGCGTGGATGGACAGCTGATGGTATTCCAACGGTTGAACGCTTGAAACTGTTAGGTTTAGACGATTTAGCTTACCTGGCGGAGGACGCAATGAAAGCAGCCAAAGAAGCCAAGCCTCAAGCGGCAGTAGCGACAACCGGAGGAAACTAAAATGGTACGTCCCCAAGACAGAAAATTCGTAACAGCTGACCCCGACAAATGCATAGGATGCTGTGTTTGCGAATACGCCTGTAGCATGATAAACGAAAAAACCTTCAACCCAACCAAATCACGCATACGGGCCATGCGACTCGGACCACTGGTGAACCTTGCAGTTACTTGCAGGCACTGTGAAGATCCCGCATGCGTCGCAGCTTGCCCAAGGGACGCCCTAAAACAAGATTGCGACACTGGCATAATCCGCGTGGACGAAAACGCCTGCAATGGCTGCGGATGGTGCATTAGCGCATGCCAATTCGGCGCCATGAACATGCACCCAGACAAAAAAATCGTATTCACATGCAACAGCTGCACCGATAATGAAACTAAAGAACCCCAATGCGTCAAATGGTGCCCCGAAGAAGCCCTAACATATGTTACCGCTGAAACTTTGGCACAGAAGTACCGGCAGAAAGCAGTCAAAAACCTGTTCCAAACAGTAGAAGAAAATAAAGCAAAATAAACCAAAATTTGCGCTCTAAGCGCTTATCTTTCTTTTTATTTAAATTTCGTTTTTCAATTCAACCTCTACTTGGCTATTATGTTTCAACAATTTAGTAGCGACTTTTTCCTTTCTTAATTCGGTCAATTTGATAATCTATTTCTGTTGAGTCGACTAGGTGTACCATCTGCCGTAAAAGTAATAGTTGATTTGCTTTTGAACAATCATTCGCTTTTTTCTTATTTCCCCGAGTGATTATAATGACACTTCCAGATTTTCTGCTTTAAGAGAGTGGATATCTATGAAAGGTCAACCATGGACTGTTGAAGAGGAAAAGCAACTTCGCGAAATGATGCAGGAGCATAGAAGGCTCAATGAAATCGCTGCTTTTTTTGGTAAATCTCCTGAAAGTGTCAAGAAAGAGATTAATCGTCTTAATTTGAAAGTAGTCGTCCTGCAAATTCCAAAGATGACTACTTCTAATGTTTTGCCAAGTGTTGAAAAAGGTATCTTTTTTGCTAATTTTTTCTTCAAGAAATATGATGGTTTTCTTCTTTAAGATCAACTATGGTTTAGCCGCCTGTCACAAGCGACATCAAAATAACGCTGTCGCGATCTTTAAGAGGTGTGTTTACGCCTTTCAGCTGGTCCATTAACACGCCATTAACCATTGCAACAAAGGATGCTTTCATCTCTTTCTTGATTGGGTCATAGACTTCCTGAGTGAATGGTTTGCCATAGTCTTTAGCGATTTTGTCGAGCAGTTCCGACAGTACGGTTTTGTCTGGCAATGTGAATTCGTCTTGGCTTGTGTTTGTGTAGGATTTTACTAGGCTGATGTAGTGTACTTTTACTTCCATTTCTTTGTCCTTCTGCTCTGGATAGTGATTGTTGTTGGGTTCTGATATTTCTTTTCTCTGGAATCTCTTGTTTTTGCATTCGAAAACTTAATTTTGCGTTATGCCTAATTATGCATGACGCTACCCCAACTCCATGGAAAGCCATGAATTTTCAAACAAAGAACCCATTAACTTAATATATTCTTCAACAGCACTAAATATTCTAAACTCTTGGAGAGAACAAGGTTTGCTAGGTTACGCAGGAACAATCTTATATGTTGATTTAACCACAGGCAAAACTCGCACCGAAAAACTAAGCGATGAGGTCGCCAAAAAATACATCGGCGGCATCGGCCTTGGAATGAAACTCTACCTATCTAACTCAAAAGCAGGTGTGGACCCACTTAGCGCAGAAAACCCGCTTGTACTCGCTGTGGGACCAGCCTCAGGAACGATGTTTCCGACAGGCGGAAACGGACACGCATTCATTTCAAAATCACCCGAAACAAACGGTGTCGGAGAAGCTGTAAGCCACGGTACTTTTGGAGCCGAACTGAAAAGGGCAGGATACGACGCAGTAATCTTGACAGGCAAAGCAGAAAAACCAGTTTACCTCTGGATTGACGACGAATCCGTCCAAGTGCTTGACGCATCACAGGTTTGGGGCAAATCACCAGGCGAAACCGAAGACGCAATCAAAAACGAGACAGGCGACTATTACGTTCGCGTAGCATCTATCGGTTTAGCAGGCGAAAAACTCTCCAAAATCGCAAGCATAATTAACGAAAAAACCCGCGCCGCAGGCAGAACAGGTCTTGGTGCAGTGATGGGCAGCAAAAACCTCAAAGCCATCGCTGTTAGAGGCACCCGCGACATAGCGGTTGCGAAACCCGACGAATTCATAACGATGGTTAAAGAATTCCATGAACGCATGAAAGGACCAGCCGCACAGAAATACCGAACCCTTGGCACATCCGAAAACATCATGGTGCAAAACCACTTTTCTGTTTGCCAACCCGCAACTTTAATAGTGCTCATTTTGAAAACGCTGAAAAAGTCAGTGCAGAAGCACTCAACGAACGTTACATCGCAAAAATCATCGCTTGCAACTCATGCGCTATGCGATGTGAACACGAAGCAGTCATCAGGGAAGGACCATACAAAGGCACGCTTGCACGAATGGAATACGATAACATCTGGGCTTTAGGACCAAACTGCGGCGTAGACAAACTTGATGCCATAATCAAAGCCGCTGAACTCTGCAACTACTATGGCTTGACGCCACAAGCGCAGGCGTAACAGTAAGCTTCGTCATGGATTGCCACGAAAAAGGCATCCTAACCCACGAAGACCTTGGCGGATTAGATGCTCATTTCGGAAACGCGAGACGCACTCATACAACTAATTGAAAAAATCGGGAAACGCGAAGGAATCGGCGATATGCTTGCTGACGGCGTAAAAGTGGCTGCAGAAAAAATCGGCAAAAACTCGATTCAACTTGCCCAACAAATTAAAGGTTTAGAAGTCACAGGCTACGATTTACGTTGCCTCAAAACAGCGGCTTTAGCCTCTGCAGTTTCATTCCGTGGAGCAGACCAAAACCGAAGCGGCGCATATACCGTTGACTTGAAAGGCAAAGTTGACCGTTTGAAAGCTGAAAAAGGACGCGGCAAACTCGTCAAAGACGCAGAAGATATCTTACGCATTGATCGATTCGCTAATCATCTGCAAAAACGCCAAAGGCACCCTCTACAAGGAACTTGCTGACATGGCGAAACTCTACAGTTTAGTCACAGGCTACGAGATGACTCCTGAAGAACTAAGCGTTGCAGGTGAACGCATAAACACACTTGCCAAACTCATCAACGTTCGAGAAGGCTTAAGCCGCAAAGACGACACACTTGCCATGGAAAGTCATGAATCAACCCATCACGGATGAAGGACCAGCAAAAGGCGCAGTCGTAACCCAAGACGAACTTGACCTCATGCTTGACGATTACTACCAAGCTCGCGGCTGGAACGTTGAAGGTATACCAACCAAAGCTAAACTCAAAGAATTAGGACTGCAAGAATTCTCAAATATAATTGAAGGAAAAGAGGCTTAATACATGGTAAAGATGCACGAGAGAAAATTTGTTTCCGCTGACCCAGAAAAATGCGTCGGCTGCCAAATATGCGAGTACGCTTGCTCATTCACCAAAGAAAAAGCTTTCAATCCGCTTAAATCACGCATCCGCGTTGTCCGAGTGAACCAGTTAGCTAACATGGCAGTAACATGCAGACTCTGCGAAGAACCAGCCTGCGTTGCAGCATGCCCACGAGACGCACTTACACAATCCAAAGACACTGGCAACATCGTGTTAGACAAGGACAAATGCAACGGCTGCGGCTGGTGCATCGAAGCCTGCGACTACGGCGCCATAATGCTGCATCCAGAAACCAAAGTAGTCTACGTATGCGACATGTGCAAAGACAAACCTGATGGACCCCAATGCGTCAAATGGTGCCCAGAAGAAGCCATAACAGTTGTTACAAGCGATGTGCTGGCGCAAAAGGCAAGAATCGGCGCAATCAAAAAACTCTTCCAAGAACAGAAGAAAAGAAGTAAAACAGGCATTTTGCCTTTTCTCACTTTTTAAAAAATCTATCTTAAGAACTTATTCTTTAGCGACTAATTTTAGATGTCATTTGGCATCTCTCATTGGTATTATTGCAGCAAACCACCCATCAAAAAATAAATTTCAAACAAACCCTAAACAAATCGACAATATTCTGCAAAACCTATTAGTCAGAATACCTTAACGTTAGAAAATACAGGTGCCTAATATTTGCTTGACCAACTACTTACCACAATAATCCTCGGTTTAATTCAAGGCTTCGCAGAATGGCTGCCCATCTCCAGCACTGCACACCTAAGAATTGCCGAGCATTTCTTAGGTTTTCAAGCAACACCGCTCTTTAACGTGTTTCTGCACATTGGCACACTTGGAGTTGTAATATTCTATTTTAGACACGACATCAAAGTTGTCCTAACTGCGCTGGTTCATCGAGATTTCCACTCAGAATACGGTCGATTCATCCCACTTATCATTGTAGCAACTATCCCCACAGGCATAATAGGTCTACTCTACGACAAATTCCTAGCCGACAACTACCAAACCCTCCTAATCATAGGCATCACATTCATATTCGGCGCAACCCTGTTGTTTGCTTCAAAATACGGCAAAGAAAACCAAACTCAAATCACCTACCGAAAAGCACTCGTCATGGGTGCCGCACAGGGAGCTGCAAGTTTTCCAGGGCTTTCAAGAAGTGGCTCAACAATATCAAGTGGACTTTTGCAGGGTTCAAGCGGGAAATGGTTTTCAAATTCTCTTTTCTGCTTTCGATTCCAGCAATAATCGGCGACTTAGGTGTTGAAGCGTACATGCAGCGGTGGAAGTTTCTCTCAGGGAGTCGGCGTTAGCACCATTTGATCTTTTGGTTGGTTTAGTATTTACGGTGGTTGCAGGCTACTTGGCTATTGTACTTGTTAAAAAACTTGTGTTAACCAAAAGATTCCATTATTTTGCAGCCTACACATTTATCCTCGGTGTAATCTTGATTACTTTGGCTCTCTTAGGATTCTAAGAGGGTTGAATTTGTAATGCGATTTGAAACCAAATAAAGAAATAAAAGACGATAAATCTAGAAAAATAGCGAATTGATTTAGTCAGTTGGAAGAATTTCCTGTTTATCCTGACTTCTAAGATGATATAGCACTCTTGCATGGTTTCAAGTGGTTAGAAACCATTCGCTAAACCATAGCGTTAAATGATTTTTTCCAAGTCAGCAATGAACCGTTCAAACACTTTCAAACCGCCACTCCAGAATTCTGGCGCTGCCACGTTTAACCCAACAACTTCTGCCGATTTCCATACGGCGACATGCTGCCCCCGCAGACAACATTTTCACCAGCTTGGGAACAAACGCTTTGCCTTCCTCCAGATACCGTTCATAAAGAGAATACACAAACATTTGGGCGTAGACGTAGGGGTAGTTGTAGAAGCGGTAGTTTGCCATATAATAGTGGGGTTTCATGGTCCATTCCGCTTCCATTTCAGGGAACCATGTGACGGCGTCGCCGAAGATGCGGTCGCGGCTTTTAGTCCAGTGGTTGCAGATGGTTTTGTAATCTAAATATTCGCCTTTCTCGATGGAGGCATAGAGTGCTTGCTCAAACCAGACTCGCGCCGTAACTTGGAAAGCTGTCATCCCTAGCCTCATCCAAAACCAGGCACAAGCAGCGCTTTACGTTCCGCATCCGATTTTGCTCCATCCAGCAAATCAGTAAGCAACAGTTCACCAAAAATCGAAGCGGTCTCCGCCACAGTCGAAGGCACATTCATGTTTAGTAGTGTTTGATTTCTTGACACGTACCAGTCGTGGGTTGCGTGCCCCAGTTCATGCGCCAACGTGAAGACGTCGGTTAAGGTACCGTTGAAGCTTTGCAGGATATAGGCTGATTTGCCGTTGTAGTAGCTTGCGCAGAAGGCGCCGTTGCGTTTGCCAAACCTTGGTGTAGCGTCTATGTGGCGTTTTTGGAACATTTCTTTAACAGCAGTGGCGTATTGGGGGTCGAAGCGGCTAGTAGGCTTGCGTGATTAAGTCTTGGGCTTGTTGGAAAGTGAATTTGAGCTCTGGCGAGTCAGGCAAAGGCGCTACAATGTCATGGTTGCCCAGCACTGGCAAACCCATCAGTTTGGCCTTCAATTTAAGGTAACGCCGATATGCTACCGCGCCTTCCTCGATGGTTTTCAGCAGATTTCCGATTATGCCTTCTTCTGTGTCGTTGCTGATTAAGCTGGATTCCATGGGCGAAATGTATTTTCTGCGTTTAGAAACCGTTACCCAATCGTTGCAGATGCTTCGCAAGCGCAGCGGAGAAGACTTCAGCCGTCTTTGCCCAGTAGTCCATAGATTGAGCGGTTGGCAGATTCCCGTGTAGCACGGTCAGGATGAGGAAGTAACCCGTTTGCTTCACCGTAATTGAGCGTCTTTTTCTCGCCCAAAACTGTCACTTCAAATAATCGGGTGTTGAGCCATTTACTCTGCAGTTCCTCCCATGCGTTGACTCCGAACTGATCCTTCTCAATGATTAGTTGTTCTTCTACTTCGGAGAGTTGGTGTTCAACCCGGCGTTGAGCACGCTCCAACATATGCTTGTAGTTGGATAAGATTGGCTCATGAATTATTTCGGGTCTGCTTTTGACCAATGTGCCGAGTTCCAGCGAATAAAACGCCAACTGTTTGCCGATGTTGGCTGAGAGCTTATCTACTCTATCATTTAACGCCTGTGCTTGGGGTTGAGTCATATCTGCTGCAAACGCAGAGGCTTGAAAATAGAGCTACATCGCTGAATTTTACCTCAAACGCTTCAACATCGCGGAGACAATGCAATAAGCCATCAGCTGATAAGGTAGCTATTTTTCCTCGATACTTTTTCTCAAACGCATTTGCCTCTACAACAGCTTTCGTAATAGTGTCTTGAATTTTGGGGTCAGTTAGGCTTGGAGAAAAGCTCGGTTAAATCCCATTTGATTTGTTGATTAGTGGTCAAAGCATAAGCCTCTAATAAGCTAATCTCGCATTAGGTTATTTTGCGTTTTGTTGTCTGTAATTTCTCTAAAAATCATAAATGTATTTACATAATATGGGGTTTGTTAATTCTGACTTTCGTGGCTTACTTGAACATTTAACAACAGGGTCATTTCTGTTTCGGGTTGAAGTACTCGCAATAAAACTCTACTCGGTTCCTAAATCTTCAGCCCAAAAATAACATTTTTCAGTGGTACTTAATTAGGAGCGAAATTCTTTTTCCGCAACATCTATCTGCTTTTCTAACTTTTCTCTATAGTTAAGAACCTTGTTTTCTTCAACGCCTTCTTGTGTTGCGTTGAGATTCTTCAAAAGATCCTTATCGCTCATTTTCACCAATGTCTCAGCAAGTTCCATAACGATCTTACGGAGCTCATACAGTTCCACTGCTATGGCCCTGAGGGCTCTCCTCTCGTCGTCCGTGAAAACTGCTCCAACCAACCCAGTCACCATTTAAGTGACATTTTACAAGCGACGGAATGTAATAAAATTTCCCTAAACTAGATGTGATTGATTGGTGCTGCTGGCAGGATTTGAACCTGCGAACCTGTGGGGAAGGGCTTTTAAAAGCGAAATTTTCTTATCTTTCTATAACTATAGTTATAGCTGAGGAATTAAAGTGCCCACAACCGTTCAAGTAGATGAAAAAACTCTGCAGATGCTAAACAAAATCAAAAAAGAAATGAAAGCCACCAGCCACGACCAAGTGATAAAAAACCTCATCTGCGAAAGAAAAAAAATTCCCACCTCCATGTTCGGTTCAAACCGCAAGCTGAAATCTTTCACACAAGAAGATGAGGCAGAATTCCATGAGCTGTAAATACATCATCGATTCTTACGCTTGGATAGAGTACTTTACCGCTTCAAGATATGGAGAAGTAGCAAAAGAGTACATAGAGAGCGATCACAGTGTAACTCCATCAATCGTAGTTTCAGAAGTAAGCAGAAAACTGCAAAAAGAAATAGAGCTTGGAGATGAAACTGTCGAAGGCAGATTAAACCGCTTGGAATTCATTAATGCCACCAGCCAAGTTGTAGAGTTAGATTTTGAACTCGCGGTAACCGCTGGCAAAATGGATTTGGAAATGAAAAAGAAAACGAAAGGGTGGGGCTTAGCAGACTCGATAGTACTTTGCACAGCAAGAGGTTTGAAGGGAAAAGTAGTCACCGGCGACGAACATTTTAGAGATTTGACAGAAGTAATTTTTATAAAGTAAATTATTTGGTGCTACGGGCAGGATTTGAACCTGCGAACCCCTGAGGGAAAGGATTTCCCATTTGGGCGCTTGAGTCAAAGCGTCGAGATCTTGAGTCCTTCACCTTTGACCTAGCTTGGTTACCGTAGCAACGTTTCGGATAGAAAACTGTCTGGCTTCGTCTTATTAATCATTTCCCGTCTACCGCAAAAGTAAAACACCAATGCAACGATACATAGGGACAATGCAGACTCAGCATAGAATTATCCTTGGCAACAGCCAACAAATGCCCGAACTTGCGGACGGAAGCGTCCAGTTGATGGTGACTTCGCCGCCTTACCCCATGATAGCAATGTGGGATGAGCTGTTTTGCAAAGGCTGACCCCAAAATTGCGGATTTATTCAAAGAATTGGCCGTAAATGGCGACGATGAAACAGTGCGGCAAATCTACGATTGCGATGCATAACTATTTGGCAAAGGTTTGGCAGGAAACCTACCGAGTCCTCGTTGACGGGGGAATCGCATGCATAAACATCGGCGACGCAACCCGAAGCAATAAATGGTAAATTCCAACTTTTCCCCAACCACTCACGAATAACTGAAGTTTGCGAAAAAATCGGCTTCACAACTCTTCCATATATTCTATGGAAAAAACCTACCACCAAACCCATGTACAAGGGCAAAGGTGCCTTTTTGGGCTCAGGTTTCCTTCCGCCAAACGCCTATGTTACGCTTGACTGCGAGTTTATTTTGTTGTTCAGGAAGGGAAGACTTCGCAAATTTCAACCTAAGGATGCCTTGCGTTATGAGAGTGCTTTCACTAAAAAACAGCGGGATGAATGGTTCAGCCAAATCTGGGCATGTCAAGGGCACACGTCAAACAGCAAGCGAACTGGAACGAAGAACTGCTGCTTACCCTGAGGAAATAGCAGACCGTCTAATTCGAATGTTCAGCGTCAAAGGAGAAACCGTTCTCGACCCATTCTTAGGTTCAGGAACAACAACAAAAATTGCAATTCAAAACGAACGTAACAGCATCGGATATGAGATTGATCAAAACCTTCTTCCCTTAGTAACTAAGAAAATAGGACATGCCAAAACGGAAATTACTTTGGAAATAATCAAACATTAGTAAATCCTTGATTTTTGACGGCTTTTTGGGATCTTAACAATATTTGTGTTCAAACCTACAAAGAATAAGTTGGTTAAGGAACCCGAATGGTTCCGAAAAGATTCAAATATTATCCGATGCCACTTATGCAACAAAGGTTACATTAATTGGCTAAACGAATTTCAAAAGATGATCCTTTAGGATCGGGAAAAGTTTCTCGAAGGTTTAACTTAATCAAGCAACCGCGCCAAGGGCAATATTGCTAGAGACCGTTTTGCGTTTGACCAAGACTATGCAGGGGCACGATTGCCAGAAGATTCGGGAAGATGGAGATTTTGTCGTTCAAAAAAGGGATTTCTTTGGCAACAAAGTCGGTGAACCCACAACTTATGAAGTTAAGACTGGAAATTCGAAGTTAACGGAAGCTCAGGAAAAAAGGAAGCGTCAATTAGGAAGAAATCGCTACAAAATCGCCAGGTATTAGCTATAATTATTTGCTTAGACCCTCAAAGATAAATGAGTTGAATTGGCTTTTTTCGAAACCATTGGTATGGTGAAAATCATTTCGAAAAGAAAAAAAGAGTAATTTAGTAGGGTTATTTTGGGAAAAAACAATAGGAGAGATTTTTTCCATCGCTTCTTTCTTTCGTAAAACATCTTGCCGCAAAGTTTTATTCGACCCTTGCTTTATGAAAGTTTAACAACCCTTATCTTCCTGAGCGATATGCATAAAAAAGTTTATATGCATGCTATGCGGCTTGTGTTTGTGCTCTTAGAAAAGTTAGTTGAACCCTTTTTCGAGTTGGATCTATCCAGCATCGGAGGAAATGAAAAAGTGAAAATACAGTTAATCAAAACTCACAGTCATCATTATTATGTTAAATTTATGGGAGAACTGAAAACTTGACTAATGTACAAAAAGAAGATATCCATTATCTTTTGAAAACTTTCTTCAACGAGAAAGGCTTAGTTCGCCAGCATCTTGACAGTTACAACGAATTTATTGACCATGGACTCCAAGAAGTCGTGGATGAAGTAGCAGAAATCCCAATCGAAGTTCCAGAAAGCCCCTATAAAGTGAAACTTGGCCAAATCTGGGTAATTGACCCACAATCTCGAATTACTGGTCCATATGCCACTGAAGTGGATGGGACAAAACATGAAATTTATCCAATGGAAGCGAGACTACGCAACTTAGCGTATTCTGCACCTATTGCACTCGAAATGACTCCCGTCGTAGACGGAAGAGAACAGGACACTGAACTGGTTTACATCGGAAATATCCCAGTTATGCTGAAGAGCAAACTTTGCTTCCTCAGCCAACTCAGCAAAGAAGAGCTTATTGCGGCAGGAGAAGACCCTGATGATCCAGGCGGATACTTTGTCGTTAACGGCAGCGAACGCGTCATCGTTGCCATGGAAGACTTGGCACCAAACCGCGTTATCGTTGACATAGACGAAAAAGGCACCTCACCAGTTTACCAAGCAAAAATTTTCTCAACCACCGTAGGATTCCGAGCCAGAATCGAACTCAAACTCAAATCAGACGACGCAATCTACGTCACCATGCCGGGAGTTCCCACAGAAATCCCATTCGTTGTCATCATGCGCGCATTAACTATGGAAAAAGACAAAGACATCGCCGAAGCAGTTTCCCTTGACAGCGATACCCAAAGCCAACTAGCCGCCTCATTCGAAAAAGCAATCGGCGTAGACACCCCAAGCGACGCAATTCTATTCATCGGCAACCGTGTTGCCCATGGGCAAGTCGAAGAATACCGACTTCAAAAAGCAGAAACTGCTTTGGATAAAAACTTCCTCCCACATTTAGGAAGAAGCGACAAAAACCGTCGAGAAAAAGCAATATTTCTTGGCGAAATGGCATATCGTGTTATCCAACTAAAAACAGGAAGACGCCAACCAGACGATAAAGACCACTTCAAGAATAAGCGTCTACGACTCGGCGGTCCACTTGCTCGCTGACCTCTTCCGAGTTTCATTCCGAAACTTGACACGAGACATAAAGTATCAACTTGAACGCATCGGCGTTAAAGGCCCAATTATAACTGTCTCAGCAGCTGTCCGCCCAGGAATAATCACTGAACGTTTCCAGCATGCGCTGGCAACAGGGAACTGGGGTAGAGGCAGAGTTGGCATTACTCAACTCCTAGACCGAACAAACTACATCTCAACACTAAGCCACCTGCGCAGACTCCAATCACCACTCAGCAGAAGTCAACCTAACTTCGAAGCCCGAGACTTACACCCAACCCACTGGGGAAGATTATGCCCCAACGAAACCCCTGAAGGCTCAAACTGCGGGCTCGTCAAAAACCTCGCATTATCAGCCTCCATCGCTGTCGGTGTAAACCCAGACAAAATCAAGCAACTACTTTTTGAAATGGGCACTGTACCAGCATACGAAGCCTCAATTGAATTACGCATTTCAGGCGCAAAAGTCTTCGTAGACGGAAACATAATTGGTTATTGCAACAACCCACAAGAAATGGTGCAGTCCTTCCGACAGAAAAGACGAGCAGGCGAAATCTCCACAGAAGTTAACGTAACTTACTTCTCTAAAGCCCAAACTGAAACAGAAGAAGTCCACGCAAATTGTGACGAAGGCAGAGTCAGACGACCACTAATCATCGTTGAAAATGGTGCTGCAAAACTTGGATCAAAACACTTTGAGAAAATCGGTTTAGGCGAATGGACATGGGAAGACGTAGTCAAAGAACGGTTTAGTCGAATATTTGGATGCTGAAGAAGAAGAAAACGCCTTCATAGCATTATCATACGATGCCATTACTCCAGAAAACACACATGTGGAAATTGCAACATTCACAATCCTTGGAATTTGCGCTTCAACTATCCCCTATCCAGAACACAACCAGTCACCACGAAACTCATACCAAGCCGCAATGGCAAAACAGGCCCTCGGCGTTTACGGTACAAACTTCCATCATCGCGTTGACTCACGATCACACATCCTTCACTATCCACAAGTACCCATGGTCCAAACAGAAAACATGGATGTCATGGGCTACAAACAACGCCCAACCGGACAAAACTGCGTTGTTGCAGTGCTCAGCTTCGAAGGCTACAACATGGAAGACGCCATCATATTCAACAAAGCGTCTATCGAACGAGGCTTAGCAAGATCAACCTTCTACCGCATTTACGAAGCTGAATGCCGCCAATACTTAGGAGGCTTAAAAGACAAATTCACCGTTCCAGAACCAGGAACCCGTGGATATCGCGGAGAACAATACTATCGCTTACTTGAACCTGATGGAATAATTGGCTTAGAATCCCAAGTCGTCGGTGGAGACGTCTTAATTGGCAGAATTAGTCCTCCAAGATTCCTTGAAGAATACAAAGAATTCGAAGTTAAAGGACCATCAATGCGTGACACATCCGTAGACATGCGGCCATCCGAAACAGGAATTGTCGACGGAATTTTCGTAACTGAATCAGGTGAAGGCAGCCAACTCGTCAAAGTTCGCGTTAGAGACCAAAGGGTTCCTGAACTCGGAGACAAATTTGCTTCACGCCATGGACAGAAAGGAGTCATAGGATTAATCGTTGCACAAGAAGACCTGCCCTTCACAGACGATGGCATGGTTCCCGACTTGATAATCAACCCACATGCAATTCCCTCAAGAATGACCATCGGGCAATTCATCGAATCACTCTCAGGTAAAGCAGCGTGCGCCAGAGGAAAACCAGGAGACGGCACACCATTTTCAAACGAAGGACCTGACGAAGTACGCAAAAACCTAGTAAAACTCGGTTTCAGCCAAACCGGCAGCGAAGTCTTCTACAACGGCACAACAGGCGAAAAATTCGTTGCAGACATATTCGTTGGAATAGTTTACTACCAAAAACTTCACCATATGGTTGCTGACAAAATACATGCAAGAGCCAGAGGTCAAGTGCAAATGCTTACACGCCAGCCAACTGAAGGTCGCGCAAGGGGTGGTGGTCTTAGATTCGGAGAAATGGAACGAGACTGCCTCATCGGACACGGAGCTGCTATGCTACTTAGAGATAGGCTGCTGGAAGAATCTGACAAATACACACTTTATATCTGCGAGAACTGTGGACAAATCGCTTACTTCGACATGAAGCAAAGGCGTTATGTCTGCAAGATATGCGACGAAAAAGCAAAGATTTCGCCAGTAATCGTGTCTTACGCTTTCAAGCTTCTGCTGCAAGAACTGCAGAGCTTATGCATAACACCAAAATTAAGACTAAAGGAGAAGGCATAACATGTCACAGGAAGAATTAATTCATAAAATAGTAGATGAAATCTCATTCGGATTAATCTCACCTAAAGACCTCCGTAAACAATCAGTCGTAGAAATCCAAACTCCAGACACCTATGACGAAGACGGCGCACCAATCACAGCAGGCTTAATGGACGGCAGACTAGGCACTCTCGAACCAAGGCAAAGATGCAAAACCTGCGGCAACACCGCCATCCGCTGCCCAGGACACTTCGGCCACATCGAACTTGCCGTACCAATCGTCCACATTGAATTTACAAAAATTATTTTTGACCTCTTAAAAGCAACTTGCCGCACTTGCGGTCGCATTCTGCTATCAGAAGACGCTTCAAAAAAAGCACGCCAAAGACTTGAACGCTTCAACGAACTCTTAGGAACTATTCCTGATGAAATTTACAAAGAAATCCTAACAGATATCAAAGCTAAACAATGCCCCTACTGCGCAGCTGCCCAATTCAAAATCACCTTCGAGAAACCAACAAAATTCATCGAGCAAACTGAAGCAGGCTCAGAACCCCTAACACCAAGCATGATACGTGAAAGACTCGAACGTGTCTCAGACGAAGATCTTAGAAATTTTGGGTTTTAACCCCAAAGTTGCCCGTCCAGAATGGATGGTTCTTCAAGTTCTGCCTGTTCCACCAGTTTATGTGCGTCCATCAATCACGCTTGGAATCAGGTATCCGCTCAGAAGACGACTTAACCCACAAACTCGTAGACATCATCCGCATTAACCAGCGTTTGAAAGAAAACATGGAAGCAGGTGCACCAACCCTCATCATCCAAGACCTATCTGAACTTTTACAGTACCACGTTACTACATACTTCAACAACGAGGCATCAGGTATTCCGCCAGCACGACACCGCAGCGGCAGAGCCCTAAAAACTCTCTCACAACGCTTGAAAGGCAAAGAAGGGCGATTCCGAAGCAACCTCTCAGGCAAACGTGTCGACTTCTCAGCCCGTACAGTCATCTCACCAGACCCTAACCTTGACATAAACGAAGTCGGTGTTCCACAAGACGTAGCCATGCGACTATCAGTTCCAGAAAAAGTCACTGCATGGAACATCGAAGAAATGAAAAAATTCGTGATTAACGGTCCAGAAAACTATCCAGGCGCACTCTACATCATCCGCCCAGACGGAAAACGTATCAGACTCGAATTCGTCGTTGACCGCACAAAAATCGCGGAAGCAGTCGAATTAGGCTTCGTAGTTGAACGTCACCTCAAAAACGGCGACATAGCTATCTTTAACCGACAGCCATCACTTCACCGCATGTCCATCATGGCACACTACGTCCGAGTTTTGCCATACAAGACTTTCAGATTACACCTTTGCGTTTGCCCACCCTACAACGCAGACTTTGACGGCGACGAAATGAACCTACACGTTCCACAGAGCGAAGAAGCCACGAACCGAAGCACTTGTTGCTCATGCAGGTTCAAGACCAAATTCTCTCACCCAGATTCGGCGGACCAATCATCGGCGCCATCAGAGACTTCGTCACAAGCGCATACTACTTCACAAGAAGAGGCAACTACCTAACCAGAAGCCAAGTTAACAGACTCCTAACTGCAACAAACTACACTGGTCCAGTGCCAGAACCAGAAATCAAAACACCAGAACCCCTATGGTCAGGCAAACAAATCTTCAGCTTATACCTGCCAAAAACACTCAATTACTCTTTGAAAGCAAACATCTGCCAAGGCTGCACAAAATGCGAAGAAGAAGAATGCAAACATGACGCTTACGTTGTAGTCAAGAATGGTCAGCTTGTCTCAGGCATCATCGACAGACGCTCCATTGGCTCTGAACAATCCGAAAGCTTGCTTCACAGAATCATCAAAGACTATGGCACACAAGCAGGAAGAGAATTCCTAAACAAAATCACACACTTACTCAAACAATTCATATCCATGCGAGGATTCAGCTACACCTACGACCAACTGGTCCTCTCACCAAGAGCCCGCAACCGAATGGCAAAGACAATGGACCGCATCCAAAAGAAAATCGACGAACACATCGAAAACTTCCGCAACGGAACCCTACCACGTCTGCCAGGACAAACCCTTGAAGAATCCTTCGAAATCTATGTAATGCATGAACTCGCCGTAGCCAGAGACGAATCAGGCAAAATAGCAGACGAAGACTTCACATTGGAAAACGCAGGCATCGTCATGACAAGAGCAGGTGCAAGAGGCTCAAGCTTAAACATCGGTCAAATGGCCGCTTGCGTTGGTCAACAATCAGTCCGAGGCAAACGTATCCTAAGAGGCTACGCTGGAAGAGCACTGCCGCACTTCGTTGACGGCGACCCAAGCCCAAGAGCAAGAGGCTTCGTCTATAACTCTTACCAGACTGGACTTGACGCAATCGAATTCTTCTTCCACGCTATGGGTGGCAGAGAAGGTCTAGTCGACACAGCCGTCCGCACACAACAAAGCGGTTACATGCAGAGACGATTAATCAACGCGCTGGAACATATTCGTTTAGAATACGACAGCACTGTCCGAGACTCCGCAGGCGACATCATCCAGTTCCGCTATGGAGAAGACGGTGTAGACCCAGCGAAAAGTGACCACGGCAAAGCAGTAAACGTCAACCGACTAATTGACCAAATAAAACTTGGCGAAGAAAAAGGCGAACCCGCATCCGCAGACCACATCAAAAAACAACTCAAGAACGTTGAAGACCAAATAACTCCTATTCTGCTAAACCAGCTTAAACAGAACTTTGCAAAGAACAAGCTTACCGCCAAAGGCGTAACCAAAGCCGCTACCCAGACAGCTGAACAATACAAACGTGCATTGATGGAGCCAGGAGAAGCAGTAGGCATCGTTGCAGCTCAATCAATCGGTGAACCAGGTACACAGATGACTCTTAGAACCTTCCACTATGCAGGTGTCAAAGAACAAAACGTCACCTTAGGTTTACCTCGACTAATCGAAATCGTGGATGCACGCAGAATCCCATCAACCCCAATCATGACCATCTACTTAAAAGGCGACCACGCTAAAGAGCAAAGAAGGCGCCGTCGAAGTCGCACGTAACATCATCTACACTTCAGTTGAAAACTTGGCTTCAGCAATCTACGAAGACCCAGTTCGCGAAGCAATCATCATCGAATTGAATAAGCAGATGATGGATGACCGAGCCATAACTATGGATGAACTCAAAGAGAGAATGGAACTTCAAAACGCTACTGTAACAATAACCGACACACAGTTGAGATTAAACCCAAGAAAGCGGAACAGCTAAAACGTATGCTTGACCAAGGTTCCAGGGTTCCAAGTTAAAGGTGTCCCAGACATTAAACGTGTCCTCGTCACTGAAGAGAGCGGTGAATGGGTAATACGCACTGACGGCTCAAACCTATCTAAAGTCTTAGAAGTCATAGGTGTTGATACTTCACGAACCACTACCAACAACATCCATGAAATCGCCAAAACCCTTGGCGTTGAAGCTTCAAGAAACGCACTTGTCCATGAAGCAAAAGGCGTACTGGAAGACCAAGGCTTAGACGTAGACGTAAGACACGTAATGCTCGTAGCAGACATGATGACCACTACAGGCGACGTACAGCAAATCGGCAGACACGGAATCAGCGGCAAAAAAGCCAGTGTCCTAGCGCGCGCCGCATTCGAAATCACCGTACCAAACATTGTTGAAGCGGCCGTGAAAGGTGAAAGTGATCCTTTAGCTGGTGTAACAGAAAACGTTATAGTTGGGCAATCAATACCAATCGGCACAGGCTTAGTTGAACTGTACATGTCAACTTTCGAACGTCAAGAAAAAGATGGAGGAAAAACAGAAGCATGATAGACATAGATAAAGCATTAGCGTCTGCAGTGAAAACAGGCAAGGTATCCTTTGGATCCAATGTTGCATTGCAAAACGCCAAAACCGGCAAAGCTAAAATGATTGTTTTAGCCGCAAACTGTCCAAAAGACATAAAAGAACAAATAGAATACTATGGAGAAATCTCTAAAGTTCCCGTCATAACCTACAAAGGTGGATCAATGGATTTAGCGGAAGTCTGCAAGAAACTCTTCATTATTTCGGCACTTAGCATCCGCGAAACAGGGGATTCAGATATTCTCAAAGTAACCGAGGAAACTCAGGTACAAGAATAAAAAGATGGAGGAAAAAAAAGAACAAGTGGCATAAAAATTACCTGCGACGAAATGCGATACATTGCCTTATTTGAAAGCATCAGCGGCGCAAGCGTAAAAGACTGCATAGTCGACGAAGTCGAGCAACGAGCAATATTCATCGTAAACCAAGGCCAAGTCGGCGTTGCCATCGGCAAGGGCGGCAGAAACATCCACACCCTTGAACGAATGACAGGCAAAAAACACGAAATCATCGAGTACAGCGAAGACCCAGCAACATTCATGAAAAACGCCCTAAAACCCGCAGCAGTCGAGAAATCCGCGTCACCGAACGCACTGATGGCAAAAAAATGGCAGTCATAACTGTCAACCCAAAAGATAAGGGCGTCGCAATAGGTAAAAATGGCAAGAACGCTGAACGTTTGCGCTTTTTGGCAAAACGGTACTTCGACATTCAGAACGTAAGCATCTCCTAAATAGTCCGTAACTGGCTATTAGGCGATGAAACCGTCGCTGATTCAGTCTTGTATTGTTAAACCTAAATAGCATTTTACTCCATACAATGGAGTCTCATTTTACTTTAACATACATTAACAAATCTTGTCAAGAACTCTTTCATTTTAAACACATCTAAATGTGAAGTGGCAACAGCCACGCCAACTGCTATACCGACTGGTTCAGCCGCTCAGCAAATCCAACAATCTTCACCTGAACCAACAATCGAACCAAAGTACTTTCCATAGGGTCGGTTACAAGCGGGTCAACAGGGATTATACTTTGAATAACTCTCGCGATAGCAGAATTAGCTTTTCGAACGTTGTTTCATGTTTACAAAAAAGACAACATAGTCTGGGGCAAACGGCAAAAACTGAAGATACTTACGTAGATCTTGTTTCATATACTATAACTGCATCCGACTTAATCTGCATGACTAAGTCGTGCCCTTCCACTATTTTCCGCAAATTACCCATACTTTCTTTGGAAAGGTTTGCCTTAATATTAATGTGATATCCATTATACAATGGATACATAGCTTTCTGCGGAATTAAAGTAATAGTACTTCCATCCAACCCAGGACACCTATCCACAATCTCTCTTAGCAATATTGCGATTTCCGCGAACTTCATAAATTAAACCTATTCTATATTTATAATATTCAGAATAAAAGCCTTCACAAAAAAAATCATTTGTTCATGCTAAAACTAGCTTAGTTTTGTTAATTAAATCAGAAAAACCGATGTTGGCTCGCCTGCGCCGACGACGACTAATACTTGAACGCTTTTTAGGAAAAAGCTAAGCAAAAATGATGTTCTTTATGTTTGCACAAAAGAACCAAAAAGCAGTATTTTTTGGCACCCCAAGACCCAAAAAATACCTACTACTACCGTACTACTTTTGCGTCAATATGGGCTTTAGTCGTATGCCCCGTCAATCCTCGCCAAAAATGAGTACACCCCCCGCAAGCGGGGAACCCCCCTCATTTATTGGCTTGCGGTTGACACCCCATAGAGGGGACAGACGACCAATTTACTTTAGAGGTAGGACTCTCAAGGAACAAACCTATCGACTTACGCCTGCCGTAAGGCGGTTCTATATGTGCATATGTGTATGCGCGAAGTAGCCTGTAGCACCCGTATTAACGACTAACTGTGTTCAACAAGTGTGAAATCCTTGTTTAATGAAGAACTTCCAGGCGTTACTTCTAACCAGAAATTACTATCACATGTCCACCATTCGACTCTAAATTCCCAAGCAGCCACCAAATAAGTTCGGTGATTTGGAATTATGATAGAGTAACTTCCACCTTGGATTGCAGTTGAAAACTTTTCTCCAGATACCAAATCGTGGAATTGGATTTCAGTTGGATACAAACCCGTTTTTCCTGGGCTAACTGTTCCATGAACTGTAACCATAGCGCTTTCGACCCCAACCAATATAGACGCATTATGGTTAACCGAACCGATTAAAGCCGATACGGTTACGGTATAGTTGTTTGTTGGCGTCGATTGCGGAATAGTTATTGTTAGCTGCTTTGAAAATCCAACAGTTAATGTCGTGCCATTTCGATTTTCAGAGCTCAATTTTTCAATATAAAGAAAGTCAGTCACCCCGAAGTCAACTTTTATTTTGCTTGTGTCATAGTCGGCAGTAAAGTTGACATTGGATATATCGATATTCTGTGTGTTTCCGCTGATACTTTCTAAGCTTAGGGTAACAACCCAGCTGTAACCTTGTCGTATGGTGAAACTTGGCTGGTCAACGGATATTTTGAAGTCATATGGAACATAAGCCGGAGTCGGTCCTGGAGTAGCTTCAGGCGCTGTTTTATCAAATGGTCTGGTTAAGATAAAAGCTCCAGCCAAAGCAGAAAGTATAATGATAACAAAGATTGCTGAAATCATGCCTTTGCCTAGTTTTTTGCTAGGGGGCTAAATCTTTGAGAGTAACATAGTGGGCTGCGGCGCAAAATGCCGATAGAACACCAATTGAAAGTGCGCACCCTACTGCCATTAAGATCAAATGATCAATTGGTTGCTGTTGCCTTATGAAGCTTTACACCGAAGTTTTTTGGGCGCGCTATTGATCGTTCTCAAAGTGTTTTCTGCTGCTAATCAGGTTACTCGTTTCTCATCACTTGTCCAACCAAATGGTAATTTGCCAATCACTGTCAGAACAATATTTTGGAAAATCTATGAACCCGAACAACAGTGTAGGTGATGCCATCGGGCATCACGCATCTTTGCGGTCTATCTTGAGAATCAGAATGGTGCTTATGTGTGGAAACCCCTTTAATCGGTGACAAAACTTAGGTAAAAGCAAGACCTAATTATCGTAAACACGAGAAAAAGAAAGAGGATTTTGTGCGGGAGATATCTCCTTTTGGTCTGGAATTGTTTTAATAAGACGCTTTTCAATAGTGTGAACGCTTCAAAATAGAGGCAAAGAATCTTAATGTTAATCCAAGAAGTTATCCTTGAAAATTTCATGAGTTACGAATACGCCAGAGTGCCGTTTAAACAGGGCGTTAACATAATTGGGGGACCAAACGGAGCGGGAAAATCCTCACTTCTCCTCGCAATTTCCGTTGGTTTGGGGCAAACCTACACTGAACGGTCCCGAAAACTCAGCGACTTAATTCGCTGGGGACAAGACCAAGCCAGAGTCACCCTCATCTTAGATAACAGCAAACAAGGCAACAAACGCCCAGTCTCAAAATACAGCAAAGACCAACTCTTCCTAACCCGCGTTTTACGCCGAGACGGCAAATACTTTTTTGAACTTGAAAACCGCGTCGCCAGCAAACAGGACATTGAACGGTTGCTCGGCAAGTTCGGTGTTGACCCAGACAACATGTTAATCATTATGCATCAGAACATGGTGGAGCAATTCAGTGTTCTTAGCAACGTAGAAAAACTGCGTATGGTTGAAGCAGCTGTTGGTTTAGAGCCTTTCCGAGAGAACGTTGTGCAAGCAAAAACCAAACTGATGCGTATTTTAAGCCAAGAAGAATCCGTTGGGAAACTTCTTGAGCAAGCACAGCAAACCCTCGACTACTGGCATGAACAATATGAGAAGTACCAAGAGAAGAAACAGTTGCAGCTTAAACGGCGTTTTCTGGACCGTGAGATGGTTTGGGCGGAAGTTGAAAAACGAGAAGCCGCAATCAAAGGAGTTGCAGGCTAAGTTTAACAAAAACCAGCAATCACTGGGTAAAATTGAGGATGAGCGGCAAGCTATAATCGTCAAACTTGGATGGTCAACAGATAGAGCAGCAAACTCTTAAAGGCAAAGCTAAAGCAGTTTTTGAGCAGCGATTAAGCTTGGAACGTGAAATCGCCCAAAACGAATCGACCTTATCCTTTATTGAACAGTTGCTTACCGAAACCCAAGCTATAGAAGCCCTCACCAACAAGAGCCAGTTCAAGTTTCTTCGAAGCGAAAATCTCAAAAAAATGCTGGAAACCTCCAGAGCAGCAAATCGAAAAGAGCAAACGAGGAAATTAAAGAAACACCAGAACAATAATGCTAAAACTGGAAGATTCAACTGAGAAAATTTGCCTCTGAATCTCTGGATAAACGTGTCTCTTTGGCTTTGCTTGAGTTTAAGCGAGCAAACGCCATCAGTCGAGATGAAAACAATAGAGAAAGCAGCTAAAAGAAGCTGAAGAAAACCTTAAACACTGCAATCTTGAAAGCTCAGCAATCTGGCGAACGAATAGCAGTCCTGAAAAGCAACGCGGAAATTCAAGATGAAATCGGCTTAACCAATGGTCACTTAGCAGCGCTCTGCAGACGTTTCAGAAGATATCGAGCGGCAATATGAATCGTATTCAAAGCTTTATTTGGAGCTTAAAGAGAAAGCACAGCTTGTCGCTGAGAACCGCGAAAAAACTCTTGAAGAAGTAAAAACACGCATGCATGTCATGGCGCACAGTAATGGAGAACTTGCTTGAACGGGTCAACGTTGAATACCAAAAAATCATGAGTCAAACCCTCGCAACTGGCGAAGTGAAGCTTTCAAGCTGTCGCAGGATATTGAAACTGCAGGTTTAGAGATTTATGTTGGTTTTAAGGGAAGCAAACCTGTAGCTTTGGATGCTTACACTCAAAGCGGCGGCGAACGAACCACAGCTACGATGGGTTTCTTGTTGGCTCTGCAGCAGCATGTGCGTTCCCCTTTCCGCGCAGTCGACGAATATGACATTCATATGGACCCCAAAAACCGAGAAATGATAGCGAAAGTTCTGGTTTCGATGATTAAGGATGCCAGCGCCCAATATGTGGTGATCACTCCAAGCCAAATCACCTTTGCCCAGCAGGACGCAAACGTTATTACGGTTCAGAATCTTGAAGGAAAATCAGTCGTGCGTGAGGTTGCCTAATGCAGCAACCAAACAAGACAAGAAGCTGGGCAAAGAAAAGCTGGAACGCATAATTGAAATGTGCGTCGCCATCGAAAACCACCAAGTTGACCCATTCACTCTAAACGTTGACGAAATCATCAAGATCGTTCAGAGAGTATTTTCCAAATTGGGAAAACCCAGACGAACTAAAACTTGACGCAGAAGCGCTCCACCACTTAGCCACAGTAATCAAGATGCAAAGTGAATGGGTAAAACAACGGTCAAACTCACTCTACACAGACCCGTTTCTGCTTGGAGGAGAAAATCCGCCAGACCGGCAAAGAAGGCATGGTTGAGGTTTTTTTGGGAGCTTGGAGTCCACTGATTGAGTTTGAGCAGCTTAGCCTGCACAGTTTAGCGCAAGGATTGCTATATTGGGAAGCATTGGCTCCTATGGGCGACAGATGGAAAGACATCGATGTTTCCCAAGTTGCCATGGGTTCGGTTAGCCGCGACGAACTTGTTAAGCAACGGGTTTTAAGTGACCGAGAATTCTCTGAGGAACTCGAATGCTACTGGCAGGAACTCAAAAACAAAGTCGCAGAAAAAGGCCTTGACGGCAAGATTGCGTATTGGGATTTCATCGGCGCAGATACCTACGAAGAAACAGTGCAACGAGCTTTCCTAACCAGCTTTCTTAGTTACTTATGGTTACGCGACTTTAGAAATTGATAGGTTGGAAGAAACAGTCTTCATTTTACCCTTCGATAAACCCCGAAAGGAAGCCTTAACAGAGCAGTCCACTGTCGGTTCCAATTGCGGTTTCAATATGAAACTTGGCAAAAATGGAAACGAGGCGAACAAATTTGAGCAGCAAGAAAAAAGGCGTTTACGGAAGCAAAGTCAAGAAAGCAACCCAGATGCTCTTCTACAAGCGACACCAAAAACCCGGCGTGAAAGGCTGGGAACTCCACAAAGCTCTTGGATCAGATTATCCCAAAGTGCTTGATTTAATGGAAGATTACCTAAAGCCGCTGGATTTGCAGGTTAAAATAGTGTTTGAAGAGGAAAAAACCCCAGAAAAACCAACCATAGAGGAACTTGATAAAGCACGTTTCTTTGTTGCACTGTCGAATGGCTCGGTGACTAAGGATAAGTTGATGGGTTGGCGAATCGACGATTTAGCGGGTTTAGCTATAACAATCTCCTTTATCATCAGCAAGAAAGGGCAAGCTGCACGTAAAGACGTTGAAAAACTACTTGGCGAAAAGATGCCAAATTGGAAGATTGGCTTAAACCTTGACCGTTACATCCGTTATGGTTACTTGATGCAAGATGAGAAGGGACTGCTGTTTTTGGATTGGCGGACACGTGCTGAAGTGGACCAGAAAGCCTTAATCAACATGTTGCTAAATGCGGAAAAGCAGGCAGAAGAAGCTGCCGAGCCTGCCGAAGGAGAAGAAAAGGAAACAGAAGAGGCAGAACGAACCGAATAAAACTAAAGGCGAAAACCAAAAAATGCTAAGCGGCTAAAACTGCAATATAACAATTAATAGCATCTTCATCCACAAAAGTAATGACCTTAAAACCGCTATCGTCTAAGACATCCAAAAATTTCTCTAGTGGAAACGCTTTCTTTAATCCTGTCACCACAAGCCTGCCATGTTTTTTTGTAACCCGTTTTAACTCGCTCAAAGTTTCAGATAGGTTTGGCATGTTTTGAAGCACGGTAAAAGAAAAAACTGCGCCAAAGAACCCATCTCTGAAAGGTAAATGGTCGGCATCGGCTTGTATAATGAAAGCGTTTTGGAAAGCATTTATCCGCTCTTTGGCTTTGAGCAGCAATTTATGTGAAATATCGATACCAACACTCATTCCTGTTTCATCTGCGCTTTTATTGAAGAACAGCCCTGATCCACATCCAACATCTAAAACCATCTTGTCAGCCACTTTAACATTAGCTAAAGCTTTCTTGTACTTTCTCTGCTGTTCTTCTGCATAGCGCTCGTCATACATTTCCGAAGTTATATCGTAGCTTTGCATGATTTTGCGTTTGTCTTTCCAACCCATTGGTGCCAGTTCCTTCAAGAATTCTTATGTACCCATTGCCTGATTAAAATAGTTGGCGAAAACACTGATGCAACCACTAAACAAACTTGCTGTTTTAACCGAACCTACCTTAGCAGATGCGGCTGCAGTTGTAGAGAAGGCATTTGCGCAACGACGAACCCTCATTGTTGCGGGCAACTGCCATGTGCATTACAATGGTAGAGCAAACTCTAAACTTGAACCTGGCGAACGTCTTCTAATCATCAAATCCGACGGCTCCCTCCTCGTACATCGGCCAGTCGGCTACGAACCAGTCAACTGGCAACCTGCAGGAAGCGTATTTCATGTCCAAATCAAAGATAACGAACTTGAAGTTCATGGGATTCGCCAGAAACCTCGTGAGAGTGTCCGTGTTGCATTCGATAAAATCTACATGGTTTCATCTCTCAGCCTCTCTGATTCAGGAGATTTCCTTTTACATGCAAGCGAAGATGACATGCACCGTGCCATTCTTCTAAAGCCTGAACTTCTAGAAGAAGGATTCAAGCCAATTAGTTGGGAAAAAAAAGTTGAACCCGGTTTTGTAGATATCTATGGTGAAGACAAAGACGGCAAACTTGTCATAGTTGAAGTGAAACGTAAAACTGCTTCAAAAGAAGCCGCGTTACAGCTGGCAAAGTACGTTGAACCAATCAAAGCCAAAGTTAACCGAGAAGTCCGCGCCATATTGGCTGCACCTAGCCTCGCTAAAGATGTTCAGAGAATACTGTTTACGCTTGGTTTGGAGTATAAAATACTGGATCCCAAAGTGTGTGCTGAAGTGCTTAAAAAAGCTGAGAACTCAAAGTTAGAAACTTTTTTTAGCCAGAAACCTTGAAAAGTTTTACTGTTTAGAGGTTTGGTGCCAAGTTAGGGCACTGTAGAATGAAAGTAATAGGAGAACAACCAAAACCCCAAATTCTAAGACCGAGAAAACTGGAACGGTGGAAATAAGCACCAAAGTAGCTGGAAATGGACCAATGAAGATGAAGAAGAAAATGGCGACAGGTAACCCGTAAGTTTTGGAATAATCTTTGAGACTTCGTTTCCCAAAGTACAAGACGGCTAATCTGCCTAAGCCAAAAGTGCATTTTTTGCAGTTATAGCAAGGTCTGAGGCAACCGAGAAACTTGAGGATACCATAGATGCCGATTAGTGCGGCAAAGAGGAAAGTCAAACCGTACGCCCAGTTGACAAGCCACAAACCCAGGGCATCTAATATAATCCATATTGCAAGTCCAATGTTGCCCGTTATGACAAGGGGTTTTGGGAACTCTATGGTTTCGCTGATTTTTTCGCTTCCGATTGCTTAAAGTTAGAGGACTAATAAGAAGGTTCCACCATAACCGTTTAGACCTACTGATTCTAAACAAGCTAAGAGGTTGAAAACGCTGCTTCAGCTGCCTTTAAAATTTCCGAATCATACTTGTGTTATCAAAATAGTCGTTTGATTACAAACGCCGAAAATTTTTCGGAGCGAAAATTGGAATATGCGTTTTAAAAAATTCTTTCTATTTTGGTTTGCCGTTTTCAGCTGGCACAAAAACTGCCGCAGCAACTGTGGTAGTCCATAGGCCATTCTTATCGCCTGCAGCAGATTGGGTACTGTTAGCTGTTTTGATGATAAGCCCTGTGGTTTTGAAAAGTTGTTTACGCTCGTCCCATGCAGTTTCAGGATCAAATTGTATGCCCATCGTAGTTGCCAACATTGTCGCAGCTAAATCTTCTGCATAGTCGCCTGCAGTTTCGTCAGTTTGCCCAAAGGAATGGTGTTCAGATAGGTAACCGTACTGGTTTTTACCCGAAGGAATCGCGACACCTACAGATGAAGCAACAAGTCTGTGAGGTTCGTTGGTTGCGTTGCGTGCGATGACGACAAACGTAATTTCGCCGGGCTGTATCATTTTTAAACCTTTTTCCCGCGTCAATAACTCGCACCCAGGCGGTACAATGCTTGATACAGCAACCAAATTGCACATTTGAATGCCCGCATCTCGTAGAGCTAATTCGAACGATTGGAGTTGCTCTTTATGTTTGCCAACTCCTTTAGTGAAAAAGAAGTATTTTGGTATCATGTCGGTGTCGGAAAATAGGATTGGTGACTGTGTTTATTAGTGTTGTGTTTAGAAACCATGTTTTCAATCAGTAATGCATTTTTTAATTTTTGTTCCCTTCTTCTTTCATCAATTGCTTTCCCAAATTCTACAAAAGTAGAAAAATGAGACATCTGTAATGATTAAGCAAGAAGCCAGTAACTGTATTATTATATACCTTTAAGTTTCAAAATACAGTAGTACTCTAAGCAAGAAAATTTACTGTTGAGGATATTGTTAGTGGTGCCGCGTCAAAGTGTATTTAAAGACGAATCTAAGCTTGACATAAATTACATTCCGCAGAAACTGCCTCACCGCGAAACACAGTATCGCCTTCTAATGGAATTTTTCAACTTCATTTTGCGTTACCCTGAAAAAATGGCACAACGAGTTATCTTGACGGGGGATGTGGGCACTGGAAAAACCGCGCTTGCCCAACATTTTGGGGAAAGCATAACTTCCGAAGCAAATAAGCGAGCTCTAAAATTCCGTTATGTTCACGTTAACTGCCGCGAATATCGTGGAAGTCTCTTACCGATTCTGCATCATGCTATCACGTTTTTCCGCCCTAACTATCCATTGCGAGGCTATGGTTCGGAAGAAATCCTTGGAATGCTAACTCAAATTTTGGATGAAGATAGCACTCAAATGATATTAACTCTTGATGAATTTGATAGTTTAATTGAGAAAGAAGGCTCCGATGCCGTGTATAAACTGACACGACTGCAGGAGATGCGGCAAGGTAAACCGCAACGGTTATCCTTTATCTTTATTATGCGGGACTTGAAGGCGATTGAACCGTTAGATGAAAGCGCCAAAAGTACACTTCAAAGTAGCATTATTCACCTTGAGCGTTATGGCAAACCACAGCTTATTGACATCTTAAACGACAGAGTTGCTATGGCATTTGAATTAGGCGGGGTGCCTGAAGATGTGGTCGATTTGATTTCCGAATTAGCTTATACTGAGACTGGGAATGCCCGATTTGGGATTGAGTTGTTGTGGCGTTCGGGAAAATACGCTGATGCTGAAGACGCAGGCTGCGTCGAACCTGAGTATGTTCGGATGGCCGTTTCAAGCATTATTCCTGGTTTACGTCGCAGTGAGCTATCTGGGTTGGGTTTGCATGAGAAACTCTTCTTGCTTGCAGTTGCGAGAATTTTCAAAGAGAATGAACAAGCTTATGTTTCGCTCTCTGAAGTTGAAAAGACATATGCAATTGTGTGTGAGGAGTTCGACGAAAACCCCAATGGCCACACTCAACTCTGGAGCAACGCCCAATACCTCTCAAAAATTGGCATATTAAAAACAGAGGTTACAAGTGTACAAACTCGTGGTCGAACAACAAGGCTTTCTTTGCCAACTATCCCGTCAGTTCAGTTGGAGAAAGAATTAATTGCAAGTTTGCAATCCGAAAAGAGACAGAGATAAACTTGGAGTTTGAGGAAGTTTTCTCGTCAAAATCACGCATGAAAATCTTGAAACTTATCTACCAGTTAGGGCAGTTGAATGTTTCAGACGTCGCAAGACGGTTAAAACTAAATTTTGTCTCAACGAGCAAGCACCTCAAAGTTTTAGAGTCTGAAGGCATTTTGCAAGAGCGGACTTATGGTCGAGTTCGAATGTATCGGTTTAATGAGGGTTCAGCAAAGGCTAAAGCGCTGCAAAACCTATTAGACGTCTGGGAAAAGTATAAGGAGACTTGATTTAGAATGGCTATGGTTGATGTTACAAACAAAGCTGAAGTTTTCAGGGAAGCAACTGCAACTGGCTCGATAAGGTTGAAGCCAGAGACAATATGTTTAGTTCAGGCTGGAAAAATCGCTAAAGGCAACCCTCTTTATACCGCAAAAATTGCAGGAGTCTTAGCTGCTAAGAGAACAAGCGATTTGATTCCTCTTTGTCACCCGTTGCCGTTGACAAACGTGGAAGTGGATGTGAAAGTCTCTGACAAAACCACAATTTCAGCTACGGCGACAGTTAAAACCAAAGCGCAGACCGGTGTGGAAATGGAAGCATTAACCGCTGTCTCTATGGCGCTATTGACAGTTTGGGACATGACAAAACAATATGAAAAAGACGCAGCAGGTCAATACCCTTCAACGGCCATTGAGAATATTCATGTTATTAAAAAGTTCAAGCAGGCATAACTATGAGTGAAAGCTCCAAAACGCATAAATCAAAAGCTCCTAAAACTTTGACGTTTGGCATCTTTATCTGCAGCACATCACGTTACACCCAAATCGAAGCAGGAGAAAAAGATGTCAGCGACATCGGTGGCGATACAATTGTGGAGCTACTGAAGAATGCTGGACAGAAGGTTCTCTTCAAAAAAATCATAGCTGACGATGAAACACATGATTCAGGATGCAATGATGTACGCAATAGGTTTGAATGAGGTGGATGTCGCTATCTTTTCCGGAGGCACAGGCATAACCCCTACAGACATAACGATTGAAACCGTTTTGCCCTTCCTCGACAAAGTTTTACCTGGATTCGGTGAGTTTTTCCGCAGAATAAGCTTTGACCACGTTGGCTCCGCAGCGGTTTTGTCGCGTGCCATAGCTGGAGTCGCTAAGGGTAAAGCAATCTTTTGTATCCCAGGTTCCCCTGACGCTGTGAAAACTGCGGTAGAAATGCTTATTTTACCTGAGTCTCCTCACATCGTTAAGCACGCTCGTGAATAACGATGAATTTAATAGACAACTGCGGCAGACCTTTACTGAATCTTCGAATTTCAATTACCCAGCGATGCAACAACCGTTGTGCCTATTGTCATCGCGAAGGCGAAGTTCAACGGGCGAATCGTTCTGCCGAATTGATGTCTGTTAAAGAAATAGTGCATATTGCTAAAGTTGCTGTAGATTTAGGTATTGCACGGATAAAGTTGACTGGCGGCGAGCCGCTTATGCGCAAAGACCTTCCCGATATTGTCTCAGGTATCTCTGCAATTTCAGGTTTGAGAGATTTATCTATAACAACCAATGGATTATTGCTTGGTGGCGGCATGGCAAAAAAACTGCGTGAATGTGGACTTAAGCGTGTAAACATTAGTTTGCCTTCACTGAATCCAGAAACCTATCACAAACTAACCGGAGGAAAATTGGAAGCCGCCTTAGAAGGCGTCAAAGCTGCAATTGAAGCAGGATTTTGCCCTGTTAAACTTAACATGGTAGTTCTAAAAGACGTTAACGTCAGCGACGTTCCCGACTTAATCGAGTATGCAGGAAAAATGGATGTAGTTTTGCAGTTAATCGAGCTTGACCCTGTAAACGTCGGGGATGAATACTACACAGAACACCATCGTAGCCTAGATGAACAAGAAACCATGCTTAAAGAAAAAGCCATCTCAATCGAAAAACGGCCCTTCATGCATAACCGCTTAATCTACCACCTGCCAAACGCAACTGTCGAAGTTGTAAAACCTATCGAAAACACTGACTTCTGTATGCATTGCACCCGCATGCGAATCACTAGCGATGGCAAATTAAAGCCCTGCCTAATGCGCAACAACAACCTAATTGATATTCTTACGCCAATTCGAAAAGGAGCAGGTGATGAAGAATTAAAGCAACTTTTTGTAAAGGCGAATTTGTTAAGGGAACCATACAATAAAAGTAATCAATAGATTTCAATTTTTGTTTTAACAATATCATGTTGGGTGTGAGGTTGAGGAATATTTTGTTCTTAACTTGTTTTGGGCAGCTTTAAAATCGTTTCGAATAGATTCGTTTTCGGATTGGGGTTGTGTTGCTTGTTGCTTATCTGAAGTGCCTTTAGTTTTGAGTATTTTGTCGGCGCATTCTTTTGCTTCTTCTTTTCGGTTTAGTTTAGCTAACATGATTCCTTTTCCTAGAAGCGCATCTGTAAAATCCGGCTTAAGCCTAAGTGCTTGCTCAAAAGAGGCCAGGGCTTTTTGGTAATCTGTTAAGTTTCCCCACATAAGCCCGATGTAGTAGTCAATTCTGGCGTCGGTTGGTCGTTGCTTTTTCACATCTTCATAGACTTTGAGGGCATCCTCGAACCTTTTGAGTCTTTGAAGAGCAATTGCTAAACTCAAACGGTAATCCAAGTTAGCGGGATCCAACTCCACTGCTTTTGCTGAGCATTCGACTGCTTTCTGATGTTGATTCATCGAGGTATAAATGGCTGCTTTCAGGCGCCAGGCATCCCCAAATTGAGGGTTTATTTCAATTATTCGATCATAGCATTTGAGAGCTTCACTGTACTTGCCCAATTTGCCATAGATCACTCCTTTTATTAGCCAAGCGTCCACGTAGTTTGTTTGGAGAGCGAGCGCTTCTTCTATTGACGTTAATGCGCTTTCATATTTGCCCGTGCTTTCGTAGGCTACTGCGTTTTTGAGTTTGGTTGCTGCTTTTATGAATGTTGGCGGTTCATTGTTTGTGTTTTGATTAAACATATACTCAAATCCTTTGCAGTGAGCGAAGAGACTCATGAGACTAATTTGATTTATAGGTAATCGCCTAAAAGAGTGCAAAAATCCGTTAAACGCGCGTTGGGTTTAATATGCATGTTTACAAAACGAGGATGTATTGTTAGTCCTAGAAGAATAATGAACCATTGAAATTTTAGCAGAGTTATTTTTTTGTATAAATAGTTGTTAAAAATTAGTGTCTAAAGTTCGATTATTTTTGCTAGTTTCTTAATTGTGTCCAAGATGGCGATGGTTGGTTTTCCTGTTAGGTATCCGCAGAGTTCTCCTGGGTTTATGCTGAGGGTTTTGCCTTTTTGTTCGATGTTCTTGTTATGGGAGTGTCCGTGGACTACGGCGTCGAAGTATCCGCCATCGACAATCGCGGTAAGAAGTTCAGTTTCGTGTCCGTGTAACAGGGCAATTCGGTAACTTTCTAAGGTTATTTGAGTAAAGCGGTCGTGGATGGTGCAGTTAGTGGTTTCGCTGAATCGTTTTTTTAACAATTCGTGGTCACCATCGTTGTTGCCGAAGACGCCGATGAGTGGGCAATTTAGCTCCGCAAGTTTTGGAATAACAAATCCAGCCACATAGTCTCCTGCATGGAGTACTAAGCCCACTTTTTGATCATTTAGGATTTGAACCGCCTTCTCTATAAGTGGCAAATTGTCGTGAGTATCTGAAATCGCTCCTATTAACATATTTTTCCCTGTTGCTGTTTCTCAGCGGAGCAAAAAAGGTTTTCTAAAACAAAAAATAGAGTTAATTAAATAAAATTCATGTCAATGAGCGGTAAAAAATTTATTTGTAAAATCAATAGTGTTTGAGCAATAGGGGCAATTCACTAAGACTCTTGATGGTTTGGTCTGGTGCAAATTTCTCTGAAGCTTTCTGAGGTCGACGCTCAATGTACATTACTTTCATACCAACTGATTTTGGTCCTTCAACATCAGCATCAATAGTATCCCCAACGAAAATTGTTTCAGAAGCAGACACTCCCAATTCTTTTAGAGTGCTTTGGAAGATTTCTGGGCTTGGTTTGCGTTTGTTAACAGCCGCAGAAACCACAATCACATCGAAAAAGCCTTCTAAATGATCCACTTTGAGCAGTTTGAGCACACATTCAGGGATGGCAAAGTTGGAAACTATGCCTAACTTGTATTTTCCATGCAACTCTTCAACCAACGCTTTTGCGTTCTCGTCAATGCGAACATATTTCATGAATTCCTCACAGAATTCGTTGGTCGCCGCTGTCACCAAAGTGGATTGAAATTCATCATAATTATAGCCTAAACTTTTCAGTGCCTTCGAAATGCGAACGTTAAAGTGTGGTTCCTCAAAATTCAAATCTGCTTTAGCGTAGAGTGCATCACGTTCCTTGATGTAGGCTGCATTGAATTTTTCAAAGGATACGTCTATGCCTTTGTTGTTGAGGTATTGATACATCCTCATTAAGGATGGACTGTAGAACTCATGGTTCTTTTCAATGAGCATGAGGGTATCGAACATATCAAACAATACGGCTTTAACGGGCATCGGATTTCCTAACTTTAAGGCTTGTTGAACCTTAAAATTCTTATCGCAACCTAAACCGTCAACTTCTCATTCTTTTTGGTTCATCCTTTTTCTCGCCAAGTAGTAAATAGATCCAGCAACCAAGAAAACAACTCCCACTAACCAAGCTTCGGTGGAAGCAAAAAGAATAAACACCAAAAGCAAAATGCACGTTGCCAATCCCAGCAAAGGCATAACCCTGTTTAGGCGCTTGCCGCTATCATTTTTCAGTTTGAAAGCTGCAATGTTTGTAATGGAATAGTTGAAAAGCAAAGCAAACGTGCTAATCGCTACCACCCGTGTCAAATCCACAAACAAAACCAAAACCGCCATCAATACGCCACTGGCTAAAATCGAATAGTAAGGCGTCAAAAACCTATGATGCAACCGAGCTAAAGCATAAGGCAAATCGTTGCGTCTTGCCATCGAGTAAGCCATGCGGGAAACCCCCAAAATCGCGGTTAGCAACACACTTGCCGTAGCCACTAAACCGCCAACAGCCACAATCTGAACTGCAAGTGAGTTTCCTGTAACGCCGATGGCCGTGCTTAAGGGTGAAGAGGAAACTGCAAGTCCGACGGGACCCAGCAACCCAACAGCAACCAACCCCACTAAAACATAAACCACCATCGAAATCCCCAAAGACAACAGCAGCGCACGGGGCACGTTTCGTTTGGCATCTTTAACTTCCTCTGCAACCACCGAGACTCTTGCAAAGCCGCCGTAAGCAAAGAAGATGAAGAATGTGCCATACAAAACGCCGCTTGAAAGGGGAACAAACGGAACAAAATTACCAGCGTTAACATGTAACAACGCCGAAGACGAACAAAAAACGCTAAAACCGCAAGTTTGATCGACGACTAAGACATTGTTAACTCTTGTCGATTCTTTGGCACCAACCAAATTCAATGCCGTAAAGGCTAAACACAAAACAGCTGCAACTATGCCGGTCGGTAAACTTGGGAAAGCCTGCCGTCAAATAATAAGCAAACCCAAGTGAAACTGCTGCTCCCGTGAAAGTGTTTGCTACCAGCCACATCCAACCAGCCAAAAACCCAGCGTAAGGCGAAACCAGTTGGCGTCCATACTCATAGACGCCGCCTTCCACGGGTTGCCAAGCGGTTAATTTTGCAAAGCTCCAAGCTGTAATGAATGCGATTACCCCAGCGATAATCATGGAGACGACGAGTGCTGAGCCGGCGTAACCCGCCACAATGCCTGTGACAACAAAGATTCCGCCGCCTATGATTGCGCCAACGTTGATGGCGACGGCACTCCACAAACCGATTGAACGCTTAAGCTTTCTCGGTTCCTGTTTTTCCACTCAAACCACAGCTAAGCCAAATTCAAGCAGATTAACTATTAAAACCTTGCAAGCTCTGTTGCTATTTGTCCCAGAATTCTCTTGTCCTCAAATACTGAACTTTAGCTTTAAGCAGGTCCATGTAGAAGCTGTCTTCGTCAGGATGCATTCGTCCCAAAATCCGCGAAGCTGTCTCTGGACCCACACCTTTCACCTGCAACGCGCGAACAGCCTGTTTCCCATAACTCAAAATAAGGTCGGCTTTGCGTCTGGCGTTGCTGAGGTCTTTAAGTTCTTCAGGCGTGAGTTCTTTGCCTTCACGGCGTTTTCGTAAATCCTCCACCAACTTGTCTGCATCTTGGCTGAAATACAGCAGTGTTAGCAGATGTGAGTGGCAGTTTTCGCATTCAGGTTCTTCAGCTAGGTCTTTTATGCGTATTTGTTTTGTCCAAGCGCCACAGTTCATGCATAGTAGTTTAGCAATTCTGGCGTCAATGGAGTGTTTCATGCGGTCAATATTGGTTAAGAGTAAGCGTTCGGGAGCCATAAGTTCGGCAGTGTCGGCGTACTGCATCAGAATATGGTATGCGAACGGTGTTGGTTTTTCTCGGGTGATGGTGTTGACGGTGATTTTTTCGTCTTTTATGTCATGTAATATCTGTTTCACCTGTGGCAGGTCCACTTTGTCCATCATGGCTTCTCGCAGCGTCTCATCGTAAATGGGGGTCCCTTCAAATGCTGCTTTCAGTCTTTTCTGCTCGATCTGAGTGGGCTAAGGTTTTTCCTCTGGGCAAGGCGCCAAAACGTTCGGCAATTGCTTTCATTCTGCTAACAAATGGGAATTTGGAGTTAACATAATTAAGGAAAGTCTCATCAACACGTTCATCTGATAAGTCAAAGAGCTCTTTCTGCAAGCTTTCGGTTTCTTGTTTGGATGGTTTATGGCTTGTTTCGATTAGGATTCGGTAGCCATCTGTCCACCAACCCGTTATTGCTTCTCGCTCCGAGAGAACTGAATCAAAAATTCCTCCAAATGTGCGGTTAACTAATTCGCCAAAACATGCGTGAACAACGATGTAGCGGTCCAAAACTTCGATGACTATGCGGTTCTGTGTAGGCAGCGGAGCGCCTTCTTTTAGGTGCTCAGCAATCTCCAGAACCGTGTCAAGAAGTGTTTCCTTGTCTGTTTTCATTTCTGCGGCTAATTCTTCTGCTGCTGCCTCAGGCTTCTTGCCTTCTTTAATGAAGTTTGCCGACTTTTTCCCGCATCACACCTGTTTGCTGGGCTAAATCAAAGGGAACAGGCAGGATTTCTCCATCCCAACCTGGAATAGCCGCAGATGGGTCTTCTGCAGGCAAAACATGCACGGTTCCTGTTTCATCTTCGATTTGGACTATGCGCCAAACTTTTCCGCGCATAACAAAATGCAAGCCTACACGAGCGTGCAGGGTCATGAATTCGTCGCCTAAAGTGCCGATTTTTCGGTCACTGATTATGTTGATTACGGGGTAGCGTTTTTCGTCAGGAATCATGGAGAGGTTGCTGTAGTAGTATTCTCGTGTTCGTCCGGTTTTTTTCAAAATTTTTCCTTCCTCTTCTGTTCTTAGTTTGCGGAGGCTTTCCAAAAACTGCACCACATCTGAAGTTTTTCTTCGGTTAGGGTGCTATAGGGATAAGCCCTCTGAATGATGCTGAATAAGTTCATTTTGGGTGATGGTTTCTTTGTCCATGAGGACACCCGCGATTTGATGCGCCAAAACATCGAGTGCGTTTTTGTGGAAGATTATTGGTTCTATTTTGTTGGCTTTGGCGTTTGCTTACTGCCGCAATGGATTCCAAAGTGTCGTCTGGATAAGCGGTAATGATTACGCCTTCTGAGAGCCGTTCTTGGCTGTGGCCGCTTCTGCCGACGCGTTGGATAAGGCTGCTGACTTGCCTTGGCGACATGTACTGGATGACTAAGTCTACGTTGCCGATGTCTATGCCTAGTTCCAAGGTGCTTGTGCAGATGATTGCTTTTAGTGTCCATGCTTTGAAGTCATCTTCTGTTGCAATTCGTTCTTCTCGAGACAAGTGAGCCATGGTGTACTGCGATATCTTGGCGGTTAAGCTGGTCGAATCGGTGTCCAAGCAGTTCGGCGATGGTGCGGCTGTTCACGAAAACCAGAGTAGATTTGTGGCTGTCGATTAGTTCGATCAGTCGGCGAATTCTGCGCGGCTGCTTCAGGCGAAGTTTCCAGTTTAGCGGCTAATTCATAGTCTTTCTCGGTTGGCGTTAAGTATTCTACTCGGTAACGGTAGTTTTTGGCCAGAACTGCTTGAACAATATTGATTTCTCCGGTTGGTTCCCGCGATGAAACGTGCAACTTCCTCTGGGTTGCCAACGGTTGCGGATAAGCCGATTCTTTGGAACTCTTTTCCAGTTGCCTCAACAAGCCGTTCAAGCGCTACGGTTAAGTTGTGCGCCCCGTTTGCTTTCCGCCAAGTCATGAACTTCATCGATAATGACGTATTCCACATTGCTGAGGTGGCGGCGCATCAGTGAGCCTGGCAAAATCGCCTGCAGGGTCTCGGGTGTAGTTACGAGAATTTGAGGTGGTTTTACGGCTTGTTTTCGGCGAATCTTCATTTCTGTGTCGCCATGGCGAACTTCAATTGTTATGTCGAGTTGTTGGCTCCAAAACGTTAAGCGTTTAAACATGTCACGGTTTAAAGCCCTAAGCGGGGTAATGTAGATAACTTGGATCCCTTTCTGGTCTTGGTTTTTCTGCTCAACCAGCTTCGAGAAAATCGGAAGGAGAACAGCTTCGGTTTTTCCTGTGCCAGTCGGCGCAACAAAATACATTTTTGTCTTCTAAGATGAGGGGAAACGCCAGCGTTTGGGGCAGCGTGGGTTCAGAGAATCCAAGCGTTGCTAAGGCTTTGAGGACGGATTTTGCGAGTAGATCGAAAACAGAATTAGACTTTTCGGATTGCATTTCTTAGACTATTACCATAAAATGGATGTTTTAACTCTTTAGCATAAACAAGTCCTTTTACCTCGGATAAGTTGACGTATTAATTTGATGAATGTAATTTCTGAGATAAATCGCGGTCTTCGGTTTTTAATGGGTTTTTCGTTATTGGTCGTGAGTGAAATTGCAGTTTGGCGTTTGATCGTTATTGTTGGAAGTTTATAGCTTTTTTTGTGATACGTTATGCTTGTAAAGATGTTATTTTCAATTGAAAAGGGTGAGGTTTTTCTCCCTTCATTGTGGAGCTGGCTTAGGTTTTTTAGACGGTCTTTTGGGAAAAATTTAATAGGATTCTGAACTTAAAGTAAGTTACAACAGAAATTAAACTTTTAATTAATCTAAAATCTACAAGTTAACAAGGAATGAGGGGAAAATTGAACTTAAAAATATACGCAATCAAAAACAGCAATCCCCCACAATTCAACAATATCCAACTAGTCGTAGTAGATTTAGACAAAAGCAAAAGATACCCATTAAACTTCGTCTGCGTTCTGCCAAGATACTTCCGAATACTAGAAAAACGCTCCAGCAAATTCGCCAAACTCTTCGGAGAAAAAAGCCTCTACACGGCAAAAAAACTATTAATCGACGCTTTCCGAAGCGAAGATGATCCAGAAATCAAAACAGCCATAAACAAACGAATAAAAGCCATTGATTCAAAAGAATGCTCAAATTTATAAAAGAGTTTACTGCCTTCCTGATTTAAGAAGAAGAGAAATGAGATAATCCTTCTCAACCAATCCGAATGCACCTTTCTGGGCAGATGATTCATCAAATTTTTTGACGCCGTCTGGCTGCAAATTCGGCGACGCGATAACGAAAGGTACAGGATCACGGGTGTGAGTTCCAATGCTTACTGGTGTGGGGTGGTCGGGTAAAATGGCAATCGCATATGGTACACTTAGACCCTTAAGGATTCTTCCAATTAGTCTTTTATCTAAGTCTTCAATGGTTTTTACTTTTAACTTATAATCCCTAACATGTCCTGCTTCATCTGGCGCTTCGACATGAACACAAACCAAGTCGTTGCTTTCCAATGCTTTCAATGCTGCATCGGCTTTGCCTTCGTAATTCGTATTTGCCAAACCTGTTGCACCTGGAACGTTGATTATTTGCATTCCAGCATAGGTGCCAATGCCTTTAACCAGATCAACGGCTGAAATAACAGCGCCTCTTAACCCGAACTTTTCCTTAATCGTGGGCATAGAGGGTTTTTTGCCACCGCCCCAAAACCAAATTAGATTGCCTGGATTTTTTCCAGCTTTTTCTCGTGCCAGGTTTACCGGATGAGAACGCAAAATCTGTCTTGAACCCTCAATTAAGTCTCTTAGTTGTTGTGCTTGTTTTTCTGCAGATGGCGTTTTGGCTTTAGGAAGAACCGTTGAAACCTTAACTCCTATTGCGTCATGGGGTGGCGTGCACTTGATACCTAAGGGGTTTGGGAAGTTGCGCAGTATCAAAAAGTGTCGATAATCTAAACCTGAATAAAACTCTATTTGGTTGGGTTTGTCAAAAGCCTTTTTCACTGACTCTATTAATTTCTCTGCTTCCTCAGTTGTTATGTGCCCAGCGGAATAATCTGCGATCGCTTCGTCCTTTTCAGTTATTAAATTGCATCTGAATGCAGCATCTTTTTCACCTAGTTTTATGCCTCTTGAAGGCGCTTCCAAGGGTCCTCTGCCTGTACAATACACGTTGGGGTCATAGCCTAAAACTGAGCAAATGGCAACTTCTGAGCCTGGAGTTAATCCGTCGGGGACGTTTTTTATTAAGCCGCTTCGGCCTTTTGTGGCTATGGAATCCATGTTGGGTTTATAGGCTGATTGGAGAGGGGTTTTGTTGCCTAATTCTGGAATTGGGTAATCTGCCATTCCGTCTCCGATGATCAACACATATTTCATCTATAACACCAGTTTAAAGCGACTTTTAATATTTATTGGACGCTTATAGTTCACAGAATAATATAACTGCTTGTTTATCTACTCTATCATTCTTCAAACCAAGAAATTAAAAAAATTATGTTTCACGAAACGACAAGCAAGCGGTTGTGGTTGTTACCATACACCAGCAAATCTATTTAAGAAATTTACCATCCTATAATTAATCTAAAGAACTGTCAAGGAGATTTTTATATGCTTGAAGGTTGGGAATGGATTATCATTGGTGTTGTTGCCATAGTCATCATCATGTGGGGACCTGCAAAGATTCCACAGTTTGCACGCGCATTAGGACAAGCCAAAGGCGAATTCAACAAAGCCTCCAAGGAATTCAGTACCGCTGCCCTAACAGCCGAAAACTCTACAACGTCAGCCCAGCAAACGAAAACAATAAAAACTAAGGATGAAATGTTGCTTGAAACTGCCCAGAAACTAGGCATACCCACCGAGGGTAAGACGCGCGAGCAGATAAGTGCAGAAATATCCATGAAAGTGAAGCTGTTAGGCGCCGAATAAATGGCACCTTACCCGTTTTTTCTTCTTCTTCAAAAGATAGTTAATACTATAGCAAATCTTTGGATGGAGCATCGCTGATGGGTCAAAAATTATTTTCACTATGTAACAATTTATTTTTCTTTCATGTTCTTATTCAACTTCGAAAATTGTTAGATTTTCTAATAATAGATACTTGAGAGTTTGCCATATGCCTGAAGGAAGTATCTTTGAAGGTTTTTGGGGCCACCTAACCGAATTTATAAAGCGGATGAAAATCGTTCTCGGTGTTTTTGTAGTTTCTCTTTTTGTAATGCTTGTCCTTCCAGGCAACTCTGACTTCTTTGCAACAACCAACAATTACAAGCCTTTGATGTCGGTTCTTCTAGTTTATATTGGAAACATGTTTCTGCCACAGGGAGCTCAGCTTTTTGCCAATTCTATGTCCGACCCCATAACTCTCTACGCATATGCCGCCGTTGTCTTTGCAATTGGCATAACTTTGCCGATTTTTGCTTATGAAGCCTACAAGTTTATCGATCCAGCGTTGTATCCAGCATGAGCGAAAAGCAATTTTTCCATTCGTTTCAATCGTCACAGTTCTCTTTATCATTGGCGCTGTTTTCGGCTTTTTCTTTTTAGCCCCCGCGTTTATCCAAGGCTTTATTCCATTCTACACCGCAGTAAATGCGGTACAGTTATTCCCGATTATGGATTTCTATAACACAATATTTTTTACTATCATAATAAGCGGAATTATTTTCACTATACCTGCGTTTTTTGTTTTGCTCGTAAAGTTTGGAATATTGCATACAAAAGCAGTCACTAAACAACGAAAATATATTTGGGCTGGGATTGCAATTGCTGCAATGGTTATCTCGCCCGGAGCCACACCTATAGGCGATTTATACCTGTTTGTTGCCTTGTTACTATTGGTTGAGGCAAGCATTTTTGTTGGAAAACGATATGAACAGAAATCTGGAATAACCAATTCGCAGTCTTTGTTGTCTAAGTGGTTTAATCCAATTAAAAGCTGCAAATTTTGTCATACTCAACTTAAAGAAGAGGTTCACTTTTGCCCAAATTGCAAGCGATATGTCGCATAAAGTCCTTTATCATCTGGCGACCAAATATCAATATGAAATAATGATTAAATAAGCAGATCAAATTATCGTTGCTCATTACCGGCTCGCAACTTACTCTCAAACAACACCCAAGCATCTCCTAAAATGCAAAATCTAAATAGCTTTTTGCGATTTTGTAATCGATTTTTTTTGTTATTTTCTACGCTTATAGAACAAGTATCCTATGACTGCGGTTAGGGTAGCTGTAATGATCACTCCAATTATCATCGGATAGATGTTTCCGTTTTGCTCGCTTGAACTTAAGGAGTCTTGGTGCTGGGCTGGTTGATCAGTTGGCAGTGGAACAGTTGGTTGAGTGGTTTGCTGAACCTTTGGTTCTGGTGTTGGAGATGGTTGCGTTGTGTTGATTGTTGTAAACGTGACTGATTAATTATGATTTGAGCTGCATCCGGATTTGGCGCTATGGCGTAAATTGGGCTATTTATCCAAATTGAAGTAATCATGCTTATCCATGATTCACCGTTTGCATTAGGAATCACCAGACGAAGATTCTCTGGCAAGAGGCTGCCATCCAACTCGTAAGCTACGATAATATCTTGGGAAGTGCCATCGGAGACAGTAAGGGTTGTTGTGTATCCATCTGAGGCATAGAATCGGAGGTTTGCTCTCGGCTCAGTATATCCGGCTGCTGCGAGTAAATCCTTAAGTGACACGCCTCCCCAATCGCCACTTTCGATGAGTGTGCCGTAACAGCTTAGGTCTGAGTATACGGTGGTTTTTGGCATTGCGTAGATGTCATCTAGAGATAGGCTTTTAGAATTGTTGATTCCGTTGCTGTCGAATGTGTCTATCCTAAGTCCTGATGCCGAATTTACGTTTGCGGTAGGGGTGTTAGTGGTTTCAATGGCGGATACTCTGAGTAATGAGCTGGATGAAAGTAATGTAGCGGCTATTAGGAGTAGTATTATTTGGACGACGATTTTTTTCAATTTGCTGGTCTCATATTTCTGAATTAACTGATAGTATATGACACGCGTCATGCTATTAAAGTTGCTTTACCTCATTATCCTTTGTATCTATGTTATCTCTTAGAAAACGTAAATATCTTGGATAATGATGCACTTAGCTTGGACGATGAGAAAATCGAGGTACGATGAAGCCGAAAGTGGGGAATAAAAACGCTGGAAGCTTGTGAATACTTTTTCCGCTATTGAGTCCACAAATTATCCATAAAGCTGTTTACGCTAAGGATTGTAAGGTTGTTCATTTTCTCGAGATTAGTATGTCGAGAATTGGAACAGAAGCTGAAGAACAGAAAAATTAAAAAAGAATGAACCATCTCGGGATTAAAGAAAAAGTCTGGGGGAGGCGTTGTTTAGTATGGGTCTTTTTTGCCGGTCATGTATGCCCAAGCGCCGACGATTGCAACTGTTAGGACTGCACCTGCAAATCCTGCAACCATGAAGCTTGTTAAACCGGCTAGCGATGGCAAAACTACGATCAGCCATGGGATAAAGTATGTTGCTGTGACTTGTGCAATGACGCCTGCTACGAAGCCTAAAAGAGCTATTAAACCGAATATTTTTAATCTGCTATTCATTCAATTCACCTTTTTATTTTAGCAGTTAGTTAGCGCTTCTTTTTAGTCTAACTTACACATTTCTGTATAATCCATCAAGCGCCAACACCATGTTTAACGTTTCTAGTTAAAGGGCTAAAGCAATTTTTCCTATGATGTATAGCTGTACATATATACGTGCATATTCTCGACCATATTAACAATGTATAAGATTATTTTCTGCATCTTGTGCTTGCAGAGGTAATCAAATTGTCAGAAAGATTCGCTAAAAAGTGGGAAAGTAAACGGGAAGATGAGCCATTCGCAAACCGCATAAAAGACGCAGTAAAACCACCAGGACCACTAAAACCACGACTCGACTTCGCAGTCAGACGCATCGAACTTCAAGTACAGAAACTTGACCAAGCAACCGACAGATTCGGCCAAAGAGACAAAGCAATCTTCGCAAGCATAGTTGATGCATACACAAAACATGACAGTGCACGCGCAAACGTTTTCGCAAACGAACTAGCTGAAGTCAGGAAAATGTCAAAGTTAATAATGAACGCTAAACTTGCTCTCGAGCAAATCACATTAAGATTACGAACAGTTTCCGAACTAGGCGACGTAGTATCAACTCTCGGTCCAGCCGTGGGTGTTCTACGTTCAGTCAAAGCAGGCTTAGTCAGCGTATTCCCAGAAGCAGAAAGTGAACTCGGCGAAATCGGCAACATGCTAAGCGGAATCATGATTGAAGCAGGCCAAGGCAGCGGAATGACACTAAACTTCGACACAGTAAACGAAGATGCATCAAAGATTCTAACCGAAGCAGCAACAGTTGCAGAGCAAAAGATAAAAGACAAGTTCCCAGATCTGCCCCCAGGAATGCCATCATCCCCAGCTTCTCAAGCAGAAAAAACAACATTCTAAGATAAGGAGGAAAAAACACAAAATGTCAAACTCCAATCTTTTTCTTTCTATTGGTAAACCAATAAAGAATGAATATGGACGAGTAATCGGAAAAGTAGCCTCTTTCGCATTAACTCCTAACGGAAAATTCGACGCAGTATACATGGAATTTGGCGATGGCCAATTCACAAAACAGCCCATGGAAAGCTTACGATTTAATGGCGCTGAAATCACATTCATATCCAAAATCAAAAATCAAGCAGGCATCCTTTGCGACCACATACCCTTAATCTGGCGCAAAGATGAAGCCCTAAAAGACCTCTGTAGACAAGAAGAAAATTACCCCTGAAGTCTACCAGGATCTCCACAACAGCTTCACAAACGTATTGACACAACTCAAAAAAGATGCCCAAGTCATCATCGACGAATCCGGCATAGAAATCGAACGTTGCCAAGAAGAAATAACCTCACTAAGCTACGCTATCGCAAACCTGGAAATTGAACATGAAATCGGAAAAGTCGACGAAGAAAACTACAAGATGGCTTTCGCATTACTTCAAGATACCCTAAGACGTGCAACCACAGAAAAAACAGACTACGAACTAACAAAAAGCAAACTCTCAAGCGTACTGTTAGGCGACCAATCATCCAACCTTCGCAGAAATCCAACAAAGTCTACGCTGAACAAGTCACCAACGCAGCAACAAAACTTCCAGAGCCACCAGTGGTTGTTTACGTTAAAGAAATAGGAAAAGCTGGACTATAATCAAACTAAAAACTGAAAACGAAAGGGTGTGGAGGGTTAAAGAATTAAAAGTCTAACTAATCAAACCCCTCCACCTATCCGTGAAGTTGCCACAAAATCTATTTGTACCCTTAAAGTCCAACAGAACAAACTGGAACAGGCAAGTTTTCGCTTAAAAGAGCGGGACCGCATTCTTTTTGAAACCTGCATGTTCGCATTAAAAAAGAACAATAAAGAAAAAGCTGCAATGTGCGCCACTGAGATTGCAGAAGTCCGAAAACTTGTAAAGTTCCTCTACAACGTTCAATTAGCTATTGAACGTGTGGTTTTGCGCCTTGAAACCATAAAGGAACTTGGCGACATCGTTGCTGACCTAAAACCTGCTTTGCGGTTGCTTCAAGGTGTTTCTCAAGAATTATTCCAGGTGTTGCCTGATGTTAGCTCAGAACTTAAGTACTGTTAACCAAACAATCCAAGATACTCTTCACGCCACCAAAATTACCACCGACGAGAACATTATTCCAGTCGGCAAGAAAACGGAGGCTGGCGAAGAAATCCTCAAAGAAGTCTCCTGTTTCATGGAGCAGAAACTAGCTGAAACTCTTCCAGAGCCGCCAGTAGCAGCTCCAGTAAAAGAGAAAACACCCATCAAGAGAACTTGTTGCCTTAACAGCGAGTTCTTCGCAGGTGTTTGCTCATAAAACTGTGGAAGAATCAGGGTTTGACCCAGAGAAGACACTGTTTTCCTATAAGAAATCTGAGATTAAAGAGTTCTCACTTAAAGTTGAGAAGCCAGCGTCTGGAAGATGTGCTACTTGAATATGTTCGCAAAACTAACGGCGAAATAGATTTAGGTCGATGTTCAGCAATGAGCTGAAGACTTCTAACGAGGAGATTGAGCGTGCCCTCGAAAACTTAGGAACTAAAGGCAAAATAAAAATTGAGTTACGTTCACCTGAATAAGAGAGAAGGAGAGAAAAAACATGAGTGCATCAAATGAACTTGAAAAAGCAGCAACAGCTTACGCCCTAGATGCTGTACGACTAGATAAGCAAGGGCAAAAAGGAAGAGCCATTACCCTATACCAAAAAGCAATCGAAAGCCTCCTGCAACTTGTGCAGCTTTACCCCGAGTACGGCTTAAACAAAGTTTACGTGCAGCGAGCAATTGCCTACCAAGAACGAATCAAAGCGCTTCAAGGGGCTGTTTCGTCCAGCGAGATGAATCAAGCCGCTAATAATGATGGTGAACGGTGGAGGAGCAGCAACCATGGAAGGAAACGGAAATGGCAACGGCGGTAACGGAAAACCAAATGAGGAACTTGTAATGACTGAGAAACCAAAAGTTAACTGGGATGAAGTCGTAGGCTTAGATACCGCTAAAAAAGCAGTAAAAGAAGCCATCGTTTACCCAGTTCAACGCCCAGACCTGTTCCCGCTTGGTTGGCCACGAGGCATCTTGCTGTTTGGTCCACCTGGCTGCGGCAAAACTTTGCTGGCGGCGGCGGTTGCAACAGAAATTGACGCGAACTTCTACAGCATCGATGCAGCTTCAATTATGTCAAAGTGGCTTGGCGAAGCTGAACAGAACGTTGCGAAACTGTTTGGCATCTGCACGCAAATCTGCAATAGAAGGCAAACCCGCAATAGTGTTCGTTGACGAATTAGATTCACTTATGGGTAACCACTCAAACGAGGTAGGCGGCGAAATCCGCGTTAAAAACCAGTTCCTCAAAGAAATGGATGGTATCGTGGACAAAGGCAAAGCACTTCACGTTTACGTTATTGGCGCAACAAACAAGCCATGGGATTTGGACTGGGCATTTATTCAGACGTTTCCAGAAACGTATCTTGGTTCCACTTGCAGACCACGCAACACAGACTAAACATGCTAAAGCTATACTCGAGTAACCTGCAGATCTGCCGACGACGTGGATCTTACATGAGTTAGCCAGATTAGCGGAAGGCTTCTCCGGAAGCGACATACGCGACGTTTGCCAATCAGCGCAGCTGAGCTTAATCGGCGAATTCTTCGAGACAGGTAAAGCAATGGACAAAGAAGCAAAACCACGTGCACTTAACGATGGCTGATTTCCGACAGATACTTCGAAGAACGCAAACCAAGCGTGTCACTGGACATGCTGTCACAGTACAACCGATGGTTCGAAGCGTTCAAAGCACTATAATGGAGGGCAAACAAAAGACAAACCGATGGGTTGGGTGGAAAGGTTTGGAGAACATTAATTTTTAGCACGCTCTCCCTTCTCCCCCTCAAAATATCTCCAAACCCCACAAACCAAACCAACCCATCCTCAAAAATTTCTGTCCATTTACATTTGTATCGATGAATTTTTATTAGTCTCGAAATAAGTCAATGAAAATGGGTTAACAGAATCAGTTCTTTTAAGAATTATTTTTTGTGTTAAGCCTTGTACTAACTAGAAGAGAACTAGCATTCCTGTCAACTATTTGGTTTCTACTGAAAAATTAGCTTCGAAACTCCGCAGTGAACCTAACGGTTTTTGCCATGCTTCAATTCAGTTTTCCCACTTAACGATTTTAACTGCTTCGCAAACCAATCAACATATTCGAACACACCGCAGCCATAGCAGAAGCTACCCGTGAATTGAACTATAATAAATCCTAGTTTGAATGAAACGAATTTGGCGGTTACATTTGGGCTACGGGTTCAATTTTAGAGCGAAATTACCCTTTGAACAATTGTTTCCAAATCAGAGGCGGAAGCATGCTACAGCGGAATCCTTGACCCATCAAAACCCAACTTCGAAATCCCCAATTCCTCTTGAACTTCACGCAACTGCGCAGCGTTGAACACAGGTCCGTCACGGCAAACACGGTACTTGCCAATCATGCAGCTTCCACACAAGCCGATGCCGCAACGCATAAGACGCTCCAAACTCGCTTCCAAGGGCAGTTTGCGTTTTTCTGTCATTTCAAAGATTTTCTTGACCATGACTTCGGGTCCGCAGGCATAGATCATATCGAATTTTTCTTTATCTAGCAGACTTGCCAATGGCTGAGTTACTAAGCACTGTAGGCCGGCAGTGCCATCCTCGGTAGTAGTTATTAAGTTTTTCTCGCTGCAAACAACTCCCAATTCATTCACGAAGAGAAGCTCGTCTTTGGTTTTGGCTCCCTCCACAAAAGAAAGCCGCTCTGTTTTCGCAGAGAGCTGTTTTGCTAAGAACAGGAGTGGTGCAGTGCCTGTTCCGCCGCCGATCAAGAGGATTCTGCCGCGGCTTTCTGTAAAGTTGTTGCCGAATGGACCACGCACCCCGATGGTTGCGCCTGCTTCGAGCGAGTGCAGGTGCCTTGTTGCGTCGCCAACTGCCTTAACCGAGACCGAGACTAAATTATCGCCTGTATCCAAGATGCTCAATGGAATCTCATCAATACCTGGAATCCAAAGCATTAAAAACTGTCCAGGTTTAGCTTTGCTGCACAGTCTATCGGTAAATGTGAAGGTTTTAACTGTTGGGCTCTCAGTTGCGGATTCGAACAATCTGCGTTGTCCGCAGTGAATTATTTGTGGTGTGCAAGGCCGACAATTTCTTTTACACTCCTAAAATGTTTACGTCTCAAATAAGTTTCTATTCCTTTGTTTATGGTTTGGAAAACTTCAATGTCCGTGGCGACTGCCGTGCCAATCTGTACCGCAGATGCGCCTGCTAATAAGAATTCGACTGCATCGTGCCAATCTGACACGCCGCCACAGCCGATGATGGGCACATCAAAGGCTTCATGCAATGTCATAACACACCGCAACGCAACAGGCTTAACTGCTGGACCAGACAACCCGCCGCTGAACGTTGCTTAGAATCGGAAGCATCGTTTCTGTGTCGATGCCATGGCTTTAAGCGTGTTTGCTGCCGTCAACGCGTCAGCTCCGGCTTCAATTGCAGCATGAGCCAATACCGTTATGTCCGAGACGTTAGGCGACAACTTTACAATCAGAGGCTTATTGATCGCTGCCTTAACCCTCTGCACAACTTCACCGAGCAACTTGGGGTCTTGACCGATTTCGGCGCCAGTTTGCTTTACATGCGGACAAGAAACATTTAGTTCAATTGCGTCGGCGCCTGCATCAACCGCCTTCTTCGCCACCACCGCATACTCTTCTGCAGAGTAGCCAAAAACACTCACAATGACGGGCACACGCAGGATTGTCTTAGAAAACTTTATCTCCTCAGAATAAACCTCGATGCCGGGATTGGGTAACCCCATCGCATTAATTAATCCAGCTTCTGCTTGAACAACGGTCGGGTTAGAATAGCCCACTCGTGGATCCGCTCCCACGGATTTTGTTACTACCGCTCCGGCGCCGCCTTTCGCAACGCGCGCTAGAGATTCAGAAGAGTAACCCAGAATTCCGGAAGCCAGAATCGTGGGGTTCGCCAGCGTCAAGCCGGCAAAGCTTATGCTTAGTGGATTGCTTTCCAAATAAATTCACCGTACAAATTAGGTAAATACTTTTAATTAGATAAAGCTTCTTTTGCTGGATTCATAAGACAGATTTCAGTCTGAAAATAATCGTTTTTATGTCTAATTTATTGAACATCAAAAATGAGTAAGGTGAAAAAAGAAAAGTGAGGGTTATAGCAAACGCTATAACAGTTTATTTCTTCTTTTTAGCTTTCTTATCGTCCTTTTTTGGAGCTTTCGCCACGCTAATAACCTCAAAATTATTATTGACTTCAATTTATATTTAAAATTTACTAAGAGCTATATTGACTGCCTCAACCAACAAATCGACTTAAAAATAGGCGCTATACTTAAAATAAGCTCAAAAACAGACAATTATTTGAAGCTTTTTCCTGATGCTTTGTAGGGTCGGCAATTTTTACATTTATCTGTTAAAACTAAGAGCTGCAAAAACCAAAAAAACATTCACCAAACTGGCAAACAACCAAATCAAAATCCTTAGACAAAAAATCCTCCAAACCCGAAGCAATATTAGGCAATCACCATAACACTGGTGCTTAAGCTTTCGAACCAGACGAACATACTGCGCCAACGTACCCATAATGATGATATCGGTGTTTTTGTCTTCAAATTTGCCAACAGTTTCAGCAACTGCGACTTCTCCACCCCGAGAGAGCATCTCTTGTTTGATTATATTTGCTGTTTTAGGGTCTACTTCTTCAAATTTGATTATGCGATAAATTGCTTTTAAAGCCATAATTTTGACTCCGGCTGGGTGAACATTGATTTTATTGAGTTCGGCTTGGGCTTCGATTAGGTTTTTGATGTTTAGGATTGTTGGCTTCATGATCTATTGCAAATATTTTCTGCAATTAAAACATTAACTTTAGAAAACCTTTGATTGCTTTTAGCCGTTTTTGGAAAGAGCCAGAATTTTCATCGGATTAGAGCTGTTTTCGTACTATGGAAAGTTTTATTAGGGTGTGTAAAATTTTACATAGCATTGAAAAAAGTTATTAGAGAGGAGAAAATGAGCAGCCTCAGAAGTCTAAACCGAAACACCAAAGCCATAGCTGCAATCGCAATTTTCTCAGCATTATACGCAGCCTTAAGAATCATACCCACAGTACCCATGATTGGAACAGGAGCAACATTCCACCTCTCTGACATACTTGCTCCTTTATTCGGTATTCTATTAGGACCATACGTCGGCGGAGTAAGTATAATAATTGGCACTTTTGCCGCAATAGGTTTAGGAACCCCTGCGCCATTCTTAGGCTTGGATTTCCTCCCAGCATTCGTAGTAGCGGTATCCTTAGGTTTCTTCGTCAGACGTAAATGGTTACCTGTAGTAATTTTAAACGCTCTTTTGTTAGTAGGTTATGCGCTAAACCCATTTACAGTCAACTTTATCAATACCCCTTGGGGTACAATCCCATACCTTTGGATGCACATCGTGGCCTTCATCGTTCTGCTTTCACCTCTGGGGCGAAAAGCAGGTCAATGGATTAAGAAGAACCAACCTCAAAAAGCGAAAATCTGACTTCTAAATTCATTGTCACAATAGCAGCTGGAATAGCAGGCTTGATTGTTGGGGCAATCTTATTGATATTCGCTCTTTTGAGTTCTGAACCGTTTACTTTGTTATCGCTTAAGACATTATCAGCCGTCATTGGAGTTTTAAGTATTATTAGTGGAGCAGGATTCCTTATCTTCAAAGCGAGAATAGCGAAAATTACAATTGGATTTGCGATTTTGGCTTTTGTTGGCACAATGATGCAACATTTAACAGGAGGGCTTGTTTACGAAACAGTTTTTGGGAATATTATTGGTTCTATGGATAAAGCTGCTTTCGCAAACACTTGGAACTTCGTGTTTTACATTTACCCTTGGGAACGATTGGCGTTAATTATCGGCGCTATTATAGTTGGTGTTCCAGTGACCCGAATTCTGATGAAAACTCTTTTCCCTCTAGAATCCAAACCAGTCTCTGAGACAAAGTCAGATACATTTACCTAAGAACAATTCCTCAAAAATTTTCTTTTATTTTTTGAATAATTCTTTATCTTGAATATACTCTTTTCCTGTTCTCAGAGCAATTTCAGCTTTAGCCAGTTCGCTGCCTAAATAAGCCGCATGATCCAACCTTGAAACCAAACCCATTTCCAAAATCTTTGCGTAAATACTATTCAGCGGTTTTTCCTTTAACAACGTTAACAGGCTTGTCCATCTGGGCTGAATCGTAGTGGACTGCAACCAAAACGCCTTCGACGCGATCTATGGATATTTTGAACATGCCCATTGGAATCCAAAGTTGCAGGCTCCAATTTCTCGGGTGCATCTACAACTTTCGCGCCTGCTTCGAGTTTTTTGTCGTAAGGCTCCTCGTGAACGCGTTTGTCTTTGAGGATAAGCAGGTCGATGCCGAGGTCTTTTGGGACTGAGCCGCGTTTTTTAGCCAGAAACATCATTTTCGCCGCTGCAACTTCCTCTGCAACAGTGCCTTTTGCTTTGTCGCTTTTCTCTGTCGCCAACAGGATGCTGGCGTCGACTTCTGAGGATAAACGGGCAAGCAAAGCGTTAACGCCAACTGAGTCCGCATCCATAAGTTCGGTAACGTTTGAAACGCCCACGAAAAGCGGCACATCAGGGTTTCTTGCTGCAAACTCTTTGAAAGCGATAAATGATTCTAAAATGTCTGAGGGCTCAAAAATCAAATCTGCAAGACAACGAGTCACTCCGAGTTTTTTGGCTTTGGCAATTATTTCTTCGAGGTATTTGACGCGGTCTTTGGCTTTTTTTGGGAAGTAACCTTGGCGTTGGTTAGTGGGAATAACAACGACTGCAACTTTGGAGGCGAAAGGTGCGATTTCTTCGATGTTTCCCGCATCTCCGCTTAGAACAAGTTCTGCGCCTGCCTCGAATTGCTGCTTTAATTTCAGCTGGGTCAAGCGTATCTATACTTACGGGCACATCCACAACCTGCTTAACCCACTCAACGATGCGTTTAGCTTTTTCTGGTTGGGATTCACCTGCAACCATACCAACATCAATATGTCTGCGCCTGCCTCAACGAAGCGTTTTGCAGTTTGCTGGATTGTTTCTTTATCCATCAAGGCAGCATCAACGATTTCGGCGAGAACCCGCATGGGAAAATCTTTGCCGACTGCCAAGTTCCCAATGAGCATGCTGCTGGGTTTCTTAAGCAGTTCTTCACGGTTTTTTTCGGTTTTTTCTATTTCTTGCAGGGCTTGTTTTGAAGTTTTTCGCGGAGCAAATCGTCCGCAGGAATAGTGGTTGAGAGTTGAACTTCGCAAAGCGAATCTAAAATGGTTGGCAGGTCTGCGGCGTATCTTGGACCCTTAAAGGTTGGGACGCCTGTGGCTTTCGAAATTAATACTTGTGTCTCCGCGGACCAAACCCGGAACCAAAATCACGTTAAAATCTGTTAATTTCGTTGTTTTTTAGGGCGTTCGATGATGGTTTGAGGAGTTAGAAAAGCGGCGACCGCAATTTTAAGCGCAAAAGTCTCGGTTTCCACGTTGCTTTCTTTAGCATAGTGCTCTTAACAGTATCTTCTGCTAATTGACCCGTAACTAAGAGACTTTCACTTCTTAATCCTCAATTACCCTTATGGTTGCGCCTTTGTTGTTTGCTTTCGCGATGAATGCTTGACCACCCACACCTTCTGCGCAGATATGCTTTGACTTTTGAAGAGCATTGCTTTAGCTTCTTCTTGTTTAACTACAGCATAGAGTGCTGGTCCCCAAGAACTCTGCCCAACGCCGTAAGCGCCAGCTTTCTTCATGAACTCGATGCATTCCGCGGCGGCTGGGCTTGAGTATGTTCCGCCTTGAGCTTGCGCAAAATGGTTTCCTGTTATGACTTGGATTTTTGTAAGGGCATTCGCCAAAGCTTTCGATGTCATGTTCAGCTAGGGCTGGAAGAAGTTTTAGCATGATTAAGCGGCAGATTTGCCCCACGTCTTCGGCGGGCATTTTGGTTAATTTTTCGAAAGCGTGGTTTTCTTCTGAGTTGGATAAGCCTTCTTTTAGATTTGGGACTGCCACGATGAAACGCCACTCGCAGGGAAAGGGTTGACGGTAAATCAGAGGTGGACACCTTTGTGTTTTGAGGTTTTTTCCGCCGTCAACCACGAACCCGCCACGTTCAAAGATTGATGTTCCAACAGCTGTTCTTCTTGCGCGCCCCATAGCTACTGCTAACTCGGGGATGGAAGCTTTTACATCAAAGAGTGTTGCAAGCGCGGCTGCAATGGCTAAGGAGAATTGGGTGCCTGAACCCAAGCCGATGTGGGCTGGAATGGCTTCAATGACGTTCGATGTGTACTTTTGGTTGGACTTTGTAAGTGGAAAAGAAACGTTTTGCCAGAGATGGTTGTAAGTTCGGTTTCTTGCCCTTTAACAGAGAAGTCCTCTGCGAGTTTTGGGCTTCAACGATGACGTTTGGGTGGTCTATACCGACGCCCAAGCCGCCAAACATTCGTCCCAAATCGCCGTTCATATCAATTAATCCCAGATGAAGTCGAGCAGGAGTTTTAACTATGACTTTCACAGGTTGATTCCTCCAAGAATCGATTCTTCTATTCAAATCAGCCATACACTAATGCGTACTCGAGATTTGGGCGCGACGCGTTCTACCACATCATAGCATGGTTTTGATTGTTTCTAAAAGTTTGGCTGACAGTTCTTTCTTTCTTTGGGTCATTAACAAACACTTTAACGCGGGTTGCATGGATGATGGCTTCAAGGGTTGCGGACATTGCGCGGCAGTAAACTTGCGGGCACATTTCGCAGCATTTATATGCTCTATTTTGCAGGAGAAGCTGTGTTTTTTCTGTGCCACTGGGTACCAAATCGAGCAACGGAAACTTCAACTGGTGCATCCGCTGAATCGAAGTTTCGGTGCATTCACTATTTCTGCTTTGTCAAACCATTCTTGCGGTAACTTTTCCAATTGGGTTTGCTTCTTTAAAAGTGGATTTGTAGAAAACCTCTATGTTGCTTGTTAAGTTAACACTGGCGCATTTTTTTCTTTAAGATTGCGACAGGTTGATGATGAATTAAAATGTTCATTGATAGGTTTGGTGTTCTGCATAATTGGTGCCCATTGGTGCAGCGTTTGATGTTCCGTCAGGGTTATAGGTTGAAACTATCGTTTCACAACAATGGACCTTTTCTAAACCCTAAATCGGTTAATTTCACCATTCAAACCACCTGAGCTTTTTAGAAGGTCATATGCACCTTTTTTCAACCGAATGTAAATTTTCACAGTCGAATAATAAAGTTTTGCCGAAGCAAACACCATTCCAATCTATCGATAATGCCAGAGTTGAATAATGGTGATAAAGTTTTTAAAGCATAAAACAACTATTCAATTAGGAGCAAAAATTTTGAGGGCTCTTTGATTGAGAACCCATGCATTTTCGGTGGTTAAAAATTTAAATGGCAGTTAAGGTAGCTTTAGTTTACCCTTATTTTCATCCAGCAAACGATAATTCAATTTTCCGTTTTCCACCTTTAGGTTTAGGTTACATTGCCGCGGCGCTCAAGAAACATGGAGTCGAGGTGGAGTTGGTTGACTGCACTTTTATGAAGTTCAGGGAAGCTGTTGAACGGATAAAGCGTGCCAAACCACAGATTGTTGGGTTTTACTCGATGTTTTCGATGAAAAAAACCACCTTCGAACTTGCACATGCTTAGAAATGAGGGATTGGACGGATTCTTTGTTCGTGGTGGGTGGTCCTTTGCCTTCTTGGGCACCTGAAAGCTTTCTGGACACCTTTGATGTAGTTGCTGTCGGCGAAGGTGAACAAACCATGTTGAAATAGCTGATTCTGTTGACCAGGGAAAAGATTTTCAGAGCGTTAAAGGGCTGGTCTTCTAAAATGGTAACCGCATAGTCAACACTGGGCCAAGAGAATTCATACGAAAACTTAGATAGTTTAGCCTTTCCAACCCGTGAACTATTCGATAATGAATCATACAAAAAATATTACCTCGACCACTTCGGCTACTCAATCACTTCCATGATAACATCCCGTGGCTGCCCGTTTTCCTGCGATTTCTGCAGCGACCAATCTTTGGCGCAGACATGAGAAGCCGCTCGGTAAACAACATTGTCAATGAAGTGGAAGAGATTGCAGCGTTGGGTTATGATAGTGTTTGGTTTGCTGACGATTGTTTCACCTTAAACCGTAATCATTTGCTTGGATGTCTGCAGCAGAAATCGTTCGTCGAGAGGGTTAAAGGTTGGATGGGAATGTTTGTCGCGAGTGGACACAATGGATGCAGAAGTTGCAGAGGGCATGAAACGCGCTGGTTGCATCGGGGTTTTCTTCGGCATAGAATCGGGCAATGACTCAGTTTTGAGGTTGATGAACAAACACATCTACAACTTCGCAGGCAGAAACGCGCAGTTTACGCGGCTAAAGCTGGCTGGACTTAAAGTTGGCGCCTTCTTCATCGTTGGATACCCTGGCGAGAGCAACAAGACCGTGCTGGATACGGTGCGTTTTGCTTCAGGTTTGCCGCTTGACTACTTATCTTTCACGTTGCCATATCCAATTCCTGGAACTCCACTCTACGAGCGAGTAAAAGATCATGGCGTTTCTGATTGAGGATTGGGAGGAACCAAAAAACTACCGTTTAATTCGCCACAAGCTGCTTTATGCTTCAGGTTTTAGTGAGGGTAAGTTGAAGTTTGCGATTGGGAAAGCGCAGGCGTCAGTTTTATGGGCAGAGGTATCTTGGCAAGAGGGGTTATGGCTTGTTGGTAGGCCATTTGAGCGTTTGACTGATTTTGCGTTTGAACTTATGCGGTAAGTTCAAGGCGATCGAAAAGATTATTTTAAGTATCTTTAACCATTTCAGAATCATCAACAACCTTAAGCGAGCTTCAATGTGCGACTATGAAAAAATTAGTCTTAATCCCTATGTTTGCCAGTTCATTACGAATTGTAGCTCTACCCTTTTTCTTTTACCTTTACAACACAGGAAATATTGCAGCGTGTTTAGGTTTGCTTGGATTTTGTGCAGTTACAGATTTTTTCGATGGCTACATTGCTAGAAAACTAAATGTGGCCTCACAATTAGGTGCTTATTGGGATGCTACAACAGATTTCATATTTATGTTCGGGGTTTTTGCATTTTTCTGTGGTCTTGGGTTTTATCCGATTTGGTTGCCGCTAGTAATTGCTACTGCATTCATTCAATTCATAATTACAAGTTACTTTGTTAAGAAACTCTACGACCCTGTTGGACGCTACCTTGGAAGCGCCCTCTACGTAGGAGTTATACTAACTTTGCTTTGGCCAACTGAGGCGGTTTTCACTTTTGTACAGTACGCTTTTGTTGGGTTCTTCTTACTTTCGATTGTAAGCCGAATAGTAAGCCTAACAAGAAAGCGCCCACGACAAACCTAAAGGGTTCTCATTTAATTCCACTTAAATTCAGGGCATCCTGGAAAAAAACCATACATAACTCAAGAAACTTTTGCTTAGGAAGATTTCGAACATTGTTATACTATTGTTTAATAAGGTCATGTTAACAATTAATCGAAAAAATACGTTCAGAAAGCTTAATCATTAAATTGGTTAACTGCATCTTCTTCTACTGGATCAGTGCAGCTTAATTGTCTCAATCTGATTTCAAGCCTATTTCTCTACTTCATCTTTGAAATTGCATTTATTTTAGAGGTTTTTGAAGAGTCACAATCTAGACACTGTTTTTTTAGGCATATTTCTTCTGTAAAAGGACAGCTAAGAAATATTTTATGGATATAATCGTTCAATGCAATATTTACTGCTGAATCAAAATCTATGTTAACTTTGTTTAGAAGCACTTGAATTTCACTAGTACTTTTATTTGTCTTTATTATTCATTACCTCTTGTCCTTGTCTGCATCTTGGAGCAAGAATTAATTTAAACGAAGATACCTTATCGATAAGTTAACTTTTATGAATTTATCATTCAGGTTTTGACTGTAGAAGATTTTTTGGATGTAGTTTTTCGGTTTCTATCGGCTAAGAATTCTAACTTGTTTTTTTATTTCTTTTACAAGGTTACAATCATTCTTAAATCTGCCAAATCCATGATCTCTTATTGCCAGAATTAAGGTCAATAATCTATGACTACAGAAAACCTTACCAAGTCTTTCCTTAGACAATTTCCTGATTTAATTCGTGTTTCTTTAGGTACCGCCATGGTTCTTGGGCTTCTAGATGGTAAGTTGGATGCAGAACCGACAACGGCTTATTTAATGACCTACAAGTTGGGCAAGTGCACAGCAAACTGCGGTTTCTGCCCCCAAGCCAAAACCAGCAAAAGCGACATCCGAACTCCTCTCCCGAGTTACTTGGCCAGCTTTTCCAACCCAAAGCGTGTTAACAGCCCTTGAAACAACTGCAAAAGAAGGAAAATTCAAGCGCATCTGTATTCAAGCTCTAAACTACCCAGAAGTCTTTAGCCATCTTGAAGCGTTCGTGAAAGAAATTAAAAAGCGATGGGCAATTCCTGTTTCGGTTTCCTGTCAACCGCTTAACAACCAAAACATTGAGCTCTTGAAAAAAGCTGGCGTTGACAGGTTAGGCATCGCTTTGGATGCAGCAACGGAGGCTATATTTGATAAAGTTAAGGGTAAAGGTGCAGGTGGCTCCTACAATTGGCAAAACCAATTCGTTTTGCTTAAAGAAGCTATTAGATGTTTTTGGGGAAGGAAATGTTAGTACGCATGTGATTGTTGGGTTAGGGGAAACCGAAAAGGAAGCAGTGGAGGTTATTCAGAGGTGTGTTGACATGGGTGTTTTGCCTGCGCTTTTCGCTTTTACTCCTGTTCGGGGTACTGCGTTGGAAAATAATTCGCCGCCGAAACTTGAAACTTACAGGCGGCTTCAGCTTGCACGATACCTAATATGTCAAGGTAAAACAAGATTTGATGACATGACAGTTTGACGATAGAAGGCAAAATCACGGGCTATGGACTTACCAACGAAGCTTTAAATCCGATTATTGAGAGCGGCTTGCCTTTTCAAACTTCAGGCTGCCCCGACTGCAATCGACCATACTACAATGAAAAACCAAGTGGACCCATCTACAACTACCCCAAAAAACCAAGAGAAGAGGAAATAAAAGAAATAAAAAAACAACTAAGGTAGAAGTTGATCAGCGGTTTGCTCAGACGTCTTTTTAGTGGTTTTTGGCAGTTTAGGTTTTTGCCTTGTCACTTGCTCAACTAACCGCCAGAACTCATCCATCGTGTAGCCTTTGAGAAGTTCTTTCATGAGTTTCTTAACTTGGTAGTAGGTCATTTGGGCTTCGCCTTTGTCAAGGCTTTCTTGTGGACCTTTGATGCGTCGGAAAAGCTCATCCATCTGTCTTGGTGAAGCGCGGATTCCAGCTTTCTCGAGGAGTTTTTGAATGAGGGTTTGTCCTGTGTTTCTGCCGATGAAAATCATGGTTTCTCTGCCAACGATTTCAGGTGGGAAAGGCTCGAAAACTAGTGGGTTAGCCATCATTTCTTCGACTTCTTCTTCGACTTCGTGGGTGAATATGTTTTCGCCGATGATGGGTTTGTGGAATTGGATGGGCAGAGCAAATGCTTTTTCGGCTGATTGAGCGAGGCGATAGATTTTTCCCATGTCTATTCCTGTGTCAATGTTGTAGAGTAGTTCAGCTGCTGTCACGACTTCTTCGAAGGGTGCTATGCCTGCGCGTTCCCCAAAACCTGCGATGCAAGTGTGCAGGTATGAGACGCCTTCTTCCATTGCTGCCAAGGTGTTTGCTGAGCCTAAGCCGAAGTCGTTGTGGCAATGAATTGAGAGGGGTGCTTTCTTTTTAACTGCCTCAGGTAAGCCATCTCGGATATGCGACATCAAATACCGCATCGAAAGGGGTCTTATGAATCCTACGCTGTCAGCTACTCCTAACCTGATGGCTCCTGCGTTTGCTGCTGCTTCAAAAACCTGCAGATATGTCTTCAAGTGGGGTTCGGGTGGCATCCATGAGGATAAAGTTTACGTTTGTGCCATGCTTTTTAGCGTAGTCGATGCTTTCAACAATTTGTTGCAAAGCTTGCTCCTTGGTTATCTTTAATTTGTACTGTAGGTTTAAGCCGTTGATGGGTGATTCGATTGTTATTTCTTTGATGCCGCATTCTAAGCAGGCATTTATGCTGTTTTTTGTGGCTTCCGCTGAAGCGGTAAGTTTGGAGTAAGTGAAGGTTTCGTTGACTATGCGTTTGACAGTTCGTTTTTCCTCTTCAGATAGAGCTGGAAAACCCACGTTTATTATTGCGACGCCTGCTTCATCCATTAGTTTTGCAAGCCTAACTTGCTCAACATAGGTTAAGTAAACCGTTGGTGCCTTGATGCCTTCCCTGAAGGTTTCATCCCAAATGAACACGCGGTCAGGAAGTTTAGGGGGCAAATTCTTTCGTAAACGGTTGTAATTTGCAATTAATCCCTGAGCTTCTAGCTTTTTGAATATAGTCTTCCTCATTTAGACACAATCCAACAATACGAACTAAATTATCATCTTTAATTTGCTAATACCTATATAAAACTGCATCTATCAAAGCTCAACACAAGTTTATTTTACTGTGCAAAAAACAAAATATTTTCTATTCCGACAAACTATAATGCAAAAGTTTTAAGCTAAAAAAACATAATATATATTGCCAGGGGAAATTTGAATGAGCCTAAAAACCACCATCGAAAAAATAAGAACATTAGAAGTGGAAAAAAAGAATCTTTTAGTCGAAATTGAAGGACTCAAGAAGATTGCAGATGCAAAAGCGATGGCTCTTGAAAATGAAGTTGGCTCATTACGAGAAGAAATTAAATCCCTTAGGAGTCTCATTAACGGGTAAGAATAAGGTGCATCAAATAAAATTAGGTCTAATTTTTAAGTTTCTTTAGGTTGACTTAGGCATTCTTTTGAGCAGCATATCGATTGAATTAGATAGGGATTTGGAGGCTGTTTGCCGCGGCTCCATTGATGTGTCAGTTTCAAGTTTTTCTAGTTCCTTGTGCAGGCGGTCGGATTCTTCGTTTAGTTCTTGCTTTTGTTTTTCATAATTGTCATGAAGTTTCTCTTGTTCAGCTGTAAACGTTTGCATTGTAACTTCTAACTCGTTTTTAGCTGCTTTGAGGTTTTGATTTGTCTGCGCTAATTCTTCAGCAGCTTTTCTTTTTGCATTGAACTTGTAGAAGCTGATTTTAACTTGCTGCTGCGCTTCAAGTTGGTCTTCGAGTTCGCGAATTTTGCTGCTTAACCTTTGAACTTCCGTGTTTCGTTTGTTGCTGCGTTCCCGCGTTGTCTCTGCATACTGTTTGTCGACTTCTACGATTTTGTGGTTGACATCGACAAGTGCTTTTGCTTCTGTGGTTAAGTTGTGTTTCTTTGAGCCGGTTTTCGGCAAGTGCTGTTTCAGCGTCTAGGAAGATTTGGGTGCGTTCCTTTAGAAAGGATTCGTCGATGGTTATAGCTTTGGTTAGATTCAAATTCTGAAACCACCTGCCTCAGCGTAATGAGCCAATCATCAAAGTACTGGCTGAATGGTGAGAGTGCAAAAACCTGGTTTCCAAGCTTCTCCAAACTGCTGAGAGTCCTCTGCGCTACTTCCTCTGTTGAAAATTCGGGCTTTTCCTCCAGCAGGTACTTGGCGCCATGTTGTTTTTTCTCTTTGACTTTCTTTTCGTGTGCACTCTTTGAAAACTGTTTTCCGCTGCTGCGGTGGGAACCCGTTTGAGGTCTGAAACTCATAAAATACCCTTTAGTAAAAGAAATATTTAAATCAATGGCAATTTTCCTAAGCGCATTAGCGGAGTTTGCTTACTTTTTCTTTTCGGCTGTTTCGCTGATTTGCGGGGATTTGCGTTTATTAAATGCAAAGATTGTGACGCCGATGATTGCTGCGATGATTATAATGATTACGACCGGAATGAGCCATGCGGGTGTTGTGGTGCCTGTTGGGTTGTTTGTTTGGGTCTGGCTGGGTTGGGTAGCTGTTGGCGAGGTGTTACCGCTGGGTGTTGGGGATGTATTGACACTTGGCGTTGAGGCAACGGTAGGTCCAGGCGTAATCAGAGGAGCCGTTCCTTGTAAGACCGGGTCTTCAACTTGAACCAGAAGCGTAAAACTCGCGATTTTCTGATCTGATGAGACAAGAGTTTCATTGGTGTCATAGGCGCCGAACTTGAAATCCGTCTTCGCCGAAGGAGCCAATGAAGTAGATAGGGCAGTATCGGTGTATCCGCCCACCGCAATAACATTGCCTGCGGTGTCGTAGAAGGTTCCGAGTACCCGCACGTTGGTGGCGGTTTGGCTGCCTGTGTTCTGGACGGTGCCTGTGACCCAGTAAACACCCTTGTCTTCAGTGCCTGTGCCAATGCTGTGTTGCTGCGCAGTTATTTTTATGTCTTGGTATAGGTACCCTGTGGTTGTGGGTGCCTGCGCCACTAAGATTTGCACGTTGGCAATGGAAGGAAGGGCCCCGGTTGTTTGGTCAGCCTGCAAAAAGAATGTCATGTAGAACGGGGCTTTTTGGTTAGGAAGCATATCCTTCACGAAAACCATCGTCTGAGTTGATTGCTGGTCTCCCGTGGTTGTGGTCATTTGAGCGTTTAGGATTACTGACTCTACAGTATTCGTGCCGATGTTTTCAACTTCGCCGACTACATCGAGCAAACCAGCAGTATCGATGTACCAGCTGTAAGATACGATTTTGATATTTGCGGTTTGACTGTGTGCTTGCGGAATCAGCGCGAAGCTGAAAGCAAATAGGGTTAGTAAAACAACTGTGTAAATTATTGATTTTTTCATGGAACTTGCCCTCTCATCTCTTTAAAGTCAACAGAACAGAGTATGTTCTATAAAACAGTTTTTCAAAATTAAGCCACAATCCATAGACCCAGTTCAAGGGCAATTTAAATCTATTTAGCCTTTGGAAATAACGGGGATAAGTTTTAAATGCAGAAGTGGCGGATATTTTATTTAGATGAGCATCTGTGACTGAAAAGTTACATCCCTATGTAGTATTTCTTCCAAAAACAGAAAAGAAAGATAAGATTCTCTCTGCTATATTCGGTTCCAAAGCAGGTGTCGATATCCTCCGCTTCTCGCTCAAACAGGGCGTCGCCAAAAACATCTATCAAAAAGATCTCGTAAAAACCCTCAATTATAGCAATAAAACCATAATCGAAAACCTCAAAACCCTCACCCAACTCGGAGTCCTAAACGAGTCCATGGAAAAAAACGACAAAGAAGGACGTATCATCTGGATCAAAACCTATGAACTCACCAACCTCGGCAAATGGTTCGCTCTATTAATGGCAGAAGAAAAAGAGCTTCCTGACACAGAAAAAGCCGAAATCCTTCAAAGCCTATTCCGCACCTATGTCAAACAGGTTAAGCGATTGGCAGAGGAGATTGGCATAAACAAGAAGATGCTGGAAGAAACCTTTAGGGAAGAAATGAAGAACAGCCCATAATACATCTAATAACTTAAGCTTCATTAAAATGAATTTGTTTATACTCAAATAAAGGCATTAAGCGCGATTAGAATTGACGACGTCTTGGTTAATATTTTTCGTTTAGGTTTTTCGCATCTTTTTAGCAAATTGTAGGGTCCCACTTGCAACTGGAAAAAGAGCAATAGGGGTTGAAAAACTGTGAAAAACAAATAGGAAGAAAGAAGGTGTTTATTCTTCTTCTGATGGTAGCCCGATTTTGCGAAGGTAATCTTTGGCGTATTTAGGGTTGTAGGCTAAGAGTTCTTTGCTTCGTAACAATCTGCGTTCAAGGCGGTCTAGTGCCACCCTGAAAGTTGGCTCTACACCCCAGCCTTCGCTTGCCGCAAAAAATGTGCCTCGGACAGTTCGGAATTGCAGTCTGCAGTGAACAAGGGGTGTTTCTCGGACGCCGTTATCTCCGTGGCTTTTCATATACACGAACAATGTTCCTAACTGAAATGCTTCTTGGAATCGGCGGGAAAATGAATCAAACTCGTCCATCATGAAAGCTTGCTGGTCTGGTGACATGTCTATGCCTTTTGTGCCAAACTGTATTGTTAATTTGCGTGCGGCTGCTAAAACTTGGGAAATCTGCTCCAGAAAATCAAGCTTTGTTACCACGCCAACCAACCTCTCCCCGTTACAACGCATAAGCACGAAATATCGTGGTCATGCATTTGTTTTTCAGCATCGCGCAGGCTTGTTTTGGCATCTACAATGATAGCAGGTGAAGCCATAATTCCTTTTACGGCAATTCCGAGAGTTTCAAGTTTTTCGCCAACGATGTCGCCAGTGGTTTGGCGTCGTTGAGGCCAATAAATGCTTTTCAGAATATCCTCGATGCTAACCATGCCTACAAGTTTTCCACCCTCCAAAACTGGAACATGGGAGATTCCATATTCACGCATCATACCCAAAACTGCGCCGACACTGCGTCCTGATTCAATCGTGTGAGGAGCCCGTGTCATTACTTTTTCAACTGCATCATGACCCCAATCATCGCTCACCGCGCCATGAATCACTTCCTCATCAGTAACAAACCCCAGCAACTTCCCCTTATCAAACAAAGGCAACTGGCGCAAACCACTTCCAATCATCAATTTCGCCAAATCGCCTAACGAAGTGTCAGGCGTTACCTGTGGGGCGCAACCTGCATCAACGACCGAACCTTAGCCACAGTAAAATCAAGCCGCGAACGTAAAATGGACCGTCGAGTAATCATTCCTACATACTTGCCTTTTTCGTCTAGAACAGCCATAACTGGTGGCATGCCCTTTTTGAAGCCTTCCAGACATCTTGAAAGGGTATCGTTGTCTTGAACAGAATTTAATCCTTTAGAATAAACATCCTTAGCAGTAACAGACATGCTCATAAATATTCACTGAAAAGCTAATTGTAAAAGAAGAATTTAAAGGTTGCAAAGCCCAGGATGTTAAGCAACCAAGAGAACACTTAGAAAAAAACCTGAATTAGGATTGTGGATATCAGATAGCTGGCAAATGCTAGACCTTATAGCTTTAAGAGGATTGTAAGTCAAGATGCCAACTCGTTGGTTGTTTAAAGTTCACCTAATCCATAGATTATAACCTATATGCTTAATAACGAAACGTCCAGAATTGTCTGAGTCTAAAGAAGGAAACCGCTTTGTTTGCTGTTGGCCACATGGCAATCGCTTACCTTTTAGGTAAGGGTTCATCGAAAGTCGCTTCGCGTTAAACTAAACATACCTATTCTGCTGGTTCTCTCCATACTTCCAGATGTAGACATAATATATGATTTTTTGACGGGCTCAGAAATACACCGAGGTCCAACTCATTCAATCGTGGTCGCAACATTAGTTTTTATCCCCATCTTCATTATCTACCGAAAAAAGGCAATTCCGTACTTCTTAGCGTTAATTTCTCACCCCTTGATAGGCGACTTCTTCATAGGCGGCAGACTGCAACTATTTTGGCCTCTTTCTACAAAAGAATATGGGCTCCACGAGTTAGGATCCTACTATATCGGTATATTTAGTCCAGTTAACATAGCTCTTGAACTGAGATTGTTTGTAATTGCAACCCTTGTCTTGTACAAAAGTTGGTGATTGGAAAGTATTCTTCACAAGCAACAAAACAAATCTTGTCTTGATTATTCCCATTGCCACAGTCTTACTTCCAAGCACAATCGGTTACCCATTCAGTAATTCTCTGCTTCATCTCAGAGCCACTTTTGGCTTTGGCACACCTGTTTCTATCTTGTGCTCTTCAGCGTTGCAGTCCTAAAAACAATCTATTTCCATGCTAGGAAACGGTTTGATCCCAAAGGACAGCAATCAACTGTTACAAATCTTTAATTAGTCTAGAGGTTCAATTCTCTCAAGGTTCTTTGGATTGGTATTTTTCACGTAGGAAGTATGGTTTTTTCAAGCAATATTTATATCAAAAGCACTTTATTGAACATTCTAACTAATTTAAGTGGACGTTGGACTAATTTGTACCGCGCATATGAAGAATCTCTTGGTGAATAAATAAATGCCGTTAAAACCATAAAGAAAGATGCGGCAGACGCTTTAACTTTAGAGTGGATTTTACAAGTTAAGAATTACAAGTTAACCCTTGACAGAAACCGCTGTGTCGGTTGCCAAGTATGCACGGTGGCTTGCCCTAAAGAAGCCATAAAAACACAGAAACAGCCTAAAATTCCAGGCGAAAAAACAAAGAAAGCCAAAGTAGACATTGATTTGGCAAAATGCAATTTCTGTGGAATCTGCGACGTTACCTGTCCATATGGCGCAATCAAAGTAACTCTAAATGGTAAACACGACTTATCCATCTTGGAAAAAGACAGCTATCCACAACTCTCCGAGAAATTGTCTGTAGATACGCACAAATGTGAAAAAGAATGTATAGAATGCGAAAGTGCCTGTCCACTTTCGCTCATAAAAATCTCCAAAGTTGGCTTTGACGGCAACCCAGTCCAAGACGTGCAAGCTCTCTCGCCAAACGAGAAAAAAAGGGTTCAAATCAGCCTTGACATCCAAAAAGAGTACTGCCCAACCTGCAAGGTATGCGAATCTAAATGTGTTCAGGGCGCATTAAAAGTCAAAAAAGCCTTCGAAGGAAAAATTAGCATAAACCAAGAGAAATGCCCTGAAGGCTGCACAGACTGCCTAGATGTTTGCCCGATTAAAGGAGCACTTGTGCTTGGGGAAGATAAGAAAGTTCACGTTAACGAATCATTCTGTACATTTCTGTGGTGCATGCAAAAACGTTTGCCCAGTAGATGAAGCGCTCTGTGTTAAACGCACAAAAGTTCTCCACACTCCCATTCATTCAGGCACTTGGAACAAAGCTTTAGAACGAATAACCAGTTCCGCAGATGCAGCTAAGGAACTTAAAGCTCAAGCTGCCGAAAACCGACGTCAAAGTCGTTGAGAAAAGATTTCTTTCTGAAGAGATGAAAACGGAGGATTACAAGTGAGTAACTCACAAACCGCACCCAAACAAACTGAAACTGTGCTGCTTGCAAACCTGAACAGTTGCGAGTCGGCGTTTTCGTTTGCCACTGCGGATTAAACATCGCAGGCACAGTAGACGTTAAAGCTGTAGCTGAATACGCAAAAACCATTCCAGACGTTGTCTTCGTTAAAGAAAACCGCTATACATGCGCAGATCCTGGACAAGCAGAAATCCGCAAAGCCATCAAAGAACAAAACCTAAACCGCGTAGTCATCGCTGCATGCTCACCCAGAATGCACGAACCCACTTTCAGACGCACCGTTTCCGAAGCAGGCTTAAACCCGTTCCTCTATGAAATGGCAAACATCCGCGAATTCGCCTCTTGGTGCCACCAAAGCGACCCCAAAGCAGCAACAGAACGCGCCAAAGACTCTGTTCGTATGGCAGTTGCAAAAGTACGATTAATGCAGCCGCTTCAAACCATCGAAGTCCCAGTCACCAACAAAGCGCTAATCATCGGCGGCGGAATCGCAGGCATGAATGCAGCCTTAGACTTAGCAGAGCAAGGGCTATCAAAGTCTACATGCTTGAAAACACTCAAAGCATCGGTGGACACATGGCGGCGCTCGACAAGACCTTTCCAACCTTGGACTGCAGCATCTGCATTGAAGGACCAAAAATGGTTGATTGCGCACGCCACCCAAACATCACAATCTTCGCAAACTCCGAATTAGTCAAAGTTGACGGTTACATCGGTAACTTCAAGGTGAAAATCCGCAAAAACCCTCGTTACGTCCTCACAGACAAATGCACGGGCTGCGGTGAATGCAAAGATGCTTGCCCAATCGAGTACCCCAACGAATGGGACATGAACCTTGGAACGCGTAAAGCTATTTCTGTGCCTTTCGACCAGACTGTGCCGTTGATTTACTCTATCAACAGAGATTACTGTATTGAATGCTTCAAATGCACCGAGGCTTGCGGTGAACGTCAAGCCATAGACTTTAACCAGAAACCCGAGGAAGTCGAGTTTGACGTTGGCGCAATCATAGTTTCCACAGGCTTTGATATTTACTTGCCATACGATATGCCGCTTACTTGGCTACGGGAAATACCCCAACGTTATCACAAGCATGGAGTTCGAACGATTAATTCTTGCAGCAGGTCCTACAGGCGGCAAAGTCATCCGCCAATCCGACGGACAAAAACCACATAAAATCGCCTTCATCCAATGTGTCGGCAGCCGAGACAAAACCCACTACCCATACTGCTGCAATTTCGGTTGCATGTACACGCTTAAGCATGTGGTTCAGCTTAAGGAGAAGTACAAGGAAGACATAGAAGTCTACGTTTTCTACATGGACATACGCAGCCCAGGTAAAGGTTACGAGGAATTCTATGACCGCGCACGGGAAAGAGGAGTAAACTTCATTCGTGGACGCGTAAGCCGAATCGACGAAGACCCAAAAACCCACAATTTAACCGTTCACTCCGAGGATTCACTGCTTGGAATGCCCATTGAAGTGGAAGCCGACATGGTTGTCCTCGCAACTGCAGCTATACCCAAAAAAGGCTCAGACGAAGTCGCGCGCATACTCAACCTCTCACGGGGCTCAGACGGCTTCTTCATGGAAGCTCACCCCAAACTCAAACCCATGGATGCACCAACTGACGGAGTATTCTACGCTGGCGCATGTGCAGGCTTAAAGGATATTCCTGCTAGTGTTTCCCAAGGAAGCGGCGCCGCATCAAGAGCAGCCACAGTTATCAGCAAACCCAAATGGAAAATTGAACCAATCATCTCAGTCATTGACGAAGCTAAATGCAAGAAATGCGGTGTATGCGTCGACAAATGCCCATATGGCGCAATAAGGCAAGAACAAGGCAAACCAGCCCAAATAATCACGGCTAGTTGCCATGGCTGCGGAACATGCGTTGCCGAATGCCCACAACATGCAATCACACAAATGCACTTTACCGACGCACAAATCATGGCTCAAATCCGCGCTGCACTTGAAGACAAACCGGAAGAAAAAATCCTCGCTATCCTCTGCAACTGGTGCAGTTATGCAGGCGCAGACCTTGCAGGCATCAGCCGATGTGACTATCCAGCAAGCGTAAGAGCTATACGCGTTATGTGCAGCGGCAGAGTTGCCAGAGAATTTGTTCTTGAAGCACTCAGACTTGGCGCAGGCATGGTTCTTCTTGGAGCATGTCACTTGCCATACGACTGCCACTACATCAGCGGAAACTACAAGATGAAAGCCAGAACCGACGCCCTCAAAGGCATGCTAACCAAACTTGGGTATGAGTCCTGAGCGGTTCCGAGTAGAATACGTTTCAGCAGCGGAAGGCATCCACTACGCCGAAGTCATCAAAGAAATAGATGCCGACATGAAAGCCTTGGGCAAAGAGAAAATCCAAGCAGAAAACGCAAAGCTAAAGCCAATCCTTGAAAACATGCTAAAACGCAAATAAGCCAATGACCATACAATCTTTTCTTTCTTAAAACCGTTATCGTTTTTGCCGTTGAACTATAATTGCAATTATGGCATTTTTTTTCCTTAGAATTGTTTTCTGTTAAATAACGTTATTGCTGCAGCAAGCAACCCCACCGCAACAGCTGCGGCGAAGGCAATCGTGAAAACTGATGCATATGGCAGATTAAGCAGAGTCGGCACCAACGGAATGACTGAAATCTGGTTTCCTCCATAAATGACCAATATGGCACCGACAAGAACAGTGGGCGAAGCAATTCCGATGAGTACACCAGCGGCACATGCAACTGCAATCATGGATAAGCTTGTTGCCAAAGACTGCCCCGCATCGGTCAAGATAGTAGTTGACAATGAGCCTGTCGTAGCATAATCCGTTACAATTCCTGCCAAAACTGCAATGAAGCTCGCTATGGCAACGCAAGTGTAAACTGAGAAGAATTTTGCCAATATGATATCCCTTCGTTTTAGCGGTCGAATAAGGAATAAGTCGTAGACATGCCTATTTTTCTCGTTAATTATAAAAACCGCAAGCATAACTGAAGCTAAAGTGCCGCCAATACTGGAAACTACCAGCGCAGAAATAACAGTGAAGGAAATGTTCTGTCCTGAACTCCTGCAGAGATGAAGCGAAACAGCAACGCGATAACGGGTAAACCGACCCACAGGAAAATCATGACTTTAGACTTGTAGAATCCACGCAACTCATCCACAAAAAGAAGACCCGTTTTCATCAGTTCTCAGCCTCCGAAACATAGTTGAGGTAAATTTCGTCAAGCGAAGGCTCAATCAAAGAGACACCTCGCACTCGAATGCCCAACTTGACTATGCTTTGCATGATGTCGTTAAACACTTGATCTTCATCTGCCCCTGCCTCAAGATGCACCAAGGATTTTTCCAGGCGAAGGCTGCTCCGCGCTCCTCACGTTTTTGATTGCGCCGAATTCTTGCCATTTGTCACTGGCATAAGAAAGAAGTACTTGAACCGTTTTTTGGGAGACTAAACGGGTTTTTAACTCGTTTAATGTACCAACTTGCTTGATTTTTCCGTGACTGATGATTCCGATTCTGTCAGCGACATCTTGAACATCGCTTAGAATATGTGAAGAAAACAGGACGGTTGTGCCTTTTTTTGCAAGCTTCAAAACAATATCTTTGAACTGGTGACGACTTAGCGGGTCCAACCCACCCAGAGGCTCATCCAAAACTAGAAAGTTTGGGCTCATGAAGCAGTGCCTGAGCTAACCCAACCTTCTGCATCATGCCTCCAGACAAATGAGAAACTTTCTTGTTGCCGAGCGTCGGCTAATCCGAGTAGAGCCAGAATTTCAGGAATGCGTTCTTCCACTTTTGAGTCACTTAGCCCAGAAAGTTTTCCAAACGTTTTAAGTGCTTGATTAACGGTGCGCCACTCTTGAAAAGCAACGTTTTGGGGAAGATAACCGAGCAGTTTGTGGATTTCGTCTTTTCTTTTGGGAACTTGATAACCGCCTATTGACACTTCGCCTTGGAAATCAGTGATTAAGCCGACGAGGATTTTCATAGTGGTGGTTTTTCCAGCGCCATTAGGTCCAATGTAACCGAAGATTTCTCCTTCTTTAATATTAAAGGACACATCGTTCAGAGCGTGGAAGCTTCCGAAGTTTTTTGAAAGATTGTGGATTGTGACGAATTCGTTGTCGTTGGGGCGGTAGCTGGTCATTTGGGTCACTTATGGTTGCATTTATTTGTTCATTCATTAATCATTTAAGTTTTTCATCCACGACTAAGTTTTTTATTGCAGAAAAGCGGCAATAAGAGTCTACAGTTAGTAGGTTCTGCATTTTTTCCTAATTGGGCTACAAATGTGTCATTCTGATATAGAATGCCGATTAACTGCTTGTTTTTTTGAACCATGCGATGCCTATTATGGCTACGGTTATGGCTGTTAGGGCAGCTAAGGGGTTGATAGCTTGTAATCCAATGCTAGAAGATGATAAGAAAACTATTAAAAACGCCAAAGAAAACAAAATCATTGCTGTTCCGATGACAAAGTTTTTGTGGCTCATTTTCTCTGATCTCTTAACTGTATTCATAATCTGTTTTGATTTAATGCTAAGCTTTGGAACAGGGTGTTCAAAAATTAGGACAACACATTCTCTTCTTAAATTGAAAATAAAAATTTAACTAAGATAAAAAAAGAGCTTAATCCTCTTCCTCATCCTGCTTTCTTTCCTTAATTTTAAGTGCTTCTTCATCGCCTATAACTTTGAAAGTTTCAGATAACTCGTGCTTGTGCAAGAACTTTTTAACAATTATCCGCACATACTTCTTTGAGAGCGCTTCACCTTCACCTTTCACTGTTACGGTTTTTCCGTCTGTAGTTACATCTCCACCTGTTTTGTCTTTAAGGAAATCTGATAGTTTCTCGAATAGTTTGCTTTCTTCGCCTTTTAGTTCGGAAGCGTTAACTTTCATTTCAACCATTTCTACTAGTTCACCTCGATTCTTGATGCGCCATTTAACTATTGATTTAGCTTAGTCTCTCATGGCTACTCTATTGATAAATTTTCCGCTTGTTCTTGTCAGTTCGCCCGTCGAGTCCTTCTCACTGCCAAAGCTCAGACTCTAGTGCTCATCATCCAACATTGTAGTTCAGCACCAGACTTTAAGACTGTTATGCTGCCAAACTTTTTTTGCTATGGGAAAGGGAAAATGCATAAAGAGGCTTATTAATTTCCAATTCCAGCTGAAATTACTTAGTTAAAATCTACATAGCAGTTTTCATAAAGTTTAAGAGCGCCTTTCGTATCTATGGTTGAACTTCAATGGCTGAACTCCACATGTGAATCGGTAGAACGCCAATTCAACAAACGTGCGACTGCTCGCCACTGAAAAATCATAATCACAAGGAGGAAAAACAAAGAAATGTTATCACGAGATTGCGATGGATGCTCTCAAATGAAGTCCTGCAGTAAACGCTTCGAGATTGCTGAGAAAGGCAACTGTGTTTACTGTCCAGATGGAACAGCCCATTTAATAGACGGCACCTAAAAAAACAAACAATAAACGGTTAATCTTAAACAGACAATTCTCCTGTTGTATTAGAAATGTAAATGGCGCCATTAAATACTAAGTGATCTCAACGCTTAGAAGGCTAAGCATACAGTCGCTTTTTTGTTTCTTAAATTTTAGTGCAATTTGTCTGCTCAATTCCTACTATACCTGTATGATAATTTTACTATGTATGTGCCGAATCGTGTCTACTGCTAAGCGTGCCTTATCTGCTAAGCATGAAGGTAGGTTGGTTGGTTGGATTAAATTTTAATTTCATCGCAATAATTGCGACTTTCTACTTTATTAGTTTTTTTTCAAATCCAATAGGCTAATACCGAGAGGTTGCTTAAAAAGTATATTTCAAAAAAATGGAAGAAAGTATTCTTTCTTAGATTTGGCTATTTTTTGGCTATTCTCCTTTTGATAAGTACAATCGATAGAAGTGTTGCTACTGCAAAAAGAGGTAGAATTATCAAAGTTGGAAACTCTGGAACGGTAGGAGTTGAGGTTGTATTGAGGAAGGAGCTGAAGTTGTTGGATTTGTGTAAGGAGTAACGGAAACTGAACCATTAGGTATGCTTAGCGTTTCGGATGTTACTCCATCCACTTGATTCGCCATCAAAAAAGTAATTGCCCGTATAATAATTAACTGCAAGTCCATATTTCGGAATTAGTGCTTCCGCTTGGAAGTCGATTTGACCTTCTGTAGGAATGGCTAATGGATAATATTGCATGGTATAATCTAAAATACGGGAGTTTGCGTCAAATCTCCGTGATAGCTCTTGAAAATTTCATTCCAATACTTGGTTAAAATGAGGCTTAACACAAACATTGAACCAAAATTGTATACTTCCATTAGTGGGGTATAAAGGGCTGGTTCTTAATCCGAATTTCAATTTTTCTATTTATGGTCTTTATATGTTGACCTCCTACTGTGATTTGTTTGCCAGTATACGGGTATTATTATTGAGTTTGGTGAAGTATCATATGAATTATCAACATACTTGACCGTAAGTCTGGAATAGATGGTTTTTGTACTGACTGGGCATATACAGGCTTAACCATAAGCAGACTTAGACTTAAGATAGTCTACATCAGAATTAGAATTAATGCGAAATTCTTGCCGATATTACCCATGCTTAGTATTAAGAAATTCTGTAGGCGATAAAAGGCTATTGGTTAGAAATTCTTGACTGAAGTTAGTCAAACTTTCTTGACTACTTCCCACACACTATGCAGTTTTAAGACTTACCCTCTAGAAGGAAAAGGTAGTAAATCGAATATGGGCTATTTGGTGTATTTTATGCACCTTAGTTTACTTTCTACACCAATATCAGTTTCGAAATATTATGCTGTATATATCAGCCTTAAGTGTCTCGTTTGTCACTCACACTAGGCTTCTTAATGTAGCTAAAGCTAATCGAAATTTAATACTAATCAGCATAATTCAGATTTTATACTTTTCAATTCGCTAAGATTCCGTATGGATTTCCTTTTGATCTGGATGCTTTTCTAAAATAACTGCGACAGAACTTTAAACTTTTGAAAACCTGCGACAGTTAAAAAATAAGATCTAAGGTAGAATTTTACTCTGTTGCTGTTCGTTTATCCGTTTAGCCTAATTTGAGTAAAGAAGCTTATTCATTTGAGCATTAAGAAACTTGATTATTTTAAGGCTTGTCTATTATCGAAACTGAGCTTCCTATCTATGGAGATTTTCAACAGTACTTTAACGGGGTCTGGTAATGTCCATCCCAGTCAATCATACGTTCTCCAATGTCCATTTTAAAGCCTTCTCATGACTAAAGAAGGCTAATTCGGTTAAATAGTTAGTGTAGTCTGAAGCTAAAAGATAGGAGAAACTTTGATGATATTCGTAAGTGCTTCGTATTCGCTCTTGTACGGTTTACTTATAAGACTATCCATAATATGTTTAGCATGGAAAAGCCCATCAATTACTTCGCTCATTTATATAGTGTACGAATAGAAACGAATTAGACGATCACTCTAGATGCATCAAAAAGCATGGTTAATGTCATAGATCATTCTCAGAATTATGCTTTAAGTCAAATTTATTTCGTAACCATTCGTAAGGCATCATACTATAAATAAAATTTCTACCTTTACGCTTATCCTTCGAGTTTTTAGCCATTACGGAATTTTTTATAAAAAAAATTTTTTGTAGCTATTTAGTCGGGAGATCAATTAAAAATAAACGTAATCCTGTTGTAGTTACTACTACGTACTAAGCAAAGGACTTCTTTAGCGAAATAGGGAAAGATTCTCCGAGATTGGGGTTTAGGGGTTTTCGAGCAGCTACCCCACTGATAAGTTTCGGCTTTGGATCACCTATTCAAGAATTACTCAAAAAGTATGTTGATTTCTGGAAATCAGAATTTAGAATTTCATTAATTAGTGAGTGAACAAATGTCTAATCTGTAGCTGATTTGTAGATTCTGTATGCAGTTCATGTACGGAAGTGTACATAAAGTCCATGCCTTTATAAGCAATTTTTAAGTGCAGATTTGGATGTGTATGATTAAAAACTCGCATAAATGTACAAAAAAGTACACTTAAAAAGAGCATATTTATACATTGAAGCTATAGGAAAAGTATGGAAAATAGACTTTGTTATTTATCCATGAAAAGCCTTTTTGATAAGTATTTTTGTATTAAATGATAAATTAGTCTCAGAAAAATGAATAATCATATGTTATTTTTCAATATACACCGTATTTCACTCCCTATTATTAGGGAAGATAAATTTAGAAAGCGTAAGCCCTGTTCGTTAAGATAAAATTGGAAAGAAAAGAAAATGAAAAGGATAAAATCAAGAGCAGAATTAACAACAATACAGCTTTCAAAGGGTACAGTTCAGCTAATTAAAGAATTGAACTCTACCTGAGTGAACCGTATGAAGGCACAATCTTAGGCTTTGCAAGCTCTAAAGGAAATTCAACAATAAGGTAATGAAAAGGAATGATTGATGAAAAATTAGACTATAACAGTCTACCCATAATAGATACTCCAGAGATCAAGAATCAAACATTCAAGATCTCTCCAGAGCGATATCAAGCTTTGAGAAAGAGTATAGAGTTTGATGGGTTAAAAGAACCCATAAAAATGGTTAAGTTAGCAAATGAAAAAGGCGAGTACTTAACTATCGTAGATGGTCATACTCGAAGAGATATACTAAAAGATCTGGGGATTCCGTTAGGCTATGCAAAGACATTACCGATCCAAAGCAAATATGAGAACTTCATCGTTTTTGAGGATGTATTCTCTGAAGAGGATGCCCTAAAATTAGCTCATATCTTAAACGATATGCGTAGACAAGCAGATAAGTATCAACTAATTGCTAACGCATTAAAAGTAAAAGAGATCTCTTTAGGTACTGATAGAGAAATAGCCTCTCGAATAGGGGTAGCCCAGTCTACCGTTACTCAAGTTAGAAATATACTCAAAATGTATG